>NZ_CP028901.1:0-603884 GCF_003058465.1 Orrella marina | reverse complement strand
GCGTACGCATCCTTGTACATCTGGATGTTCTTTTCCGCGTCTTTCTTGTAGTCATCCAGGGTTCCCGGATAATCTTCAAGTGAGACCTGTTCGCGGGACTTCTTCATGGCGTCAGACACGGTGACTTCATTAAGCGTCTGACGCAGTTTATCTTTAATCGGCTTGGGCGTATCCGAGCGAACTGCCACGCCATAGAGACTCAGAAACTGAAGATCTTCAACACCGAGATCGACAAATGATGGCACACCCTCAAGGAACTTGTTATTGCCGGGGTTACCTGTCGTCGCAAGAATGTTGACTCGGTCGTTGCCTTCCAGCGTGCGTGTCAGTCCGACCGTTGCGAAGTAGACATCGACCTCACCTGCCATCAATGCATTGACCCCCTGGGCGCCACCTTTGTAAGGAATAAAAACTGGCTTGACGTCCAGCGCAGCGGCCAGTGCATTGCCCATTATGCTGTATGAGCTCACGCCAATGCCCAGCGTACCGATCGTCAGCTCACCATTGTTTTTCTGTGCGTGAGCCTTCAGATCATCCAGGCTACGGATGTTCAGGCCGGCGGGGGTGAGCAGTGCATAAGGTGTCTGTGACAGAGGGGCAATGATCTCGAAGTCTTCGATTTCGTATGGAATCGTAGGCGACGAGAGCTTTCCATTGAATAACCCGTCCACCTGAAACAAGAGTGAATACCCATCAGCCGGGGCGTTCTTCACATTAAGCGCACCAACAGTGGTTCCCCCGCCTGGCTTGTTATCCACAATGACCGGCATGCTCGTCGCCTTTGCTAGTTCCTGCGTGAAGACACGTGCCAGATTGTCAGTACTGCCTCCGGGTGGATACGGCACGACCATGCGAATAGTCCTGTCCGGAAAGCTGCCCTGTGCAGACACTGAAGCCGACAGCCCCATGACTGCCATTGAGGCCAGAATCAGACTGACGACTCTGGCCTTCCCTCTCATACTGTTTGCAAACATCTTACGTCTCCATTGATCAATTGTTGTTTTTGGCACCGGACCGGCGCATTCAGGCTTGTCAGATACTGAATCTTGCTAGCGGTTGTTCAAGGCCAAGGTCAACCTTCAGCCTGACGGTCTCACCCACGGCCAGACGTTGTGTGTCACCCTCGATATTGGTAATCAACTGAGGCCCCTCTCGCAGGCGTACGATGGCCACGTTGTAGGGGAGCCTGTCCTTGAACTCGGGGTTGTACGCCACGTGGTAGACGACCCAGCTGACAACTGTCGCCTCGCCACTGGCCTGCTGCCATGTGACATTCTCGTTCAAGCAAGCCGGACAGTGCCGACTCGGTGGCAGCCAGTGATGTCCGCACTGACATGCCTGATAGAATAATTGCCCTTGCTTCAATCCATCCCAGTAGGGCTTGTTGATGGAATCCACATCAACTGCAATTTCTGTTGTCATCTGCTTCAAGCTCCGAGGATCATCGTTGCATGGGTATGCATGGTTCCACCCTGATTACTGACAAGGCTGTAACGCACATCCGGCACCTGGAGATTGGCGCTCCCACGCACCTGACGTACCGCTTCGAGTACGAGTGGAAGGCCCGGCGTTCCGGTTTCAGACAACAAGCCACCGCTGGTATTGACGGGCAAGCGTCCACCGTGCTGAATCTGTCCATCGCGCACGAACTCGTAGACGCCACCTTTGTCGCAGAATCCATAATCCTCAAGCGTCATCAACCCGGTGATTGTGAAACAGTCGTAAATCTGGGCGACACTGATGTCTGCTGGCTTGACTCCTGCCATCTCGAACGCCAGCTTTGCGCTGCGTGCAGCCTGCGTCGTTGTCAGGCATGGCCTTAGATGAACGTCATATGACTCCTGTGCGCCGCCAATACCCAGAATCGGAACTGGCTCGCGAACCTGCAACTGCCGGGCCTTCTCTGCACTCATGACCACCACCGCCGCTGCGCCATCCGACACCAGGCAGCAATCATCACGACGCAAAGGATCAACAACCCAGGCAGAGGCCAGATAATCATCCATCGAGATCGCCTTCTGCAACTGTGCATTGGGGTTCTGTGCACCATGCTTTCGCACCGCAATCGCAAACTCGCCGAATGCTCTCGGATCAGTCTGGTACTGTGCCACGTGCGCCCGATGAATCATCCCGTAGCCAGCAGCGGTCGAGAACCATCCGTAGGCTGCATCGTTACCCCTTGGGCGACCGTAGACCTGCCGGTTACCACTTCTCGGGTTGTCAGCGTATGACACCAGAGCAATCTCGCACTGCCCGGTTTCGATCGCCATCATCGCTATATTGATCAGTGTCAGATTGGCCGCGCCGCCTTGATCCCAGGCTCCGCCCCAGCGGGGTTGCATTCCCATGGCCTGGGCGACCTTCTGGCCATAAAGAATTTCTTTCGCCGAGGTTGGAGTTTTGAGTAGCAAGGCGTCGACATCAACCTTGTCAACGCCAGCGTCTTCAAGCGCCGCCTTGCACGCCATCACATTCAAGGTGACGGTGTCGAGCCCCAGTTTGCCAAACGCTGTGTTGCCGATTCCCGCGATCACATATTTGCCTCGCATCATCTGAGCACCCATCAGTTTGCCTTGAACACGGGAGCACGCTTTTCCTGAAACGCCCTGGCGCCCTCTTTTGCGTCTTCTGTCATGCGCAACATGCGATTGACGTATTGCTCCATCCTGAGGCCGGCCGACAACCCCAACTCTGGCGCTTTGACTGCCAGCTCCTTGGTGGCCTGCAATGCCAGCGGCGCGTTGGCTGCCACGCGTCTGGCGTATTGCATGGCCTCATCCAGCAGACGATCGTGCGGAACAATCTTGTTGATCAGGCCCCAGCGTAGTGCTGTCTCGGCATCAATCGCATCGCCCGTGAGCAACAACTCCATCGCAATGGGATATGGAAGTTGTGCGACAACCCGTTGTGTACCACCATTGGCCGCGACGATTCCTCGCTTGACCTCTGACAGGCCGAAAGTCGCGTGCTCCGATGCCACACGAATGTCAGTGGCCAGAAGCAACGTCATACCACCACCGATGCAATAACCATTCACAGCTGCAATAATGGGCTTCCATACTTCCAGCCCACGGTTCAGAAGCTGATCTTTCTGGGTCAGCCAGTGTTCAGACATACTGGACTCGCGACCGACATAGGTCTTGAGGTCAGCCCCGGCACTGAATGCTTTATCACCTGCACCGGTGATGACGGCGACCCTGATTGCAGGGTCGTCGCGCACGGTCTGCCATGCTTCAGAAATCAGGCGATAGTGCTCAGCATCAAATGCATTTCTTCTCTCAGGACGATTGATCGTCACAAGAGCAATCCCTTCCTGGTCTAATTGGAGGTCAATCGACATATTTCTGCCTCTCAGACGTTGTTGCCACTGAAAAGCTCGCGTGCGAGCACCATGCGATGCACTTCAGAGGGACCTTCGCCGATCCGCTTGATTCGCATCTCCCTGTACCAGCGCTCGAGCGGCATTTCTTTCGAGACACCCATTCCCCCCAGAATCTGGATACAACGATCAATCACTCTGCCGGCGGTTTCGGTCGCGACAACTTTGGCAATCGACGCTTCTGTCTTGAAAGACAGCCCCGCATCACAACGTCTGGCTGCCTCATAGACCAGCAGACGAGCCTGACGCAATTCCATCTCACTATCAACGACCATCCACTGAATTGCCTGTTTCTCCGACAGTTTCGACTTGAAGACCTCCCTTTCGCGAGCCCAGTCGATGGCAATTTTCAGGGCTGCCTGCGCAATGCCGATCGTACCGGCAGCGTACGGCACCCTGCCCTCGACCAGCCAGCGCTCTGCCAATGCAAACCCCTGCCCTTCTTCACCAAGGCGGTGCTCAACCGGAATCTCGACATCCTCAAAATGCAGCTCATACGGGGAATACGAACGAATCACGCCGATCTCTCGTACGCTCATACCTTTGGGTCGGCCATCGACGATGAAACAGGTGATGCCACCACGCTGGCCCTGTTCACCCGTTCTGGCAAAAAGCAGGCCCCAGGAAGCCTTGGCAGCGCCAGTGATCCACATTTTTGTGCCATTGACGATGTACCGGTCACCTTTCAGGACCGCACGTGTCCGGATCGACCGGGCGGGATCCGCCCCACCCGACGCTTCGCTGATGGCCATGTAAGCCTTGCTGCCATCACGAATCGCAGGCACTGCAAACTTCTCGATCTGCTCTTTGGTGCCCAGGAGAATGGGTGCTGGCGGATTGGAACCCGTTGCACCACACGCCGGGATGTATGCACCCATTCTGCATTTTGCGGTTTCCTCTGCGATCACCGTTGACTCGAGCAGATTCAGACCAGCCCCACCGTATTCAACAGGTGAGCGGACCGCCCACAAGCCTATTTCTTTGGCGCGTGACTGCAGCGGTTTGAGCAACTCGGGCGGCAATTCGTGGGCGTCGTGTTCCACCTTGGCTTCGACTGGCAGAACCTCCTTCTCCATAAAGCGCCGAGTGGTTTCACGAATCTGGATCAGGTCCTCAGATAGACCTGCGTCATGGTTCAGCATTCAGTTGTCCCCTTGTAAATAGATACGAAACATCGTTAAAAGTGTTCAGTGCTGCCAGGTTATTACTGCGTGTCACTCAGGCGTGCTGGAGCGACGAACGATCAGGCTCCACGGGTCACCGACATGACCCGTTCTACGTCATCTGAATCGAGCCCCAACATCTCCTTAAGCACATGCTCTGTGTCTGCACCGAGTCGCTTGCTCGGTTGGTACTGCGGCATGTCGTGTCCTTCAAACTTGAGCGGACTGCCATGCGCCAGAACATGTCCATATTCAGGATGTTCAACCCAGGAGAGCATGCCGGTCTCGTGCAGATGCTGGTCCTGAATGACCTCGTCAAGCTCACGCACAGGCGCACTCGGAATGCGAGCCTTGACGAGCATTTCGAATAGATCCTGTTTGGCGATTCTGGCGGTCAACTCACCGATGCTCTCATCCAGCAGATCCATGTTTTTGACACGCATTTCCTTATTGCAAAACTTCGGATCGTCCTTCCATTGCGGTTTGCCGAGCACATCGGTCAACGAACTCCAATGGGCTTCGCTAACGGCCAGAATGGCAACATTGCCGTCCGCTGCCGGATAAACGTTGTAAGGCGCCATGGTCAGTCCGCCATGCCGGTTTCCGGTTCTCTTGCAGCTTGTATCACCAAGCTTGTGCATACCCAGACTAGAAAGCATGGTCGGGAATGCGGAATCCAGCATCGACACCTCGACTTCGCTCGCGCGTCCGGTCGCAGCGCGTTCGTAGAGAGCGGTCATGATGGCCCCATACAAATGGATTCCCGCGAGAAAATCACACACAGCTGGACCCGCTTTCAATGGTGGTGTTTCGGGCGATCCCGTAATCGACATAAAGCCAGACATTGCCTGAAGCGTCAGATCCATGGCTGGATAGTTGCGGTAGCGACCGCTGGTGCCGTAACCGGTGCTGCAAGCAATGATGATGTCCGGATTAGCTTGCCTGATGACCTCGTTGCTTAGTCCAAGTCTGTCCATCGCGCCTGGCGCAAAATTGTTCACGATCACATCAGCCTGCGACACCATCTTCAAGAGTGTCTGCACGCCGTCAGGGTCCTTCAGGTCCAGACATACACTGAGCTTGTTCGAGTTCAGAACCCCGAACGGTTCGCAAACACCACTTGAGCGATGCCGCTTTCTCAAATGCTCGCCACCAGGGGGTTCGACTTTGATAACGGTTGCACCGGCGCGAGCCATTAAAAAGGTTGCATACGGTCCGTTGTAAATCTGCGTGAGATCCAGAATTACGACGCCTGTTAGCGGAGCAGGTGCATGTGAAGACATAAACAGTGAGGTCCTGATGTGTGTGATTGAACAAATGCGAAAAAAGATGAACAATACATATTTTGCTACTTCGTTCTGAATATCGGAACAAAGTAACCATGTTGAGACGAAATACCTCGTCTCGCAATTCGGGTAAACCCTTTATTCCAGATTTACCGGGCGTTCACCGGGATCCCGCGAATGGTTGCTCCCAAGCCTTCGGGTGCGCGGCCCAGTCGCGCAGGAAGTCGAGAAACAGGCGCAGGCGTAGCTGGATGTTCTTGCGCGATGAGTAGATGGCGTAGATATCCAGACTGGTCGGTAAGTAGTCAGGCAGTACAACTTTTAACAATCCCTTCTCCAGCTCCTCGGCGACCATGTAGTACGGATGCATCGACACGCCAAGCCCGGCAATGGCTGCATCTTTAAGCGAATCGCCGAAGTCAGATTTGAGGTTACCCATGACCCGGACAGAAACTGCCCCTTGCGACCCATTCAGGGTCCAGATCCCGGTAGGAGATTTATTCAAATTGATCAGACAATTACACTCAGAAAGATCCTGGGGGTGCTGAATCGGCCCGTGTCTGGCAAGGTAGCCTGGTGACGCGACAAGCGCCTGCGGAGCTTGTGCAAGAGGGATGGCCACATGACTCGAGTCTCTCAAAACCGGAACAATGATGATCCCGACATCGAGCCCCTGCTCAACGAATGTTTCCTCCTTGCGAACGGTCAGCAGAGTCAGAGAAACCGACACTTCGGGGTACTTCTGCAGAAACTCGCTCACGACAGGCAGCATTCTGCGCGTCCCAAATGAAGGTGGAACGCCAATTCTGATCTCTCCACTGACTTCCCCTGACAAGTTGGTGACCGATTCCCGCAGTCCTTCGTACTGTTCGAGTAATGCAGCAGCGTTCTCGAGAACCTTCTCTCCGGCCCGTGTCAAGCCCATCTGCTTGGTCGTGCGATTAATGAGCTTGGTGTTGAACGATTTCTCCAGCCAGGCAATCTGTTTGGTGACGGATGCGCGGGACACCCCAAAATGGCCTGCCGCCCCTGCAAAGCTATTGCGGCGAGCCACCTCCAGAAAGGTTTTAAGGCAACGCAACTCGTCCATGCTCATAGCTCCTTACTTCGGCAAGAGGATTCAGGGATCCAAATCCGCACCGATTCTCAACTGCGGATGAATCAATGCCCGCAAAGAATCAACTCTGCATCCAACCCCGAGGTGCCCGCAACAGCGGGATTGCGCAGAGCGTCTCAAACATGCCCAACAGACAGTAAAGCGGCGTACTGGACTCAAGCCAGCACGCCGCTTACGCATGAACTGATCGGCTGGAATCAGATCAGAGACCTGACCGGCACAATCTCATTTTCAGTTCACTGGCATGTTGAGTGCCTTGGCTTCGCGCGCATAGAACTCTGCGAACTCATTGATCTGCTTCTCGTACGCTGTCGCATCCCCATCAAATGGCTCCATGCCGAGATTGCGCAGCACCTCCTTCATCTCTTTGGAATTCATGACTTTAGCCATGGCGTCGCGTAGCTTCTTCTGGATATCGTCTGGCGTGTCGGACCTCACGATCAATCCGTAATCTGCAAGCGCATAGACACCGGGATAGCCCTTCTCTGCAAAAGTCGGGATGTCTGGAAAAAACTCACTGCGAGTCTTGCTAGTCACCGCCAGTGGCGTGATACGGTCTTGCCCCTTCTGGCTGGTCGCAAAGGAAACCGTTGCCGAATAGGACACCACGTCTCCTGCCAGCAATGCATTCATGGCTGGCGCGCCTCCCTTGTAAGGGATATTGGTCCACTTGAAACCGGCCTCTTTCTGAAATGCATTGCTAAGCAGAACATGAACTCCTCCTTCACCGAGCGTTGCAACGTTGAGCTTGCCTGTGTTTGACTTGAGGTAGTCAACAAATGTTTCAAGGGACTTCGCATAGTCCTCGTTCTGGGCAAGCATGATGAAGGGCGTATAGCCAAGCGCGCCAATCGCGTTGAAATCACTCATCTTGTAGCCAGGATTCTTCATGCCATATAGCGATGTCATGAATCCACTGGACTGCATGAGAATTGTGTAGCCATCCGCATCGGCGCGCAGTGCAGCGTTAGTGGCAATGGACGTCCCGGCACCAGGCTGATTTCTCACAATCACAGGCTGCCCTAGAATGTCCTGAAGTCCCTTGGCTGCGGCCCTGGTGAGATTATCTGTCGAGGCACCCGGTGTAAACGGCACAATGACCGTGATTGGACGATCCGGATAGGATTGTGCCTGCGACACAACCGGCAAAAAGCCTAGTGAAAGAACTGCGGTAGCGATTGCGAATTTACATTTCATCATCAATGTCTCCTTTCTATCCCCGTTTAGTAATTGTCTAGCAAGATTAAATTCACATTGTTCTATTATTCAGAATATCGTATCAAAATAATTGATCAAAGTGCTGCTTGACTTAGTGCAAAAATCGCACGCGCATGATCAGACCGTCAAAGCATCTGACTGGCAAATGTGTCATACAAATATTTCGGACTCACCCTGCTGATATCCGGGCAACCGATTAATCCCTGCGTCCGGACGATTTCCTCTTGCAACAGCGACAGGACGCGGTGGGCGCCAGACTGCCCGCCCACCGCGACACCGTATAGAGTCGCTCTGCCAACCATCACGGCTGTAGCACCGAGCGCCAAGGCTTTGACCACATCGCTGCCGCGGGAAACACCACTATCCACAATAATGGGACAGCGTCCGTTCACCGCATCCACAATCGCCGGCAAGGCCAGAAGCGGCGGGATCGAATGATCAAGCATGCGCCCCCCGTGGTTAGACACAACGATTCCGTCTGCACCGGCGTTAATCGCCTCGCTTGCATCCTGTGGATGCAGAACCCCTTTTGCCAGCAAAGGACCTGTCCACATCTTGCGAATTTCTTTGAAATCAGACCAGGTCATGTTGTCTGCCTTGGCCATGGCTCTGCCAATTGGTTTAGCCGTCACCGTCGAACGCAGTTGCGCTGGGTAATTCTCGTACTTTGGCATACCGGTCGACATCATGTAACGACCCAGGACATTGACAAGCCAGCGCGGGTGACACATGACATCAGTGATGTTGCGACGACTGAACTTGAATGGAATACTGAAACCATTGCGAAGGTTGTATTCCCGGTTCGAGCCGACAGCTGTGTCCACTGTGACTAGGAGCGCCCGACAGCCAGCAGACTGTGCCCGCTGAACCAACTCGAGGGACAGTGCCTTTTCTGGCCACATGTAGAGCTGGAACCAGCAGTTGCCCCCTGATTCCTCGACCACACGTTCGAGCGATGCAAGCGAGCCGGTTGCAACTGTGAAAGGCACACCCTTTTGCGCTGCGGCTTTGGCCAGAGCGACCTCTCCGTCGTGCCACATGAGTCCAGCCGCACCTGTCGGTGCGATGGCGACAGGCATTGCCATCTTCCGCCCAAACAGCTCGATCGCACTGGTTCTTGCAGAAACATCTACCAACGTGCGAGGCACAAACTTGTAGCGCGCATACGCCTGACGGTTGGCCAGGAGTGCCACCTCATCCTCGGTTCCCCGGTCAACAAACTCGTACAGCCCTTTCGGAAGCCGCTTGCGGGCGAGAACCCGGAAGTCTTCTATATTCAGGGCCTTCTCTACAACTGAAGCCATCTTTAGCAGACACCGTGGTCGAGTGTACCGATGCCCGAGACCGAGATCCGGACCTGATCTCCCGCCTTGAGCCAGACCGGTGGCTTTCTGGCTGAGCCCACGCCTGCGGGCGTACCTGTTGCAATTACGTCACCAGGCTCGAGTTCAACATACTGCGTGATGTACTCAATCAGTGTACGCACGGTAAAGATCATCTGTGCCGTGTTGCCGTGCTGCATCTGAGTACCATTAAGTTCGAGCGAAACATCGAGCGCCTGGGGATCTGGAATCTCATCCGCGGTCACCAGCCATGGTCCCATCGGACAGAACCCGTCCATGCTTTTGGCAAAGGAGGTCTGGGCCTGCGGGACGTCATGCTGAAACTCGCGCGCACTGACGTCATTCAGGATGGTGTAACCAGCAATTACATCTAGTGCCTGCTCAGCCTTGACTTGACTGGCAAAGCTGCCAATCACAACAGCCAGTTCCGCTTCGTAATCCATCTTTCGGATGATCGGCTTTGCGTGCACCTGGGCACCGGGCCCCACAACGACGCTTGGAAACTTGGAAAACAGCTTTGGTGCAGCCAGTGTCGCCGACCCGACTTCTGCCGCGTGATCCGCATAGTTCTTGCCAACGCCAATGATTTTGCCTGGCCGCATAACGGGCGCCTGCAAGTCAACTTCCTGTAAAGCGTAGTGTTTGAGCGACTGGGGGCCTGACTTCAAAAGCGAACGCAAACTTTCCAACCCACTAGACCCACAGCCCAGCAGCTTGAGCATGCCGGCCTGGGGAATCTGTTCGAACCAGCGCGCCTGCCTGGTGCCGGACACCATGGGCTCAAGGCCACCAACAAAGTCGGTCACATCATAAACCCGGTCATTCTGAACCACACCGACTCGAGGCGACGACTGCGAAACACGGAATGTCACAAGCTTCATGCTGGCACTCCTGTTGACTTGAACATGATGGGGTGAGCTGTTCCTTGCGCACCGTAAAACCGGGTTGCCATGACCTGGCAACGCTTCATGAAACGGTGTTGCTCAGGGGTGTAATCTGCCACTGCATTGTGGGTCGTCCCAATGTTGTCCCACATCAGAACCGAGCGTTTCTTCCACTGATGAGAGTACAGATACTCTGGTTGAGTCTGAAACTCGAACAAGTATTGCAACAGCTCATCGCTCTGCTCCCGGGGCATGTCATTCACGAACATGGCATAACCCGGGTTGGCGTAAAGAACTTTCTTGCCAGTGATCGGATGGGTGAGAAATGCCGGGTGTTGTACCGGCGGTCTGGCGGCCTTCTCCTTTTCTCCGAGTGGCGGTCTGGTGCTGCCTGGTCGCTGGCGCATCATCTCCCAGAACTTGTTGAAGTCATGGGTGATCGTCTTGCCTTCCAACTGTTTTTTAATGGACTCGGGCAGATCCTCATACACCTTGTGCATGTTCAGAAACTGCGTGTCACCCAAGGGTGTACCAGATGCATCATGTGGAACTTCGATTCCATAGAGCACATTGGCCAAGGCAATCATGCGCGCATAGGACATGTCAGTGTGCCAAGACTGACCGGCATCGGCCAAGCCCAGTGGTTTGCCGTCTTCCTTCATATTGCTCAGAAACATGACTTCAGGATGTTCCGGATCCTGGGCACGACCTCCGGGGCTCACCCAGAGCTCCCCGAAATTCGCGCTGAACTGTTTGAGTCCGACCGTGGTGAGATCCTGATCAGGAAACTCGAGCACACCATGTTGACCGAGCGCCATCATCAGGGCCTCGAACGTTTCCTTGTTCAGCGGTCTGGCAAGGTCTATCTCCTGCACCTGAGCGCCGAGCACTGCATGATTAGGAACTATTCTCATCATTTTCTCCATACTTGTCATCCTGACCAGTCAAGCAATCAAGCGAAACCAGCCTCATTTCCGGAAGTTGAATTCCACGTGACTCGACTGAGAAACAATTTTCCACACGTCATCAACCCGCATCACGTCACTTTCCAGTACAAACAGCTTGGACGGGCCAGCGAGATCGACCGGAAGCGGGTGCATCGACCCATCATCGAACGTATAACTGAGCATATAGGCCCTGACCGTCACTCTGTCTTCTGTCTTTGACTCGACATGGGTGTTCGTGATTACGTGACGAACAATCTGGGTTGCAGGCCTCTCGTTGAGCGAAGCAAGAATATCGTCACGTCCGATACGCCACTTATCCTTGCGCAGCCATTTGCCATCGGGCACAAACAAAGCCAGGATATCCTGGTATCTGCGCTCGTCCAGAAAATAGAAAAGCTTGGTGACAGTGTCGACTGGATCGGATTTCTGCATGATATTTTTCCGCTACCTTGATGTGGATTAAAGACTTGTCTCGAGTATTCGATTATGAGTAGTGGAAGCACCGCCAACAAGATGGCATCAATAAATTCACAATTTCGATTCTGGAAACAATGGTGACACTCATCGCTTCCATATCGGAGACATGAAGGCTCCCCGTTAGCAGCCACTTGCTCCTGAACACGTTAAATGCCGGGTCGTTCGACACGGGTCCCGGCGCAGGCCTAATATCCAGTTACCACCATCGCCTACGAGCCGCATTCACTTGTGAACAGCAAAGACGAATCAATATCCTCGATACGGGTGATGCCAGAGAGTCTCATGGCTCTGGCGGCCTCATCCTGAAGAATCTCCAAGGCCCGGATTGCGCCAGGTTCGCCAGCCGCAAGCGCACCGAAAAGGGTTGCTCGCCCAACAAGCACACCTTGTGCACCCATGGCACGCGCTTTCACGACATCCACACCGCGACGGATGCCGCCATCCACAAGGACAGGAACCCGGCCATTGACTGCACGCACAATACCAGGCAAGGCATCGCAAGTCGCCGGTGCAGCGTCAAGCTGCCTGCCGCCATGGTTGGAAACAATCACGGCATCAATCCCCATTTCGACTAGCCGCACTGCGTCGTCTGGCCGGACCACCCCTTTGACGATCAGTTTGCGTTTCCAGCCATCTCGGATCTTCTGAAGATCGTTCCAGTTAAACGACGGGTCATAGTGCTTGCCAACAGACGACGTTGACTTGCGCACAGTGCTCGCCGATCGCCTCTGCATTTCTTTGAGATTCTCCATCACGGGAACCCCTTGCGTGAGCATGCGCAAAGCCCAGGCGGGACGCGCAGCAAAACCCAGCACATTGCGTGGGGTAAATTTCAGCGGAAACGACAGTTGATGATGCAAATCGCGCTCACGCTTGCCACCGACAGGCAGATCGACGGTGATCATCAATCCTTCATAGTCAGCCGAAAAAGCTCGATCAATGAGTCTCTGGAGCTCGTCCTTATCACTGAGGATGTACGCCTGAAACCACAACCTTCCTGGTGCTGCCAGTGCAATCTGTTCGATCGATGCTGTAGCAGACGTGGACAGAGTATACGGAATGCCCATTGTTGCAGCTGCCCTTGCAATGGCAATATCCCCTCCGTGCCGTCCAAAACCCACCCCACCCGTTGGTGCCACAGCAAGGGGCATCGGGCTGTGTCCTCCGATGATCTCGCAACTCAGATCAACTTTCTTCACATCGACCAGCACTTTGGGACCCAGCGTGATCTGGCGCCATCGATCACGGTTTCTCGTGAGCGCCAACTCGTCCTCGGCTGCTCCGTCAAAAAAGTCATAAATACTTCGCGGCAGACAGCCTCGTGCAAGCGGCCAGAAATCCTCTACGCAATGGGCTCTGGCGGCACGTTTTTCAAGCAGCGAGTTCTGTTTCATAGGTTCTTTATAGTTAGCTCTGAATGCATTGGTCCTGGCGAGATATCTTGTGATGGGGTGTCTTCGGAGGGGATGGGTCCGATCAGGTCCGACGCAAGATCCGGCCACCGCCCGCCACGCGTAAGACCGCACCGGAAACATAAGATGCCTCGGCGGACAACATCCACATGATCGCGTGCGCAATTTCCTGTGGTGTTCCCATACGCCCCATCGCAATCGTCTGTGCCAGCGCCTCCATCGACTTGCGGACCCCGTCTGGATAATGAATATCCGTATCTATCACCCCAGGAGAGACAACATTCACCCTCACACCTTTCGCGGCGACTTCCTTGGCCAGTCCAACCGAGAAGGTTTCAACTGCCGCCTTGGAGGCACCATATGGAATGTAGTGAAAAGGAGCTCCCTCTTGAGCAGCACCTGACGACAGGTTCACGATTACACCAACGCATTCGCGACCGCTACCTTCTGGCACCCGGTCAACACGAAGCAGAAACTGTCGGCAGCACTCGATTAATCCAAGCACGTTGACTGCGAACACATCGGCTACCGACTCGGCCGAAATATCCAGCATAGAACCTCTCTGGCCGATGATGCCGGCATTGTTCACCAAGCCATAGAGTGGAGGAAAGTCGACATCGAGTGCCTCAAACAGCGATCGCACCTGTGTGAGATCGCCCACATCGGCCTGGATCGCCCGAGCCTGTACGCCATAGGACTTCGCCTGTTCAACGACAGAGTGCGCTTCGGTTTCGTTCTGCACATACGTGATACAGACCGGGTAACCTGCCCTGGCTGCCTCAATCGCGGTTGAGCGGCCGATCCCCCGGCTCCCCCCTGTTACCAGCACAGCACCGGGTTGTTGCGTCTTGTTCATAGTCATCCTCTTTCATCAAGCCCCAGATGTCTCCTCTCCTGCTCGACTGTCAGGATGACTGTTCGGAGGAAAGCGTCAGCAGCCGGGGACAGTTTCTCTCCAACCCGTCGGATCAGACCAACGGTGCGGGACATCCGCAAGGAACGGATCGGAATCGCGACCAGGCCAAGTGCCTTGAGTAATTCCGGATTGACGGCAGGCATGACGGTCGCGCCTAATCCGGCCGCCGCCAGCGAAAACAGTGTAGGATACTGCAGCGCCTCATATCGAATATCAAACGTCAACCCGTTCTCCCTGGCCGCCTTGTCGAGCACTTCGCGTGCGGTCGTGCCAATAGACGAACTCACCAGGTTCAGCGATACCAGATCCTTAGGACGCGCAAAGCCTCTGGCCGCAAGCGGGTGATCCTGAAGAATGATCAAAAAGAACGGTTGCTCGAAAATAGGTTCGAATGAAACACCACCAGGAACGCTCTTGTAGGGACCGATCCCAAAATCGATTGATCCCCCTGACACTGCGGACAGCATCTCATTTCCCAGATCCTCTCGCAGTAGCACCTTCACGTTCGGGTAGTGCTCCTGAAAGACCTTTAGCGATGGCGGGATCAGACCAAATGCCACTGTTGGTGCGAACGAGACGTAGACCTGCCCTTTATCAACGGATGCGTGCGACCGGAAGTCGGCAACCAGGCGATCAGTGTCAACGAGAAGCTTCTTGGAGCGATCAAGCAGATCGGCCCCCGCAACCGTCAAACGTACCTGGCGAGTCGACCGGACAAACAACGACACCCCCAGATACTCCTCAAGCTGTTGTATCTGGGCGGTGATTGCTGGCTGTGATCTCCCGATGATATTTGCGGCCTTCCTGAAATTCAATGTCTCGGCAACCACCACAAAAGAGGCAAGACGACGCGCAAACAAGGACAGATTGACGAGTTCTGAACCATTTAACATGGCAAATTCAACTTTAATAGCAATGGGTCATTGAGCAAGATCATCAGGTCGCATCACCTCGAACACATCGCCAACACGACAGTAATCTCGATAACCACACCGCGCGACTGTTTGTGCCTTGACCATGTCAAACTGTCCATCCACGATGTACTCATCCTGAATGTGAACGCCCACCACCTGACCGACAATCAGATACCGATCAGTAGGTTGACCTGAGAGCTGGGTGAACTCGCTGAACATGACGACTTTGCACTCGATCGCGGCTGGAGACTGTGCAACTCTCGGTGCCTTCACAATCCGGCTCTCGGCCATCTCTATGTCGGCAAAGTCGAATTCACTGATATCTGATGCGACCGAAGCCGAACTCAGATTCATCTTGTCGAGTAGCGGCATCGTTACAAGGTTGAACACAAATTCGCCACTGTCGCGAGCGTGCCGGGCACTGTCCTTCAATCCCTCGCTGGTAAACGCGATCATGTCAGGACTGCTTGAGACCGCATTAAAAAAGCTGTACGGAGCCAGATTGGCCCGGCCGCTGGAGTCAACAGTCGAGATCCATCCTATCGGACGCGGCGCAATGATCGCTTTGAATGGATTGTGGGGCAAGCCATGCCCATGACCCGATTCGTAATACATTCAGACTGCTCCAGAATAATCGTGATTTCGTTACACTGTCTGACCATATGCACCACTGGCTTTGGCGTAAGGTGACTCAAAAATCCAGTCAGCCATCACCTGGCAGCGATGAATGTATCGATGTTCGTCTGGCCCGTAGTCGGAGAGTGCATTGTGCAAGGTACCAATGTTCTCCCACATCAGCACATCCCCCTCGTTCCACTCATGTGTGTAAATGTACTTGTCCTGTAACTGGTGCTCGAAGAGATAGGCGATCATCCGGTCACTTTCTTCCTGGGAGAGTTCGTTGATCTTCATCACATACCCGGGATTGGCGTAGAGAACTTTCTTGCCCGTGATCGGATGAGTCAGAAACACCGGATGATTGACAGGAGGTTTGCGCCGGCGCTGTTCCTCGGTGAGCGGTGGTCTGAGGCTGCCCTCTCGCCTTCTCATCATTTCCCAGAATTTGTTGAAATCATGCAATGCCGTGGCGTTGGCGAGTCTGTCTTTTATATCCTGAGGCAGATCTTCATATGCTTGGTGCATGTTGGCAAACTGGGTACCTCCCAGCGCCTTGCCGTTGCGCCTTGGAATCTTGATCGCATGCAGCACATTTGCAAAGGCAATCGTCTTGCTATAAGACATGTCCGTGTGCCAGCCTTGTCCCGCATCGCCGATGCCAACCGGTTTACCGTTTTCTTTCATGTTCGAAAGAATCATCACTTCTGGGTGTCCCGGGATCTGGTACATGTTGGCGACATTGGTTTCAAGCGAACCAAATCTTGAACTGAATGCCTTCTGCTGCTCGGGATCCACCTTCTGACAGGGAAAACAGATCACTCCGTAATCACCCAGCGCGTTGACCACCTGGTCAAATGTCTGTTGATCTAGTGGTTCAGCCAGATTTACCCCGTGAATACGTGCTCCCAGGGTCTGGCCAGTCGGTTCAATTGTCAGGTTGTTAGCCATCTCTCATTCCTCTCAGTCTTTCGGGTTGTCTTTCACTGCGTCGTGCCGCCCGCGTCTGGTCTGTTTCGTGTTTATCCTGTCACTCGACTGTATTGTGTAACTCACCAATTGCCGGGCAAAACAACCTGACCCGATCGCCAGATTGCAGATACCTGGGCGGTTTCATGAAATGCCCCACTCCAGCGGGTGTCCCCGTCGCAATAACGTCGCCCGGATCGAGGGTAATGAAGCGACTGATGTAAGACAGGATGTACCCGACCGGAAAAATCATGTCACTCGTGCTGCCATCCTGGACCAGTTCATCGTTGACCCAGCATTTGAGATCAAGATTGCCCGGATCTGAAATCTCGTCGCATGTGACGATGCACGGTCCAAGAGGAGTGAAGGTGTCCATACTTTTTGCGAAGGTGGTCTGCGGTGGCGTGACATCAAACTGAAACTCTCGGGCCGAAATATCGTTCAGGAGAGTGTATCCAGCGACTCTTTGCATGCACTCGCTGACCGACATGTTGCGCATGACCGATCCGACTACAGCCGCCAACTCCACCTCCCAGTCGAGCTTGTGCACCGATGCCGGACTCACAATGTGCTCGCCTGGACCTATCACAGATGAACTGAGCTTGACAAAAAGCCTGGGTTCCTCCTGCCGGGCCATTCCACCTTCCTGTGAATGCGCTCCGTAGTTACGACCCACGCCAATAATCTTTCCGGGGTTCGGTAGCGGCGCAATGATTCTCCAGGCGCTCTGGTCCAGAAAACACCGTGAATCAGCCTGTGCCGCGACGAATCCAAGCTGGCGCAACGCAGTTTCTCCCAGTCCAAGCAGTTCGATCATGGAACAAGGGACTCTGATGCCATTTTCTGGCTGACGTTCCAAGGCAGAAGCGGTGGCCAGCCATTTCTCGTAGGCCATCCGCAGGTCAATGATGTTGTCTGCCCGCAAGGCACCGATTCTCACCTCACCTCGATTCACCACACTCACCAGCTTCATGGTCTCGTCTCCTAGCGCAACAGTTCTGGAAGGAACAAGGAAATGGCCGGGAATGCCAGCAACAGGCCTAGAATCACTAGATCCATGACGATGAATGGCGCAGCCCCTTTAAAGCCGTTCTGCGGACTGACGCCTGTGACGCCAGATGCGACAAAAACATTCAACCCCAGGGGCGGTGTCACCAATCCGATCTCAGCGGTTTTGACAATAATGATTCCAAGCCAGACTCCATCAAACCCGAGCCCGGTCAACACCGCATGTGAGACCGGTACAGTCAGAACGATGATGGCGAACTGATCCATGAACATGCCAAGCATCAGATACACAAACACGATCAACAACAAAACGACGTAGGGCGACAGTCCGACATCGGCAATCCATTGAATCATCGCGTCAGTAACCTGCGTGTAGGCCATGAAGTAGCCAAATAGCATTGCACCAAAGATGATGGTGACAATCATGGAGGTCGTTCTGAGCGTGTTTCCCGTCGCCCGAATGACCGCCTTGCGGGACATTCTCCCGAGCATCATGCTGATCAACAGCGCACCAAAGGCTCCGATCGCCCCAACCTCGGTCGGGGTGGCAAGTCCGCTGTAAAGCGCACCCATCACGATGATCACCAGCAACACGACTGGCCATACTTTTCCGTATTGCTGCAGCGCCGTTCCGCCTTGCTTCATCTGTTCGGCAATTTTCTTTGGATCAGGTGCGAGATGTGGCCACACTCTAACGGCAACCGAGATAGTCAGCACGTATCCCAGCGCAGTCATCAGACCGGGAATCATGCCTGCAATAAAAAGTCTGCCGATACTTTCTTCAGTGATGATGCCGTAAACCACAAACGCAATCGAAGGTGGGATCATGATCGCGAGTGTTCCGGCAATCGCCATGGTCCCAATCGAGAAGCCTTCGTCGTAGCCCAGACTCTTCATTGTCGGAAAGGCCGCACTAGCGATTGATGCGACCGAAGCCGTGCTACTTCCCGATGCGGCAGCCAGTACCGAACCGGCCAGCACACAGGCCATGGCCAGCCCACCCTTGATCTTGCCCAGCAGACGGTTGCAGGCAATCATCAAATCTTTTGCCATGCCGCTCGCGGTCAGAAGCTCCGCCATCAATACGAACATCGGAATCGTAAGCAAGACATAATTGGAAGCCGTATGGTGGACGACTTCAGCCATCAAGCCCATCACGACAGGGGTTGGAACCATCATGAAAAGGCTGATAACACCAGAAATTCCAAGTGCAAAACCGACAGGAATGCCAGACACAATGAGTGCTAGCAGCAAACCGACACCGATCAGGATATCCATGCAGTGATCCAGATATGTTTATTGGGTATGTTCAGGACGAGTGCGAACCTGGGCAGACTCAGTGGGCGCCGCCCATCACTCTGAGTCTGGACGCGGTGGCATCCAGCAACAGCCGGGTGCTGAGCAATGCACAACCGATCGGCACCCAGATCCAGGACCAGGCAACAGGCCAGTCGATGACACCCATGACGACAGTGTCTCTAACCCATGCCCTCTCAAAAACCTCCCAGGCTTTCACCGCAAGAACGGCCACGTAGGCCGATGACGCAAGCAGCCCAGCTCTGGCGACCAGACCACGGATGTTCTCCGGTAGTCGGTTGACCAGAAACGTAATCTGGATGGATCCGCCCGAGCGATACCCCCAGGACAGACCGAGCATGGTCAGCAAGACCAAAAGGTAATACTGGGTAAGATGCAACTGAAAGGTAAGCGGTGCAGCGAATGCATACCGCAACAAGGCATCAAACGACACCAGCACCATGCAGAAGAGCAGCACCGAACCCGCGATGACGGCCCCAATGTTTTCCAGAACCTGGACGAACCGGTCTAGCACACCATGCAGTTTGTTCATGTTTCATCCCGACACTCGAGTCAGCAAAAGGCCTCAAAGACTTGCAAATAGACCTGACTGCGCCGTGTGACCAAGAATATCCAAGCGTGCCAGGACAATCTCGATCACGCGGTACTTGCCCGCTTACTTCACGCCCAGCAGAGTCTTGTATCCATCCAGTGTCTCTTGAGCTGGCAGACCTCGTCCGCTCAGTCGCTTGACCCAGTCGCTCTGAACGTTACCCAGTGCCCCATTGATCGCAGCCAGATTCTCGGGGGTGAACTCGTAAATATCGATACCTAGTGCAGCGAATTCCTTAGCCAGCTCTTTGGCTTCGGCATCCATGGTTTGCGCAAACTTTTGCTCGGTCTGGATCCCACAATCTATGAACACCTTCTGAGTCTCAGGCGACAACGCATCGAATTTGTCTTTCTTCATGGCCATGACATTAGAGAACGTACCGAACGCACCATTGGAACTCATGCTTTTCATGATTTCCTGCAAGCTGAACGGCTTGACGCTGGCGAATGCCGAAATGGTGCTGTCAGCTGTGCCACGTTCCAGTGCGATATAGGTTTCACCAATTGCGATTTCTGCCGGAGAGCCACCAAGCTGCTGAATAGCCAGATTCATTGCACCACCAGCGGACCTCACGACACGACCCTTGAAGTCATCCAGTGAGTTGATCTTACCTCTGGTGGATACGATCTGATAAGGCGGAAACGCCATGGCCCAGATCGGAACAATATCAAGCTGTTCAAACTCCTTGGACAGAATGCCACCCGGGCGAATGGCCTTTGAATAAGCCGTGACAATCTCTGTCGAAGTACTTCCAAGGCCAGGCAACATCACCACGCCACTCAGGGGCATTTCATCTGAAACGTAGCCAATTGGAACCGGAGCCAGGTCCGCCACGCCACTATCAAGCGCCCGAAGCAATTCAGGCGTCTTGGAAATCTGGCCGGCTGGATAGTAGTTGAAATCAACCTCCTTGCCAGCTTTCTCCTTCACACACGTCATCCAGGGTTCTGCACCCAGAATGGAAACAACGTGCTTGACCGGACTGCCATGCACAACTGAAAGTTTGGTCTGGGCACTTGCTGGCGCAACCGCCAGCGCAGTACAGGCAGCAAGCAGTCCGGCTGAGATCGTCGCGAACTTTCTAGTCATCATTAGTCTCCTTGTTCTTTAATTTGATGAACACACTGGCCCTGATCGACCACGGTTCTTCGTCCCAGGAACAAGCCATTAGAAATGGCGATTGATCCGCGCACGGATAGGAAACCCGAGCGCTCAGGACGATCCAGCCTCAATACAATCTGCATCTCTCTGGATGCCTTCTGTGCACTGAAAACTCAGCGTAGATCAAAGAATCAATAAGCGACCAGTCGTTTTTTTGAATTGTTTGATCCGTTTATCTGATCAATAACTCAAGTCACCCCTATGAATAGAGTACATTTTCCACAGCCCGTCATTCAGCACTCACCGAAGGTCGGTGTCAGCATGACTCTTACATGCAATATGAGTGCGGCTCCCGCCTGACGGCCGGGCGCATGGGGAAAACCATGGGTTGCTCCACCTTGTTCTGGGTGAGATAGTTTTTGCGAATCAACACAAGTAAAACCACGAAATCACCAGACGAATGAACAACTATCAGAATCTGTCAGCACCCGACACCTGGCTGACACATAGGGGGCGGTTCGTCAACGTCACTTTTCTGCTCAAGTCGGGCGCAGACGAGTACCTGATCACCATTCGTGACGGCGCGGTGCATGAAATCAGACCCGGGCCGCATGTGATGCCGTGCTGGACCTTTGCTCTTGTCAGCGATCCCCAGTCCTGGTCATTGTTCTGGGCTGACAATCCAAGACCCAGATTTCATGACCTGATGGCGATGGTCAAGTTCAAGACTCTTCGTATAGAAGGCGATCAGGCGATTTTCATGGCCAATCTCCTGTATTTCAAGGAGCTCGTTTTTCGCCTGGGGAGTGAGATCCATGCGCGCTAGAAAAGAGTCCACCGTTGGCGGCTATGTCCACTTTGACATTGGAGGAGTGACGCACCGTGTCTACTACGAAACAGCGGGACAGGGTCAGCCACTGCTGTGCCTGCATACAGCAGGAAGCGACACCAGACAATTTCGTGGTCTGCTAAACAGCCAGCGAGTCACCGAGAATCATCAGGTCATCTGTTTTGATATGCCTTTTCACGGCAAGTCATCGCCACCTGAGGGCTGGCACACAAAACCGTATCAACTGACCAGCGACACCTACGTCGAAATGATTCTGGCCTTCATGCAGGCCATGGAGATCGAGCGTCCCATCACGATGGGTTGTTCGATTGGTGGTCGGGTCGTTTTACATATCGCGCTGAGAGCGCCCTCAAGCTTCAAAGCCCTGATCGGTCTGCAATCTGGTGCGCACGTCGAACCCTATTACGATCTCCAATGGTTGCACCGACCCGACATTCACGGCGGTGAAGTCTGCGCGGGTATCGTGTCCGGGCTGATTGCACCCGGTTCGCCTGAGAAAGAACGATGGGAGACGCTCTGGCACTACATGCAGTCTGGTCCGGGCGTCTTTAAGGGAGATCTCCATTTTTACAAATCGGAGGGCGATTTGCGGGGCATTGTCGAGAACATCGACACGAGCAACTGTCCCCTGTATCTCCTGACGGGTGAATACGACTATTCCTGTACACCAGAGGACAGTCAGGAACTTGCGTCTCTTGTTCGGGGCTCAAAGCTCACGATCATGAAGGACATGGGTCATTTCCCGATGAGTGAGCACCCGGAACATTTCATTGACTACCTCATGCCGGTCCTGGAAGACATTCGAAGGGGCTAGATGACATCGAAGTGCAGTAGTGAAGACTCATTGTCTGAATGAGCGCCGGGTGAACGCGTGAAGCAGGACTCGACCCAAACGAATAAAACAAAAGCAGATGCAGTTCTAAAGGAGACATACATGAAGTCATTTACAAAATCAGCTGTTCAGCTTGGCGTGGCAGGTCTCATGGGCGTGACCGCCTGTAGTGCACTTGCTTCAGAAAACAAGATCAGTGACGGTGTGGTCAGAATCGGCGTCCTGACGGATGTGAACGGCCCGTTCATGGACAACGTGGGCCGCGGGTCCATTGTGGCGACAGAGCTGGCGGTCGAAGACTTCGGCGGTAAAGTGCTTGGGGTCCCAATTGAAATCGTGACCGCCGACCATCAAAACAAGGCAGATGTGGGGTCAGCCCGAGTTCGTGAATGGTTTGATGAGGGCAAAGTCGATGTGGTCTCGGAACTCGGCAACAGTGCGGTCGCTCTGGCAGCCATGAAACTTGCGCAGGAGAAAAACCGATTGGCGCTTGTAACTGGCGCCGGTGCTGTCAGAATTTCGAACGAAGACTGCTCTCCCAACAGCCTGCACTGGGTTTACGACACCTATTCGTTAGCCAAGGTTGGCACTCAGCCTATCGTCAAGGAAGGCGCAAAGAAATGGTACTACCTCACGGCAGACTATGCATTTGGACACTCACTCGAGAACGACGGAAAGACATTCATTGAACAGGCTGGCGGCGAAATGCTTGGTTCCTCTCGCTACCCTTTCCCGGGCAATGACTTCTCGTCCTACATTCTGCTGGCACAGGCTAGTGACGCCGATGCAGTCGCGTTTGCCACAGCAGGACTCGATTTGCAGAACGCCATCAAGCAGGGCAAGGAGTTCGGCCTTGGAGAAGATGGCAAGCAGTCAGTTGCCATGCTCATGAGCATCATGGATGTCCACGGACTTGGACTTAGTGACGCTGCAAACATGATGTTTGCTGAGTCTTTCTACTGGGATCTGGATGACGAATCCCGCGCATTCGCCAAACGTTTTCAGGAGCGCACTGACCGCATGCCAACCGCCCTTCAGGCAGGCCAGTACTCCGGTGTTCTGAATTACCTGAAAGCAGTCGAGAAATCCAAGTCTGACAACGTCACCGATGTGGTTGAAACCATCAAGACCATGCCGATTCAGGATGCGTTTGCGAAGAACGGTAAGGTCCGCGCTGATGGCAAGATGGTTCACGATATGTATCTCGTCCGGGTAAAACAGCCTGCCCAGTCCAAAGGTCCGTGGGATTACTACGAAATCGTCGAAACAGTATCCGGAGACCAGGCATTTCACCCTCTCTCAGAGAGCAAGTGCAGCCTCGTCAAATAAGCATACCTTTCCATCAAAAGACGCTGGAAAGACTCGCGTGAGACCTGTCACGGGAGTCTGGACAGACTTTGAATCGATGCAAGACACTCGGGTAATCCGTTACCAGTGACCGATAACGCAGCGTAAACATGACCCAAGATATCATCCTGCAGACAGAGTCTCTGACGCGAGACTTCAACGGCTTTCGGGCAGTCGACAGCGTATCGCTGTCCGTCAGGCGCGGGCATATCCATGCGATCATCGGACCTAACGGCGCGGGTAAGACGACGTTTTTCAACTTGCTCACCAACTTCATCCGACCGAGCGCTGGCAAGGTGATGTACGAAGGCGTCAACATCACCGCCCGATCTTCAGCCGATATTGCCAACCTGGGGATCGTCAGGTCATTTCAGATTTCTGCCGTGTTTCCTCATCTGACCTTACTGCAGAACATCCGGATTGCGCTTCAGAAACGAGCCGGAAAGGGACTGAATTTCTGGAGTTCCAAACGGATTCTGAATCAGTTCGATGATCAGGCCATGCAGATACTGGCGCTGGTCAGACTTGAGTCACTGCACGACAAGCTGGCCGTAGAAATTGCCTATGGGCAAAAGCGCGCACTTGAGCTCGCCACCACAATCGCCCTGGACCCAAAGCTTGTCCTTCTGGATGAGCCCACGCAGGGAATGGGCCACGAGGATGTGGAACACATCATGGAACTGGTCCGGCAGGTCGCACAAAACAGGACTGTCGTCATGGTTGAACACAACATGAAGGTTGTTGCAGGCATCAGCGACCAGATCACAGTTCTGGCACGCGGAAAAGAGCTCGCAAGCGGCACTTACTCAGACGTCTCCCGCAATGAGGCCGTGATTGAAGCCTACATGGGACGCAAGCGCAAAAGAAACATCGGAACGGCACATGACAATGCATGAAGGCACCACTGACATGGGAGCGACGGTACTCGGGATTCGGAATCTTCACGCATGGTATGGCGAGTCCCATGTCCTGCATGGTGTGAATCTGCAGGTTGCCAAGGGGGAATGTGTCTGCCTGCTGGGCAGGAACGGTGCGGGCAGAACAACCACACTTCGCGCGATTCTGGGCTTGACAAGCAGACGCACCGGCCAGATCTCGCTCAATGGCAAGGAGACGGTAAACCTCTCCACTCACCAGATTGCACGGCTCGGCGTCGGCTACTGCCCGGAAGAGCGAGCCATCTATTCTTCACTGACCTGCGAAGAGAACCTGACGTTGCCACCTGTTCTCAAGCCGGGGGCATGAGTCTGGAAGAGATATACGAACTTTTTCCGAACCTGAGGGAAAGACGAAAAAGTCAGGGCACCAAGCTTTCCGGGGGTGAGCAGCAAATGCTTGCAATGGCCCGGATCCTGCGAACCGGGGCTGACATCCTTTTTCTGGACGAAATCTCCGAAGGCCTGGCACCAGTGATCGTCGAACGTCTGGCGCATGTCATTGAAACGCTCAAGCAGAAGGGATTCACCATCGTACTGGTCGAACAGAACTTCGAGTTTGCGTCGGAGCTGGCCGACCGAATCTACATCATCGAGCACGGCAAGGTCGTGGAACACCTTGCCGCCCGCGAGATACCCGAAAAGCAACAGCAACTCACTGAACTGCTTGGAATTTAAGGATCAGCATGGATCTGTTTGGTTTACCGATGCCAGTCGTCATGGGACAGTTGATGGTCGGCGTGGTCAATGGCTCGTTCTATGCTGTCTTGAGCCTGGGCCTGGCCGTCATCTTTGGAATGCTCAACATCGTGAACTTCGTTCACGGTGCCATCTACATGCTCGGCGCCCTCCTTTCCTGGCTTTTGCTGACAAAACTCGGAATCGGGTACTGGTACTCCCTCCTTCTCATCCCGTTAATCATCGGTGCGATCGGGTGTGTGATCGAACGCACCATGCTGCGCAAGATCTACAAGCTTGACCACGTCTTCGGCATTCTCATCACACTCGGTATCGCTTACGTGATCGAGGGACTTGCAAGATACTGGTTTGGCGTGGCTGGCATGGCCTATACCTCTCCTGAAATACTTCGGGGGACGGTCGACCTGGGCTTCATGCGCATGCCCAAGTACCGACTCTGGGTCATTGTGGCATCCCTGACTGTGTGCTTTTCTGTGTGGATTCTGATCGAGAAAACCAAGCTCGGCGCCTACCTCAGAGCGTCAACAGAAAACCCTGCAATCACTCGCAGCTTTGGCATCAATGTATCTCTGTTAGTCACCCTTACCTACGGTTTCGGGGTTGCCCTGGCCGGGTTTGCAGGTGTGCTTGCCGCGCCAATCTATCAGGTCAGTCCGCTGATGGGACACAGTCTGATTGTCGTGGTGTTTGCTGTGGTCGTCATCGGCGGGATGGGGTCGATCATGGGATCGATTGTCACCGGCCTTTCTCTGGGCGTCATTGAAGGACTCACACGCGCGTACTGGCCACAAGGCTCATCGGTCGTGATTTTCATTGTGATGATTCTGGTACTCATCGTTCGGCCATCCGGCCTGTTTGGCAAGGAGTGAATTTTGAACGACGAATTTCTTGAACGCAAAATCACGTGGGCTGTTCTTGCGATTGCCATTGTGCTTCCACTGTGGGTCTACCCGGTTCTACTGGCTCAGGTGGCGTGCATGGCGTTATTTGCCTGTTCGCTCAACCTTCTTTTCGGGTATGCAGGTCTTCTCTCTTTCGGGCACGCAGCCTTCTTTGGCATTTCGTCCTACGCGACCGGATACATGATCAAGGATGTCGGACTCACTCCCGAACTGGCCTTGCTTGTTGCGATTGCGATCACGCTGGTGACAGGGTATGTCTTCGGTTCACTCGCCATTCGCAGAAAAGGCATCTACTTCGCCATGATCACGCTCGCCCTGTCGCAACTGGTTTACTTCATCATTGTTGCTGCTCCTTTCAGCCACAACGAGGACGGTTACCAGGGTGTACCGAGAGGTGAGCTGTTTGGTCTGATCAGCCTGCAAAACAACTACGTCCTCTACTACGTGATACTGATTGCGGTCGCACTGACCTGGTGGGGGGTGCATCGTGTCGTGAACTCGCCGTACGGTGAAGTACTCAAGGCGATCAAGGATAACGAGCCGCGGGTTACTTCTCTGGGTTACAACGTCAATCGCTACAAACTGGTCTGCTTCACGATTTCAGCGGTGGTTGCAGGCGTGGCCGGAGGACTGAAGACCATCGTATTCGGGCTGGCAAGCCTGTCAGACGTTCACTGGCAACTCTCAACTGACGGTGTCATCATGATGATCCTCGGCGGTATCGGATCCATCATTGGCCCGGTATTCGGCTCCGTGGTCATCGTACAGATCCAGCATATGCTTGCTGGTCAGTTTGACTCACTGGTCCCCGTCATCATGGGTCTCATTTTCATTGCCTGTGTGCTGGCGTTCCGCGGCGGGGTTGTGCACTATGTCAAGTCAGCGCTGAACATGGTGATGAAGAAATGAGCAGCAAGCTGTATTCCATCCCGACCAGAGCCAGGCCGTCACACCTGAGAGAAGAATCCAGAGAGAATCACAATCGGTCACCCGTTCAACATCACATCGAGAACGTGCTGAACACAGTGATCAACTCGCTGCCAGTCGTCTAGCCATCGGCTGCATCTCTGAGCAGACTCGCCGCGGTGAGCCTGAACTGTCTCTGCAAGTACACCACGCCTGATCCCAGCACCAACAGACACAACGAGGCCGCCACCAGAAACCCTGTCTCAATCTGCACGGAATCCGGTAGTCCGATCCGGACTCTCAACAGGTAGCTACCGATCGCCGCGCCCACGGAGGCACTAAAAGCCACCAGTACCCCCGCCAGAAGCAGGTACTCGAGCAGCAAGGCATTTCGAAGGACGCTCACCCTGGCACCCATGGTATGCAGGATCGTCATGGTGTGTGCCTGCCGGGCACGGATAGCCGACATGACGCTCAATAGCACCAGCGCGCTTGCAAACAGCGTGATCAATCCCGTCAGCGCGAGTGCGAGACCCGCACTGTTCAAGATCGATCTAGCCCTCTCCAGCAGCAGATCCGTCCTGACGGTGATGACCGCCGGAAAGTGCCGGGCCACGTCATTCTGGACGCTGACCACTTCAGCCGGATCAACAAACGCCATACCGACATAGCGAGTGACAAACGGATCAAGCGCGCCTTTTGAAAAAAGGCCTTCAAGCCACAACCGTGACTGCAGACGCTTCTGGGCATAAATGGCAGCCAGTCTGCCCTCAAGCACTTTCCCCTGAATCTCAAACTGAACCCGGTCACCAACCTGCAGCCCCATCTGATCTGCCTCCCGATCTTCCATGGCGAACAGGGGTTCCCCGGAATAGTCCTCGTCCCAGATGGCCCCTCGCACGACCACAACCTCGTCGAAAGACCTGTTCCAGGTACTGAGTTTGTGTTCATCCCGGGACGCCATCTGGTTTGCGACGTCATTTGACTCTCGCAGCACATCACCGTTCACTGCGGATACCCGCCCCAGCACCAGAGGCATGAGATCCAGACTCGCCACCCCCGGACGCTGCTCCACCTCGCTGGCAAACGCACTGCGCTGGCTTTGCGGGATGTCATAAAACACCAGGCCAGGTGCGTTTGCGGGAACAGTCTCGGTGACGGTGACAAACAGCGCCATGACGGCCAATGTGGAGGTCACGACCAGCGTCAGTGAGGCACCCAGTGACAGCAACAACGGTCTCAAAGGCGAGTCTGTCCGGTTCAGTGATGACACAGCCAGTCTCCAGATGAATTGCCCATTGAACAGACTTCCCCTGGTCACCAGGCCTGCCAGTACCCGGATAAGCCGAACAATCAGTTCGAGCCCGGCAAATACTCCAATGACAGCAAGCAGGTAGATCGAGCCGAACCAGAGGTCGGGCAAGAGCATCAACATCAAGGCGACGGATATCAGACCTAGTGAGATGGTCACAGTCCAGTCTCGAGTCCCGACAGAGCCAGTTTTAAGATCGGAGCGAAACAAGTCAGACGGCGAGACAGTCAGTGCTCTGGCTAACGCCGGCCAGGCAAATGTCATGGCAACCGTCATGCCCAGACACCAGGCCAGTACCCATGAGCTCACCAGCCCCTGCCAGGCCAAGGGCACTGGCAACTGCCCCTGGAGCACCTGCATGCCGACCATCGCCAGCGCACTACCGATCAGACTGCCCACCGCAGAACAGACACTGGCCAGAAGCAGTAGCTGAAACCCGTACACCCAGCGCAATCCGGCATCACGCAGCCCGATCGCACCCAGCGTGGCAAAGGTTCGCAGTTTTGAGTTCAAGTAAGCGCTCACGCTGTTGTATACGCCGAGTGATCCAATCAGAAGGGCACTAAATCCGATCAGAAGGATCCCGGACCCGATCTGGCCCAGCACTTCACCGAGGCGTACATTGCGATCTTCAAACGTCCTGACTTCTGCCTGCCCTTGCGGGAACGCCGCCATGAAATCGGCCCGCCACTGCTCGACATCCCCGGGCACCCTCACCCGATAGCGATAATCCGCCCGACTGCCAAACTGCAACAGTCCAGACGCATCCAGCGCCTTGGCCGAGACGATCACCGGCAGTCCGTTCCAGTCTGCGTTCAGCCCCCGATCCGGTTGATAGTCGATCACACCCGTGACGTTAAACTGTCCTGAGCCCAGCGATACCGTGCTGTCCAGGTCAAGCCCCAGGCGGTCAGCGAGTACCCGATCAATGACAACGCCCTTTTTCTGGTCTGCACCTTCACCGCCTTTTGCCTGTCCATCGGGCACTGCTGCCCTACTTTCACGAATCGCCTCGGACAACGAGCGATCAGGGTCCAGGACGACCTCCCCATACAGCGGGTAGGCATCATCGACCCCTTGCAGCAACACCAGCTGCGAGTCCCCTTGAGGCGTCATCAGCATCGTCCGAAGCTGGATGAGCAATGAAACGTCCGAACGCTCCTCAATCCATGAGAGCTCGCTTTCGGACAGAGGAGCGCGCGAGAACACTTCTGCGTCGCCCCCGATCAGCACACGCGTCTGCGCCATCAGCGCCTGTTGAACCACCCGGTACAGACCAGCGCTCGCGGAAATGAGCGACACACCCAGAACCAGACAAAGTGCAAAGACCCAAAGTGTTCGTCGACTGCCTCGCAAATCTGCCAGCGCGAAGCGAAGCAAGGACCTTCGCTGCAGCGCATCAGACATGGTCGCTGACCTTCTCTTGAAGCTTGCCCGCTGACATGGTGAGAACACGGTCACACCGGTTGGCAAGCGCCATGTCATGGGTCACCAGTACCAGTGTTGTCCCGGCGATTGCATCGAGTTCTAGCAGCAGGCTGGCCACCTCAGCGCCAGTCTGTGCATCCAGGTTACCCGTCGGCTCATCAGCCAGTAGCACACTGGGTCGATGCGCAAGCGCTCTCACGATTGCCACCCGTTGCTGCTCTCCTCCCGATAGCTGACGTGGATAATGGGTCAGACGATGTCCGAGTCCGACTTTTTCCAAAAGTTTTCTGACCCGCGATCGGGCATCCCGGGCCCCGGCAATTTCAAGCGGCAAGGCGGCATTGTCCAGAGCATTCAGGCTGGGAATCAGGTGAAACGACTGAAACACGATCCCGATCTGGTCACGACGCATATCCGCCAACGCATCCCGACTGAGCGCATCCAGCCGTTCACCGTTGAACTCAACCCAGCCTCCAGTTGGCGCTTCGAGCCCCGCCAGCAAAAGTAGCAGTGATGTCTTCCCGCTACCGGATGGCCCGGCGATGGCAACGCGCTCGCCTGCAGGAAGAGCCAGGTCGACGTTACGCAGAATGTCGATCGGGCCTTGCTCGGTCTGGTACTGCAGATTGACACTGTTCAACGTGATCATATTCGCCCTGGATGATGATTCTTGCGGGTGATTCCGTTTTGTAACCTGGTTGCGACTATGTGATCAGACTTTGGTTCCTGTCCGTTCCTTGAAAAAGCTGGTCAAGAGACGGACAAAGCGAACAAAGCGGACAACACGGGCAATCCTTTGCAATATGAAAAGTTTCAGAAATGAAATATGCTTTTGACAACATATGCTTTCTAAGCCATAATTAATCTCTGCCCTGAAATCGTATGGTTGTTACATGGCAAAAAAACAGAAGTACCGGAAACCGGACCAGCGTCTCGCTGCAAACCCACTCACGGGAGCCGAAACGATGTCCCTCACGACACTGAAAGATCTTCGTAAACGAGCGGGCCAGACCCAGGAGGAACTGGCGGCGTCCCTTGGTGTCGGGCAAGACACGATCTCCCGACTGGAAAAACGCAGTGATATGTTGCTGTCCACCCTGCGGCACTACGTTGAATGCATCGGCGGAAAACTCGATCTGGTCGCCACTTTTCCAGGTCAGCCGGCGATGATCATCGACTACCGCGACGTTAAACACCACGAACCCAGGAAACGGGGCCCTAAACCCACCCCTGCCGGAGCCGAAACGCTTTGACCGATACCACGCTTCAGACACCTTACTACCTGATTGATGAATCAGCCCTGCATCGAAACCTGCAGGTAATGGACCAGATCCGCAAGCAATCGGGTGCCAGACTCCTGCTGGCACTCAAATGTTTTGCGACCTGGTCTGTGTTCGACCAGATGCGCCAGCACATGGACGGCACCACGTCCTCCTCACTCTACGAAGTCAAGCTCGGGCAGCAAAAGTTTGGCAAGGAGACACATGCCTACAGCGTGGCTTTTGCAGACCATGAAATCGACGAGGTAATCAGTCACTGTGACAAGATCATTTTTAACTCCCTGAGCCAGCTGACTCGCTTTGAGTCACGAGCAAAGAAAAAACCGGTTGGTCTGCGACTGAATCCAGGCGTGAGCCTGGCAGGCTTTGATCTTGCAGACCCAGCCAGGCCTTTTAGCCGGCTGGGGGAGTCCGACCCGCATGCGATCCTTTCAGTCATCGATCGCATCAGCGGCGTGATGATACATAATAACTGTGAGAACGCCAGCTTTGAGCGCTTTGACGCACTGTTAACCGAGGTGGAAAGCCGCTACGCAGACGTCCTGCAACAACTCGAATGGGTCAGTCTTGGCGGCGGCATCAGTTTTACGGAACCGGACTATCCGGTCGAGGCTTTCTGCGAACGATTGAAGCGGTTTGCACAAGACTATGGTGTTCAGGTCTATCTCGAACCTGGTGAAGCCGCAGTCAGACATACCACCACGCTCGAAGTAAGTGTGCTGGATGTGGGGTTTCGGGGCAAGCATCTGGCGGTGGTCGACAGTTCGACCGAGGCCCACATGCTGGATCTGCTGATCTATCGCGAGTCGGCTCCACTTGGCAATGCCAGCGGTATCCATCAATATCAGGTCTGTGGCAAGACGTGTCTGGCCGGAGACATTTTTGGGGAGGGTCTGTTTGACCAGCCATTACAAGTCGGTGATCGACTGTCCATAGGTGATGCCGGTGGGTACACCATGGTCAAGAAAAACTGGTTTAACGGCATTCACATGCCGGCAATCGCCATTCGCAAGGTCGATGGCACCATTGAGCTCGTGCGCGAGTTTTCTTATGACGATTATGTTGCCAGCCTGTCTTGAGACCCGGGTCTGCAGAGATGCACTGCATACTCGTGCTGCAGACCCGCTCTGAACGAATTTGCTGACGACATCGCTTAACTTTAAAGAGATCAAATCGATGAAACGCAACGTCCTGATCATCGGTGCCGGCGGGGTTGCTCACGTAGTGGCCCACAAATGTGCACAAAACAATGCCCTGCTGGGTGATATCCATATCGCGTCTCGCACGCTTGCCAAATGTCACGCGATCATCGAATCCGTCCATGACAAAGGCAGCTTGCACATGCCCGGTCTGCTTCAGGCCCATCAGCTAGACGCCATGGACATTGAGGCAACCAAGTTTCTGATCCGAGCCACTCGCTGCCAGATCGTCATCAATGTCGGCTCGCCGTTCGTCAACATGTCGGTTCTGCAGGCGTGCATCGAAACGGGTGCTGCTTACATGGACACCGCGATCCATGAGGATCCAGCCAAGGTGTGCGAGACCCCGCCCTGGTATGCCAATTACGAGTGGAAGCGCCTGGACGCCTGCAAGCGAGCCGGAGTAACCGCCATACTCGGCATCGGCTTTGATCCGGGAGTGGTCAACGCCTACGGCCGTTACGCGATGGACACTTACTTTGATCAGGTCGATTCAATCGACATCATCGACGTCAATGCTGGAAGTCACGGGCGCTACTTTGCGACCAACTTTGATCCGGAGACCAATTTCCGGGAGTTCACCTCGACCGTCTGGTCATGGGAGAACGGCGCCTGGAAAGCCAACGCCATGTTCGAGCGCAAGAAGGAATGGGATCTGCCAGTCACAGGCAAGAGCACAACCTATCTGACCGGGCACGACGAACTGCACTCGATGTCGCGCAATCTCGGCGTTCCAGACATTCGATTCTGGATGGGCTTTGGTGAGCACTACATCAACGTTTTCACAGTACTGAAAAACCTCGGCCTGCTTTCAGAGCATCCCGTACGCACGGCCCGCGGTCAGGAGATCGTACCACTTGAGGTTGTCAAGGCAGTATTGCCAGATCCCGCTTCGCTGGCTCCGGGCTACACCGGCAAGACCTGCATCGGTGACCTGGTCAAAGGCACCAAAGACGGCAAACCTCAGGAGGTCCTGATCTACAACATTTGCGATCATGAAGAGGCGTACAAAGAGGTCGGCAGCCAGGCAATATCCTACACAGCAGGTGTCCCGGCGGTTGCTGCGGCCATGCTGATCGCCGACGGCACCTGGGATATGGGTGGCATGGTGAATGTCGAGGAGCTGGATCCGGCCCCGCTGATCTCATTGATGAACCGGATGGGGTTGGTCACCCGGGCGCGCCACGGAACCGAGGACTATGTGGTGGAACCACAAATGGCGATCGCCGAACAGGTTTCCTGCGACAAAGTAGCAAGCATGGGATAGTGGACCATTCGTCTGCAGACCTGGCCTGATCGCACTGTTTTGTGATCAGGCCCTGAATACCCCAAACCACTGGCCCTGCTCCGGGACGGACCGACCAGCAGGAAGCTCGCCTTTGCGGACCCGTTCGGCTCACCGCTACGTGTGCGTCCATCCAACCTTCGTTATGATGGCGGTATCGACATCAAGTCAATGAAAGACGCCCACCTGAACCCGGGCTGTGTACCACCGTATCTACCGAGGCAGACACGATTTCGGGTGCCATGCATCGCCTCTCGCACGATGTCATGCACGGTTTCAGGTGAGAAAGAAAGCATTGACCAGTTACAACCGCCTAAAAAGGAATTTGGCATGAATTCATGGAGTTTTACCGGCAACCTCGGACGTGATGCAGAGGTACGCTACACCCCCAACGGAGATTCGGTCGTCAGTTTTTCTGTTGGTGTGAAATCCGGTTTTGGCGAAAGGGCGAGCACCGTTTGGGCACGGTGCTCCATGTTTGGCAAACGCGGGGAATCCGTTGCACCGTTCCTGATCAAAGGACAGCTCGTTGGCGTGAGCGGCGAGTTGTCCGTGCGGGAATGGCAGGACAAAGAGGGGCAGACCCGAAACAGCGTCGAAGTCAGAGTCAACGACCTGACGCTTCTAGGTAAGCGAGACGACCAGTCTCGCAGTTCGGGACAGAACTACGAACCTGCAAAGCCACAACCTCCCAGGAATCAAACGCGCTCGACTCCCCAGCCCGTCAGCGATTTTGATGATGACCCACCGTTCTGATCATACAGACCCGGTCTAACAGCGCAACCTGTCCGGCAACGCGATGGGCGCCCGGGCGCCCGGTAGACTATCAAATGGCCGCGCGCGCAAGTCGCGCGTCTGCCCCACAATTACCTGACCAGCCCATGCATGAGCACGTTCACCATCTCTCGCGCAAGGCTTTCGCGAGAGGCGGGACTGGTGTCTTGATCGGGTCGATACCAGACAAGTGACCACTGGATCCCCCCTAGCAATGTTTTGGCGGCAACCGACACACTGGCGTGCCTGAGAAAGCCGGCTTTCTTCAATCGAGCCAGTTGACCCTTGAAAAGGCTCTCGAAAGCGTCCCGACTGGCAATCAACTCATCGAGAGTCTGTCGTTCTTCAGGAGTCATCGCCCCAAAGCGATGCAGGTGCACACCTTGTACCACCACACTTTCATAGGTGTGGTGCTCCAGCAAGGCCAGCGCGTGGGCCTGCAACATGGCCTCTAATGTTTCTAGCGTGCTCTGTCCTGTATCTTCCTTTTGCACAACTGGAACAACGGCGTCGAACAGGCGTTTCATGCCCTCTCTGTGCACCGCAAAGAAAAGATCAATCTTTGAAGCAAAGTGATGATAGACACGACCTTTGGTCGAACCGAGCGCGCGTGCGATATCATCAATGCTGGTGGCGTGGTATCCCTGCCGCATGAAGCACTGCGCAGCGGTATCAAGAATCTTCTGACGAGACAATGCGCCCGCTGTCACGTTCACGCCCCCCTCTTCCGGATAACCGATGCGTATTCACGCGCAGCCAGCCCAGGCACGACCCGGGCAAGCAGGATGGCTCCGATGATGAGTCGCAAGACCATTAGCGCTGAATCAGCCAACACCGCCCTGACGGTCACGACTGCCCCGCTTTTCCGTAACGCACGTCAGTTGACAACTGGCGGCGATACGTCAGCCCATCCACTTCCAGGGTATAGCGTGCAGACCCAACGTACTGACTGGCGATCTTATTCTGATGCGCGTCGACTTCGGCCTGCATCACACCCTGTGCAGGCAACTGCATGCTGCCATCAAGTACGCGAGCCAGCCATGTCGCCTGCACCTGAACCAGTGGAATTGTGGGCCCGATTGGCTGTATCAGTCCCAGCATGAACAGGCCCGGCGCACTCAGAGGAACCATGCGTCGATACAAGGCCGCCTGACCATCTTCAATCTTGAACACATCGGGCTTGAGAAACGGGAACGTGGACCGATAACCCGTCGCGTAGATGATGGCATCAATCTCCTGACGAGTTTCGTCCTTGAACACCACCGACTTGCCGTCAAGCAGTTTGATGTCTGGCTTGACCTTGATCCAGCCATGCCCACAATAAGGCAACAGCTCCTGACTTAACGTTGCATGTTCCTTCCAGATTGGGTGTCCGGGATGCGGCACCCCAAAGCGCGCCTGATCGCCCGTCACAAGATAAGCCAGTCGATGAACCAGAACGCGACTCCATTTTGTGGGTAGTCGCAACCGCTTTGTGAAAAATGTACCCCACCGATCGGTCGGGATGCCCATGATGTACTTGGGCAGAATCCACGCACTGCGTCGGGTCGAAAGAAACGTCTGACGCGCATTCTTGCAGACATCGACCGCAATATCGACTGCCGAATTACCGATGCCGACCACCAGCACATTCTTGCCCTCGTACGGCGCGGCCGTTCGGTAATGATGAGAATGGATGGCCTCGCCATCAAAGGATCCGGGAAACGCGGGCATTCTTGGATCCCACAAGTGACCGTTTGCTACAACCACTGCCCGGTATCGTCTGGAGGTTCCATCATCGAGTGTCACCAGCCAGTTTCCGTCCGCATCGGGCGAGACGTCGACCACAGAAGTATTGAAGGTAATGAGAGGATAAAGACCAAAGTGAGCGACAAACGCCTCCAGGTATTCGATCACCTCGTAATGAGACAGATAGTCAGGGTAATGGTCCGGAATGGGAAAATCCGAGTAACCCAGATTCTGGCGGCTGGTATCAATATGCAGACTCCGGTAGGCAGAAGATAGACCATTGTCGTTCTCGTAGCGCCACATCCCACCTATAGCTGAACCGCTCTCGAAGCAATCAAACCGCACGCCTCGTTGCTGAAGGGCCTTGGCTGCGCAAAGGCCTGATGAACCCGCACCGATAATGCAGACCGGCAACTGATCGGACTGCTGTGATGGGCAAGCAGATTGATTTGCACTCATGGCTCAACCCTCCCGGAACGCTTTGCATGCAAACTGCTTTCGGGCACTCCTGATCTTCTGAGCAAATAGTCATTCACAATCTCATCCACGCCTGCATCGGCCCGGATACCAAGTGAAAGTGCGTGCTCGGAGGTGAACTGCCGTGGCCAGCCATCGACAATGGTCTGCAACATCGGATCCGGTTTAAAAGACACCTGGCCGACCGTCTGGCCGTGCGCATGACGAGCCACGGCGTGAATCATCTCGGCAGGCGTAACCGTCAGGGACGGCAGGTTCATGACCCGGCTTGGGGGAAGATCATGTTCTGGCAACTCGCTAAGTTTGAGCAATGCCTTTGCGACAGCCGTGACCGACGCCACCGGCATTCGGGTATCCGGTCTGAGCCCACAGTCGAAGTCACGCCCTTCAAGCGGCTCACGCACGATCGCAGCAACTTGATCCGAGACCGTGGGTTGTGGACTCGAGTCTCTCACCAGCACGATTGGCAAACGCAAGCTCCGAGCACTGACCCGACCTTTGCGCGAGGCGTCGGCCAGCATCAGTTCAGACATGGCTTTGTGCGTCCCGTATGTCGTTTCTGGGGCGGGCGCAACCGTATCATCGACAGCGTCAGGTAATGTTCCCCCGAACACTGAGATCGAGCTGGGGTAGATCAGCCGGCACTGAGTATGGGATCTCTGGATCATCTCATGCAGGCAGGCGATATTGAGCTGATAGGCCAGATCGTCCTCACGCTCTGCTGTCAGGGTCAGTGCGGCAGCAAAATGAAAGATGACATCCGGAGAAAACGACATCATCTTCTGCACAAAATGTCGTTGCGTGAGGTCACCGCACTGGGCCGAAACCGCCAGCCCGGGACGTGCCCAGCCCGCCGGTTTAGCAGGTGCCGCGCGATCGACCAACAACAAATCCGTCACCTTCACGGCAACTCCATCCAGGTCTGGCTCTAGCTCGCCACGCTGCACAATCGCGGCACTCACCGCCTGACCCAGGAAGCCGCTCGCTCCTGTCATGAGTACTCTCACATCACCCTCCTTGCTGACTCGACGTAGAGCGAACCCGGCGCCCTGTTCTTTGTGTACATTTCAGATTCGTCGATAAAACATACTACTCAGTATGTTTTTAGTCAACACGAGTATGTCTGCATGAACGCGTTATCCTGTTACGTGCTGAAGACCACCAGGGGCAACGCGGTCCTCACGGTCTGTACAGCAGCGTGAGTAATGTCCATGGCTGAGTTGCAAACCAGAAACTGGCTGCAGACTTGACAGATGCAACGTCTGACTGCACTCGAGCCAGATCACCTGTCACGTGTTGCGTTGATCTTCGTCCACCCGGGTCAGGCAGCGGCAACACGCGCCAGAGAATGTGCGTCACGAAATGACTGACGTAGCGCCTTTATAACCACACTGGAACGGGCAGTTGCGGGCGTCTCACTTGTATGCCTGCAAGTATCGGACCACGCCACACAACTCGCTCATGACAAAAAGCGCCAAAAGTGTCCGTCGCTTTGGTATGCTTCTTCCCACGGGGTTCGACCCCACCCATGCTCCAGAGGCGTCTTCAAATGACAGACAGCAAAGCAAACGCTGCGGGCAGCATTCTGATTCTGGATGACGACGAATCGGTTACAAATACCGCCCGGATCATCGCCCGTCGAGCCGGGTTTGATGTGCGCGCCTCACTCAATGCTACTGATTTTTTCAAGTCACTGCGTGACTGGCAACCGGATTGCGTCTTGGTTGACCTGGCGATGCCTGATATGGATGGCATCCAGGTCCTTCGTGAGCTACAGGTGCTTCACTATCCCGGCAGAGTGATCCTGACCAGCGGACTGAGCAACCGGATACTCGAGGCAGCGGGCCGAACGGCCACGGAATATGGCCTGAATCTCGCTGGCATCCTGCCCAAGCCGTTCACTCCCGAAATGTTTCGCTCTCTTCTTGGCGCAGGTGCCGAGAAACAGCAGGTCAGGAACCCGACAGACCAGATTGTCGATGAAGACATGCTTGTTCAGGCAATCAAAGAGTGCTGGATCGAGCCCTATTTTCAGCCGAAATTCACTTGTCAGACACAAAGACTATGTGGATTTGAGGCACTGGCCAGACTGAATCATCCGGAGTTCGGAATGATCAGCCCTGACAGCTTCATCCCGCTGGCCGAGCGCACCGGACTCATCACGCCGCTCACGCTGCAGATCCTGGAGTCCGCCGTACTCTGGCTTAAGCAACTGGACGCGTACGAGATCGGTCTGGCGGTGAACTTGTCGCGTAGTCAGACCGACCCGGCACTGGCCGACCAACTCCTGACGCTGTCATCCAAGCATGGTGTTTCCCCTGGTCGCATCACACTAGAAGTAACGGAAACAGCACAGCATCAGGACCCCATGCAACTGCTTGAATTTCTGACCCGATACCGGATTCAGGGATTCCATCTGTCGCTTGATGATTTCGGGGTCGGATACTCGTCTCTTGTCGAACTGGCACGTCTGCCTTTTTCCGAGATCAAGATCGACAAACGATTTGTCGGCAATCTGGCCCAGTCAACGGAGTCTCAGAAAATTTGCGCTGCCATCATTGGACTCGGTCAGGCAATGGGCCTGGAGGTCACGGCAGAAGGTGTCGAGAATCAGCATGCCCTTGATTTTCTGGCGCAAGCGGGTTGCGACAAGGTTCAGGGGTATTACTTTTCGCGACCCATGCCAGGTTATGAGGCGCTGCGATGGAGCAGACAGTACAGTTCTGGCGCATCGGCAGGCACACTGTGAACGCTGATCACAGCCTTCTTTTTACTTGCCATCCGGATCCGATGTGGGTCTATGATCTGGAGACACTGGCATTTCTGGCGGTCAACGATGCAGCCATCCGCGCCTATGGTTACACACGGCAAGAGTTTCTGGGCATGACGATTCGCGACATTCGCCCGACAGAAGATATCGACAGACTGGAACAGAACATCTCGGCACTCGACAGTGGAATCGATCAGGCTGGCTCCTGGACGCACATTCACAAATCAGGCGCCAGACGCACGGTTGACATCACGTCCGAAGTCATCGAGTTCATGGGGCGCAGAGCCGAGCTGGTGTGCGCGAGAGACGTGACGGAGCAACGAGCGATGACCGAGCGACTGGCACAAGCCAGAAAACTCGAAGCAATCGGTATTCTGACGGGCGGCATCGCACATGACTTCAATAACCTCCTGACAGTCATCCTGGGCAATTCAGAACTGATCTGCGAGTTGACGAAGTCTTCTCAAGAGGGTGAGCCTTTACAGGACATTCACGAACTGGCATCGATGGTGACTCTCGCAGCAGAGCGCGGAGCCGCACTGACACAGAAACTGCTCACGTACGCAAGACGCCAGACCCTGGCGCCCAGACTGACTGACGTGAACAACTTGATCCGCAACATCGACCCTGTACTTCGACAAGTGACAGGACCCGCAATCGCCCTGAAACTGACACTTGAACCTGCACTATGGTTATGTCATGTCGATCCTCAGCGGCTTGAAACTGTCATACAGGATCTGGTCATCAATTCAGTGCAGGCCATGCCCAGTAGAGGATCAGTCGAGATCGGTACAGCCAACGTCGTCCTCTGCGAACCCAGTCTTAACACGTATGCGAACATTCCTGCCGGCGAGTACGTTTTACTGTCAGTCAGCGACGACGGACACGGCATCCCCGGAACAGTCATGGAGCGTATCTTCGAACCTTTCTTTACAACCCGGGCAGCTGGCAAGCACTCCGGTCTTGGTCTGAGTGTCGTTCACGGATTTGTCAAACAATCGGCCGCACACATCCACATCGCATCCTCTGTCGGCCAAGGCACGACGGTCAGCCTGTACTTTCCGATGATGAGATCGACCCACTCCGACCAGAGTCAAGCCGAACTCGCCACACCAGAAACCTCAAATCCGGCTCCATCAAGGGACAATCAAGGCGAATCCATTCTCGTCGTGGAGGATGATCTGCTCGTGAGACGCCATGTGACGAGCCTGCTCAGTGCCGAAGGATACCAAGTAAAGGAAGCTTCTGGCCCCGACGAGGCCCTGAGTCTGCTCGCAGCACACCCGGAAATCTCGCTTTTGCTCACCGATGTTTTCCTGGGGACAGACATGGATGGTCGCCAGCTTGCAGAGCACGCCCAGCGTCTGAGAAAAGGACTGCGTGTCCTGTTCTGCTCGGGCTATTCGGGACTGGCACTCAGCGGCAAGGGTGGCCTGCCAGATGGAACATCTCTTGTATCGAAGCCGTACACACGGGATGCTCTGCTGGATGCCGTCTGGACGACACTGAAAAAACATTAATCACATCTGAGCCCCCTGGGCTGCCGTGTCTGCCAGATGCGCACGACTTAACTGTCCAGTACCGACCGAATCCTGGATGCGAGCTGATCACGGCGATAGGGTTTGGTCAGCAGTTCGACGCCTTGATCAAGCCGGCCATTATGCACAATCGAGTTCTGGGTGTAGCCAGAGGTAAAGAGCACTTTGAGCCCCGGCAGCATGGCCTGTGCAATCTGCGCCAGCTCCTTGCCACCCATCCCGCCTGGCATGACCACATCAGTGAACAGCAGATCGATATCCGCGTGTTGCTTCAGGATTTCGAACGCGCTCGGTCCGTCAACCGCTTCCAGCACCCGATAGCCCAGACTTCGGAGTTGGGCCAGGACATGGGCTCGTACCAGCGCGTCGTCCTCTACCAGAAGAATCGTCTCGGAGCCACGGGCCATGATTCGCCGGGAGGAGCCTGCCCTTTCGGTTTCACTGGGACGATATGACCTCGGAAAGTAAAGCTTGAAGGAAGTCCCCTCGGAAACCTCTGAGTAAACCCGGATGTGACCGCCTGACTGCTTGACAAATCCGAACACCATGCTCAGCCCCAGGCCTGTGCCCTTGCCAGGTGATTTGGTGGTGAAGAACGGTTCAAATACCCTGCCCAGATGTTCAGGTGCAATACCGTGACCGGTATCGGTCACGATGATCATGACATACTGACCCGCGACGATGTCGAGCTCGTTGGCGACGTAATCATCGTCCAGCTGTGCGTTGACGGCTTCGATTGTCAGGCATCCGCCATCAGGCATGGCATCGCGCGCATTGAGCACCAGATTCAGCAAAGCCGACTCGATTTGTGCAGGATCGACCTCCGCACTCCACAGGCCACCACCACACACAATTTCGATGTTGATGGTCTCGGGCAAAGTCCGTCGAAACAGGTCCTCCATACCCAGAATCAGGTTACGCACATTGACCGAGCGCGGCTCGAGTGGCTGTCGTCTGGAGAATGCCAGCAACCGACTCGTCAGTTCAGCGCCTCGCCCGGCAGCATCCACAATCATGCTGGCCGCTGTATACAGACGCGGGCTGTACTCGAGCGTCTGTGTCAAGGTTTCTGCATTACCCAGAATAACCGTAAGCAGGTTATTAAAGTCATGGGCCACGCCCCCGGTCAACTGGCCCACCGCTTCCATTTTCTGGGCCTGATGCAATCGCTCCTCGAGTTGCAAGCGTTCGGAAATGTCATTCACGCTACCAAGCACTCTCACCGGTGCACCAGATTCATCCTTGATCACGAAGGCACTATCTTGCACCCGGGCCCACGTACCGTCTGCACGTCGAAACCGGTACTGCTCGGTAAAGCTGTCCGCGTCCTGGGTGAGCAATCTGGCCAACCCTGCCAGCAGTCGTGCCTTGTCATCTGGGTGAATGTTTATGTTCCACACATCGCGAAGATCCTGCACGGACCCGGGCTTGTGCCCGAATATCTCGGTCAGGCCTTCACTCCACCATTGATTTCCGGTCTCGATATCCAGTTCCCACACTGCGTTGCCCGTTGCTCTGGCGACCAGCCTGAAGCGCTCCTCACTCAACTGGAGTGCCTGCTGGGCAAGCTTGCGGTCCGTGATGTCGCGCTCGATCGCAACCCAGTGCGTGAACCACCCTGACGCATCTGCCAGCGGCACGATATCAAGCTCTATCCAGAACTCCTCGCCAGATCTGGTGTAGTTAATGAGTTCTGCACGCACCGGTTGCCAGTTCTCAAGGGCTTGCCGAATACGGTCAAGCTCAGCGCGCTGTGTGCGTGGACCTTGCAGAATCCGGGGGGTCTTGCCGATAGCCTCCTCGCGCGAGTATCCGGTGCGACGAACAAACGCGTCATTGACATAAACAATTTCGGGTCCGGCATCGCTGTCAATCGGCTCCGCGCGGGTGATCAGCAAGATGTCATTCTGGCGCGAGACGGCAGACTCAAGCAACAGCAACTGCTCGTCGCGGGCTCTTTGCTGGGTCACATCCCGAAAGTACACCGCCAGCCCTTCATCGGTAGGATACGCGGCGACTTCGAACCACTTTGCTAGCGTTTGATAGAAAGCAAGAAAGCGCACTGTTGTGTTCTCGCGAACAGCTTTCTCGTATTCCGTCTGAAACGTGGTTCCAACCGCTGCTGGAAACTCTTGCCAGACAATTCGCCCCAGTAGCTCCTCGCGCGGGCGGTGCAGGACGACCTCTGCTTGATTATTCAGAAATGTGAAACGCCACTGGTCATCCAGCAAGAAGAAGGCATCACTGATTCGCTCCAGAGTCTGCCGCAGCCGTCTCGAGAGGTCTTCAGAGAGGTCTCTTGCGGCAATGAACTCGGAGATATCCTGAAACGCGCCTTCGGCGGCAACCACCTGTCCGTGTGATCCGTACACGGGCTCTCCGATCGCCCGAACCCAGATGCATCGTCCTTTACTGGTGGTGAGCTGCAGTACCTCGTCGAACGGCTTGCCCTTGCTCACGCAGGCATCCACCATCTCCTTGACCAGGTCCCTGTACTGCGGTGCGTAGTACTTGATCGACTCTTCCAGTGACGGCGATGTCCCTTCGGGCTCATCGTGCATTGCTGCGGTCTCGGCACTCCACACGATGCGTTGCGGATTGAGTTCGAGCTGCCAGGTCCCGAGTCTGGCCATGTATCCCGCCCTTCTCTGAAGACGCGCCGCCTCAAAAAGCTGATGCTCAGCATGCTTGATCTCTGTGATGTCCTGAACGTACCCAAGAATGACTTCGCGGCCCTCGATCGCGTGTCGGGCGCCGACCCCGCGCACGTATGCAACAGAGCCATTGGCACGCACGATTCGGTGTTCAAAAACAAGGCTCGGCGCACGCTCGCGCTCGAACTCTCTGTATCTGGCGAGCATCTGCTCACGGTCATCCGGGTGAACATTCGCGACATATCCGTCCAGACTGACAGGCAGCTGCTCGGTCGCGAGCCCGTAAACATCAAACACCCGGGGCGACCAGCTAAACCGTTCTGATGCCAGATCGAACTCCCACACACCGAGCTCAAGCAAGGACTCGGCGGCTCTGAGGCGAGCCTCACGATTCTGAAGTGCAGTGAGTGCGGCGGACATCTCGGCGACCGGCGCATAGCCCCCTGGCTGGCCAGAGGCCATTGCCAGACCATTTTCAATCCCGGCTGCCTTGCTCTGCGCATCTGCGGTCCGCAACAATCCAGTCACGTCCTCCACTCTGTGAATGATGAAGAGCAGTTTGCCCGCATCATCCAGTACAGGCTTGTTCAGCGAGAGCCAGTACCTTTCCTCGAAGTGTCCATCCGGCATCAGAACGGGGTAACGCTGGATGTTCATGACGTCGGTCACATGCAAAGTCATGACACGATTCAGGGAAGCCTGCAGATTACGCGACCCATCGGCTTCTGGCTCATCAGGGTCATCCGGAAACGCATCGAAAAGCTGACGACCGATCAGATCCTCACGCGTGCGTGAAACAGCTTTGGCGTACTCATCGGTGACCCCGGTGATGACAAATCCGTCCGGCAGAAGCGCCAGCATCTTTCCCGGCACGGATTCGAATAGCCTGCGAAACTGTTCTTCATGGAGCACCATCCGCTCACGCATGGAGGCCAGGCTGGAACTTAACGAAAGGCTGGTGGCCCGCTCCTGAAAAATATGGGTCATGTCACGGATGCTTGCAACAATCGCCTCCTGCTCATCGAACAGGACTTTCGTCCACCCGAACTCGACCCGAAACTGTGCACCGCTTCCTGCGATGATGGTCCAGATACCGGCGTCAATGTTGCTGCCTTCAAATCCCCGTATGCTGGCCAGAAATCGCGCCCGTTCAGTTGCAGGCCGGATATCGAGCACTGTCATCTGAAGCAAAGTCTCGCGCTCATAACCGAGCCATGTCAGCGCTGCCTGATTGACGGCCAGTACCCTGAGGCTGTCTCGCGCAAAGACCCATACTGGAACTGTCAGTAGTTCGTATGCCTCGAACGCATCACGGGATAAACCAGGCACTTTGTTCATTGTTCTTCCTTGGCAGGAATATCATTGCCTCGATGCGTGACCCAGATCACAGGTAACCCTCACAGGGATCGCAACCCTCAGGAGCGTCGCACCTGTTCAACGAGACCTTGATCCGGATACCGCACACGGCACAGAGGTCACTACCACAGCGAGCCCTCGTTAATGCGAGAGCTTAGAACCGTCAGAATAACTGATGCATATCAAGGCGCACAGCCTGCCAGATGGATTCACACGCAAGACTGATTTGCGCTATCGTAAGAGCAGTCAGCCTGATTCGCGATCAGGTTGCGCCCAGTTCCATCACAACCAACCACATTTCATCCCATCCCATCTCATCCCATCTCATTGCCAAGCGTTATTTTCAGACTATGACAAAACCTGGACGAAATGACCCATGCCCCTGCGGTAGCGGTATCAAATTCAAGAAGTGCTGCATGATCCAGCAGACCACCCCCGCCAGAACAGACGTAACGGAAATGGCTGACACTGCAGGCAAGCGCGATGCTGGATTAGCCAAGCTCAAACGCACGGCAGAATCTTTGCTGTTTGCTCTGTTTGAGCATGCGGATATGTACTACGCGTCTGACTCTGTTGTACGCGCATGGGAAACGATGACACTGGATGCCGAACTGATGATGGACAAGGACGTGTTTCCGGAGGTGGAAACCCTCTTTCCACACTGGTTCCTGCATGACTGGCGCCCGGATGAAGTCAGGCTTCTTGAAACGGGCAACGCTGAGCCCGAACAACCCGTTGCCGAGCACTACCTGCAAACGCGGGGACGTAGCGTTGCAGCGCTTGAGCGTCGAATTATCGAGGCCATTGACAGGTCGTACTTCAGCTACTACCGCGTTCTGGACTATCAGACGGGACACTCGGTCATGTTTGATGATTTGATGACCGGCAAGCAGCATGTTGTGCACGATCTGCAGTATTTCGTCGACCTGGAGCCTGGCATGGTTTTCTACATGCGGTTACTCACTGTCGACGGGAACACGATTCCCTACGGGCTTGGGCCTTTGATCATTCGTGCGCACTGGCTGGACGACATCCAGAAGTTGCACATACATCTTGCAATGACCCACACAGGCTTGTCCGACTCACCAGACACACTGCCATTGCTCGACCCGGAGGTTTTACGGGAGGAAGAACCCACGCTGCGGAAGCTGTACTTCAGCATCCGGAGAAAGGATGACGAAAGTTACGGCAGGATGTGGCCCAGTATCTACGATGAATTCAAAATCACCCAGATTATCTACTCCCTGAATTGCCAGCCTTATGAGGCATTGGATGCACTGGCCAGCCTGTCAGGGTTTGATGTCTCTGATCTGATGGAATTTGATGCGGTCTATGACGACGATGACAACCTGGTGTACGTCTACATCCCCTGGTTCGACCACGAGGACCCGGACAATCCAAGCTGGGACAGCGACACACTGGCCGATATTTATATCGACCAGGACGGCATCACTGTCAACATGAACTCCATAGAAATGCTTGACGAGATCGAAACCGAAATTACCTCACTGCTGGGTGATCTGGCCAGACTGGAGTCCAGCGGCGAGGTGGTGATCCCCGAGATATTCGATGAATCTGACTTCCTGGATGACGCCTACGACCCTTTGATCGACTCATTGCCATCGCTCACCCGGAGCCTGAACAATCAGACGGCGTTCGATCGCAATGCTGAGGATTACTGGGAGAAATGGATGGACGACAAGCTACCAGAACTGGGCGGGATCACTCCGCGCGAAGCGTCCCGGACGAAGGAAGGATGCCAGGCGCTCAACGTGATGCTCGCAGAGTTTGAAGACCTGGCCAAACGCCATATCTGGATCCGCCCTGTCATAGAGATGCTCAGACGCAAGCTCGGACTGACTGATTGAGACGATCAGTAACCTTTCGTGCAAACCTGTGAGAGACTGACTGAGAACTCATGGATCATCACACGACAGGCATTTCTGATCAGTCGATCTTACCCAGGCTCAGTCAGTCACGCGCCGGCACATCCAGCAAAGGAAAACGAGAGCCGTCCATTTAAAGCGCCTGACAGACAGTTCAAGAGTCGGCTTCAGCATCTGCGATCAGAGCGTCAACGGGGATCCCCAAATCGGGGAGAATGCGACGAGTCATTAAAAAGCTCAGCAGCCTTTTGCGCGCCAGCGCTGGCGATACGTTGAATCCACCTCGACAGAACCTGTGTCGGGACGTCAGTGGGTTCGCCGGCGTTATCATTCTGGTCTCCAGATACTCACCAGCTCAAAAAAACAAGGCGGTCTCAATGGCGCTCGGCGCAACGATCTACAAGGTGGACATTCATGTCGCAGACACTGATCGGCACTACTACGACAGTCATTCTCTGACGATTGCCCGTCATCCGTCGGAGACCGCCGAGCGGATGATGGTCCGTCTGTTGGCATTTGCCCGGCACGCTCAGGAAGATCTGAGCTTTACCAAGGGTTTGAGCGAGACCGATGAACCTGACCTCTGGCTCAAAGACCTGACCGGTGAAATCAAGCTCTGGATCGAGGTTGGCCAACCGACCGACACCCGCATTCTTCGCGCGTGTGGCAAAGCAGACCAAGTGATCATCTATTGCTTCAACGGACATGCGAGCAAGCTCTGGTGGGACGGCGTGAGCAAAAAGGTGGCGCGCGCCAGAAACCTTCGGGTCATCTGCCTGCCTACCGAGCCAATCCGCACACTCGCCCAGAAGGTCGAACGGAACATGGACTTGCACATCAACATTCAGGAAGGCGAACTGTTCGTACCGACAGGCGACGAACAGATCAGCCTGACGCCCAGCACCTGGCATGACAGCGCGAGTCGCTAACAGATCACAATCGTATGCAAAGAGCCCCATCGCCAACAAGACGCGTTCTTGCATTGCGTTCGTTTTAAAGGGTTTTCCCTTAGATCAAACCACCTCCATTTGAGAAGCCCGGTCGATATACTCTTGACGATCAGGCAGGTCTGAACAGACCCAACAGGTTGCGGGATCGTCAATCTGAGCGCGCCATGAGGTCATGTCACCAGATTACGTTGGATGTTTGCTGGTCTGACTTGATGCTTTGTGCAGGTTGCACCGTCATTTGATCCTTGGCTCGCGCCCTTCTGTTTCAGTTTCAGTGCTTTTTCTCTGCAGTGCTCTTGCCCCAACAACAAACCCGGGTCACAAGGAGCGTCAGCATGACTTCAAAGTGTCAGTTCTCGAATCACCAGACATCTAGTCAGATTTGCACAGACAGCGTTGCCTCCATCTCGACTGAGGGCTCTGTTGCTGGTGACTGCACAGTGAATTCCATTTTCATCACAGATCGACCTGGAAATTCGCGTTCGTTTCTTCGATCAAACCGGAAGATGACAATGCCTCCAGCTCTTTCGTGCACGAATATGAGCCGCCTGGCTCTGATCAAACTGCTATCCCTGGCGTTTTTGTCGATGGCTCAGGCCCAACCTGATCCCACCACCTTTGCAGCCTATATCCAGTTGCAGCGCCCCGTCCTCATCAACGCCGATCTCTGGACCGACCGTCCCGAGATTCTGGCAGCCGGATACGGGTTTGAGGGCATCATGGGCGTGCCTGGCCTGTTCAATGCCGGCGATCTGAACCTTGCGATTGAGGCTGGTGCCGGTGTCAACATGGACTGGGCGGGACTTGATCCCGTACCACCGCTTCGAAACCTGACCAGTGCAGCAAGTCCGATTGGCGTTGCCGCGGCCGGATTCGGGACTTACCCGCTATACGCTGATGCCATGCCGATTGAAGTCAGCTGGCCACTGTTGCCTGGCACGGTGGCCCCTGAGAACATCGCAATCACCCTGAATACCGGTGAGACCGTTAACCCGGTCGCTGCTGCACTCAATCCGAATTACGATCACAACGAACGTCACGTGGTCGTGGTCTTCGGTCGCTTTGGCAACCGGTTGACCCCGGGAACACCCGGTGCGGTCTACCCGGTGAACGTGAGCTTTGTGGAGGGGAATTCTTCCATGATGGCAGTCGGTCCGAATGGCCCGGTCTCTGTGACCGGATTGTCCAGAACCAGTTCCAATCCCTATGTGGCGGGACCATCGCTGGTGGGCGCAAAGCTGAACCACTTCTCGCCCGTAGGTGATTCGCCCCCGCCTGCTCTGGGCGGAGCCTTTCCGAACGACGCTTACACACTCTACGGAGACGATGCCCAGTACCGGTTGCGGCTCTACACATCCGGGGGCTTTTCACCTGACGGCGTGAGCGGATTTCTGCCCACCGACTTCGAGCAGTCATTTCGTCTGCACGCAGTCGATGCGAACGGCAATGAGGTTGTGATCACCCGCACAGGGGTCAGTTACGACCTTGGAGTGGGCAAGGTCCAGGTCGTCGGCCTGGCTGAAGTGGGCCCGCCACTTGAAAGTCCGATTGTCGAAGGTCAGCCGGATCGTGCCTACTACGTCGAAGATCACGACAACTATTTCGACATTGTGCTCAAGGGTGACGAGGAGGCAATTCGTCTGCTGCAATGGGTCGAGATTCCCACCTCGGCAGAACCCGGTTATACCGACATCTACAACCCGGGTGGTCCGGGCCGCACGCCCGCCCCTGGCGTGGCTTACACCAAACCGGCATTGCAACAGAAGTTTGCAATAGCTCTGAGTCTGGATGCAGACGGGACGATCAGTTACGCCGGCCAGGCACTGGCTGATTACGACCAAGACGATGACCTGCCGGTCGTACTACGGCTACGCGACCCATCTGGCGCCGAGACACTGACATCGAGTTCCATCGTCGCGGCCAATCTCGTGGATACCGGGCAGGATCTGGTGGACATTCCGTTCGCCAACGAACCCGACCGACCCGGTGTGAGTGACGTCAAGTCTTATCTGAATCAGAAGACTGGTGCGCGGATCTACACGATGGATGTTGGAGAACAGACTGCGCTGGATAACAACCCCGCCTGGCAGGACGAAGGTCGCATATTCGGCGCGTTTGACCGTGCCTGGCCGGGTGCCGACGCCTTCTACCGGTTCTACGATGCAAGTACCGGGCAGTACTTCTTTAATGGCAATCTAAACGCCGTCTTGCAAGACGCTGATCTCGGCTATCAAGGGATCGGCTGGTATGCCGCGCAGTTTGTTCCGCAGCCAGCCGAGCTGTCGTTCTCGCGCAGCGATTCCCTGGTGCTGACGAACTTCATCAGCGCACGCAGCAAACTCCTCACGCAGGGCAGTGGCGCACTGACGCTTGCGGCAGGTGGGCGTTTTGATGGGGGAGTCGAAGTGGTCAACGGCCAGCTGATGGTCAACGGTCCGTTATCAGGCGGCCCACTGACTGTTCGGCCGGACGGCACGCTGGGCGGAACCGGCACAATTGCCAGTGCGAGCCGAATTGAGGGCCGTCTGGCGCCGGGAGGCTCACCTGGAACGCTGACATTTCTTGCTCCGGTCACCATGGCAACTGGCAGCACACTGGAAATCGAGGTAGACGGTCCGGGAACGGGTTCTGGTCCAGGAAACTATGATCGCACGGTCATGCTGGGGTCCGGCAATACTTTTACCACGGCTGGAACGGTCGAAGTGCGCCTGCGCGGTATCACGCCACCTGCCAGCAACAACTTTACACCCACGATCGGTCAGCGATTCGCGGGCATCGTCACGGCTCAGGGTGGCGTGCTAGGCGGTTTTGACGGATTGCAGCAACCTGGCGCAGGTTTGCCACCGGGTACCCGGATGGATCTGCTTTATGCGCCGCAATCAATCGATCTCGTGGTCACACCTGCGAGCTATGGCAACCTCGGTGCAGCTGGCATCACGGCCACAGACAATGAGAATGCTGTCGGAAGTGCACTCGACTCGTTCCGCCCGGCGGCCGGTATTCGACCCACGGGAGTTGCTGCGGATTTCTTTCCTGCACTGGCCACCCTCCCCGGCAACCAGATTCCGGGCGCACTGGCTAGCCTTTCAGGTGAGATCTACGCATCTGTTCAGTCACCAATGATCGAGAACAGCACCTTTGTTCGCAACGCCGTGCTCGATCGGATGCGTGGGGCATTCGGCGGTGTCGCCGCGTCCCGACTTGCGCAACAGCCCTATGGGCTGTCTGCAGTGGCGGGAAGTCCTGGCACCACCGATCTGACAAGAAGAGGGGCGACCGGGTGGGCACAAGCCTTTGGAAGCTGGGGACAGTACAGCAGCAACGGCAATGTGACTGGACTGAGATCGGATACCAGAGGACTGTTTGTGGGTGTTGATACACCGGTGGGAGATGCCTGGCAATTGGGCCTGGCCGGTGGTTACAGTCGCACATCTGTCGACCTGGATTCCTGGAGCTCCTCTGCAGATATCGACTCGTACTCGCTCGGTGTATACGGCGGGGGCAGTGGGATGTTATTGGGCTGAGACTCGGTGCCACATACGGCTGGCACAACGTAAGCTCAACTCGCACGGCCGCCTTCTCCGGATTCAGCAACAACTTGTCAGCGTCTTACCAGGCACGCTCAGTCCAGCTTTTCGGGGAAGCTGGGTATCAGATCGACGTCCGGCCAGCACGTCTTGAGCTCTTTGCGGGTCTGGCATACGTCAATCTGAGTACCCCGGACTTCGCGGAGTCCGGCGGTGTTGCAGCTCTGAGGATCAAGGGGAATGACTCGAATACAACCTTCAGCACACTGGGCATGCGGGGCGATACGCAGTTCAGAATGGGCCAGATGCAGGCAACGCTGCGTGGCACCCTGGGATGGCGACATGCCTTCGGCGATGTCACGCCAACATCAACGAATGCCTTCATCTCGGGCTCGCCCTTCCCGGTCAGTGGTGTGCCCATTGCCCGAAATGCAGCCATTGTGAGCGCAGGGCTGGACATGCAGATCAGTCAGCAAGCCACTCTCGGTATTTACTATGAAGGTCAGTTTGGCAGTGGTGAGCAGCAACATGGCGTCAACGCAAGTCTGAGCGTGAGGTTCTGATGCCCTGATCCGGAATGGGCGACACCACTGCTCGAGTGCCACCTCCTTGACTCGTGGAAGACTCTGCGGATCCGTTACTGAGCGTAACAGTGCAGAGTGGAGCGCGGCAACACGTTCATCAACCGGGTTGAGATGATTGAAATGGACGGCGAGAGCGACCATGTGCACTTGCTGGTGGAGTACCCGCCGAAGGTGTCGGTATCGGCGCTGGTGAATAGCCTCAAGGGCGCATCCAGTCGGCGGCTGCGTAACGAGCGTCCAGACATTAAGGGACGGTATTGGAAAAACATGCTTTGGTCGCCTTCCTACTTTGCCGCATCTTGTGGCGAAGCACCTATCGGCATCGTCCGCCAGTACATCGAACAGCAGCAAACACCGCATTAAGAGCCACGACAAGGACGGCTATGCCGTGCGCGCTATCCTTCCCCGACCAAGTTCGGCGGCTTCGCCTAAAGGTTGCTACGCAACCAAATCACTTGGACGAGGTTTGCCGCACATTCCGATCAACCATCTCTCTTGCACAGTGGGGGAGAACGTCAGCATCGTTCCGGACGCGGGCATTTCAGCTGCACTGGTCTACCGATACTTCTCTTTCTACGGTCAGAGAAGACTATACGCGACGATGGCAGGTGTCATGGGGTTTGGAATACCCGGCTCTATCGCGGTCGCACTTCGGGAACCACGAAAGAAGGTTATCTGTCTGGTCGGGGACGGCGGCTTCATGATGACTGGATTTGATCTCGCCATCGCAGTCGAAAAGAAGCTTCCCATCTGCATTTTTCTGGCAAACAATCGGTCACTGGGCCCCATCTATTTTCATCAGGAGAAACACTATCCGGGTGGTGCGCATGCCACTGCTCTCCCTGGACCGGATTTCAAAGCGTTAGCCGAATCGTTCGGATGTACCGCCTTGCGCATTGAATCCGAAGAAGATATTGCCAACGTGGCCACTCAGGCTTTAAAAGTTGAAGGACCTGTACTGGTCGAGGTCAACACCAGCCTGACTATCTTGAGAAAGTGACCCATCCTTTTCAAATACCAGCATTCCGTTTCGACTCATCTAACCGTAGAAGAATGAAAGCAAAATAGATGCTGGTGCAACATCACAAACAAACAAGCAGTCGACACAAAGCTCCGGGGCTCTGAAATCGATTCTATGTCACCGCTCGCTTAACGCCACTGACTTGATCTGAACCCAGACACTGACTTGCGCTTCGAGCTTCAAACTGGCAACTGCCTTGCGTGTCACCCGGGCAATCAGACACTGGTCAGCGTGTCTGATTCGAACCAGACAGCTTGCAGGGTGGCTGTCATCGTCAATGACGTCGACCACACCCCTCAGAATGTTCTGAATCGAGGTATCCCGTGGCTCGGAGGTGGCAAGACTCACATCATTGGCATGGATATGCAATCTGACAACTGTCCCTATTCTCGCGTCGCGCTTTCGCACCCAGATTTCTGATCCATGCAGATCCACGCAAGTGAGATGGAAAGCATCATCGTGCGACTTGATTATGCCGGTCAGAACTGTACCTGCCTCGCCACCGACTGCGGCGGCAAACTGAGGATCGGACAAGACCTGCGAGACCGGGCCTTCAATCCTGACCTGTCCACCCTCCATGAGCACTACGTGATCAGCGAGCCGCGTGAGTTCCTCCATCGAATGGGTGACATACAGCACAGGGATTTGCAACGCCAGGTGCATACGCTCAAGCCAGGGCAAAAGCTCCTGGCGACGCACCACATCCAGGGAGGCCAGTGGTTCATCCAGCAAAAGAATCCTGGGTTGCGTCGCTAGTGCCCTTGCAATCGCCACACGCTGGCGTTCACCACCGGACAGGCTCTGAGGTTTGCGTTTGAGCAAATGACCAATGCCAAGCATTTCAACGGCAGCATCCAGTGCTTGCTGTCCACTGGCCGTCTTGGTACGCTGCAGCCCAAACCGAAGATTGGCCTGCACATCCATGTGCTCGAACAGACTGGCCTCTTGAAACACATAACCCAGATCGCGTGCCCATGTGGGCAACCAGGCACCACGGTCACTGTCTTGCCAGGCCTCGTCACCGATCAGAACACGCCCCCTGCCCCGCTCGAGCCCTGCCACACAACGAAGCACCGTGGTTTTACCGGATCCTGATGGCCCGAACAGTACTGTTACACCCGTTGCAGGCAGGCTCAGATCAACCTGCAGACGAAAGTCCTTCCGATCCAGTTGTAGCTTCAGAGCCAGATTCTGCTTCATCGTCGAACGCAACGGTGCGATCACTCTCGATTGCTCGCTCATGGCATCACTCTGTCGGACCGTTTCTTTAAAAATGAAAGCGAAATCAGCACTCCGAATGAGAACACCACCATTGCTCCTGCAAGCCAGTGGGCTGCGGTGTACTCCATGGCTTCGACATAACCGAAGATCTGAGTCGACACCACCCGCGTCTGTCCTGGGATGTTGCCACCAATCATCAATACAACCCCAAACTCACCCACCGTATGCGCAAAACTCAGAACCGTGGCGGTCAGCAGTCCAGGCCTGGCCAATGGCAACGCGACGTTGAAAAATGCATCAAGCGGCCTGGCTCGCAAGGTGGCTGCCACCTCAAGCGGCCTTTTACCGATCGCTTCAAACGCATACTGAATCGGTTGCACCGCGAATGGCAGCGACGCAATGATCGAACCAGTCAGCAGCCCGCCAAACGAAAAGGAGAGAAGTCCAATACCCAGCCACTCTGTCAGCATGCCAACCCAGCCCTGAGGGCCGAGAAGCACCAGAATGTAGAAACCAAGTACAGTGGGTGGCAACACCAGGGGCAAAGTCACAAGCGCTGCGATCGGGGCGCGCCATCTGGATTGCGTCTGAGACAGCCACCAGGCGAGCGGCGTGGCAATCACCAGCAAAGTCAAAGTCGTCATGGCGGCAAGCTGCAGCGTCAGTCCAATCGCCTGCCAGGCCTCAGGTCCGATAGGCCAGTCATGCATTGCCACAACCTGTTCTAGCTCGATTGACGCAGTCGTTTTTATCCAGCATGGTATTCATTCCAGAGGTTTGTCCATTGTTATGCACAAGATAAAAGAAGTTACCGGAAAATGCAGGTTGACTGGTGCTCACATCAGATCGCAGAGTCGATCAACAGAACCTGAACCACTCCATGGCTAAAGCCAGGGGCTTGCGCTCATAGTTGGTCAACAAAACCGCGACCACCGCTACTGCACCACATATCCGAACGATTCGATCACGGCTTTGGCTTTGTCGCCATGCAGATACTCCAGCAGGGCTGTTGCAGCTGGATTGTCTTGTCCTGAACTGAGTAAAACTGCGTCCTGACGGATCGGTTCATACAGACTCCCCGGTACGATCCAGCCCGAACCTTCTCTGATCTGCCCTTTCTCTAACACCTGTGAAAGCGCGACAAAGCCGATCTGAGCGTTGCCTGATGAGACAAACTGGAAGGTCTGGGCGATATTGCTCCCCTCCACAACCTTCGGTTTGACTGTTGACAACAGATCGAGCTTGTCCAGCACGTCGTATGCAGCACGTCCATAGGGTGCTAGCTTTGGATTGGCGATGGCAATCCGTTGAAACCGGGCTGTTTTCAGAACATCAGCCGAATCCTTGATCAGATCGGGCTGCCTGCTCCACAACACGAGCTGTCCGGTTGCATAGGTAAAGGACGTTCCCTTCACCGCAAACCCTTCGCTCTCCAGTCTGGACGGCGTCTCCTGGTCTGCAGCCAGCAAGACACCAAACGGAGCACCATGACGAATCTGCGCATAGAACTGCCCTGTTCCCCCGAAAGCCAGTATTGCCTTGTGCCCCGTTTTCTGCTCGAAAGACTGAGCAATCAGTTTCATCGGCGCTGTAAAATTCGCGGCCACCGCCACGTTGACCTCGGCAGACTGCGCAACCAGCGGCGTACTGAAAGCAGTCATTAGAAGCAGCAATTTTTGAGCAAAGAATGTGCCAGACGTTTCTGTGCCGATTCGAGAGTCCGCTCCAGATGATCGATAGGACGTTCGCTTGAAGCGGATTGGAACCATGACTGAAATCAACGCTGACTCCGCTATTATTATCAGGAACATTAAATCTAACACGCTATTCATTTTTGGAATAGCGATATCAGCACCAGCGAGCTTTCAGAAGCACCGAACCTTGACGTCGACATTTAGCGTCAATGGCGTGAGACCTTGCTTTGCGATCCTGCAAGCGAACCATTTTCAAGGCAATGCACGATGACCGAATCAGCCATTCAGTTTGAAGAGGTTCTGGGTAGTACGACAACCGATCGGAGAATCGAGATTCTCCGATCGATCCATCTGTTTGGATCGATCTCCGAGGCGGCGCGCGCCAATGGAGTCAGCTACAAAGCAGCATGGCAAGCTGTTGAAACGCTTGGCAATCTCGCAGGCGTGCCACTGACTGAAAAAGCTGTGGGTGGATCAGGCGGTGGCGGAACCCACCTGACCCGCGCAGGACTGCAGCTCATGCAGGCGGCCGAGATCCTGAATACTGCCAGAGCCGATGCCCTGACGCGTATTCGTGCAGCCATGAATGCTGAGGCAGTTGAAAACATCGCTGTAAAAGACAGCGGATCCAGGCCCGAACTACGAAATATCGTCGGCATCGGGTTGCGCACCAGCATGCGCAATCAGCTGCCTTGTGAAGTCGTCGAAATCCAGACGCGACATGCAGACGTGCAAGTGACGCTAGCACTTGCAGATGGTCAACACCTGGTTTCCAGGATCACTCGAGAGAGCCTGGAACTGCTGGGCCTTGCCAGAGGCATGTCTGTACTTGCGCTATGCAAGGCAACAGCGGTCACTGTCGCCCCCACTATCGTGGGTGTTGGGGAGGTCAACATCCTCAAAGGCACCATCTCGAGGCGATCGCGATCCTCCACAGATCGCCAGGTGTCGCTGGCATTGTCACCAGGCTTGCAGATTGCCGGACTCACCAGCCCTGATTCGACTTCACCTCTCAGACTCAGACAATCCGCTATGGCGGCGGTCCAAGCGTCTGCGGTCGTGATCGGTCTGACAGGCTGAACATAAACACAGAACCAGCCGATTCCGTCGCGATCACCTCACTTTAAAATCAATCTGCCCGGTTTCTGATGATCGGCACCATGATGACCAGCGATCATTTGACTTTCAGGGATACACGATAGACCGTACCGAGTTCGCCCGCAGTTCGTGTGGACACCGCGTTGGCGCCGTAGCCTTTGGCCAATGATGCAATGTCGATGCCCGGCAGTTCCAGACCCGCAACGTTGGGGGTTTCCTCAAGTTCAGCGAGCTCTTTCAGAATATCGTACTCCTCTTTCTGTAAAACGACATGGGTCAGGTGCGCCTCACGCTGCACTTCCGTATACACACTTTGCAGAGAGTATTGGCAGGAACTACCCCCTATCACACACAATACCGGTCGGTTGCGTCCACTCTCTTGCTCAGCCAGAGCCAATTCGACAGAAGCAGGCACCAAGCTTGAAGCGATCTCTGCTCTATATCGAGAGTGGGCAAAAAAAATGACGGTCAGCAACCCGGAACCAGTTAACGATTCTTAAGCGCTGCGTTATAAAAGAAATAACTGATAAGACTCAATATTGTTATTGGTTGACACGGTCCAAACATCGTACTGAGCAACTGGCATACGGGCACCGTTCCATCGGAGATGCTTCAGATCGAACGCCCATCTCATGCATCAAGGACAGAGAGATGACTGCTACGCATGAAAACCCTAAAACCTCAATTGAGCACCTCCATGTGGTGCGATCCGGAATTTTCAGATCAGTACGGCGTTACTGGCTGGAAGGCGAGTTTTTCTGCTGGAGCGATGCGGACGGCCAGAACGCACAAAGCGTTTCTCTGGCCGACGTTTCAAGTCTGCGCATTCAGTCCCGGACTGCTGGCATGCAAAGTCAGGCCTTGTGCTACCTGACAGAGAAATCGGGGCGCAGACACCTCATCACGGACCTGCACTGGCAAAGCCGTGCAGAAAGAAAAGAATCCGCAGGCGCACGCCACGCACTGCGTTCGCTATCCTACTGGGAGTTGGTATCAACCATCATCAGGCGACTGCGACTGGCCAACCCGGATGCCCTCTATCTGAAGGGACCAAGTAAAATCGAATGGATATCCACAATTGTGGTCGCCATCGCCTCGGTGTTGATCGTTGTGATTGGTCTGTACCTGATGATCTCGGAGCAAACCTATCCATTTCATGTGATCGGCTTCATCGCGATGGCAGCGGTGTACCTGCCCTTGTTGTGGCCTACCATCGAATCAGGCGGACCCAAACCGTTTGATCCGGAATCTATCTGACACAGGGTTACTTGAACACCCATCACGAACGTCGCACACCAGATTTCCCTGAGGGTTGATTTGCTCGATCCTGGTCAGGACATACTGACTATCTTTCTCGATCGCATCAAAGCGGACTTGGTGAGTGACCTGGATCCCCTTGAGAATTGAGGGCGACTGCGCGACAAACACCATTGTCACAGACTCTGTATAGGCTCATACAGCATCCCTGGTTTGAGGTTAGGGGCAGCACTCACTCGGGCTGTATTTTGCCGACCATTCCCGCCTGAAAATGTCCTGGTAGCAGACACGCAAAACCAAACGTCTCCAACCGATCGAACTGCCAGATCACGTCGCCCTGCTGGCCGGTATCCACGTGGGCCATATACGACTCGTCGTGCGCCATGTCGGGAAGCTTCTCCACCGGTTCGGCATGCTTGTGCAGTTCTTCTGTATTCAGTCCATTGACCACATCATTGTTTCGTAAGCGCCTCTGGCGGATCATGTCACCGATACTTTTTTCGGCGTCAGAGGTAGATGACACAGTACGATTCGTACGCAAGCGATCAAGCGGATGACTCTCTCGCCACGAGATGCATAGCCAAATCCTTGTCATGAAGTTCCACGGCAACGACGTTTCGTAGTCATCACCGGTCTGGGCCAGCGGCAGCAGCTCGATCACATCAAGCTCCCGACCCAATCCGCCGTGAATCCCTGTCCGCGTTCCTGGCGTTGGCCATATCCGGGCCATGGCGATCCCTTCCTTATCCTGTCGTCAACCGATCAAACGCCATCGCAGCCACCCTTGCCACGCTCCGCAAGGTAGTCACACCAGTCGAGCCAGAACATTGACTCGGGCCATGTTCTCGACCGAGCTCACGGGAGTACGAAACAATGCTGGCTGACCCACCACGATGGCCAGCGCCTGTGCGCGCGAGATCGCGACATTCAGTCGGTGCTTGTCGAACAGAAACTCCAGGCCGCGAGGTGCTTCGGAAGCATCGCTGCAACACAAGCTGAAGAAAACAACCGGCGCTTCCTGCCCCTGAAACTTGTCGACACTGCCCACTCTGGCCTGCTCACCCAGCGCCTGCCTGAGCTTGCCGACCTGGTGGTTGTAGGGTGCAACAAACAACATGTCGCGCCAGTCCAGCGCCCTCACTCCACCCTTTTTGTCCGTAAAGGCACGCCCCAGTAACTGACTGGCGAGCCGGGCGATCGTCTGGACCTCTTCGTCACTTGCCTGAGTATTGCCCTGATGCTCGACCGGCACGAACATCACCCCGGCAGCAAGGTCGGCTCGACGAGGAGAGTCCAGTTGGCTCATCTCCTCCAACGGTTCCTCGCAGGACACCGCAACCTCGATCTGCTGTCGGGCGTTGTCCGGGTGGGCTTTGAGTTCGCCTTCGTAAATAGCCTGGCTGATAAACCGGTTTACCGCGGGATGCATGCGGTAAGTGGTATCCAGAAACACGCCAAGTGCGGGATCGATGATGGGCTGATCGTGCAGCAGATAGTCCAGGACCGAAGCACCACTTTCGAGCGGATGGGTGCCCTGGGTGGGTTGGCCCAGTTGCATCTGATCCCCCATGAGAATCAGATTTCGAGCACTTCGGCTCATACCAGCCAGATTGGCCACTGCCACCTGACCGGCCTCATCCACGAACAGATAGTCCAGCGTGCCGGCCATGTCCGGGCGAGTGAAACCCCAGGCCGTCGACCCAAGCACACACCCTGGCTGGACATGAAGATGCAGTTCGGCATTCTTGATGCACGCCACACCCAGATCCGCCAGTTCCGGCTCGGTGTCCCTGGTGCAGCAGCAGTGCGCGACAATTCCAGTGTCCTGGCAATATCTCGCGACACCTAGCAGCAGATTATTGATCGCCTTGTGACTGTTGCTACTGATACCGACACGCTTGCCCTGACTGACCAGGGCGCCGATCATGCGCGCTGCAGTGAAGCTCTTGCCTGCGCCAGGTGGTCCTTGAATCGCCAGGTAACTGCTCTCCAGCGACTCCGCTGCTGCAATGACCTGATCCAGCCGCTGAGCGGGTTCTTCGGCAGTCACCAGAGGCTGCCCCGTCAGCTCTCCGCGTCTGGGGCTTGCGCGCAACAAAAAGTCGACAATCGCCGAGGGAGTCAAGGTTACGTTTGCCAGATTGTCTGCCCAGGCGCGCGCGACATTTTCGATCGCACCGGGGATAGAGGCCGGGTCGACATATTCGTCTGGTATCAGGGTGATTACAGGCCCAGGATCGGCCTTGCACTGCACCACGATCAGGCCCTCATCCAGCGCTGATGCGCTGGCGAGAAAGGTGACTTTGAGCTGCTCCTGACTGCCCAGGACATGAAACGGTGCTTTATCATCACGTGGCGGTTTGAACTCCTGATCCGGATTGAACCGGTACTCATACGCGTGATTGCGTGCCCGGGATGTCGGCAGAAACGGTTCGCGCGCGGTACGCACGCAGTTGGCCACACAGTCGATGTCATCTTCGAGCTCGTGATGGTCCTGACCCAGTCGATCGAACAGACGCCAGAACACGGGTTTACTCTCGCGTCGGTGAAACTCCAGCATCCAGGCAAGATTCTCGGTTACTCGAGCACGATCCGGATGCGCCTGCCGTTGAACCTCGGCAAGTTGCAATAAACGATCGCGCAATGACACCCGTTCCTGAATTTCACTGGACACCTCTGGTTCCCGGACCTCTTTCATGCCCTCATAGACCATACCGGATTCTTGCTGACGGGCTCTGAGCCACTGCGCCAGTTCCTCGGTCGAGTTGCAATCATCCCGGTTGTAGTCACGCAAGCTGCGCAAGATCTCCGAGGTTTGCCATGTATCGCCGTCCAGGCCAGCCGAATTGGCTTCACGCCAGGCCTCATAGGCGACAACCGAGTCGCCACCCGAGGCCACATCGGTGCTGCGTCCCGGTCGATACAGGTGTTCGATGTTCTTGATGGAATAGCGCGGCTCCCCGACTCGCAGGCCGGTCCTGACCACGGCATACAGATCCACGAACACACCGTTGCGCAGCAACTGGTCAACTTCGTGTTCCCGAATCCCATAGCGACCCATGAGTTTGCGGCAGGCAGTGATCTCGTAGCTGGCGTAGTGGTAGATGTGCATGCCGGGATCCTGCAGCCAGCGTTCATAGACCCAGTCGATGAAGTCGACGAACGCCCGCTTTTCCTGCTCTGCATCGTGCGCCCAGAAGTCGCGAAACTGACGCTCACCACACTCGTCGAAGTAAGTACATCCCCATAGGTACTCCAGACCGCCCTGCTCCAGGGGATAGCCTTCGATGTCAAAGAACACATCCAGCGGACTGTGTGGCGGCAAGGCCGACAGCCCCCAGCCAACTCGCTCTGGATGCGGTGGCAGCAAATCAAACAGAGGGACTGGCAATCCTTCGCTTCGCTGCTGCAGACTGGCTTGCGCACGCAGGCGGTGCAGTACTTCGTTCTGAAGGCCCGGTACCGTATCGGGGGACGATTCGATCAGTTGCTGACGTGTTTTGATACCTGCCTTGTTGAGTTTTTTAATCTGGGAGCGACTCATGGTGGCCACTGTGCCAAGATGGTCGAGCTCCACCAACCGTTGCTGTGCATGGGTTGACCAGCGACCGTGCGATGCATAGTCCGCCGGATCAGGAGCCCGATCCGGATCAAAACCGTTGCGCGCTTCAATGAAAGCAGCTTTCAGGGCCTGATAGTAGTAAAAATAGTCATCGGTCCGAAACCGTGCAAGTTCCCCACTGCCCAGTGCAACCACCACCGACTGCGAACGCACTCCCTGTATCGCTTCGAGCATATCAGCGTAGCAACACAACTGCAGCAGGTGCGACGGTTTGACCGTTGAAGACAGTTTGGTATCCCAGACTTCATATTGATACTCGCCAAACTCGCTGATGCCGGGCACTTTCACCAGAAAGTCTGCCAGACCACGAAACGGTCGCTGTTCCAGCAGCGCCTGAAAGATCACATCGGCACCCTCCTTCATGGCCTGCCGTGTCATCTGGCGTGCCTGCGCCACACTTTCAGGTCTACGCGCACTTACGTCAGGAATGGTCACCACCTGCTTGCCCAGATCACGAAACATCGAGAGTTGTCTGGCCTCGTGCCGCAGTCCTTTGCGCGCAAGCGCCATACTCAAGGGATCAGCGGGGTCGGACTGCGGCGCCCGGTCGGGGTGAAGCAGGCGCAATTGATCCATCCACGCGGCATAAGGACTCGCTGCAAAGGTGGTCAAATCGCTTGGAGAAAAAATGATGTCTCGGGTCAGGGCATCCAGGTACATGGGACTCCGCTCAATCTGTCAGTCAGGCACGGTGAATCAAAACCTCAACCAAAGCTTAACTTAAAGCAGGCACGAGTGAAGTGTTCCGTGCAGTCTGTGCAGTACGTGCGTGAACGGTCAGTGGATCGTACAAGGGGTGAGGATGCCGGGCAATGCGACTTCTGACCGAAGCTTCTGAGCCACCGAAGGGATGGATGTGCCACAACTGGTCGAGACGGCTCGCCCGACATTGTCTGTCCCGGAAATTACTCCCAACTCTGCGTCGTGTTTCACTCTTTTCCCATGCATGCTGCGAGCACCATTCCTGACGTGCCAGCACCGTCTGCTCAAGGCCGGCATATGCTAATCAGAACTTATTATTTCCGCTTCTGATCGGGACTCTACATAATGCCTTCCATCTGATTCTTCGACTTTGAGGCATGACATGAGAGCCCTGTTCAAATCCCTGGTGATCGCCGCAACACTGGCTGCCACCACTTCCGCTATCTCGCCCCCGGCCCAGGCGCAACAAAGCCTGCTGAACGTCTCATACGACGTCGCACGCGAGTTCTACAAGGACCTGAACGCGGCATTTGTCGATCATTACAAGAAAACGACCGGCCAGGACATCAGGATCGACCAGTCTCACGCCGGATCCTCGGCGCAGGCACGTGCCGTGGCTGACGGACTCGAGGCCGATGTGGTCACCATGAACACCACCACGGACGTGGACTTCCTGGCCAGCCGTGGCGTGGTTGCACAAGACTGGCGAACCCGGTTTCCGGACAACGCAGCACCCACCACGTCAACCATGCTGTTCCTGGTCCGGGATGGCAATCCCAAAGGGATCAAGGATTGGGACGATCTGATCAAGCCTGGCATCCAGGTGGTGGTTGTCAACCCCAAAACCGGCGGCAACGGCCGGATGGCCTACCTCGCAGCCTGGGGCAACGTACTCAGCAAAGGCGGGACACCCGGGCAGGCACAGGAATTTGTTGCCAACCTGTACAAGAACGTGCCCGTGCTCGCGCGCGGTGGACGGGACGCGACCGGGATTTTTCTGCAGCGCAACATCGGTGACGTGCTGATCACGTTCGAATCCGAAGTGGTGTCGGTCGAGCGTGAATTCGGCAAGGGCAAAGTGCAGGCAATCCATCCGTCTGCAAGCATCATCGCCGAGAATCCTGTGGCGATTGTAGAGCGTACGGTCCAGAAAAAAGGAACCGAAGAACAGGCTCATGCCTACCTGACGTTTCTCTACTCCCCCGAAGGCCAGCAGATTGCTGCCCGCCATGGCATTCGTCCACGCCTGGAAAGCGTTCTGAAACAGTATCAGGACACGTTCAAGCCATTAGAACTCTTCACCGTCGAACAATACTTCGGATCGCTAGGTGAAGCTCAGAAAGTGCACTTTAACGATGGCGGCTTGTTCGACAAGCTTTACACAGTCGGTCGCTAAGCCATGGCCCACAAGCGTGTTCTACCCGGGTTCAACATCACCCTGGGATACAGCCTGCTCTACCTGGGTCTGGTGGTGTTAATCCCGCTCAGTGCGCTGGTGCTCAAAACGCTGTCGCTATCCTGGCCCCAGTTTGTGGAAGCGGTCACCTCACCCAGGGTGGTCGCATCCTATCAGCTGACCTTTGGCGCATCGCTTCTGGCTGCACTGGTCAACATGGTGCTCGGCCTGCTCGTGGCGTGGGTTCTGGTGCGCTACTCCTTTCCGGGCAAACAGTTCATTGATGCCATCGTCGACCTGCCGTTCGCACTGCCTACAGCCGTGGCTGGCATTGCGCTAGCCACGGTTCTGGCCAACAACGGCTGGGTCGGCCAGTTCCTGCATCCGCTCGGGATCGAACTCGCGTTCAATCAGAAAGGCATCGTGATCGCACTCATCTTCATCGGCCTGCCTTTCGTGGTTCGCACAGTGCAACCCGTCCTGGAGGACAGCGAGCGTGAACTGGAAGAAGCCGCACTGTGCCTGGGTGCCAGTCGCCTGCAGACCTTCATCAAGGTCATTCTGCCCACCATTCTGCCCGCCTTGCTGACCGGTTTTGCGCTGGCTTTCGCGCGTGCAATCGGTGAATACGGATCGGTGATTTTTATTGCGGGGAACGTTCCCATGGTGTCCGAAATCACCTCGCTGGTCATCATCGGAAAGCTCGAGCAGTACGACTATGCCGGTGCGACAGCGGTCGCCTGCGTCATGCTGCTCATCTCGTTTGTGATGCTGTTTTTCATCAACGGACTGCAAGTCTGGCAACGTAAACGTGCAGGAGCCTGATCATGGGAGTTTCTTCGAACGCCATCCCGAAACCCTTGTCCGAGCCACGCTGGGTGCAGTACTCACTCACGGCGCTGGCGCTGCTGGCCCTGCTGTTGTTTCTGGTTTTACCGCTGACTGCCGTCTTCGCTGAAGCGTTACGTAACGGCTGGCATGCCTACTGGCAGGCGGTGACCGAGCCCGATGCCATCTCGGCCATCTGGCTGACCCTCCTGACGGCACTGATCGCCGTACCACTGAATCTGGTCTTTGGCGTTTGCGCGGCCTGGGCCATCGCCAAGTACGAGTTCAAGGGAAAATCGTTTCTGACGACACTGATCGATCTGCCGTTCTCGGTGTCGCCGGTAGTCGCCGGTCTGACCTACGTCCTGGTGTTCGGCGCACAAGGCTGGCTGGGACCATGGCTGGCCGAGCATGATATCAAAATCATCTTTGCGATTCCGGGCATCATCCTGGCCACCATCTTCGTGACCGTGCCGTTCATCGCACGCGAACTGATTCCCCTGATGCAGGCTCAGGGAACCGATGAGGAACAGGCCGCCATTGTGCTCGGCGCCTCGGGCTGGCAGACATTCTGGCGCGTGACGTTACCCAACATCAAGTGGGGACTGATCTACGGCGTGATTCTGTGCAATGCGCGCGCCATGGGTGAATTCGGTGCTGTCTCGGTCGTTTCCGGGCATATCCGTGGACAGACAACGACCATGCCACTGCAAGTCGAGATCCTGTACAACGAGTACCAGGCCGTTGCCGCGTTCTCTGTAGCATCCTTGCTGGCGCTGCTGGCGCTGGTGACCCTTGCGATCAAGACCACTGCGCAGTGGCGTATGGATCGCGAGATGCGAGCGCTCGAGCAAACAGCCGAACCACCCCATCCGGACACTGATCTGCTGACACCTTTGTCGCCCTTGCCGGTCAGATTGCCGAACATGCAGTCGCGATAAGCCTATGACAGAAGCCATCGCAAGATCTCACCTGGGAGCACACCGTTGATCGGTGCGCTCTCCCACTGGCTCACGCACTCTTGCTGGCCAATTCGACAGCTATCCGAACCATCTTTACTTGCCACCCTATCATGAGCATTCAAATCCGCAATCTGAACAAGCACTTCGGGAACTTCCAGGCACTCAGGAACATTGATCTGACTATCGAATCCGGCGAGCTACTTGCCTTGCTCGGTCCCTCCGGATGTGGCAAGACCACGCTGCTTCGCGTCATTGCCGGACTGGAGTCGGCCGATTCAGGGCAGATTGCATTCAGCGGCGAAGACGCCACGCACCTGCACGTCCGGGATCGAAATGTGGGGTTTGTGTTTCAGCACTATGCCTTGTTTCGCCACATGAGCGTATTTGAGAACGTCGCATTCGGACTGCGCGTCAAACCCCGGGCGACCCGTCCTTGCGACAAAGAAATCGAGCACAAGGTGCATGAACTGCTCAAGATGGTTCAACTGGACTGGCTTGCAGACCGATATCCATCGCAACTCTCTGGCGGTCAGCGCCAACGCATCGCACTCGCCCGCGCACTGGCCGTCGAGCCCAAGGTCCTGCTGCTTGATGAACCATTCGGTGCACTTGACGCGAAGGTGCGCAAGGAGCTGCGCAGGTGGTTACGACGCCTGCACGATGACCTGCATGTGACGAGCATATTTGTGACGCACGATCAGGACGAAGCACTTGAAGTATCTGACCGGGTGGTACTGATGAACAGGGGGGTCATCGAACAGAGCGGATCTCCGCAGGACGTGTGGACCCATCCGGCGAGCCCTTTTGTGTACGGATTCCTGGGTGATGTCAATCGCTTCGAAGGCGTCGCCGACCGCGGCATGATGCACTTTGAGGGCATCAAGATCGAGGCGACAGGACTTGAACATGCACGCGACCAACCGGCTCAGGCGTACGTGCGACCCCATGATCTCGAGCTCTCCCGTTTGTCAGATGGGCACCAGGGCATTGCGGCCACACTGGATCGGGTGTTGATGATCGGACCGCTGGCTCGCCTGGAACTGACTCCGATCACCCGACCAGGGACATCGGGTCAGGATGACAGGATGGCGACGTTCATCGAAGCCACGGTCAGTTCAGATCAGTTCTCGTCTCTGCATCTGCGAGAGGGCGACAAGGTCTCGGTACGTCCCCGACACGCACGGGTGTTTCTGAACACGTAATCCCTTCTTTGCCGTTTGAACGACGGCAAAGACGAGGGGCAGTCACGTCTGGCCAGAACTGATCGGGGCATGGCTTGCTCCTCTTAAAAGGAACGTAGGTCGGGTCCGCATTCTGCAGTTTCTGGATGATCCGGATTGTGGAGGGCCTGATCCGCAGTATGCGGCAGGAGTCCTGATTGGGGCTACGCAGGTAATGAGAATTTTTCTCTAGCAACAATTCAATCATTCTTGTATTATTGAATAATGCATGAAGCACAAACCATTTCCGCACTTGGTGCACTGGCCCATGCTCAAAGGTTGCGTACCTTTCGCGCGCTGGTGATAGCCGGACCGATCGGACTCACTCCGAGTACGCTGGCTGACCAACTGCAGATCGCTCGCAATGCCATGTCTTTTCATTTGAAGGAACTGGCCCATGCAGACCTGGTCAGTGTCGAGCAACGAGGACGGCATCTGATCTATCGCGCGAATTTCGGACAAATGGACAAGCTGATCGGTTACCTGACCGAACACTGCTGCCAGGGAAGTGACTGCTCGCCTGCTCCGGCATCATCAACACCCAGAGTGACAGATGTATCAACCACGCTGCATACGCCGTCCTCATTGACTTCACCGGTCTCACCGACTTCCTGTTGCAAACCCGACTCTTGAGAGGCCTATCACCATGAAGCGTTTTCACGTACACCTGCATGTCGATGATCTGAGCCGCAACATCGACTTCTACTCAACACTGTTTGCAACGCAACCGGCCCGCGTCGAGAGTGACTACGCAAAGTGGATGCTGGATGACCCGCCGGTCAATTTTGCGATATCAACTCGCGGCAGCGCACCTGGAATCGATCACCTGGGTGTTCAGACAGACGATACAGAAGAACTCGACACTTTGAGAATGCGTGCCCAATCCGCCGACATGACGCTGCTCGATGAAGGAACCACGACCTGTTGCTATGCACGCAGCCATAAGCACTGGGTCACGGATCCACAAGGCATCGCCTGGGAACACTTCAAGACACTTGGCGATATCCCGGTATTTCATGAGACGGATCCGAGAACGGAGTCGGACCCACCCACCCTGCCGGTTACCCCCTGTTGTGAGCCGGTTGCGCGAACCTGCTGCTGAGGCGTCAGACAGACGAGAGTGGGAGATTTGCAATCAGAATTCAGGGTGACCATCGCCCGGAACCGGATCCAGATGTCATTGTCGACCTGCTGGACCGGATCACCCTCAGAGACTCGGCCCTGAGTCTGAACAATGAATACTATGCTGGAGTTCAAACATGCACGAATTCTTAGTCGACTCGCCCAATATCGACCCCGAGCTGTTTCATAAACCCGATGGGCTTTCACTGTTCTCACCCGAACGAGCGAATCACCCTCCCCGGTTTCTGCTGCTGTATGGGTCTCTGAGAGACCGCTCGTACAGTCGCCTGGTCACAGAGGAAGCGGCGCGCATTCTGCAGGCACTAGGCGGCGAGACCCGGATATTCAATCCATCGGGGCTTCCACTGGTCGACGACGCACCGCAGGATCACCCCAAGGTCAGGGAGCTGCATGAGCTAGTGCAATGGGCTGAGGGCATGGTCTGGTGCTCACCCGAGCGGCATGGCGCCATGACAGGTCTCATGAAAACCCAGGTTGACTGGATTCCGCTGTCGGTCGGTGCGGTACGCCCCACCCAGGGCAAGACACTGGCCGTCATGCAGGTATCCGGTGGGTCACAGTCCTTTAACGCCGTGAACCAGATGCGTGTGCTGGGTCGCTGGATGCGCATGATCACGATCCCCAACCAGTCATCTGTTGCCAAGGCCTATCAGGAGTTCGACGAAGCAGGAAGAATGAAGCCGTCTGCCTACTATGACCGCATCATGGACGTGATGGAAGAACTGATGAAGTTCACCCTGCTGACTCGGGACGTCGCCCCCTATCTGGTCGACCGGTACAGCGAGCGCAAGGAAACGGCCGAAGCCATGAGCAAGCGGGTGAACCAGACGGCCCTCTGAGCACGCCACTGGCGTTCAGTGCCTGGCTGCGAGTTTGCCTGATTACGCATTTTCCTGGCATTATCCGCTGACTCTGTTCATCCAGTTGACGCCTTTCGGCCAGATCGCCCGGAAGGCCTTGCACACTGTCTGTGCGCTTTGCGCGAGCTGATCGGGCGCAAACTGCCGGTCAGGAGTAATCAAACTAGAATCAGGCATAGCGTTGACACAGGACTGACTGGGGAAAGTCGGCAGATTCAGCTCATCTTTCGCTCCGACTTCCGGGCCAACGTTGATCCCCCTCTTCATCTGACTTTGCATCGCATCGTGAAGGTTTACGCCGCATGCCCTGTCCCGGGCCATGGCTTTTGTCCTTCGAACGTCACCGCGCCTGACGCTTTTTACGCATACACTTCAATCAGCATACTGACACGCACACCCATAGAACCCCGGAATCTCGATAAAGCATGGTGAAACCCGAGGCAAACCAATCGGTCAAAGGAATTGCAGAAGGCTCGGCCACGAACGCAACAGCAGGCTCGCCGCAAAACTCACCAAGGGTACCCCCAACGGGTATCACCACAGCCCCCAGCTCTCAGTCAGCAGGAGCGACCACACCAGTGGACCGTGGCCCCAACGCCACGCGGCGAGCTCTGGCTGTGACGTGTGCCCTGGGCGTTTGTGCTGCCATTCTCTACTTTCTTGCCTTGTATCTGCCGCAAATGTCATGTTGGCAAATGCTGGCCGCGATCTCAGTGGTCTCGATTCCGATCTGGATTGCTCAGCGAGAACGCGCCCTCTCTGGACGCCGGATTCTACTTGAGGGTGCCACCGTCGAGCGCAACGTGCTCAGGCGAATGTTCTGGTCGGGGCAGATTACCTCGGCGCTGTTGCTGATATGGGCTCCAATGTGGGGCGGTGTGATGCTGGTCACTGCTTCGCAGCTGCAATCGGCTCACTGGATTGCGCTACTGCTCGCCTTACTGGCTTTTCTGGCGCTCGTTCCACTCCTGTATCGCCTCTTTGGCAAGGGACTCAAGCCGCAACACGCGGGTGCCCTTATGCGCCGCTGGCCGTTGCGGATGACGTTTTTACTGCTCACGATGCTCGCCTTGTTCTGGGTGGACTTTGCGGTGGTTGGAAGCCCGGACGTACGCGCCCTGCCGTGGCGGGAACTGGTGACGGATACGTTCGCGCAGACGCGCGAGCATTTCGATTGTGCACTGGCGGGCTCGGCTGCAGGTGTCGCACAGGCCACTCGCGTACTGGGTTGGCACTTCGCCCAGATGGTGATCCCTGGGCAACCTGCCTTTGATATCCGTGCCGCAGCCTGGATTCTCTTTTTGCTGCCAGGCGGCCTGCTGGCTGTGACGCTCTCAAACCTTGTATGCGGGGTGATGGCAGTCAGTGATTACCGGCGGCGCAGACCGGGTGCTCGATCGAATCCACGCGAGCGCGCATTCTCATGGGGTTTCTTTTCTGTGATTGCACTGGCTGCCTTGCTCACTCTGTATGCCAAATCACGTATCGCATCCATTGATCTGAACGCGTTTCAGGATCCCGTTGTTGCGCTTGGAAGCGCGCTCGACCCATGCCAGCGCGAGCGGTCAGTCATCGAGGCAAAAACAAGCCGCTTGCAGTCAACCACAGACAAGGAGATCGGCCAGGCGCATGCGCACATCGATAGTGAGCAAGCGCGCCAAATTGATGAAGCCGTCGATCGTCTGTTCGCAGAGGCAGATCGGCGTGTTGATGCCTATCTGGACTGGTACTTCTCGCTGACCGGGGAATATACGCGCCTACTAGCCGCGATGACAGGCGGTTTCCCTGAACTGATGCAACGCAAACTGGAAGAAACGGTGTTCGCAGACAGTGACCTGGAATCCGGTATCAGCGCCTTGCGTGAGTCGGTTCTGACCTCGACCATCGCCTCCTTTTCTACAGTGGCCAGCGTTGCCCGCAAATCCCTTGAACAAGCGCTGAGCGAGAACGCCTGTCTGAACGAGGCCATTCAGTTTCAGCCCATGTTCAATGTTCAGGCGGACATCGCCCGGGCGGGTACAGCATTTGCGACTGGCTCAGTGGTGGGCACCGTGACCAGCGCCGCGCTGGCCAAGAAGGTGATTTCAGGCACACTCGCAAAAGTTGCTACCAAACAAAGTTTCAAGCTCGCAGCGGGCGCAGCTGGCAAGGCTGCTGCCAAGAAGGGAGGGTCTTCGCTGCTCTCGGCGGGTACCGCAGCCGCCATCTGCGCACCGTCCGGTCCGATTGCACTGTTATGTGGAGCCGGGGCCGGTGCACTCACCTGGCTTGGTACCGACAAGATATTCATCGAGGTGGAGGAAGCTTTGCATCGTGACGAGATGAAAGCTGACATTCTCGTCACACTGGATCAGACGAGACAGGAGTTAAGCGCACAACTGCGTGAAGAGCAGCTCGCACTGTCGAATTTCCTTGCGAGCACAGTCCGCAGCACCGTGGACGGGGTGTTCATTCCCCGTCGAGACGGGTTGTGAAACCAGATAGCGGGCATCCGCCGACCAGACTGGAACGAAGTAGACTCATCAAACCAGACGATCGCATGAGTCTCATCGCATGAGTCGATCCACCGGTTTCGGAACAGAAGCTGCTGCGTTGCGCCAGGCCGGCCGAGCTACTACCGTTAACTGTCGTCGCTCTTTTGGGGATCGAAAACCATCCACAGCCTGTTATTCGTTAAGGGCAAGGGTCACCTGTGATGAGACTTAAAACGCTCACGCTCTACGCTGCGGTCCTACTCGGGATCATTCTGATATCTGGCGTATTCATTTATCTTTACAGTGCCGTTCAAATCCATTACGCGGTTGATTGCGGCCCAGATTGCCAGAAACACGAGTCTGTCTGGCACAGCCGCTGAAGGCGCCGGTATCCCATGCCAATGATCGCACATCCAGGAATGAGAGCAGTCGGATGTCAGAAAGGGAAAAAGTATGGCCATCGCACTTCCCACCCAGCTGAGATTACAGCCCACAAAAGGAACACATCCTTTATGGGATGACTCGTCGGGCATGGCTGAGGCCACTGCAATTGACCCTGCTTCGCCGGGACTGAGTCAGGGATTGCTGATTCGCCTGCGGCAGTGGGATGAAGTGTTCCAGCGTGCCGCACCGGACCCGACAGAGAAGAACCTGCCACAAGGCAAGTTGGCACCCTTTGTCTGGCATTTTGCGGACATGAAGAATGAGTGGGCCTGGTACGAGCAAGGTGTTTCAATCGCGGCAGATCTGAATCAAGAGATGCAAAGACTCTGGGCGACTCAGAGCACCCTCGGAAAACTGGTTGTGCGACTGTCAAATCTGGAGACCCTGATCAGACGCGCGATGGGTACGCAATCACCCTGGGAATGGAAGCCGGAAGATCACGTTGCCGAGATTGGCCAGCAATGCGGGGTGCCGGAGATCGGCAGAGTCATCGAAAGGCTGAATGAGCTTTCGGTCGCACGTGCAGAAACGCCCGACTGGGATGGGGATACCAACGAAGACATCGCCAAGGCGCAGCTCATGTTCGGTCAGATACTGGGTGCCGTCCCATCGCACTATCTTGATGACATTGCACAAGGATTCTCAAGCGATCAGGCGGATACACGTTTTTACGTGGGATACGGCATGGCCAAACATGGCAAGGCTGCCCTGCCATGGCTGACCCGTGCAATCCAGAACGAGTCCAACCTCGTCACACGCACCACGCTGGACATGCTGATCGGTGCGATCGAGTAAACCCTGACAGCAAGCAACAATCGACGACCGTCAACCATTTACATCCCCTCAATGCGCACCAGGGTGATTTCAGGGTAGTTCCGTCATGCCAGCTGCGCGCAGCCATTGCATCACTTCTGTTTCTGTTGACAAAAGGGGGCAGTTGAGAGAATGATTGTCGCGTTTCAGGCAAACCGGCAGCCGGTTCGACAAGGTGGCTTCATGGGCATGATTCTCCTTTCGATGTCGCATATTTGTGCTCGCTGGGCGGGTATCGACCGTACTGTGCGCTGGCTGAGCTGGCTCGGTCAGCGTACACGCAAACGTCAGCCAGGTCTGATAACCGCCCCGATCCTGGCAGAAAAGGCTCTCTCAGGAATGGCTTACCTACCCATGCGGATTGAGTGTCTGGAACAGAGCCTGGCGGTCTGGTACCAGCTCAACCGGTACGGTCACCCCGCAGAGCTCAAGATCGGCATGCGAATCACCCCGTTATCAGGCCATGCCTGGGTGGTCTGCGAAGATCAGACCTACGTGCAGACACCAGGGCTGGAGGACTTCACTGTGGTGGCGAACTATCCACCATGGGCACAGTCAAGCGTCTGAATCAGCTTTGCACCTGAACCAGATTCGCATCGGACAGTCCATCAATAAGCGCCTGCAAGTCCTCACTCAGCTCCTGGGCATTGACCGAATACTCCTCAGCGAGCTTTTGCACGGTCCGTGCAACACCGAGTTCGAGGCACAGCGTCAGCATGTGCGCTGCGGTTTCATTCAAGCCAAATGACTCTCCCGACTTCACAGAAAACAAGACGTGCTTGCCGCCCACCTCAGTGAGCGTCGTTCCCTCGGCCAGTTTGATCGAATCGTTCATGTGTCCGTCCTGTTGAGTGTCTCAATTGATGAGGTACTTAGTTGGTGTTCCTTGGGACTATCCTGCGAGTGCTGGCGTACCGACTGATGACGCCACAGGCGCCCGTACAGCCCATCGCGTGCAAGAAGCTCGGCATGGCTACCAGATTCCAGTATTCTTCCTGCATCCATGACCAGAATCCGGTCCATTCCCCGCAAGGCGGAGAGCCGATGGGCAATGCTGATCACCGTCATCCCCTCGCGCAAGGTATCGACCTGTGTCAGGACTTCGCGTTCGGTTTCACTGTCTAGTGCCGAGGTGGCCTCATCCAGAATCAGGATATGTGCGCGCCGTAACCACGCCCTGGCCAGGGTAATACGCTGGCGCTGCCCACCCGAAAGCCGGCTACCGCGCTCTCCTGCGTTGGTATCAAGCCCCTGGAGCGGGTCGCCGTTGCCAAGTGCCGCGACAAAGTGCTCGGCATCTGCCTGGCGTAACGCTTCGAGTAATTGTTCTTCGCGGGCATCTCCGGCGCCGCACAAGAGGTTCTCGCGCAGACTGCGATGAAACAACGAGACGTCCTGCGTCACCACCGCCATCTGTTCGCGCACACTCCCCGCGTCAAACTGACTGATGTCCTGTCCGTCGATAAGAATCCGTCCTTTGTCAGGCTCCACCAGTCGTAGCAGCAACGCCATGAGAGTGCTTTTCCCAGCACCGGAACGTCCAACGATTCCGAGCTTTTCTCCGGGGGCAATGCGCAAGGAGAAGTTATCCAGAACCGGTGCTCCATCCGGATACCCAAAACTCACGCTTTCAAACTCGATTTCTCCATGCGTGACCTGAAGCTTGTCAGAGTGAGGGTCCTGAAGGTCGGGATTCGAGGCCGCGATAACACTCATGCCTTGCCTGATCTCGCCAAGGTTCTGATAGATACCAGCCACTTCAAAGGCCACCCAGCCGCCGGTACCGGCGATCTGCCAGACCAGTGGCAACGCCATCGCCACAGCGGCGGCAGCCACCATCCCGTGCAACCAGAGCCATCCTCCTATGATCGCGGTCACCACCAACAAGAACGTGTTGAGCCAGGTGAGACTGGCGATCAAACCCGTCACGGCCCCCATCTGATTTGCTTGTGATTGCTCGTGTGCGCGAAGGCGTGTGCGTATCCGCTCGTCCGAGGTAGCCGCGATTCCAAAAAGCCGCACTGCCAGCACATTGCCATAGATATCTGAAAGTTCTGACAGGAGGTGCGAATACTGCTCGGCGTTGTGGTTCGCCAGTGCGCGCATTTTCGGCACAAAGTACTGCAACAGCAGCACATAGACCACTAGCCAGACAATCAGCGGGAGCATCAGGCGCCAGTCTGCATTAGCCAGCAACACCAGACTGGTCAAGCCGTACATGCCGAGATACCAGACCGCTCGCAAGGCTGACTCGGCCACTTCCCGAATCGCACCCGGTGTCTGCATGACCCAGTGCGCGAGCTGACCAGGAGACTGGCCTTGAAAAAATCCCCAGCGTTGCCGGATCACGTACCAGTGACTAATCCATCGCATTCGGGTGGTGACGCCTGGTATCAGCCTCGCGTTGCGCCAGTACAGATCAAGCCAGATCAGGATCGGCCGGATGACACCAATCACCATGAGCAGTCCCAGCAGTGTTGGCCATTGCGCGTCCCAGGCAACCTGCCGGTCAGACTGTCCCACCAGTCCAACCAGCTTGCCAATAAAAACCGCCACCATGGCATCCGCGCCTGCCACGAGAAACCCAAGCAAAAACAGCCAGGCAAAAACCCGCCTGTGTTCGTTCAGAAGGAATCGGCAGAACCCGTAAATCGTCTCAGGAAGGGGTACGACAGGATCAAGGTCGTCCAGCACCGCGCGATGCCGAGCAGTTCGATCGGGAGGTTCGGGACGCAAAAGAGGAGAACAAACGCAGGAAAGACATGGAGCTCCGAGCGTGGTGAAGGGACTCGAAACTCCGGAAACTGGCGCCCGGATCAGACCGTGACGCCAGGGGGCTGTTTACTTGAAAAAGCCGGAATATTTGCGTCCATCGGTGCTTGGACCGGTGGCGTTCGAACGGATCAGACGAATGTCGCCAAGCTTGACGAAGGTGGGCTTGATGTAACGCTTCATATTTTTCTCCAGAATAGAAGTTCAGGTTCACGTAAAAAATGAAAAAATCAAATCAACGACTGAAATACCACACACAGGAAACGACATGGAAGTCGATTGAAGCAAAAACTCAAAACTAACCAAAACCTTAAAGATTGATTTCAAGATGCCTGAGTATCAGGCAAATTAAATTTACCAGCAAGGCATCGTTAGAGCAACTGTTGTCAGCAGGCAGCAACCAAGTTGACATGCCCCGACAAAGATTGGGCAATGGTTTCTCTATCGGAGGCGATCGACTCCCTCACTGCCCCTCCCTCTTGCTCACTCTCTCTCACTCTCCCGTGCGACCACTCGCAGTCCATCGCACCCTTGGTATTCTTGCGGGGCAGAAGGAACCGGATAGGACGAATTTAACCCCCCTCCAACCAAGCAAGTCAGCACTGGTTTTTTGAGAACGCACCTCGTACACTCCTGGAGAACTTTCTTGTCGCTGGCGCTTCACTCATCAACGCTTCTCACTGGCTACTGACTATTCCTTTTGGAGCAACCCATTTGTGAAGATTTGTGACGACTAGTAAAGCAAGTCTGACACTGCCAGACTGTTGCACAGGTTTTAATAGAGTTCGTGAGAAAACGAACGCGCAGTTCCGGCTAGTCGGACTGCAGGGCTGCCGAATATTTCATTCGCTGGTCATTTCCCTGGAATCTTTTTATGTCCTGATCATAAGCATGATCGATCAACCGCTTGATATACCTGTCAGTAACGCTCACTGCACCACGTTGAAGTGGCGTGCAGGGATCGTGTTCATCGAAGGAATCATTCAGCGCGTACAAGGTGACACCGGACAAAAGGCACTAGAGAACCTGATATCCATGCTGGATGCGAGTGGCCCTGCAGCCCTGGCTGACGTTCAGGGTGATTTTGTGGCGCTGGTCAGATCGGAGGGCGCGATCCATGCATTCAAGAGCTTCACCTCCCAGTTTCAACTGTTCTATCGGCCGAAGGACCGTCTTGTCTCAAATCGTCTCTACCCTCTGTGGGACTCAGACTCTGAATGGAACCCTGCTTACTTCGCGCGCCACTGCTTCATCGTGCCTGGCTACCAGTTCATGTCTGCCGAGTCGCCCATCGCGGGGGTGAATCGTGTCTTGCCGGGAGAACTTGTGACGTTTACGCGCTCTGGCATCGAACACCAGACGTATGTTCAACGTCAGTATCGCTACAAGCTCGATACGACACAGACGCGAGAACAGGAAGCACCGGGGATTCTGGCGTTACTGCGAGATGCCATCGCCACCCGGTTGCAGGCACGCCCTGATGCCGACATCTGCGTCGAGATTTCTGGTGGACTGGACTCTTCATTTGTTGCCTGTCTGCTGGGAGAACAACGCAAGAACGTAAACGCTTGCCCGGAAGGGACTCGGGCGATACGCGGTGTGATGTTCTCGCAGCCCGACATTCCCTCTCACGCCATCAGTGAACGGTACGCACGTGAGGTGGCTGATCGCTACGGCATTGATCTGATCATCGTTGCACCCGATGCGCTGCCTTGGGACAGCGTGCACGTCCAGCACTATTCAGATGAACCCAGTGACTTCTTCTGGTATGGGGACCTTTTTTCGAGAGCGGTAGCCGAACTGGCCGATCCAGGATCCTACGTCTTTACGGGATTTGGTGCAGATCAATTGTTTCTGCGTTCGCCAGCGTTTCTACCCTACCTGCTTGGGCGAGGCGAGTTTGCCGCCTGGTACAAGACATTACCGCATGTCAGCAAATTGCTCGCGCGCGGGCAGATCAATCTGACCTGGCAGTGTCTCTTGTCCCAAATGCCGGCTTCCTGGCACCGGACGTTGTGCAACAGCCGTCTGTTCGCCCGGTCGAGTCTCTGGGACGTGAGTGATGTCAATATGGACCGGATGCTGACCAACGAGGTTCCATGGCTCAAGTCCAGGCAAAGCCTCGCGGCATTAACCGAACAGCGTCGTCAGCAAGAGGCACAGCTTGTGGGAGTTGACGGCATCATCTGTGATGACTGGGGATATTTTTCTGCGCCACGCACGGTTTGCCAGTCGCACTTCGATCATAAAGGGCTGGTCGACGCATCACCATTCTGTGACCTTGCGCTCATGGATCATATGTACAACCATGTGAGTGCACATCTGGTGCATGACTTCGAAAGCCCCTACAAATCGCTTCTGAGAGAAGCCCAGAAGGGCATCGTTCCTGAAACGTTGCGCCACCGTAAAAGTGACACCTTCGTTTTCAATTCCTTTCAGCTGCGTTACATCGAACAATCCAGAGAACGATTCGAGGCTTTGATCGAGAGCGCCAATGCGGACTGGATTGACATCGCCGGTGCGCATCAGGCGCTCGAACAAGTGACATTCGGCATGGCCACCAGCTCCACCCGATCGGTGGTGGCTTTGCTTGGCTACCTGCAGTGGCAGGAGACATTCAGACAGAAAGCGCCACGCCTGAAGTCACAACCTGAGGCGACATGCCATATGGCGCAGATCTGACGGCGTGTGAGAATCTCAGCCAGACGAGTCTGAGCGGTAGCCAGTGCGCCTGAAACTTTTCCCTTATTTTGCAGGAACTTGCTCAGAGACTACCTTTGACGGACACTAGGGTGACCAGGCCTTGAAAACATCTTCGCCTGTCATCTCGCGGGTTCTCTGGATGAACGCATAGTTTGCGGGTTTCTCGTCCACAAAGACCTGTAACTCGAATGGCCAGTGTTCTGCCTCTTCGAACAGCCCCGCCGGCAGCGCGTAGAACTCGCCTTGCTTGAGGCGATAGAAAAGATGCGTGCCACACGTACCGCAAAACCCGCGTTCAGCCCAGTCGGATGACGAGTAAGTCCGCACATTCTCCGCCCCCTCCATTTGAGGTGCCTGGTGCGACTCTAGCGTCAAGAATGGGCCACCACTCCAGCGCCTGCAGATTCGGCAATGACAAGCACTCATGGTGGGATTGTCATGCTTTAACCTGATCGAGACGCCACCGCAAAGGCATTGTCCTTGAAGCAGCTTTCCGTCTTTCATATCAGCCTCCTGGAATCTGTTAAATCCCCACACTGCATTTCACCACAGGATGCGTTATGTGCAGCCGGCCACTTGATGCAACCGCACGGCGCGACACATCAGTCCGTCGGCAATTCCACCTCAATTGGCAAATCGTGATGAGCCGACCACTCGTGCATCGACCCAATGAAATTACGAACCCTGGCGTAACCGGCGTACCGGAATGCGAAGTACGCGTTCGCAGACCTGGCTCCGCGATGGCAATACGGGACCAGCTCATTCTGATCTGTGATGCCTTTCGATGCAAGTAACTGTCGAATGGACTCGGCTGATTTGTAGCGTCCATTTTGCAGAAAGGAGGTCCATTCAAGCCAGACAGCACCAGGTACGTGACCACGTCTGTCGCAACACACAGTGTTGTCGAGTCCACGATACTCGTCGCTATCCCGAACATCAATGAGTTTGCGACTTCCCTTGTCTAGTGACTGGCTGATTTCGTTCGCAGTGATCACGAGCTCTGGATTGATGGTGGGCTCGAACTTTGACGGTACCGCTTTCACCTCACGGTGCTCGACATCACCACCCATCGCCCGCCAGGCATCAAGGCCACCATGAAGCATACGGACGTTGCGGTGACCGAGCCACTCGAGAATCCACATTTCCCGTGCGGCACGCATGCCAGTGGCATCTTCGTACACAACGACCGGTGTGTCGTGGGTGACGCCTATTGCCGCGTATCGGCTTGACACATCCATTGCAAACGCATGCAATCCGGCCTGGCTCGAATCGGGAATAAAACAGCCGTAAGTAGACAGGAACACAGCGCCCGGTATATGGCCTGCCTGATAGGCTTGTGGCGTTCTGGCATCAATGACCAGAGCACCCCTGGGGTCGTAATTGGCAAGCAGTTCATCGGCTTCAATCAGAAATTCAGCTGTCATGGTGTGGGGGTCCAGATCTCTTGTTCAGGGGTACTTCTTATCATAATGGACGGTTGAAGTGCGACGGTTCTTAGCAAGGCAAACAAGGACGTCTGCCCGTGTGTTAGCCAAACGTCCTGAGCTTTCTGTCACGTCCTGACCTCCCGGCAAGATCCCACGCTGGCAATGCATTATGTTTGAATCCCCCGCTCAACTGGCCAGGAACTTTCAATCAGACCGACAGGACAAGAACAAGCAGAGGTACAGATGGGCTGACAGAAGGACTCATCCAGCGTCTGGACATCGAACTCACCGGACTCCTCGAAAACCACAAACTTCTGCAGGCCATCTCGAGATTTTCGAGCGTGTTGGTGCAGATTTATTCGGCTGGAACGAACCGTGAACATCTTAGAGAGAAAGAGAGAGAGAGAGTGAGAGAGAGTTCGACACTTCTTTTCAGGCTCTTTTCACCAAGCCTCCATCCGCAACAGTGGTTGGTGTAATCCTGTCGGCGAGATATCCGACGCACGCCAGCTGACCGGCAGCACGGTGATCGGGACCATCTGCTTTGAGCAATCGACCCTGTCCCTCCTCGCAGTGTCTCGCAGTATCCCGTAAGGGTACCGACGCGCAGGTGGTGGGCGCAAAACTGGGCAGACGAACCAGCGAATGCGCGGGACAGACTGGCAGTCTAATACTACTGACCACGCCACGGAGCATGGACGCAGGAGGTTTGCAGCCAGGTATCGAATCCACGAAGGACAACTATCCGGATTCCGGAGGAGGTGCAGACGATTACGCAGCCACGACCCATTCGATGATATTTGCCGGCAACATACAGCTTGCTCAAGGAGCTGTCCTCTGCATTTTCTGGAGAGGATATGGATCTTAAATCAATAATTTGCCCGGGATGGCGACCATTGAGAAAAACGATGCAAGTGACCGGGGTCGAGGTAGCGCAGCCAGAAGTGAGAAAGACCTGGAGAAGTGATGCCAACTGGTAACTGGTGTGTGGACTGGGTATAACGAGTCCACAGTGCGGCTTGTGCTTGATTCGTACTGTCGTCCCCATCGTCATCAAACTCGTCCTGGTTTCGGGTAGGTCAGGCTCAGAATCATTTGATAATGAGGCACAAACTGGTGCGACAATCCACGCATCCTGGTTACAAGTGCAGTGCAGACGGTGTGACAATGTAAACAAGCATACAAGTCACGCACAGTGTGGACGCGTATGATCGGTTCGCAGGCGCAGCCTCTCACAACTATTCAGACGGCTTAGGCCGCACAGACTGACCTGCGTACCACTCTCAGGAACGCCCGAGAAACACTACAAGCAACCAAGAAAATGACTGGACCTTACGAAACCACCGCCTTGCTGCACGCACTTTTTCTGATTGCAATCGTGGTTGAAGCCATGACCGCAGCACTGGTCGCCGGCCGTCGTGAAATGGACTGGGTCGGCGTCTGCCTTCTGGGTTGTGTGACTGCGCTGGGTGGGGGTTCGATGCGCGATGTGCTATTGGGTAATCACCCACTGACCTGGGTCGCCCATCCCTACTACCTGCTCTTGACCGGTGGAGCTGCATTGCTGACCATTGCCGGCGCCCGCTATATGCACAAGTTGCGCAATGTATTTCTGGTGCTGGATGCGGTGGGTCTGGTGGTCTTCACGGTCATCGGGTGCAATGTGGCGTTAAGCCTGGAGTTGCCGTTTGTGGTAGTGATCGCTTCTGGCATGATCACGGGATGTGTCGGCGGTGTACTGCGTGATTTGTTGTGCAACACCATTCCGTTACTGTTTCGAGCCGAACTCTACGCAACCGTATCTATCCTGACCGGCATTCTCTATGTGGGAGGTCTGCACCTGGATCTGAATCACGATGTGGTGATGGCATCTGCCATGGCGGTCGGACTCAGTCTTCGACTGCTGGCCATTCGCTTCAAGTGGGGGATGCCCAAGTTCATTTACAGCGGCAACATGGATTGACGCCGGAGATCGACCATATAGGGAAGCATCAGATCATCAAGTTCCATACTGATCGTATTAAGTGTCTGCGGGTCAATGCTGAACTTAAGAGTTAGATCAATGTCCGAGCCTTTCCGGAATCGCCCCATCGACCTTGATGCATACAGGACTGCCTCTTCGACAGCAGGATATTTTCGGAGGATTTCACAAATCACAGCCCCCTGATCCGGTCTCAATCCATCGGGTTCAATCGTAAATCGAGAACTCGCAGACCTCACTCACCCCCCCATCAAGGACTCCAGCTTTGATTCCAGTACTTTGAACAACGGATGATAATGCGTCAAAATGAAGGCCACGATCGCGTCTGCAGTCGCCTGATTATATGTATCTGAAGTGCGGTTCCTGGTGACGATCATGTTCATCCATTGCTCGCCATCAGAAATGAGCCCAACCGCGAACGCTTGTCGGTTCGCGTCACGCGGACCCATCAAAGGCTGAATGCCCTGGAACTGCAAATAGTCTTTAAGACAGTTCCACGCAAGCTCATGGGTGTACTCAAACGCTTGTATCAGTCATTGCTTTTCCAGGTCCGAGTAAGGCCGCACTTTCCCGAGATCAACCGCATCAGACAGACTCACGAGGGCTCGTTTGTAGTTCGAAAACCGTTGTCGCCAGCGCAAATCTTCGTTCACTTTTGCTTTGCACTTGAAAACATGACCTAAACCCTGCAACTGAAGCAAAGGGACTCAACGCCCCAGATCACTAGCTCCCTCAACAATCAAGCCCGCTGCTCCTGGATGGCAGCTTAACGTTGACCCTGTACACAGGCAAGCGACCTTCGAATCAGCATCACTGCAGAAGCTGTACACCGAAGTGCTGGGTACAGAATTTAGCCTGGATGATTACGACGGTAAAACTCCCATTCATCAACCCGGGTGCCATCCGATAGCACGCATGTGCTCACATCGCCTTGCGGACTCTCCCTGATGTCTATTGTCCCGCCTCGTTCGACGCAATACACAGATGCAGGATTGGGCAACTGGACGGCCAGTAGCGGATCAGGTCCCGAGATTGTGCAACCACTGATCACAAATGAAGCAAAGGGGATGGCTAACCAGATTCCTTTCATATTGGCTCCTTGTCCGACTGACCAAGAGTGTACTGCCGGAAAACAATGAGCATTCCAGTCGATCGTGACCACTTTCGAATCATCGGTTGGTTCATGCGCGTGAGAACTGTTATCGGCAGACGTGATGCCGACCTTAATTCTGTGATCAGGAATCAGGACCGGTCAGGTGTGATTAAATGGGTTTGCCTGACGTTCTGAGCCACGGCAGAAATAGCTTTTCCCGTTTACAAGTTGCCTTTCTCTGACATAGCGTGGGGGATATAGACTATGGAACACGAACTGACTGCCCGGCTCTGCGTCAAGAACCGATTAGAACCTTTGCGTTGCCAGAAGGCAGATCAAACACTGGGCTTATTTCGATCCAGGCAGAGCTCATGCCAGAATCAAGGCGTGCGGGCACGTTCCGGTGTTTCGGATGGTGGGTCGTTCAGGGTGATGGAGTACATGATGGAACCCTTTCTTTGACGGATGCTTGTACTGGGGTTTGTGATGCCAGAAGTGATGCCCTGGGCGGTGCTCAGTGTGACGCCTCGTCTGTGTAGCTGCTTAAATATACAGTATTTATAGCAAGAGTGTCACCCGCTGGGCAATCTGCAGATCATGTCTGGGTACCCGTGGCTGGATTCGTCCATGATCGCATCTGAAACATTGATGAAAGAGGACAGACCAGGACAAGGATGATTCAAACGGAACAGTTGCGTGATGACCGAATACTCGGCAAGCCCCGTCCAGGTCAGGATCAGAAATCAGCGCAAAGCTGGTCAGCGCTGAGGACGATGCTGGAATACAGGTGCCATCAGGCTGGTATCGTCTTCGAGGCAGTCAGCGAAAGCGACACGATCCAGACTTGTTCATGCTGCGGGCGCATTCCCGCCAGCAGTCTGAAAGATAGAGCAGGTTTGCGAATAAGAGAATGGGTTTGCAGCGAATGTGCAACGGCACACGACCGGGACATCAACGTGGCCAAGAACATTCTCGCAGCGGGACATCGCCGTCTTGCAGAAGGAATCGCCTTCTCCTCCGGGCGGTGAGGATGTCAACGTGAACCGTACGCAACCGGAGGGATATGAACCGAAGCGGGCACGACGCGACCGAGTTCGGTTCCCCGGGCGATCAAGGCGCCGAGCAAGCAGACTGGAGGCCTGCGTTTGAGGATGAATGTCATGGATCGTGCGAGGGATTTAACCCCAGCCGATTCCACTCCAGTCTGCGGCGGCTCCAGTGCTCCACGATCGTTTGCGTGAAATCCGGACGCACCAGCTTGACCCTGGCTTCACACCAGTCTGCGCTTTCCTGACGAATAACAATTCCTTCCAGTTTTCCGGCCCGATACTGACTATCTACATTGTCAAGCATGGCTTTCAGATCGTCCAGGGAGAACCGGCCGTGAAACAAGGTTGGCACCGTCGCCAGACCACATTGTGCGGCCAGTGCATTGCGCCTGGCGCTACTCCAGAAGCGTTGGCTGGTCCGCTCATAGACGTCAAATAACAGGAACCAGTCGGGTAGTGCTGTGTAATCAAGCGAATGCCGTGCAGCACACCATTCGCCAAACAATATCAGGCCCGCATCGGCATGAAGCTCCAGCGCAGCGTGGACATCACCGCCGTGTACAGCCAGCCATTCGGGCAGGCGAGCAAACTGACCGGCATGCGGCTCATGCAGATACTGTCCACGGTTTTGCGCGCGAATCGTTCCATCCGGAGCCAGAGAAAATCCCAGATTGGCGCCGTCAATTTTTTCTTCAACGAATACATCACTGACCAGAAAAGTATCGGCTTGATCCGGCGAGAGCACCTTGTCTTCACGCGGGGTGCCTTTGGCCAGCCATGCGATGTGTGTCGTGCCAGGAAATCGAAAAAAATCACTCATGTCTTGTGTCGCTTATCGTTTCAGCTTTTCAGCATGTTTTTGTCTTGACCATTTCTCAATGATAGGCTCAAGCAGCACCTGGTGCTGAGCCAAAGCGTCTTCCCAGTCGTGCCAGTCCGTATCACCGGCAAACGCCACGCAACCTTCACCAAATATGAGATGTGAGGAAAGGGCTGCGGCCACCATTTTCCGGTCAGCGCCATCATGGATGACTGGCGACAGAGACTCCGGCAGCAAGGCACTGCCGTCTGCATCGTATTCAACCGGAACGTTATCGACTGCGGCCGTACTCCATTTGTGCATGACAACTTGCATGCCGTAATCGTTGAAACCGAGCTTGCGACGGTACTCGTCGAAGATTTTGAGTTCGGTGTCCAGGACCAGTCGGGAGTCACTTTGCTCAAATTGATTGAGCCACTCCCACACTTTCATCCGCAGCGCAGGGTCATCCGGTGTCGCGTCATTGTCTCTGGGGTGGGTCGGATCGGCGGCACTCGCGGCAATCAGAACGTTGGTGTCCACCACATAGCGTGCCTTCATGAGCGGGCGCCTTTCTGGCGCTCGAGCATCAGACGGGCCTGTTCCCGGGTTTCTCCCATTGCGTCCCCAAAGAAACCGTCTGGCCAGTTCCTGAGACGACCAAACTCATCAATCTCCAGTTCGCGCAATTGTGCAGACTGGCCGTGATGTTCGACAAAATACATCGCAGCCTGATCGGTGGAAACCTCTTGCCTGGCGATCAATGTCTGCATCCGCCGGAAAAGGTGCTCCGAATGCGTTTCGACGATGAACTGCACATTGCGCTCCTGACTGACCGTGACAAACAACTCAGCAAGGACTGACTGTGCCAGTGGATGCAGGTGTACCTCCGGTTCTTCCAGCACAATCGTACTGCCGGGTGGCGCGAAGTATGCAACAACCAGAACGGGCAGCACAAGTGGTACGCCAATACCCACATCACTCAGGTTGCTTGTTACACCATTGCGGTGCACGATGAGTTCATAGCGACTGGATCGCCCTTGCTGGCGGACCTCCAGTCGGTCGGCTACCTGCATCCGTTTCAACCAGTGCGAGACGCCTTGAATAATGTCGCTCTGCTCATGGCCTTTGAGTAAGGCACTGGCCAGTAATGCATCCATGGCGCTGCGACCGTCCACACCTACTTCTCCCGGTCTGCTTTTGTTCCAGGTGTAGTCACGCTCAGGCTTACTGCGCAGCGGGCCGAGATAGCAGATGCCTTCGAGCTCGCGCCGGATGGCCAGGCTCAAGTCCTCCACCACGGCACCGTCCTGATTCAGATCGGCAATCGCCGCAGCTGAGAACGCAATCGAGCGTTCAGGTGTGTACTCACGGCCTTTCAGGCGCGGACGCGACGCCTGGTCAACCACGATGGAATACGCCCCCTTGTCACGGCGGATCGCCGAAAAAGTTCTATTGGCCGTTCGGAGGATCAATGCTTGTGTCGCGACGCCGCCCGAAGCCGTTTTGACATAGGTGCTGTCGAACTGGCCTTCAGTAATCCGGTCATTGCCTGGGCGTTCAAAGTCAAATGCAATCGAGAACTGCCGCTCACCTTGCACACTCTGGTGCAACACATCGTCAAACCCGCCAAAGTGAAACAGATCGTTGGCCTCGTCACCGCCCAGATTCAAATGGACAGTGCGGTCGGGGGACAGGACGGTCTGTTTGAGCAGTAGCAGGCTCTGGATCAGAGTCGACTTGCCCGAGGAGTTTGTACCGAGGAGCATGGTGACAGGCTTTAAGCGCACGTCTTCGGTATCAACCCAGGCTTTGAAGTTTTTCAGGCGAACTCGAGTAAACATCAGCGCGTATTTCCTTTGTTTGCAATGGTTCCAGCGATGGCAGTGACTGCCTTTTGGCATCACGCTCACGTGGATGTTCTTGCGTATCTTGGATTGATCTGCTGATTATCGCAAATGGCGATAGCCAAGGTCTGACCACGGTGCGAGGGGCGAGCTCTGGCGACATCTCTTGGTGCCGCTTGTTCGCAATCCAGCCGGTATGCAGGTCGATAAACCATAGTCGCTTTTCCGCTTCAGACCATTCGGCTTCTCCAGACGCGCCATGCTCACCGCTCCAGGGGCCCGATCATCGATCGGCTGTCCCACACGGCTGAGAGTGCCGGCGGCAAGCTCGTGGCATTGAACACCCACCGCCTGGCGATGCGTCAATATGATCAGGTATCGGACTCACGCACGAAGAAACCACTGTCGCAACGCTGGCACCGCTTGAGTGGTGCGAGCCTGATCGTGCCGCGGGATTGCTATAGCATTTTCCCGGCAAAACACGCCACACAAGACGGGCACAGTCCGTCCCGGCTCGCAAAGGGCTGGGCGGTTGCGCAACCGCTACCAGAACGCGCGGGACTGTGCCAGCTTCTCGAATCGACAAGCGGGTTGCCTTGCGGCAATCCCACGGTGGCTATACCGTCAGAGTCGATCGCGCCAGAAAGAAGGTTTGTGCAAGGTCTCGGCCGGGATGCTGTACATCGCCAGACGCAAGAGCCCGAATTTCAATCAACGATCTCGGTTCTTCCGGATATCATGCCCACCTTTTCATGAAAGGCAGCCCGCATTTGCTGTGCGGGTTGCGCCAGACGAATCGCGAGATAGAAGATGCCTAAGCTGAAAGCTGCGGACAGAGTCATCATAGCCACAAAGCCGACATGACCGTGCCCACCAAGCTCGCCGGGTGCAGTCCATGCCAGTAGCCACATACCAGCAAAGTACGGGGCAAGCCACCAGGCATGGCCTGCCCCGAACGTAGACCAGGGCTGCTTGCGCCAGGCGAAGTGAACCGTATGGATGACAACGATCAGAAGCACCAGACCGAAGATGAATTGCAGTGTAGCCAGTCCTGCCCACAACATCACCCAGTTGGCACAAATGAAGGCAACGGGCACCAGCCCTCGCGCGCCCCACAACTTGAATGGTCGGAGCACATCAGGAAGCGATTGGCGCAGACAAATGAGCAAGATAGGTCCGATGCCGTATGACAGAACAGTAATTGAAGAAACGTACCCCACCATCTTCTGCCAGGAGGGAAACGGCAGAAACAGCACAAGCCCGGAAAAATAGGTTAGCAACAACGCAGCCCAGGGCACGCCCCGGGAATTCACTCTGGCAAAGAAAGCGGGCAAGCTGTGATTCTGAGCGCTCGCCATGACGATTCGCGAGGTCGTGGTGGTGTACACAAGTCCACAAGCACCCGGTGACACGATAGCATCTGCATACAAAATCGTGGCCCACCATGCTGCGCCGATTGCAGCCGCGAGCGCCGCCAGCGGGCCTGCAATGCCCTTGAAATGCAGACTCGCCCATCCACCTTGCGCAATCATGTCAGGGTCAATGGCAGCGATGAAGCCAAACTGCAGAAACAGGTAAATCATGGTCCCGATCAAGACTGTCCCGATAATGGCAATCGGCACATCGCGCTGCGGGTTGCTACTCTCGCCAGCCAGATCCAGTGCCTGCCGAAAGCCGAACAAGCTGAAAAACACACCGCCGGTCGAGATTGCTGTGAAGATACCCTCAGTACCGATACTGCCCGTATGAGAGAAAAAGTTCTCGGGGTGCCAGGAGTAACTGACCAGCACGATAGCAGTGGCGACTGGGACAAAAACCTTCCACACCGTGATCCATGAATTGACAGCCAGCACAGTACGGATCATCAGGAAGTTCAAGCCCACCATGAGTGCGAGCACCAGTGCCGATACGAGAAATCCTTTCGCAGTCAATACACTGTCAGTCGGGTGGGTCAGATCTGGAATGTAGGCACTGGCGTAACTGACGATGGCCATGGCCTCAATTGGCGCAATCGCGATATACGCGAGAATCAGGATCCAGCCCCAGACAAATCCGACCAGAGGGCCATGACTCACATCGCTCATGTGAACCAACGCACCAGAGAGCGGAAACAAAGTGGCAAGTTCGGCAAATACCAGCGCAATCAGTAACACCACCACTCCACCGATGAGCCAGGAAGCCATACTCCATGGCCCCGCCTGCGTGGCAGTTTCCAGCGGACCAAACAACCAGCCGGATCCGATCATGCCGCCAACGCCTGCGAAGAGCAGGCCAAACAGACCGGCTTGTTGTTTGAGGGAAGCGTTCGTGGCCGGTTTGCTCATGGCATCCTGTAGACTCAATCATCAAGGACTTGAAGGATGTCCAGTATGCGCTTCACTGACCGGATTTAACCAGCGTTTTTTCAACCAACCTCACATTGACGGTCAAAATGTACCGTAGCTAGCAAATACGCCCAGAAATGTCGGAGGATATCCCGGATGCTCATTGAGATTTACTGTTGTCTGAGAACTTAAGTCCCTTCTTCTCCCTGACCAACACCAGTCCCTTCTGACACGGCACTAGCCAAAGTCACCTCACTATCATGAATATCCTCAAACTGCTTGTTCGAAATCCGAAGTTGAGATGACCCCGACAATCGACACCAGACTCCCATTTTGAAGCTGTGCTCAGTTTGCCTGGTTACGCCGTCGCTGGCTCTGAATCGATGAAGCGAACCTTTGATGGCCGTAGCGGCATATGGAGTATGCCGTTAGCCTGCATCCCACCTACAGTACCCGGCATGCAGATCCGCACAGGGCGATTCGAGAGATTGAGGTCAGATTGGATAGAGACGGGGTACTAGGTGGTAAAAATAAACGATAGATAACACTCGATTGATCTGACCAGCACTGTTCAGCCCCATCGGCGTGCATGTGTCGATATTCTTTTACTCGGTCACTTACTCTCCTTCGGTCCTTCGCTGCACAACCGCCGCGTTTACCCAACTTCGCCGTAGTCACAAGAACTTTGCGGTTTTATGCCCGCTCGCCCAACCCCTTCTTGCCAGAGCATCCTCTGCGATTTCTATTCGTCGACTCGCAACCTATGCTCGGTGCTTAGCTCTCCCCACCACCCTAAGCTGTGCGGCCACGCGAGGCCCTCAACTCAAAAAGGGCGAACGCCAATATGGTGTTCGCCCTTTGAAACTCGCCAATCTAGACTATCGAATGGCCGCTTTTCTTAACTCAGATCAAGTGCTGTTACAACGGCGGCAGATTCGCATCCGTGGCAATTCGCTTCCAGTTTTCACCTTCTTTCTTTACCGTTTCCATCATGCGATCAGGTCCGCCCGGCACGATATCAAGATAGGTCACTGCCAACTTCTCCTTGAGAGCTGGATTTTGTTGGACTTTGGCCAACGCATCGCTCATCTTCTTTACAACTGCAGGATCTGTTCCCTTTGGTGCGACCAGACCGTTCCAGATATAAAAATCAATGTCAGGAATGCCTGATTGCGCGATGCTGGGAATATTGCGTGCTTTGGTGATTTCTGTCGAACTGGTTGCAGCAATCGCACGGGCTTTGTTACCTTCAATCAGAGGATAGGCAACATTCGGGGCAATCATGGCCAGATCAATCCTTCCCGTCGAGAGGTCACTCACCACCGCAGCAGCGCCTTTGTAAGGTACCTGGGTGACTTCAATATCAGCCAGCGCCTTGATCCACTCTGTCGCCAACTCGTTGACACTGCCAACTTGAGCAACATTGAGCGTTCCTGGGCTGGCTTTAGCTTTCTCGATGAAATCCTGAAATGAAGATATGTCGCTTTCAGGACCGACAACCAGAATATGGGGATATCCTGCCACCATTCCGATCGGCACAAAATCCGTAAGCGGATCAAAGTCAAGGCTCGCGTAACGAGCAGGTACGACAGTCATCGGTCCGTTGGAGACCAGCATGATGGTATAGCCATCTGGCGACGAGTTAAGAAGATCTCTGGCCGCAATCACTCCCCCTGCACCCGGCTTATTCGAAACAACAACTGGCTGACCAAGCTCTTTGCTGAGCTCCTCAGCAACCACTCGCGCTGCGTTATCCGTTGGCCCCCCAGCCGAGAAACCAACCGTCATGGTAATCGGACGAGTTGGGAAGTTCGCATCGGCAAAGGCCGATGACGAAACCACGAGCATCGATACAAGCATGATCGCTGAGGCACAAAAAACCTTTAATTTACTGAAAATAAATAGCACTTTCATTACGCTGTCTCCTTTTATAAACCCACCTAAACCGGGCGGTGTAATTAGCTGGTAATCAGAATAATTCGTACCAAATGGATGGTGTTGTTTCGTCAGTAATCGAACACTCACAGCCATAGCTTCACACACAGTGAAGTGCCCTGGTCACGTGACAGTCACCTGCTCACTTGATCAAGACATAAGTCAAGCATTGCTTTCAAAAACTGACGTCGTCGACTTGACCTGATTAACCTGTAGCCTTCCATCACAATACTATAACTTTACACTTGTGATTAATTAATTTATAGATGTAAATTACAAATCAAACTAAGAGCTGACGCTTACTGCCCATCCCTCAAGCAGAACAGACAAGTTACAGAAACAGGAGACAGTGTTGACCATTGAAGTCATGCGATTCCCATCATTTCGTGAACCCGAGGCTTTGCGAAATTTCAGACGTGAAATCAGAACTTTTCTTGACGATCAGCGTGCACTCGGCTTGTGGGCACCTAAGCCCAGTGGCTGGGCAACATTCGATCCTGGCTTTAGCAAAACTCTGGCAAGTCAAGGCTGGATTGGCATGACTTGGCCCAAAGCATACGGTGGGCATGAGCGCAGCCCGATTGAGCGACACATTCTCACAGAGGAGTTGCTCGCCGCCGGAGCCCCCGTGCGCGCGCACTGGGTGGCCGATCGACAAAGTGGCCCTCTGTTACTGAGGTTCGGCACGGACTCCCAGAAAGAACGATTTTTGCCTCGTATCGCAAAAGGAGAGTTGTACTTCTGCATTGGCATGAGTGAGCCGAACTCGGGTTCAGATCTGGCATCAATCCGCACCCGTGCGACGCAGGTACCTGGGGGCTGGCGGATCAACGGATCCAAGATCTGGACCAGCAATGCGCATCGTGTTCATATGATGATACTGTTTGCCCGCACTGGCGATGCCGGGAAAAGCCGCCACGAGGGGGTCAGCCAGTTTCTGATTGATATGCAATCACCTGGTCTTACTATCCGACCGATTCGTAACATGTCAGGCGAGCACGACTTCAACGAAGTGTTTTTTGATGAAGTCTTTGTCAGCGATGAAGATGTCGTTGGTCAGATCGGCAACGGATGGAAGCAAGTGACTAGCGAACTCGTTTACGAGCGAAGTGGACCCGATCGTTGGATGAGTTCAATCGGCCTGCTCAACGATCTGCTGGAGCAAGCCAGCCCAAACCACAACAGCGTGGCACAAGAGGAGATCGGACGACTGGTCGCTCATCTGTGGACGCTGCACCACATGTCACTCTCAGTGGCAGACCTTGTCAGACAAGGGTCCATGCCAACCACCCAGGCTGCCCTGATCAAGGATCTAGGAACCACATTTGAGCAAGAGATCCCCGAGATTGCACGAAGGCTGATACCGCAGTCATTGCGAGACGATCCAGCCAGTGTTGGTGCATTCGAACAGGCTCTCGCATTTGTAACGCTCAACGCGCCGGTTTACAGCATTCGCGGTGGAACTCGCGAAATTTTGAGAGGCATGATCGCAAAAAGCCTGGGGATGAGATGACTTATCACGATAAAGAACATCAGGACGAAATCGAGTTTCGACACATGCTGCACGCAGCGGGGGCGCGAATACTTTCGGACTACTGTGATACACACGTACTTGAAAAATGTACCGCTGGTCATTGGCCTCAGGCACTGTGGGATGCCTTGCAAAAATCGGGGCTGACCGATGCGGTCAAGCCTGATTCCACCGGCAATGAGCTACTAGACTGGGAAACTCTCTCAGTCCTGATCTCACTGGCTGGTGAGTTTGCTGCACCCATCCCGTGGGTCGAAACCCTGCTCGCCCAGCGCCACTTCACATTTGCGGGCTTGGCATTTCCAGATGGACCGCTAAGCATTTCCAACAACATCCCAGGCGTTGCACTCCCCACGCTAACCTCGACTAAAAGCGGCTGGCGTGTCAACGGGCGGATCTCTCGTATCGGCTGGGGCCACCGTGCCGCTGCAATTGCGGTACCTGTCCAGTATCAGCAAGGCACAGCACTTGTCCGGCTTGAGCCGGCCATTCTGTCAGCAGATAGCATATCCCCGTCGTTCAATGTCGCAGACGAGCCCAAAGACGCGATAACACTGTCCTCTGTCAATGTGTCATCAGACTGTGTCAGCCTGAGCTACAAACCCGTTAACAATCTGCTAGCAGAAGGATCCCTTGCACGAAGTCTGCAGATGGTCGCAGCAATGCGCAAGGTTCTCGACTTGACACTGCAATACAGCAAGGACCGAGTTCAGTTTGGCAGACCAATCGCGAAATTTCAGGCTATCCAGCATCTGGTCGCCGTTCAGGCAAGCCACACCGCCGCAGCGAGCGCCGCGGCACTGGCAGCGACATTCGCTGCGAAGCAAGGCCCCGCCATGTTCGAAATTGCAGCAGCTAAAGTGCGAACTGGAGAAGCAGCAGGCCTGGCCGCCAGAACCGCACATCAGGTGCACGGAGCCATGGGCATCACTAAGGAATATTCGCTCCATTTCTGGACACGGCGGCTCTTTGCTTGGCGAGATGAATTTGGCAATGAAGCCCAGTGGGCAGACGCACTCGGCAAGATTGCACTGCATGCCGGTGGGGTTGGTCTGTGGCCACTCATCTGCGACCCGTCACCGACCGCGTCCAGACTCACGGCCTTGATGGAGGGCTTGTCCACATGAAGCAGTTCTTTTACCCCGAAAGTATTGCCGTGATTGGTGCAAGTGAAGGCACGGAAAAAATTGGTGGCAAGACACTTGATGCCATTATCTCCCACGGATATGAGGGGCGGATCTATCCCATTCACCCTAGACATACCCATATTGGTGGCCTTAAAGCCTACCCGGATGTAGTGTCTATTGAAGACAAAATTGACTTGGCTATCATCGCCATTCCTGCCCAGCTTGTATGTGAGGCTGTCCGTCAGTGCGGCCAAAAAGCAATCCCGTATGTGCTGGTGGTGAGCTCTGGGTTCAACGAGGCTGGGGCCGAAGGACAGGCACTGCAGGCAGAGCTCTTGCGGGTCTCAAAAGAAGTCGGTGTTCGGGTGAGTGGGCCCAACTCAGAAGGCCTGTTCACGACGAGAACCAAGCTGGCTGCGACTTTTAGCCCCGCTATCAATATCGAAATCGGCGATCTAGCCGCCAAGCGTCAAATCGGCATTGTGTCGCAAAGTGGAGGTCTGGGGTTTGGGTTTTACAACCGAGGACGACGCGACAATCTTAACTTTAATCATATCGTCAGCGTAGGTAACCAGGTCGATCTCGAGCTCAGCGACTACGCGGATTACATTATCGAACAACCTGAAACCGCAGTTGTAATGATGTACGTTGAATCATTTGCGAATGCCAAGCGGTTTGTCGAGTTAGCACGTCGAGCTGCAGTTCTGCGTAAACCGATTGTGATCGTCAAGGTTGGCCGTTCCGTGGCCGGTGGGAAAGCTGCTGCATCGCACACCGGAGCCCTGGCCAGCCCGGCCAAGGTCGTGGATGCCGTGCTAGACGCGTGCGGAGTCTTGCGCGCTGACGATCAAGGTGAGTTGCTCGATATCGCAGCTGGTTTGACCAACTACGCACTCCCAAAGGATGACCGAGTTGCAGTCGTGTCGCCCTCTGGTGGTACCGCTGTCTGGCTAACGGATGCCCTGCAGGCACAGGGATTCGAGCTACCCACACTAGACGAGAACAGCCAGTCAGTATTACAGACCTTCATTCCCTCTTTTGGATCTACGGCCAATCCGGTAGACATCACAGCGCAGACGACAGTGCATGGCTATAGCGAAACGTTGGAAGTTCTGGCAAAGGCTGACAACATCGATGCAATCATACTGGCCGCGTCTTTCGCCCACGAGAAACGTCTTATCAGCGAAGGCCAGCGAATTGCCGAGCTGAGTCGCAGCATCGGAAAACCCGTACTGCTCTATAGCTACACACTCATTTCAGAAGGGTCACGAGCCAGACTTAGAGATCTTGGACTGCACTGTTTCACCACGATCCGAGGATGCGTGCTTGCTCTGGCTGCCATGCGCGATTATCGCAACTTTCTGGATAAGGAAAAACAACCCGAGCGAGTCGACTGGTTACCCGGTCCAGTACAAACCAAAGTAAAAGCAGTACTGAAAAGTTATCCCGGCAAGGTCATTGCCGAATTCCAGGCCAAACAGTTAATGGAACTTTACGGCATCCCGATCGCGCAAGAGGCTATTGCTACAGACCCTGAACACGCAAGACAGATCGCCGCCAGAATCGGCTATCCGGTTGCACTCAAAGTCCATAGCGCGGACATCACCCATAAAACGGAAGCGCAAGTCGTACAGCTTGGCTTACCGGATGATCGCTCGATTGAGCCAGCCTTCAGGCAAATCCTTTCCAGGGCGAAGCCCTACGCCCCGGATGCCGTTATCGATGGCGTTCTGGTACAGGCAATGGCCAAACCGGGGGTCGAGATGATGGCTGGCATCGTGATGGATAAACAGTTTGGCCCGATGATCATGATTGGATCTGGTGGAATATTCGCTGAAGTGCTTGAGGATACGGCACTTGCACCTGCACCACTTTCTCTGTCGGAGAGCCATTCATTGATCCGACGCCTCAAGGGCAACAAGCTACTCGATGGCGTCCGAGGACAGCCAGCCGCAGACAGGAACAGTCTTGCACAGTTTCTCGTCAGACTATCAATCATGGCTGTGAACTTGCAGAACGATCTGGTCGAATTTGATGTCAACCCTGTGTTTGTTCATCCAGACGGTCAGGGCATCACGATCGTTGATGCCCTCGGAATCCGCAGCACTGATGAAGGATGAAGCGCAGGTCTGAGTGTCTTTGCCACATCTGAACCCTTGACCAAATACCATCAAAACCTGATTACTACATAGTCCTGATCTACCAGTAACCGAACTCAAATCCAGAGCCAATAACAACAAACAGGCATCTACTAATTATTAACAAGGAGCGGAACTCATATGCAACAAGAGCTGGTTTACGAAGTGAAAGACAACATTGCAACGATTCGACTGAATCGTCCAGAAAAACTTAACGCGTTTACGGGGGAAATGCTGCACGCCTGGCACGATGCGTTGTTGGAGTCCGAGCAACGTGATGATGTGAATGTTGTTGTTCTCACCGGCACGGGCAAAGGTTTTTGCTCAGGCGGTGACGTTGGAAGCTTTGCAGAGCGCCATGGCGTGGAGACCGCATACAGCCGCAAACAAAGTCTGGCCCACAGGGTCCACAGAATCCCACTCCTGATGGAGCGCATGGATAAGCCAGTGCTTGTCGCTGTTAACGGGGTTGCAGCCGGTGCAGGCATGGACATGGCACTTATGGGTGATATCCGTATTGCAGCGCGTAGTGCGCGCTTTGCTGAAACATATGTCCGCATGGGAATATTTGCGGGGGACGGTGGTGCGTGGTACCTTCCGCGTATTGTGGGGGTTCCCATGGCACTGGAACTACTCTTCACAGGAAGATTTGTCGATTCTGACGAAGCCAAGCAACTCGGACTGGTGAATCGAGTCGTTGATGATGACCAACTGATGGAGGCCACCTACGAGATGGCTGCCAATATTGCTTCACAGCCACCGCTGGCAATAAAAATGATGAAACGAGCTGTGTACCAAAGCATGCATATTGATCTCAGAACACACTTGGATCTTGCTTCATCTCACATGGGTACAATCTTTACGACAGAAGACCACAAGGAAGCAGTAGCGGCGTTTCGCGAGAAAAGAAAACCTGTTTTCAAAGGCTGCTAACGCGCAAGGCAAAGTCAGAGGCACTGGGCTTGTTCAGCCAGGACAATCGATGGAGTGTCCGGATCTGCGCGGGTGCAACGAAGATCCGGACCGGCGCTATAGCTAACAATTCACATCGAACAGTCAGATACTTCAGATGCCCACAAACCGATCAATCGCAGTTGAACCAAACATGGTTCCAGAAGATGACAGCGAACTCTCTGTGACCCGGTCTTCGACCGTGAAGTCTGCGCAGCGCGTACTCGAAATTCTCGAACTCTTTGACCGCGTCCAGCGTCCCATGTCACTGACTGAACTGGCTCGCAGGCTGTCCTACCCTGTTCCCAGTGCGCTGGCACTACTCAAATGTCTGCAGTCGATGGAATATGTTTTTTACGATCCAGTCGGCAAGCTATACACCCCGACCATGCGCGTCTGTATGCTCGGGGACTGGTTGCACGGTCAGATCTTTCAGGACGGCGCGGTGATCGCTTTGATGTCAGACTTACAGCAGAAAACGGGGGAAACCGTGATGCTGGCCATGCAGAATGACATATTTTCTCAATACGTCCATACAATGCAGTCCCGTCGCGCGCTTCGCTACTTTCTCAGGCCTGGTTCTTTAAGACCCATTCATCGCAGCGCAACCGGGAAAATGTTACTCGCCCAGATGACTGAGTTATCTGTCCTCAAAATGCTCAAGCGCATTAATTCACGAGTCCCAACACACGAACGCATCGAAGATCCAGATGCATTTATGAAAGAGATCGACCAGATCCGTACGGCCGGGTATGCGTACAACGATCAGTTCACGGATGGTGCGGCTGCGATCGCTGTCGTATTGCCAGTCCCAGAAGGGATGGCAAGCGCTGTGTTGGGACTTGGCGGCCCCTCTCAGCGCATTCAGATCAGAATATCAGACCTCGTCAAGTTGATGCACAATCTCATCGAAACACACATCGAGCCCAACATACTAAACGACCTGAAGTAAGCCGTGTTTGCAACAAGGAAACACTCCAAATGCTCCGTACCTGACACGTTCTCCAGCTCTTTTACCGCGCTCGCTGCCCGAACGACCAAGCCTTGTATATTCCCTGCGTCTGAGTCTTGGACCGTGACAAACGAATCGCCGTCAGCAAATTGACTTCACTAGACGCAAACGCAGGCAGTAACACCGAACCGTGCCGCCTCGGTCGTTACGATCAGACAAACCTGAGAATGTCCCGATAAACGAAACGTGAGGTTGACCAGTCAGTACTCATGCTGCGTTCGCTTCGAACTGGCGACCAGATAGGTACGAATATCCCCAGACACATCCAGATCCCTTGACGAGAACCCAAAGAGTATCCATATGTGAGATGCGTTCTGCCAGACACGACGCCCGAATATCTCAGACGAAATTGCAAATGCTGACCTGATTAGCAACGAGTCTCAGCCGCACGGATCTTCCGCTGGGGCAGCGGTCCACAGTCCGCCACTGCAACGACAAGACGCTGGTGCAGTGTTTTCAGATCGAAACGACGGTTGAAACGATAGGCAAATGCAGCAAGGTACTGGGCGGCATACTTGCGAAAGGCAAATGCATGATGACTTCCGCTCAGACTGGTCTTGAGATTACTCAACACGGTATTGATCCAGCGAAACTCCGGCATATCTTTGGGCTTTCGCCCGCCCACAACGGTGCGCTGATGATGGCATTGTGCCGCCATCACGCCTGTGAAACAGGCCAGTCCGTCAGAATGGACCGTACTTCCAGGAGCGAGGTTGCCTTTGGCCCAATCAGCCACTGCCTCGATACTGAAGGTCGCAACAGGCGTGAGCTTGACACGAATCGGATGACCGTCATCGGTCAGACTGACGGCGGCGATGAATGGAACCTTGTTCTCTGAGCCACGGCCCGATTTGCCGCTGCGCTCACCACCAAGATAGGCGTCATTCAGTTGCACTTGCCCTTCTAGGGTATAGCGTCTCTCCCTCTGGGCCATGGCATGCATCAGTTTGTGATGCATGAGCCAGGCGCTCGGGTAGCTCACGCCCAGATGGCGTTTGAGCGCCAGTGCTGAAAGACCTGTCTTGGCCTGACTGATCAGGTAAATGGCCAGAAACCAGGTGGTCAATGGCAGCTTGGTGCCCTGCATGACGGTGCCCGCAATGAGTGATGTCTGATGCCGGCAGGCTTGGCATTGAAACAAGGCATGCGTACGACCGCCAATCTTGCTGTGATTGGACTCATGGCACCGTGGGCAGACAAATCCGCTGGGCCAGCGAGCCTTCTCAAGCGCTGCCTCACACTGAGATTCTGTGCCAGACTGCTGTATGAATTCCGGCATGGAGAGTCCCTGTTGAAATTGAATTCGATTCATCGCCATTGTGTCACCTCGCCAAGAATACTGATCATTTAGTCAGTATATGCGAGATTGGTGTGTGACGCCAGTGTGGCTGAGGTTCGTTTCTAATCAAGAATGCTGATGACACTTAGTCGGGGCTGATGAAACGGCGTGTAAAACGGTATCACCATTGTCATTTTGGAACGCTCCTCAAATCTGTGTGTTAGCGCTTTAGCCCGAACGTTTCATAAACCGGGCCTGAGTGCTGCGACTTCCCTGGTTCTTCCTGATTTCTGCACCCTTTGACGTTTCCGTTGTATGCGCTCCATTATGACGGGGCTGTTCGTTATTTTCCGAGCATGCGATTCTCTCGTTGTCTTGCAACTGGAGATTCCAACATGTCAGAGACTGAACAATTCTGGCGAAAGCACCTGGATGCCATCGACGCTTCAGGATTGACCACCAAAGTCTATGCCGAGCAGAACCAGCTCAAAGCGATCGAGCTTTACAAGTGGCGCAATCATTTCCGGCGACAGGCTGAGCGTTCGCGCAAGCAGCAGTCAGGCTTCATGCGCGTGAATCTGAAGTCTGTCCAGTCGCGACCAGCACCGCTAGCTACCTCACGACCCGGCATTGCCTGCACGATCATCCTGGACGATATGCGCATTGAGCTGGCGAAGTTGCCACCCGCCAACTGGCTCCGTAGTCTGTGTCTGACCGCTCAGGGAGATCAGTGATGCACCCTGGATACGCGATTGAGCGGGTCTATCTGAGTTGCCACCCCGTGGACTTTCGCAAGTCCATTGCGGGCTTGAGTGCCCTGGTCGAACAAGAGCTCGGATTGAATCCGTTTGATACCGCATTGTTTGTATTCATGAACCGTCACCGCAACCGGATCAAAATTTTGTATTGGGATCGCAACGGATTTTGTCTTTGGTATAAACGTCTCGAGATTGACCGTTTCGCCTGGCCCAGGGGTGAGGCAGGGTCAACGGTCAATCTCTCGCCACGGGCCCTTCAGTGGCTTCTGGAAGGGTTTGATGTCTGGGCGCACGGTCCACATAAAACGCTTAATTATCAATCTGTTACATAGATTTTTGGGGCAGACTATGCTACAATGACGCATGTCTGCACCATCAAGCAAACCTCTCATCGAGATGCCTGAGATCGATCCCGAACAGTTCGGGATCAGCGCCTCGGCGCTCGAGCAATTAACGCAGACCTTGCACGAACAGCTCAGTGCGCAGTACGCCGCCCACTATGAGGCGCATTACTCGGCACACTACGCTGCGCACTACGATGCTCATTATGATGCCCACTACTCGGCACACTACGAGCGTGAGTTTCAGCAGCGCATGCAAAAGCTCTACGAAGACCTCATCCTGGCCCGACGCCGAATGTTTGGCCGCAGCAGCGAAGCGCATCCGGCCCAGGGTCGTCTGTTCGCCCGAGACCACCGAGGCCGATGACCAGGCGGTGATTGCACCGGCCAGCTCCGAGTCTTCCAAAACGCCCAGAACACCCAAAGCGCGCGGTAAACGTGGGCCAATGCCCAGTGATCTGCCTCGCGTGGATATCGTGCACGACGTGCCCGAGAGCGAGCGGCTCTGTGCTTGCGGCACACCGATGGTGGAGATCGGCGAGGAAGTCTCCGAGCAACTTGACATCGTGCCCATGCAGATCCGGGTGCTGCGCCATATCCGCAAGCGCTACGGCTGCCCGGACAAGAGCCAGAATCCGGTGATTGCCCCTGTGCCCAAGCAGGTGCTGCCACGCAGCAACGCCAGCCCCGATTTGCTGGCGATGTTGCTCACGGTCAAGTATGTCGATGGTCTGCCGCTGGCTCGTTTCAGTCACGTGCTCGAACGCTCGGGTGCGCGTGTCACCCGCCAGACGCTGGCCCGATGGGTGATCGGCACCTCGCAGGCGCTGCAACCCCTGCACAACCTGTTGCGAGATTCGCTGCTCGACAGCCCAGTGCTTGTGATGGACGAGACGATTGTGCAGGTGCTCAAGGAGCCTGACCGAGATCCGACAGCCCAAAGCTACATGTGGGTGCAGGTAGCAGGCCCGCCTGGCAAGAAGATGGTGCTCTATGACTACGATCCAAGTCGCTCCGGCACGGTCCCTGTGCGACTGCTCGAGGGGTGGACGGGATACCTCATGACCGATGGATACAGCGGCTACTCGGCCGTGGCCCGAACACCTGGTGTGGAACATCTCTCGTGCTGGGCGCATGCGCGTCGCCCGTTTGTCGAAGCCCGGGCCGTGCACAAAGGCAAATCCGGCAAGGCCGATCAGGCGCTGGCCATGATCGCTCGTCTCTACAAAATAGAGAAAGACGTGCGTCAGGCCAGCGATGCAGACCGATACCTGGCTCGCCAGCGGCGCAGCCTGCCCATTCTGAACGAGATTCGACAGTGGGTCGATCAAAATCTGCCACTGGTGCCGCCGAGCACCAAACTGGGTGCAGCGCTGGCTTATCTGGACAAGTTCTGGGGCCGGTTGGTGCGATACACCGAACGCGGCGATCTGCCCAGTGACGGCAACCCAGTCGAGAATGCCATTCGCCCGTTCGTGGTGGGCCGCAAGGGCTGGTTGTTCAGTGACACACCGGCTGGCGCACATGCCAGTGCAGTCATCTACTCCCTGGTCGAGACGGCCAAGGGCTTCGGGTTCGAACCCTACCTGTGGTTGCGCCACGTCCTGCGTCGTCTGCCATTGGCGCAGACTGTCGAGGACTATGAGGCCTTGATGCCGTGGAATCTTCATCCACAGGATTTAATCACTCAGCGCGAAATCTGAACATCCTGTTATTGCTGGATCGCGTACTTTCCGTTGCGCGTGCCATGCAGATTGGAGAGTGGATTTTGCCAACTTCTTACCTGCTTTCGCCGATTTCGGCCTGAACGGGTCAGCAACAAGCGTGCATCAACCTCCGATGTCTCGGTTTTGAATTTTTAAAGGGTTGTCTGATCGCGTGTCTGCGCTCAGGCCGGTGCGGGTGGCCGCTGTGTCTGGTAGAGCAGTTCGGTCACCCGCTCCAGAATCCCTTTCACCGGACACCCTGTGGGCAAGGACAGACGGTATTTGTCGAGTCAGCCCGGGGCACTTCCCCCCGAGCTGCTCACAGAACCGTACGTGACACTCTCGCGTCATACGGCTCTTGTCATTGAACCTTTGCGACCTGTATACAGAAGACGCCAATGCGCAAAGAGTCTGGGCATCCGCTGACGAAAGCTCAGGAGAATGTCCCAGGATTTCTTGCGGTTTCGGCGCACACTTTTGTATTTCCGTCGTATCCAGCTTGCAAGTCGCTCCTCAAGTCGTTTGAACAACAGACCCAGCTCGGCATGATTGAAACCTCCGTAATAGTCGATCCATCCACGCAACACCGGATTGATCTCACTCGCCAATCCTTCCAGCGTGTGCAGAACCTTCCGGTGCAGTTTCCAGCTCCGAATCTGAGCGCCCATGGCTTTGAGGGCTTTCCTGCTAACCGCCGGATTGAAACCCACAAACAGGGACCCATCGTAGGCCCGGGTCGGACGATTTCTGAAGGTATATCCCAGAAAGTCGAACGAGCGGTTTGGATAAGGATCCGGTGGGTTGCCTTTGCGACAGTCCACAATACGCGTCTTCTCGGGATGAAGCGTCAGCCCACACTGAGCAAAGCGTTCCTCCAGACTTGCCTTCAACTGTTGGGCCTGTTCCATACTGTCACAGTGACACACCACATCGTCCGCATAGCGGGCAAAGGGTGTATCCGGCCAGTTCCGGTCCATCCAGCAGTCAAAGACATAGTGCAGAAACAAGTTTGAAAGTATTGGACTGACCACACCGCCCTGGGGGGTGCCGAGAGTGCGCGTACGCCGTGTCCCATCGCTCAGGATCAGGTCGGCTTTCAGCCACCGCTCGATGTACAGCAGTACCCAGCGTTCTTGCGTGTGACGACGAACTGCTTTCATCAGCAGTTCATGATCGATCGTGTCAAAGAAACCCTTGATGTCGAGATCGACAACCCAGCCATAACGCCAGCAGCGTTTTCGCGTGATTGCCACGGCATCCAGTGCACTTTTACCCGGTCTGTACCCGTAGGAGTCAGCATGAAAGTGCCGTTCCAGCTCCGGTTCCAGATACCGTTTCACGACCATCTGCGCCACACGGTCCGAGACGGTCGGAATGCCCAGCGGCCTGACACCACCCCCTGCCTTGGGTATTTCAACCAGCAACACAGGTGGCGGCATGTAACTGCCAGAACACATCCGGTTCCAGAGTTTGTAGAGGTTATTGCCAAGATTGGCTTCAAACGCCTCCAGACTCTGGCCGTCGTGACCCGGTCCGCCCTTGCGTGAGCGAACCTGCTTGAAAGCTTCCCAGACCCACTGTTTGGGGATTTCGAAAGGTTTTGTCTTGCTCATCAGATCCTCCCGCCAGGCGGTTGTCGTAACAAACAAGACCCAATGACGTGACCCCTTGGCTCGACCGCCATTACAGCGGCTTCAACGCTACTACGGGTCACTCCTTCCCTGCGCTCTGCATCGGTACGCTGGATCTTGCGGGGAGCGCCCGCTTGATCGTCTCCCTTGCCATCAGAGCAACAGGTTCCCACGTTCCATACCCACGCCTGAAACAGCGTCACGCCGTCTATACACCGGATGCCGTCTGGCCAATCATCAGGCACTCGCCAGACCTTGTCCCGGGTCTCTGACATGACCACGGTTTTGACATCATTTATAACTTTTCGATGCTTCATCAACGGTTCACTTGCGTTCGTCTCAATGTTTCATACCTGACAGGTCACGCCTGCCGTTTCCTCAACGCTCACGACCACGACTCTTGACCGCAGCCGCTTGAGGCGGTTTGACACCTCCACCTGAATGGCGATGTCGAGGGACCTTCCCTCATCATGGGTACAGCATGCAGCCTGTATAAATCCTGCCACTGGCTGCTTCGTGGCACACGTCAGAATGGTTGTCGCCTCGATAAGTTTTGAACCCGAGGGTGGTTTTGGAAGATCAAATTGGCCAGATACGGACAAGCATTTAAAGACAAAGCAGTGGCACGGTTGTTGCCTCCCGAGAGCGCTTCGCTGGAAACGGTTTCTCGTGAGTTGAGTATTTCTGTTCAAACCCTTGAGCGCTGGCGTGCGCAAGCTTTGACCATGCCCGCTCGCGAGCGGGCATGGTCAGCGGCGGCTCGATTCGAGGCGGTGCTCGTCACCGCAGCCATGGACGAGGCAGGCAAGAATGCGTGGTGCCGGGAGAAAGGCATCTACCCCCAGGAGCTTGACCAATGGCGACAGACAGCGACCCAGTCGCTGGCCGATCCGCAGGATCAGGCGAGCGCTAACGACCAGCGATCCAAGGTCGATCGCAAGCGGATCCGGGAGCTCGAGCGCGATCTTAATCGCAAGGACAAAGCACTGGCAGAAACTGCCGCCTTGCTGGTGCTTTCAAAAAAGCTCTCGGCGATCTTTCCAAAGGACAGGGGCGAGGACGAATGATTGCCCTGAAAGATCGCCAGACACTTGTCCAGCACATTGATTCAGCCCATCAGCAAGGGGCCAGGCTTGACCGTGCCTGCTCACTGGCGGGCCTGACCATCCGGACGCTGCAGCGATGGAAACGTGATCAAGAGAAACTCACGGTAGGTGATCGTCGTCCGCTTGTTGCCCGACCGACCCCGGCCCATGCGCTGACACCACAGGAGCGTCAACGGATTCTGGACGTGGCCAATGAAAGCCGGTTTGCTGACTGTCCGCCTGCGCGCATCGTGCCGATGCTGGCTGACGAAGGTGTTTATATCGGCTCTGAGGCCACGATCTCTCGTGTACTCAGACAACACGGGCAGACCACCCACAGAGGCCGTACACGCCCGCCACAGCCTTCCAGGAGACCCACTACGCACGTGGCAACGCGACCGGGTCAGGTCTACTGCTGGGACATGACTTATCTGCCTACACACGTGCAGGGACACTGGTTCTACATGTATCTGATTCTTGATCTTTACAGCCGAAAGATCATCGGCTGGGAGATCCATGAGAAGGATGACTCGAGTCACGCTGTTGCCTTGCTCAAACGCACGGCGCTCGCCGAAGGCGTGCATGCCATGGCCGACAAGCCCGTCATGCATGGTGACAATGGCAGCACACTGAAAGCCACATCGGTGCTGGCCATGCTGCACTGGCTTGGTATCGAGCCGTCGTACTCGCGCCCAAGGGTGTCCGATGACAACGCATTCGTCGAATCGTTGATCAAGACTGCAAAGTACCGGCCCGAGTTTCCTGCACGGGGATTCGACACACTGGAAACCGCTCGACAGTGGGGGGCTACCTTCGTGCATTGGTACAACCATGAGCACCGCCACAGTGGCATCCAGCACGTCACGCCGGATCAACGGCATCGTGGTGAAGACATCAAGATTCTGGATGCCCGCCATGCGCTGTACCAACAACAGAAACGGAAGAATCCGGCCCGTTGGTCAGGACAAACCAGGAACTGGTCGCCGGTCGGTGCAGTCACCCTGAACCCGGAACGAGAGGAGGCGGTGAAAGCCGAGATTCAGATCAAAGATAAAAAGCGATTTGTTGCATGATTCAGGCGACAACCCCCTTGACATGCTCCGGTTGTACCAGGTCACAAATCGATGCACCCACTGGCGCGCCTGCTCAATGTCGGCAAAGGCTGTCGACGGGTAGCTGGGTGCGTACTTCAAGGTACGGAAGAGCGCCTCCGAGAATGTCATCGGATACCGATGGCCTGCTGAACGATGGGACGACACCAAGCCTTTGCAAGGTGGCCAGCATCGTCGCGCCCTTCATAGGACTGCCATTGTCGGAGTGCAGAATCAGCTGATCAGGTTTGATCTGGTGCTTCAGACAGGCCTTCTCCATCAGGCGCGCAGCATGCTCGGATCGCTCATCCTCGTGGATCTCCCATCCGACAATGTTGCGACTGTAGACGTCGATCATCATGTACAGACGCAGGAACTGGCCCCGTATCTGTGTCGGTAAAAAGGTAATGTCCCAGCTCCAGGCGGTATTGGGTGCCCGGGCAACAACGGGTGCCGGTTTGGGTACCTTACGAACCGGTTGTGCCTTGCCCCGATGGTTGTTCTGACCATGCTCTTTGAGGACCCGGTAAAAGCTCGACTCACTTGCAATATAGATGTCACGGTCAGCCAGTTTCGGCACGATCTGCGAGGGTGGCAAGCTCTTGTAGGCAGGCTGATTGGCCACCTCCAGAATCCGTCGCTTCTCCCAATCTGTCAGAGCGTGGGAAGGTATACGTTTAACCCGCCCACGCTTGTCCTGAAGATCGTCAGTGTCCTGGTGCCAGCGTCGCAAGGTTCGGCAAGACAAACCCAGCACATTACAGGCCTGTGCGTAACGGGCACCGGCTTGAACCGCTTCATCAATCAACTGGATGGCCATCTGTTTCATCTCCACCGGAATCAGTCTTCCTCTTTGATGCCCCAGATGGCCGATGCTTTTTTTGACAGGGCCAGCAAGGCGGCTGTTTCAGCCAGCGCCTTGTCCTTTCGGTTCAGTTCACGTTCAAGTTGCTTGACCTTCTTGCGTTCGGCTGCCAAGTCAGCTTTGCTCGTAGGCTGGCCATCCAGATCAGCCGACTCCAACGCAGCTTTCCACGCATCGAGCTGTTCCGGATACAAACCGTTGGCACGGCAGTACTCACTGCGCTCGGCTTCATTCATGGATGCGGTCTGAATGATCGCAGCCAGCTTTGAACGGGTATCCCACTGATCAGGTCTGGATGGTTTGGCAGGCACAACATGTCCCTTGGCACGATACTGATTCTTCCAAGCATACAAGGTTGGTGCAGAGATGCCCATCTCCTTGCTGATCTGACTCACACTCTGACTGTTCGGTGGCATCATCTTGCGCACAACCTGGGCCTTGAATTCATCACTGTAGGATGGCATGACTTTCACTCCATCCGCCCCTCTTTTGATTTAAGAAAAAGAAATTAAATGACCGGACATGTATTGTGACGCAGGGGGCATTTCACCAAGTACTAACCTTGTGCACCTCGAAAAACCTCATTCCCAGGAATCCTGCTCTTTATAGATCAGTTGCTTACGCAACGCATCCGAGCATAGTGGTAGGTTATTCGAGGCGCCCTACTGCCACCCCGGCACAGCAGTCGGGGGATTTCCCACGTTTGTTTAAGAAGAACAACAAAGAAACGCGGGCATACAAGCCTGAAAGTTTCAAATAAATGGAAAATCAAAAATTGAAAAGGCAGCCACGACATTCCTGAAAAACAAAAGGTCACGAATAAGAAATATCTCATATCGTGGACCAACAGAATTGCTGAAAGCAAAACTGTATGATACCTTTACCGCACTAAGATAATTTTTTGCTATAAGCCACTTTCCAAGATACGACTGGAAAACTACGGCGCTTCTGACGTCCATAGAAAATTCAGCATAATTCACAAGAGCAACAAATCCAAATAAAATCCAGCATTCTCTGGAATGGAAAGAATTTATTACCGATCAGATTATAAATATCTGATCGCATCAATCTCAAAAATAAAATATTTTCTAAAAAATATATAAATTTTAATTTAATAAAAAAGGAGGATCCATCCAAATCCAGAAAATCTACACAGAAGCCGCATGAATTAGTTTTTTTATATTAAAAAAATAATAAGAGATAAAGAGAGGATGACATGAATTACAAGAGAAAATTATTAAGTTATTGTGGCCTTACTTTTTGTACTATAGCCTCACTCGGAGTATTGGGGATAGCAGTTGCAAATACACAGGATAACTTTCCGCAGCGCCCCATAACAATAATTGTTGGCTACGCTGCCGGGGGTCCCACTGATCTTGCAGCCAGAACCATTGCAGAACAAATGAGCAAGGAATTAGGCCAGCCAATCGTGGTGAGCAACAGGCCGGGGGCAAGCAGTCTGGTAGCAGCAAAGGAGCTTATGTCATCAAACCCAGATGGCTATACAGTATTGGTGACGGCAAATGCATTTTTTACACATGGCCCAGCGCGATATGAGTCTGTGGAATATGATTATGATAAAGATTTCACGCCAATAGGTGGAGTATCAGGGTTTCCTCACATATTGACTGTTTCTCCAGATAGTCCGATAAAAAGCACCGCCGATCTTATCGCATATTCAAAAGAAAACCCCAACAAAGTAAATGCCGCACGAGTGGGGTTCGCGAATGAGATTGCAATTGAATGGCTAAATCTTACTGGAAACGTGGATATAACCCAGATCCCTTATAAAGGAGCCGCAACGGTCGTTAGTGATTTAAGCTCAGGACGCGTTGATATGGCCCTAGTAGCGCCTTCAGTTGCATATCCACTCGTAGACGGCGATAAAGCAAGAACCATTGCAACGACCAGGAGCACATCAATAACCGAGGCCCGAAACATCCCCAGTATCTCGGAAACTCCAGGCATGGAAGATTTTGATATGTATATATGGTACGGTCTGCTGGCGCCAGCTGGCCTACCGACCTCTGTGGGAAAGAAACTGAACACAGCGCTCAACGACTCCCTGAAGAACCCGGCCGTTGTTCAGCATCTTATGAATGTATATCAAGAACCTATGATTATGAGTCCGGAAGAAATGACCGCGGCAATTCATAAGGAACGCAAGATTGCTGATGATCTGGTCAAGGAAGCGAATCTGCCTCTACTAAAGCATCAGTGACTGAATTAAAATAATTAACATTTGGCTGGCCTACAGAAAATGCTAGCCGAAATACGGGTTCCATCATATTTAATTTAACCATTTAGTATGTAAGTTGTTTAATTTGTGAAATGATGGAACCCATGCCAATCAATTTCATTGAAATAGAAAGCATGAAAAAATTCTTTTATCCTGAAAGCATAGTGCTAGTTGGCGCAAGCGAAAACAAGAACAAAATAGGCGGAAAAATACTGAATGCAATTGTATCCTGCGGATATAACGGCACAATCTATCCAGTAAATAACAAAAGGGAATATGTTAATGATATAAAATGCTATCCCGACGTGACTTCGGTATCAAAAAAAATTGATCTTGCAATTATATCAGTACCAGCCCCTCTTGTTCTAGAGTCAATTTCCCAATGCGCTGAATGCAATATTCCCTATGCAATCATCATAAGCTCTGGATTTTCAGAGGCAGGCAATTCAGGCAAAAATCTGCAACTGGAACTAAAGAATATTCTCAGAAATCATTCCATGAGAATAAGTGGACCGAATGCTGAAGGCTTTTATGCTGCAAACAACAACCTAGTCGCCACTTTTAGCCCTGGTATACGCATAAAAAACAAAAATCAGGAAATAAAGCACGTAAAAATCAATAAAAGCATAGGTTTAATATCACAGAGCGGCGGGCTTGGATTCTCTTTTTACGAACGCGGGAAACTCGTCAATCTGGATTTTAACTATATTGTAAGCACCGGAAATCAGGTTGATCTTGAAATTAGTGATTATGCAGACTATATGCTCGGTCAGGACGACACAGCAGCACTTCTTATGTATGTCGAGTCTTTTATTAACCCCAAGAGATTTGTTGAAATTGCAAAGAATGCGCTGAAATCTAGAAAACCAATTGTGATGATCAAAACCGGGCGAACGGATGTAGGGACTCGTGCCATCGCCTCTCATACAGGTGCAATTGCAAGCTCTTCTCGAATAGTTGACGCAGTTCTTGAAGATTGTGGCGTCATACAAGGATATGATCAGAGCGAACTCCTTGATATTACTGCTGCTTTAACTCAGAACCCAACACCAAACGGAACCCGGGTTGCGGTCATATCTGCATCAGGAGGTGCGGCAGTTTGGATGTCGGATGCGTTGCGTGAAGAGAAATATGACCTCCCAATACTGACAAAAGAACATCAGAACGCACTTAGCAAGTTTATCCCATCATTTGGATCTGTCATCAATCCAATAGACACTACGGCGCACATGTTTGGCAAAGGAATAGCCGATATTCTTGAGATGGTCATACAGTTTGATTATATTGACGCCATCGTTCTCGCTGTGTCATTGGCTAACACACAGCGTTTAGTTAACGAGGGTGAAAGGATAGCATCGCTGATTCGCTCAGTTGAGAAGACAATTCTGATTTACAGTTACACTGTTCCATCAGATGAGTCTGTTCAACTTCTAAGATCCTTCGGACTGTACTGTTTCACTAGTATTCGGGGATGTGTGATCTCTCTAAATGCATTGAGGGATTATGGGAAGGCATATTTTTTTGAAAAGAACAACACAAAAATTTCTTCTATTAATAGCAACACAAAATCAGATTCAGTTTCATTAATTGAATCTTCAATAAAAAAAATTATTCCAGAATTTCATTCCAAGAAGATTTTAAGAAAATACGGAATTAGTTCTGTTGATGAGGGAATTGCAAGAAATATCCAGGATGCCAGAGCCATTGCATCCCAGATTGGCTATCCAGTCGTCCTAAAGGCACACAGCTCAGATTTGGCGCACAAGTCTGATGCTCATGCCGTTATTTTAAATATAAATAACGACGCTGAACTTGAGGCTTCGTATAAAAAAATAATTAACAATGTTAAGGATTTTGATCCCTCATTGGTTATTGAAGAAATGCTTATTCAATCAATGGCAGGTCAGGGAATCGAGATGATCATGGGCATTCAAGTCGATAAAGACTTTGGCCCGATAGTCATGATAGGCGCAGGAGGTATTTTCGCAGAAGTTTTAGAAGATGTTGTTCTTGCTCCAGCCCCATTATCCTTAGAAAAAGGATGGGAATTGATTTCACGATTGAAAATTTCAAAAATTCTCTCGGGAGTTCGAGGAAATCCCCCGGCAGATGTTGAGGCATTAGTTGATGCTATTGTGAGGTTCTCTATCCTGGCAAATGACCTTCATGAGGTAATTTCTGAGTTCGATGTGAATCCAGTCATTGTCCATCCAAAAGGACAAGGGATAAGTATTGTCGATGCATTATGTGTCAAGAGATAGAACTTTACAACTTCATATTTCCATAGAAATCTCCACAATCAAAGTGTTTTTTATATTCATGATGAGTAAAAAATAAAAAAGGCATTGTATTTTAGGTTGCACCTAAAATATCACTCTAATATGGGGTGACGTGGAAGTTTTATTTTCAAATGCAAGTGAATTCATTGGCTAATAATGTACAAGCACATAATAACATCCGCAGATGAAGGCATTTTTATCATCAAGATCAATCGCCCCGAAGTTCGCAACGCCGTCAATCACGATTGTGCCCATGAAATGGCCCGCGCCTTCGAGCAACTGGATAACGATACATCACTGAGGGCTGCTATTTTGACAGGTACGGATGAGGTATTCAGTACCGGCATGGACCTTAAAGCTTTTGCGAGCACGCGCTCTCGCCCTCATGTCGAGGGAAGAGGCTTTGGTGGTCTGGCGGAGAAGCCTCCTGCCAAGCCTCTCATTGCAGCTGTTGAGGGTTATGCTCTGGCGGGAGGCTTCGAAATGGTGCTGGCGTGTGACTTGATCGTCGCATCAAGCGTTGCCAGGTTCGGTTTGCCGGAAGTCAAGCGTGGACTCGTTGCAGGTTCCGGAGGAATGCTTCGTCTGCCTAGAAGGCTACCTTATCACATAGCGATGGAATTAATTCTGACTGGAGACCAGATTACTGCAGAGCGTGCTGCAGAGTTTGGCTTGATTAACAGATTATGTGAGCCAGGTACTGCACTTCGCACGTCGATTGAACTCGCCAGACGTATTGTCGAGAACGCACCACTTGCTCTTCACATCGCCAAAAAAATTGTAAATGAAGGACTGGACTGGCCGCAAAGTGAGATGTTTGAGCGCCAACGGCCGTTGAAAACATTTGTTTCATCTTCGAAAGACGCTCTGGAAGGTGCACGTGCTTTTGCTGAGAAACGTAAACCCGTCTGGCGAGGAGAATGATATCTCAACATATCAACAGGCTGATCGCCGGACCCCAGCGACTCCAGTCCGTTATAGAAATGCAATTCTCTCCGCTCATAGGCTGCCTGCAGTCGCATCAGAAACAGCCGACGAAACAGTCTGGAGAGTACGCGAACCAGTAGGAAGAACCCCGGGCGACAAGCCACCCAGCGATCACCCTGTGGGCTCAGTCCTCCCCGGGGACTACACAGTGCAGGTGCGGATGATGCTGCAGGTTCTGACCCCAGGTGGCCAGGATCGCAATCAACCCGATCTCGGCACCCAGATGTTTCGGATCCCGGGCAATCGTTTGCAAGGTTTCGGCTGTGGCCTGAAACAGCAGATCATAGACGGCGGGAAGCGGTGATGAGGAGGCGTATCCCCTGCTGATCGCATATCGATAAAACCCCGAGAGCAGACGAAACTTGACTCTCCAGGTTGAAGTGACTGGACCCTTGCCTTGAAGAAACGACAGCACCTGGTGTGCTACCGGAGTGTCAATATCCACATCACCCATCGTGCACGCATACTGGCGTAAAGTGCGTCGGGCTGTCGTAGACTTCAGACCCATCGATTTCTGAAACTCGATATACGTCTCGATGGCGTTTGCAAGTTTCATGGCAGATCTCCCAGATCGAAATTCCCAACTTGCCGCAGTGCCACCATGTCAACCTTCGCGTATGTCCGGGTTGCCAGCATAGTCTGGTGACCAAGGTGATCACCAATCTCCTTGAGGGTCGACCCTTGATTGATCAGACGGGTCGCACAGGCATGGCGAAGTGCATGAGGCCCGCGATGTGCAGCCTCAATGCCGAGAGCGGTGAACTTCTTGTTTACGATCTTGTAGATCGCTGCCCGAGTCATTGGGCGCAAAGGGGAATGCACACTCAAAAACACTTCTGGGAAAGATCTATCAGAACGTACGTGATCAACGTAGTGTGCAAGGGCTTGTGCCACGGATTCCACCAAGGGGTACTCCTGGGGTTGCCGCCGTTTGAGCCGGAACACTCTAATGACACGTCGGCGCCAGTCAACCTGATCCAGTCGTAAAGTCGCGACTTCCGTGGCCCGCATGCCATAGATCGACAACAGCATCAGAATGGCTCGATCGCGAACGTCATTCACACGATCGCTCTGGGTTGCCGCCAGAACTCTTTGCACATCATCCCAACCCGGTGCGTAAGGTAGCGTCTCTTGCCCATAAATGCGGGGGCTGCGTATCGTCTCGGCCAACAGGGGCTTGCACCAACCTTGCGAGGCCCCATAGCGCAGAAAGATTCTCAAGATCGTGGCTATATTGGCTACAGTGATGCGACCCCAGTGATGGGCATCCTCATCCATGAAGTAGTTATCGATGTCGGATGGAACCAGTTTCCCCAGGCCTAGCCCGTGCGTGTCGCACCAGATCAGGAAATCGCGAACGCGGGATCGCCAACCTGCAATGGTGGTCTGCGAGAATCCGCGCTCATTGCGCATCCACAGGCAGTACTGATCAAGTTGATCTTGAAACGAGTAGGTCTTGACAGGCTCCGTCCACCAACCAAGGAATCGCAACCACGGTCGGGTGACATTAATGAATCGCGCTCTGGTGGTCGATGAGTTGTGATGACTGACTCGCCTGTCAGTCAGATCATCCAAGGCCTCGGAGTCAAAAACTTTGGTGCCATTCGAGCCAATCAGTTTGGCTGCCCACAAGAGCTCATTGCACTTGGTGCGCAACGACCAGTAAGTTGCTCCGGAATCGGCGCAATGCTTTATGTACCGATCCCGCTCCTGAGCAAGGGGACCTTCTTGATGCCGACGTAGAGCATCGGCAGAAAGCAGAAGCGTCTCAAACATGGTGAACCTCCATTACATAGGTGGATCACCAGATCACTCCTGATTTTATGTTGCGTCAAGCTCCTTGAGTCTAGGCCCGCGCTGGCTCATGTACATTGGCAGCACAACATATCTTCGGGCGCAACATACTAGGGGAAAATGTGTTCGAACACATTTCCCATTCGCCGAATCGCTTTTTAAAACAGCCAAGTACCGACCCGAGTTTCCGGCCCGTGGATTCAAGTCGCTGGAAGCTGCACGTCAGTGGGGAGCGACGTTTGTGCATTGGTACAACCATGAACACCGCCACAGTGGCATCCAGTACGTCACGCCGGACCAACGGCATCGTGGTGAAGACATCAAGATTCTCGGTGCCCGCGATGCGCTGTACCAACAACAGAAACGGAACAATCCGGCCCGTTGGTCAGGACAAACCAGGAACTGGTCGCCGGTCGGTGCAGTCACCCTGAACCCGGAACGAGAGGAGGCGGTGAAAGCCGAGATTCAGACCAAAGATAAAAAGCGATTTGTTGCATGATTCAGGCGACAACCCCCTTGACATGCTCCGCCCATCTGACACAGACTTTTAAAATTAGCAACGATCCGAACTTTGCAGAAAAAGTGGTCGACATTGTCGGACTCTATATGAATCCCCCTGCAAACGCGATGGTGCTATCCTTCGATGAGAAGACACGGATCCAGGCATTGGACAGAACTCAGGTCCAGTTGCCACACTTACCTCCTCGTCCCGGTCAGGTCGAGCGTCGTACGCATGATGACAAGCGCAACGGTACCGCCAGTCTGTATGCCGCCTTTGACTTGGCCTCAGGAAAGATCATCGGGCGAGTGACCGAGCGCCATCGTGCGAAAGAATTCCTCGAATTTATGCGGCAGATCGAGCGCAACACACCAAAAGAACTGAACCTGCACGTGATTCTGGACAATAGCTCAACGCACAAGACCGCTGATGTGAAAGCCTGGCTGGAAAAGCACCCTCGCATCAAACTGCATTTCACGCCGACCAGTGCATCCTGGCTCAATGCGGTTGAACGATGGTTCGGTCAACTCGAGCGCAGAGCCCTGTACCGCGGATGCTTCACCAGCGCGTGAAAGATCTGCGAGACGCCATCAAGACATTCACTGAGACGCACAACAAGCTCAGCGCCAAACCGATTCGCTGGGCCAAATCGGATGATCCGATTCTGGCCAGCGTGGATCGTGCAAAAACGGCGATGTTTTTAAATAATTGAACTAACCAATCAGTACACTAGAGTTCGAACAGCTTTACAGATCCATACTTGCAAACTCGGCCTCTTTGAGCCGGCTCTGGATTGTCGCCACCGCATTTTGCAAAGAAGAGACCTTATCCGCAATGTTCGGACCTGACAGTCGCTCTCTGAGCGCCGAGATACTCAATGCACCAACAGGTCGACTCATGGTTCCAATGATTGGTGTCGCCATCGACCGGATCCCGTCGACTTCGACGACTTCGTTGATCAGGTAGCCGTCCACCCTGGAGTTATTGATCTGTTTCCACATTTTCTCCAGACTGAAGGTCGGATAGTTTTGTTCGATACGAGCTCTGTTCGCACTCCAGATGCGCTCAATCTCATCATCTGGCAAAGCGCTCAAAATTGCCAGCGCTCCACCACCGATGTTAAGCGGCCTGCGTCGTCCGATATCAAGCACAAACGCCTTGATCGGGAACGCACCCTCCGCTCGCCCAATGCAGACACCATCTAGACCGGAGCGGATCGTCAGAAAAACGGTGTCTCCGGTCTCCTGTGCAACGCGCTGCAGCATCGGCTGGCAGATGTCCCGCAAATCAAGTGGCGGTGCAGCAGCAACCCCCATTTCATAGACCAGAGAGCCAAGGTAATAGCGACGATTATTCTCATCCTGCCGCACAAGGCCCTCGGCAACCAGTGCCTGAAGAATCCGGTGAGTCGTTGGCCTGGTCAGCCCTGCACCTCGATACAAATCGATCAATCTCATGCCGGCCCTGTTGTGGGTTGTGATCAACCGCAATAACAACGCACAACGCTGGATCGTTTGAGTTCCGCTGCGGAGATTTTCAGTAGTCATTTTTATGAATTTTACAAAGTGGACTTTTTGACAGAAATACCAACATTATTTTCGCTCTCACCCCATTAATATCTCACTATCAGACAACAAAAGTCCACAATAAGGGAGATTCGCATTGTGCAAGATAACATAGCAGATGGAAGCACGGATACATCGGACATCTCGGCTGTCGTCGGGATAGGACACACAGATTATGTCGATGACTATAGACGGGTTCGCAACGGAGAGAAGCCACACGACTCCTACGGCTATGCAACCGTCGCGTTCAAGAAAGCGCTCGCCGATGCGGGCATTGATCGCAGCGAGGTCGATGGCCTGATCGTAGGGCCAACCACCGCATACGAACGTATGGGCGAGATTCTGAACATTGATCCAACCTGGGGAGGCCAGGCCGATGCGGTGCAGGCTGTATTTCAGGCCGTGATGGCGATCAAGTCTGGCATGGCAGAAGTTGTGGCGCTGGTGTACGGCAATGATCAGCGCTCGGCGGCGGTTCAGTACGGAGGACCGCAAGCCATGGGAGGCCAGTCGTTTCTCTCGTACGTTTACCACAGCCCTTGGGGCCTGACTTCTCAGGGAGCGCTTTACGCACTAATGTTTCAACGTTACAAAGCGCTTTGGGACCTCTCGGACAAGGATCTCGGACAGGTCGCAGTCGGTCAGCGGCAATGGGCCTCTCTCAACCCTAATGCCATCATGAGCAAGAAGCCGTTGACAATTGACGACTATCTTGCTGCACCGTACGTCGCAGAACCCTTGCGCCTGAACGACTATTGTCTGATCAACGATGGAGGTGTTGCGTTGATCATCATGGAGGCCAGTCGCGCAAGAAAGGTAGCACAGAAACCGGTCTACATTCGTGGCCTGGGTCGCTCTGATCTGAACCACCAGGCAACAAGCCTCGGTCCTCGACTCGTTGACTTCTACCGACCCGCACAACAGAAAGCGGCTCAACAGGTTTATTCGGCTGCCGGAATCGGGCCGAAAGACATTGACGCGCTGCTTGTCTATGACAGCTTCACACCGCACATATTCTTTGCACTGGAAGGATTCGGTTTCTGCGAACAAGGCGAGGCAGCGCACTTCATCGCGCAAACAGGAATTGGTGTGAACGGCAAGCTACCCATCAACACACATGGCGGCCATGTTTCTGAGTCGTACATGCAAGGATGGAACCACCAGATCGAAGCAGTTCGGCAGGTACGGGGCGGACTTGACCAGCGCCAGGTGACGGATTGCAGGCATGTGCAGTACATATCCGATGTCGCAGGAAAAGCCATGTCCGTCATCTACGGCGCTTGAAAGGAGTCTCGAATAATGAGTCAGCAACCCCGCCTCTACTCTCCATATGACGAACCCATGTGGAAAAGTATCGCCCAGGGAGAAATGAAACTGCAACGCTGTACAGAGTCCGGCGTGTTCCGTTACCCGCCTGGACCTGCGTGCCCGGAAACGCTAAGTCTGAATTATGAGTGGGTTCCTATCTCCGGCAATGCGAAGATCATCTCCTGGACGGTATTTCACCGAAAGTACCTGCCTGCCTATCCCGCTCCGCATCTCGTCGTGGCCATTGAGCTTGAAGAAGGTCCCATCATGGTCAGTTACATGGATCATGATGTGATCGACCGTATCCGACTGGACGCACCGGTGAAACTTGAATACGTTGATCATCCTGACGGATACAGGATCCCGAAAGCCGTTCTGGCAGACTGAGTACGCCGCTAGCCTTTGTACGATCTTCGCGTTCGCGATCAACTGCAATACTGGTTGGTTGCGAACGCGAGATTAAGCTGACACCGCACTGGACTGGCCAGGGTTCGCGCATTTTCTTTAACCGCATGGAGGGACGACTCATGATTGCCTCAGGCGCAAACGACCCGCCACACAGACAGGACTGACCCGGTGCGCGACAAGCCCCGCCGTTCAGGCCTGGGAGGAAGTCAATAATCTTGCATGCTGACTGAGGTTCATTCAGTGATTCGGAATCAAGAATTTTCTGCACGTCCCACACTGGCCAGAATTGCATCAGCCGATTTGGTCCAGCGAAACGGTTTGGCGCTGAGCTTGTTGTGTGTATCAATGAATGTCTTGATGGTTTCCCGTAAATCTTTCACGCTGGTGAAGCCTCCCCGATCAAGGGCCTTGCCCTCGAGATGACCGAACCATTGTCCGACCTCCTCAAGCCAGCATGCGCTAGTAGGCGTGGAGTGCAGCTTGATGCGAGGATTCCTCTCCAGCCAGGCTTTTACTGCTACGGTCTTGTGCGCTGAGCTGTTGTCCAGAATCACATGCAGGTCCAGCTCTTTCGGGGTGTCGTGATCGATCTGCCAGATGAAATCGAGGAAAGCTTGTGCACGATGGCGCTCGGTCACGCGCCCGATGACCTTGCCGGAGGCCACATCAAAAGCGGCATACAGACTTGCAGTACCATTGCGCTTGTCATCATGCGTACGACGCTCGACCTGACCGGGACGAGGAGGTAAGTGTGGTAACTGGACCTGAGTTCTGTCCAGAGCCTGGATCTGTGTCTTCTCATCGACGGATAGCACCATCGCGTTGTCAGGAGGATTCATGTAGAGCCCGACGATGTCGATCACCTTCTCGACAAAGTCCGGATCGTTGTTGATCTTGAAAGTCTGGCTCAGATGAGGTTTCAAGCCTGCGGCTTCCCAGACCTGACTGACTTGCCAGACTGTGGTGTCCGTGTACTTGGCCATCAGGCGCAGGCTCCAGTGGGTGGCTTCTTTCGGCACCTGATGCACGGTCTTGTCCAGGATCTCCCGAACCTTCTTCTCACTGAGTTTGCGGGGCTGACCCGGGCGAGGCAAATCGTTCAGTCCCTCAATGCCTTGCTCCAGATAACGCTTGCGCCACTTGAAAACTACTGGAGCCGTAACATCGAGCTTCTCGCTGACTGCCCGTGGCGTCATTCCTGCACCGAGCTCCAGCAAAATCCTGGCTCGCTGAGCCAGCCGCTGATCCAGTGTACTTTTGCGCAGCCAGCCCTGTAATGTTTCCCGATCGAGCAAGGACAGATTGAACGGTGCAGCGGGCTTGGCCATGGCAAACATCCGAAAGACTCAATAACCTTTCATGTAACTGGGTATCACCCTATAAGTCGATACATTCCAATCAAACAGCTTGCTGGATCGATTCGCACGGTAACAGAACCATGAGCTCTCGAACCGTTCGATCGGAATGAGTGAGCGCTGTTTCAAAAAAAGCATCCCCCTGGTCAGCAAAGCCACCAAATGACATACAGTCATCCCATTTTATCTTGAGTTCCTGGTCGCTTAATGGATGTTGCATGGATCCATGCAAGGTCGTGATTTTTTTTCGGATAGATTGACCATTTACAAGTTCAACAGTCAGTTCGTTCCAGCGAGGAGTCTGGGGACCAGCACACTCTGCTTTGGTAACTTTCGACAGGAATGACTGAATTTCGGGCCTCATGACAGCCTCATCCGTAAAACTAGCCAGACTCATTCGTCGATCCACGACTGCCGCTGCCATGGCATATTCCATGCTGAATTTGGCCTCAAGACCAGTTGTGGGCCGGCTGTGAATCAAAGGCACTAAAGCGCGGTAGTTGCTCGTCACATGAATCGCCCTCACCTGTTGCGCCTCAAACCGGTGTTCACGGACAAGCGAAAGTATCCCGTCCAGGGAGCGGTGCGCTGCGTAGCACATCGGGTACTTCTTGATTTCAATGCCACTGTTCAACAATTCATGTGGGCTCGACTCCAATCCGGCAAGGCACTCGTCCAGCCGTTCATACTCACCATACAGGCGCGTAAATCCTTGCTCCCCGTCAAGCGCTTCATCACTGGCAGTCATCCCGAACTGTGCAAGCAGCGCAGCGGTCATGCCGGCAACCCCACACTGTCCAGTCTGAAAAGACTTGGCCATCGTCCCAAAGTTTCCCCGGGTACCAGCAGCTTGTGCGACGGCAAGTCCAATGCAGTTGACCGTTTGATCCTCAGTGAGCCCAAGCAAGTTCGAGCAGGCGATCGCTGCACCAATTGTGCCCAGTGTAGTGGTCGCGTGCCAGCCCTTTGCGTAATGATCCTGGACCATTGCACGGGCGATTCTGACCATTACCTCAAATCCGACGACGTACGCAGCAGCAACTCTGGAAACTGTCAGATCGTTTGCCTCTCCCAGTGCCAGCAATGGCGGCAACAACGCAATACTGGGATGCCCGCGAAGCGGTGAGTTCACATCGTCGAAATCTAGCACATGCGCAGCAATTCCATTATACAAAACGCAGGCATGCAGCGACAGTCTATGCCTTTCACCCCAGGCGCGCGCCACTTCCTGCGAAGGCAGGGACCGTGCATATTTCATACCGATCAAGCTGGCTGGCTCGTGTCTGCCTGCTACACCAACCCCTACCGTATCAATAATGGCCCTGCCCACCTGATGGGACAGATCATCAGTCAGATGCCGCTGATCAAGCTGACTTGCAAACTTTGCAATCAACCGGGAAGCATTCAATTCACTCATATATTTGGTCCTGCTGCGATCGCGAGTTAAAGAGACTGCTCCAGGATCCGCTCGAGCCGATCCCGGTGCAGATGCAGTCCCCCGCTACGGTTGGCGTTGAAATTGTGTAAAGAATTATGCAAAGCTGGAAGGAGATCACTTAGCTCGACCCCATGTTCGCCCAGCGTCAACGGAAATCCAAACTGAGCAAAATAGTCTCTGACTTGCTGGCAGACTCGATCTGGGTCCCCAGCCTCGCACGGCTCGAGACCGAGTCGCGCACCAATTGTTTCGACCGCGGTTGAAGACAGGTCGTGAAAGTTCTGAATTGCTGCCGGAGTCAGTATGGCATGCGTAATGCCCTGATCCAGGTGCCGCACACGATTGAACAATGCTGCGCCCAGCGCATAGACACTACTGGCAATCCAGTGAACATCAAATGGGCGTCCACCATCATCCTCGTCTCGGTTCTGCAGCAATGCAGCAGCGCAAAGACTCATGCGAGCGGTCACATCCTCAGGATCACCCGCCCGGGGAAGACTGGTTCGAGCCAACTCGAACGCATGCAGACGAGAGGCCTGGACCAGCGGGTTCGCCGTATCAATCGCCGCAATGTTCATTAGCGATCTCCAGAAAACGCTTACTCCCGTCGATATCGCCAGGGAGGGTGGCGCGGTCATGAGCGCTTCGTGATCCCAGAAAACAGCACACGGTCGTGTCTTGGGGTCGAAAAACTCCAGACGCGGACCACCGGTCGGGTTATGGATCGCCGCCCCCGCCCTGTTCTGAGCAGAGGTCGCAGCTGTAAGCACGTTGATGATGGGAGGCTTGGGAGCGAGTAGTTTTGGGCTCACCGGTGGACGGTCTTCGAAGAAACGGGTTGCAATATCCTGCACGGATTTATTCTCGCCAAGCATCATCGCCACAACTCTGGTCGCCTTGAGGACACTGCCCGCACCGACCGCAATCAGCACATCAGCTTTGATCTCGCGTGCATACTCTACCGCGCCAAGTACGTCCTCGAGCGGAGCATCCTTGCCCATATAGCCAAACATGCCAGCCCAGGATTCACCGAGTATCTCTCTGATACGGTCCGGCAACGAGGTTCTGGTGGCAACACTATTGCCACAAATCACCATTGCCTTGCTCGCTTTGAGCCGCGACATCTCTCGTGGCAAATTCTCCAGAGCCCGCTCGCCGGCATACAGGCGCATGTCACGGCTTTGCGAGATAAAGTTTATCATCAGGCTTCCTTTAATTTTCCGGCAATCCGTTTCTCAGAAGCTCACGGGCAATTACCCAGCGATGAACTTCACTTGGCCCTTCAACAATTCTCATGACGCGACACATTCTCGAAATATATTCAAGAGGTAGTCCCTTTGACACACCCATTCCACCAAAGAGCTGGATCGCACGATCGACAACCCTGGTGATCATTTCGGTACCCTGCACTTTGACCATTGAACCATCAAGGCGCACATCACCTGCGCCCGAATCCATTTTCCAGGCCATCTGGTAAACCATCAGCCTGACCATCTCCAACTCCTGGTAGCTGTCAGCAATCCACCATTGAATCGCCTGCCTGTCGGCCAGTGGCGCACCAAATGTGTGCCGGGTGTTCGCTTGCTCAATCATCATTGAAAGGCAGCGACTCGCTAATCCCAGGCACCGGGAAGCGATTTCCAGACGACGCACACCAAGGCGCTTGGACAACGGAGCGAACCCTTGCCCGACCTCGCCCAGTACCTGACTGTCGTCAAGCTCCACATTGTCAAGGACTACCTCGTAAGGGTGGTACTCACCAATCATCGGATAAGAACTGGGAACTGATAGACCAGGGGTTCCCTGATCTACGAGGAACGCAGTGAAAGCTCCTTTCTTGCCCGCTTTTCGGTCAGTAACAGCCATGACAATCATGAAATCGGATCTGCGGGCGTTGCTTATCCATATCTTGGTACCATTCAGTACCCATTTGCCGTTCCTTCGTTCTGCGCTAGTCTTGATCGCTGCAGCATCCGAGCCGGCACCAGGCTCGGAGAGAACCAGGCAGCTTTTCTTTTCACCTCGCGAGTATGGCAGCAGATACTTGTCGATCTGATCGCCCTTGCACAACTCCTTGAGCATGAAGAGATTCGGGCTCTCGGGAGGCAAGACAAATGGCACGATGCTGTGCTTGAGCTGTTCGATCACCAGACACTTGGTCAGCATTCCCAGATCCTGTCCGCCAAACTCTTGCGGAACATCAATTCCCCAAAGGCCAATCTCCCTGGCTTTGTTCTGCAGGTGTGCATCAAGCTCGGCAGGAATCAACGCTGTGTCTTCGAACCCGCGCTCAGCTTCACGTCGAATAATCAGCGGCTCGTTCGGGATGAGCTCAGATTTGACAAATCGTGCGACGGTGTCACGGACCATCCGTGAAGATTCAGGCAATTCAAAATCCATCTGTATATCCGGTCAGTTTAAAAGGAGCCTGATTCAGGCATTGAATGATGCTTAAAACGAAGTAACCCGGGGTCAGCGTCCCTTGTACTCTGGCTGGCGCTTCTCCTGAAATGCTCGACGCCCTTCGATCCGGTCCTCGGTGTCGCGCAACAGGCCGAACACGTAGCGCTCGGCGTCCATGGCGGCGGGCAAAGGCATATCCAGACCCTGATACACCAGGCGTTTGATTGCGCGCACCGATAAAGGTGCGTTTTGCGCGATTCTCAGGGCGATTGCCCGCGCCTGCGCCATGAGATCGGCGGCGGGAACAACCTGACTAACGAGACCAACCCTTAGTGCCTCTCTTGCATCAAATCGGTCACCCGTCAAGAGCATCAGCATTGCGTTCGATGCGCCGATCGCTCTTGGCAGACGCTGTGTTCCGCCGGCGCCAGGGATGCTGCCAATTCTGACTTCGGACAGTGCAAACTGTGCCCTTTCTGAGGCGATGCGAATGTCGCAAGCCAAGGCTAGCTCCATTCCACCTCCCATCGCGTAACCATTGATGGCGCAAATCAACGGTTTGTCCGTATCCAGTCCGGCAAGTAGATGATCAGACTCGGACCGGCCAAACGTCAGCTCCGCAAAGCTCTCCCTGGGTGGCATGGTTTTCTTCAGATCGGATCCGGTGCAGAACGCTTTCTCGCCTGCGCCGGTCAGTATTGCGACACGTATTGCATCGTCTGTCTTGATTCTGATCCAGGCATCATGCAGCTGCGACCGGGTTTCCGGATCAATACTGTTCATGGCCTCTGGTCTGTTGAGCGTAATGGTCGCAACGTGGTTATCGACTTCAAATACAAGTGGCATGTCTTTTTCCTCGAGAGACTGTTTCTTGAACGTATCCGTCAGTTGAGTACGCCCGATTTGCGCAACTCTTGCAACTGGTCCAAATTCAATCCCAACATGCCTTCGAGTACTTCATCGGTGTGCTGACCGATCAAGGGCGCTGGCGCATTCGGTGTGGATTGCGCCTCAGAGAACCGGTAAGGCGAGTTGTTGTACAGACTTGGTCCGACCTCAGGATGATTTAACGTAACCCAGTGCCCGCGCGCTGCCAGTTGAGGGTCGTTGCTGACAACATCGCGAGAATCGTTGACTGGACCAGCAGCAATCGACAACTGCTGCAGTCGCGCAGCCAGCACCAGTGCATCGTGCTTGCTGGTTTCCTCCTCGATCAATCGATCGATCTGGTCATGGTCCCGTCTACGATTCTCGACCAGGTCCCAGTCATCATTGACAGGCAGTCCAAGGGCTTTGACCAATGCCAACCACTGTGTCTGATTCTGTATACTGATCGTGATCCATCGGTCATCCCCATTCGCACGGTAGACACCTTGCGGCGCATAGTCCCGATGCCGATTGCCGCACCTGGTGTCAACCACGCCGTTGACGGTGTAGTTCATAAGCGAAGGGGCTATCATGCACAACGTAGGTTCGACCTGCGCAATATCAATCTGTTGTCCCTGACCCGTCCTTCGCTGATGACGCAAAGCTGCCAGAATCGCAAAGGCGGCATGGCCCGGGTTGGGGATATGATCAGGATAGTTCGTACCCGTACCGGCAGGCAGGCGATCGGGCAAGCCAGTCATGTGCTGAAATCCGGTAACTGCCGTGATCGTAAGTCCGTATCCCAGGTCTGCTCGCTCGGGACCTGTAGACCCCTGCATCGACATCGCGGCATAAACGATTCGTGGTGATATTGCCCTGATCACGTCATAGCCAAGTCCAAGCTTTTCCATCACGCCTGGCGTGAAATTGTTGGTGACGAGATCGGCCTTGACGATCAGCTGCTTCGCCAGGTCCAGCCCCTGCGGATGCTTGATATTGAGTGTGATGCTTTTCTTGCTTGAATTTCGATCTGCAAAATATCCGCTTCGATTTACACCTGGCACCCCATCCTTGAACGGCTTGGTGACCCGCAGGGTATCGAGCCGGCTGGCCGTCTCGATCTTGATGACATCTGCACCAAGGTCAGCTAGCAACTTGGTCGTGTAAGAGCCTGCCCCGATCCAGGTAAAGTCAATTACCCGCAATCCATCAAGAATTTTTTTCATGATTTCCCCCGCCCCGCACTTGACTGTTCAACCTGTGACGCATCGAAACCGGCCCAATTCAGAATCTCGGCGTTATGTTCGCCAAGTTCAGGTGCCGCACGTTCAAGTCTCCATGGAGTTTCAGACAGAAGCGAAGGAGCCCCAGGCATTCTGATGCGTGTATGTTTCGAGTCCTCAATATCGACAAAAAACTTTCTGTGCTCACGTTGTCCGCTCGAAGCGATATCGCTGGCATCACAGATAGGCGCAACAGGGATACGGCGGGCACGGCCTTTTGCCTGCAGTTCGGCCTTGGTTAACTGGCGCGCAAATGGTGAGAACACATCATCGAAGATCGCCTTGGCTTCATCACTGGCCAGAAATGCCTGATCGTTCCATCTTGGCTCTCTGAACTGCCGTGCTTTATCCAGCTTTTCTTCGAGCAACCAGTCTGTGGTGATTGACCAAAATCGGTTGCTGCCAATACCACCGGCCATCAGATAAATGAAACCGTCCTTGCATGCAAACACGCCCGTACCGGCAAGTCTCTGAGTGCCTGCATTTCGCTTTCGAACCGTGCCCTCCAGGTCATAGAACTGCACGGCGTTCTCTAGCCCCAACACCACACATTCCTGCATGGATACGTCAATGTGCTGCCCTTGTCCCGAAATTTCGGCATCCAGAATGCAGGCCATTGTCGCGACGGATGCAAACAGGTTGGCCGCTCCGATCGCTTGCTCACCGCAGGCGACCATCGGAGCTGTGTCGGGATAGCCTGCAAGGTAAAGCATGCCTCCCATGCCCATCGCCGTCAGATCTGTTGCCTGCCAGTGCGCAAACGGACCGTCCTGACCAAACGCAGTCACGCTCGTCATGATCAGTGCCGGATTGATCTTGCTAAGCGTCTGATAGTCAAGTCCTCGTGCAGCCATGACTCCAGGCTGCTCACTTTCCAGGACAATCTGGCATTTTCTCGCCAATGCGAGAAACACGCTCTTGTCCCGAACACAATCCAGATTCAGTGCGATGCTGCGTTTGTTCGTGTTCTGATACTGAAAAACCAGACTTGCATTGAGGTCGTCACGACCATTGATGAATGGGGCGGATTTCCGCGTTGGAGCACCATCGGGTGGTTCAACAAGGATTACATTTGCCCCCATATCGGCAAAAAGCTTGCCGCAGTAATTACCAAGTGGACCTGCGATATCCAGGATTGTGATCCCTTCAAGTGCATTGCTGGGAGTAATCTTCTGAGTCTGCATCAGTAAAGTTCTATGGACAGTAAAAAAGAGAACCGGATGTAATCGTGCCCAGTCCGGCGAGCTCCACCCGGAGGTTCTGCGGGATGAACTGGCCTCACGGCCCTGGAATTGATCTGAGCGCCACCTCGTTTACAAGGAGGTGGCTTCTTCACATTCCTGTAGTGAACGACACTGTGGAACCGGGCACATCCTCTGGACTACTGGGACTGGTAGATGCCAGCCTTCTTCGCTGTGGTTGCCCACTTCTGAAGATTGGTTTCAATCGACTTGCGCATTTCATCAGGCGTGCTTGCAACGATGGTGTACCCCAGCGCCTCGAGCTTCGGACGATTGTTGTTCAAACCCTGAACAATCGCCTCGCTGAGTTTTTGCTGAACAGCAGGATCCGCCCCACCCGGCATATTGAACCCATACCAGGTGTTTGAATCGTAGCCATCCAGCCCTATTTCCTGAAAGGTTCTGACGTCAGGAAGGATCGCGCTGCGCTCCGGGCTTCCAATGCCCAGAATTCTGATCTTGTTGTCTGCAGCAAGCGCCTTGGCGGATGCTGTTTGCACGAGCATCATGTCAATGTGCCCGCCGAGCAGGTCTGTCATAGCCGGAGCGCCGCCACGATAAGGGATATGCTGAATATCCACTTCAGCCATTTCCTTCATTAATTCCCCGGCCATATGCTGGGAGCTGCCCACACCGGCCGAACCATAACTGAGCTTGGTTGGGTTATTTCGTGCAAAATCCAGCAATTCCTCCATTGTCTGAAAGGGCGAATTCGTGTTAACAACCAGCACCAGAGGAACGCTCACTGCAACGGACAGTGGACTGAAATCCTTTAGTGAGTCATACGCCAAAGACTTGTAGATTGCCGGATTCACCGACATGATTCCGTCGGTTGTCAACATGAATGTATAGCCATCAGGATCCTGGCGCCTGACATAATCCGATGCAATGGTGCCACCAGCCCCGGCACGATTCTCGGCAATCACCGGCTGCCCGAGTATTTCGGAAACTTCATTACCGACCAGACGAGCCAGGCCGTCCGTGCTGGCACCGGCAGCGTATGGAACAACGACTTTGATCGGCTTACTCGGATAGTCATTGCTTGCAAGCACGGACGAAGCCACCATCATCGTAAGGCTCGTCATCAGCCCTTTAATCAATCGACCTTTCGACACGTTTATCTCCTCTATGTTGTTTCCGGCATCTGGTCGGCATGGTGTTCGGCAAACTGAACTGAAGGTCTTGCCTCTGACCAGATCAGAGTTGGGGATCGTAAGAAACCACCACCAGAACGTCAATTCAAAAAAGTCCATATTGCAGACTAAAATATGGAATAGAATGCCAGTATCAATCATTAACCAATTAAATATCAAATGTTTATGATAAAAATTTGGACATAATTCATTCTTGATTTAATCACATTAAGATTATTTTTATCTCGTATTGTGGACTATTTTGTGGTATTGGGGACTTTCTCTCGACACTAACCGGAAGTTTTGGTTTGATGGACTGCAAGACTCCAGCGACCATTCGGAATCCGGTCGACGGCATGAAAAACAATCTGAGTCTGCAAACAGAGGAGACAGAAATGAAGGTACGTTTACTTGCGAGTGCTTTGTGCGTGGCATTGACGTCAGGAGTCGCTCATGCCGAATACCCGGACCGGCCGATTCGTGTTCTTGTCGGATATAGCCCTGGCGGTTCGGCTGACTTGATTGCCAGGCTTGTAACAGGCGCGATGTCAGAGAAGCTCGGACAGCCGATAGTGATTGAAAGCAGACCGGGTGCAGGTAGCACGATTGCCTCCAATGCACTTGCGAAAGCCCCTGCTGACGGTTACGTGCTGGGTCTGGCAACCGGCAACATCTACGGAGTCGATCAGACGGCATACAGTGTGTCATACACGGCCGACGACTTCACTCCGATCAATCTGCTCGGTAGCTATCCGCTCATTCTTGCTGTCAACACCGAAACCGGCCCAAAGTCTTTTTCTGAGTTTATGGACAAGGCGAAAGCAAACCCAGGAACGATGTTCTATTCATCTTCTGGTATCGCCGGTTCTCCGCACACATCGGCGGTCATGCTCCAGGATTACATGGGCACAGAGTTCACACACGTTCCTTTTAAGGGAGGAAACCCGGCGCTCGTTGCGGTTGCGCAAGGCGAAGTCGACTTTTCAATGGGAACAGCCCCGTCAGTACTTCCGCTAGGTCGCGGCGAAAAAGTCAGGATGCTCGCCATATCATCTGCAAAGCGGTCACCGATTGCACCAGAGCTACCCACGATTGCAGAGTCCGGTGTGGATGGATTCGAATACAGTTTCTGGTTCGGTCTGTTTGGACCAGCCGGTCTGCCAGATGATGTGACACAGAAGCTATTTGAAGTCAGCAAGGAGGTGCTTGCCGATCCGCAGGTTCAGGACAAGCTGATCAAAATTGGTAGTGAAGCCGGGACGTTTCAGAGCCGTGAAGACTTCGTGACATTCGCCAAAGAGAACGGTGAGTTCACCCTGGAGAAAGTCAATCGCGCCAGATCACTTGAATAACACATAGCTCGGACTTTGCGCCAGGCAGCCCGAAACAGTCGATTGACCAGATCGCAGATCCATTGGTCTGACGAATTGCGGCCCATGCCACGGTACCGTCAATCGAAGCGCCTGCCTGGCTACTTCTTGCTGAACCATACGGGGTTGTACCATCTGGTCGCCATTATGGCGACCAGCCTGCCCACTACGACCCGATTGTCCGTAAACCGGAACACAGAACCTTGATACTTCGGGGCGAGGACGTGACAAAGACCAACCCGCCATTCATCGTTACCCGCGAGCAACTTCCTGCAAGAACCCAGCGAGGCAGGCGATCGTACTCAATCGCAGCACTCAACCCCGTCCTGAACCCGCAAGCCCGCTTGTGAGGACGCGCCCGTAAACTCGTCTGCTCTCAGTCATCCCAGACCTTCTGGGGCATAGGCAATCCGGCAAACGCCTGGTCTGGAATGGGATCTTTCACCAGGACGTTCATGCCCTCGAGCACCCACATCAGCTGTCGTGCATGCTGGCCACAATGCCAGACAGTCCGTTCAAGAAACTGGTGCTGATTCTGCTCCCCGTAAAACACGTCAGCTCGCTTCTTCCAGTCACACGCTGCAAACGTTTTGTCATGCCAGTCGTTGAGCCGGGAACGAACAGTCTGTGCATAGGCAGCAATGTGCTCGCGACCATTGGCCCCCTCGGCAGGCCGCCGGCGATAAGACTCGACGACCAGTGGAATGCCTTCTTTTTCTTCTACGAAGGCATCGGCATTGCTGAAGATGTGATACACAAGATCCGTGTAACTGCGTGGTCTGTTGGGCAGCAGATTATGCAAAGCGTCATCTGGTATCTGAGCGTATAAACGCATTGTCCCGTCGAGAAACAGCTCCAGACGTCGCCACAGTTCCTGCGGTGGCAACATCGTCATGTCGACACCTTCAATACCGACCAGATCTGCCACATCCTTCAAGATGGCACCATTGGCCCAGCGATCACCGCGCGTGACGATCGGAACATGACGCAGCCCGAACCGGGCGAGTTCTTCAAAGGCCTGATCGTCAGCCAGAACATTACGTGACTCGAACGGCACGTCATACCTTGTCAGAAACTCTTTGGTTCTGAGACAACTGGTGCATCCGGGCTGCCAGTAAACACGAATCACATCATCCTTGCCCATCCCTGTACTCCCTCGTCTGCTTTCCTGTCTTACGAATGACGGTGTCATTGAACCTCTATAGAGAGTTAACGCAAGGAACGGGTCACGAACAGATATTTACGGATGTAGAGACGGCAACGGGGTAACAAGTTGTGACTGTTTCGGGAAACGAAACATCAAAGACTATTGCCGAGAACCCGGTTTCTCCCTTCAGCCTTGGATTGATATAAGGCCTCGTCAGCGCTGCGCAGCCAGTCGCTTGCCTGACTGTTCGCAAGCGGTATCTTCAGACAATAGCCGATGCTGACAGTCAGATTGATCCGGTTACCCTCAAAGTAGACTGGCTCGCTCGCGACACTCTCTCGCAACTGTTCCAGCTTGGTGAATGCATCAGGGTTCTGGGCGTCTTGCGTCATCAGCGAAAAAACAAGGAACTCCTCGCCACCGTAACGAACCAGACGATCCTCGGATCGAGCAAAGTGTGCTCTGAGTATCTCGGCTATACGACGCAGAGACTCATCACCCGCAGCGTGACCAAAGTTGTCATTCACCGATTTGAAATGGTCCAGATCAAGCATCGCAACCATGAAATACACTTGCTCTTGCTTCGCCTGACTGAAGAGTCTCTCGAAATCCTGGTGAAACAATGTGCGATTGCCCAGACCGGTCAAATGATCCGTCATGCCAATCAAAGCCAGCTTGCGATTGGCCAGAGCCAGCTCATTATTCAATGCCTTTAGCTTGCGCAACCAGTACGCCAGCAAAACGAGCAGGATAATCGCCCCGCCCAGCGCCTGCCATATGAGCGTGTAGTCGGTCTGCTGCTGTAGCCGCACGGTTACCCACTCGTCGCCAAGCCGACGCAACTGCGCTGGCGGAATCGAACTGACCACACGGCGCAAGATACCAGCCAGGATCTCCTGATCAGCCTGAGTGGCCATGGCAATCGATGTGTCGCCCGGCACCCGACCAATCACGCGAATATCGGCCAGCCCAAGGTCCTGAAGAGCCTGACTACTCGTTGCCAGGGTTCCGACATAACCGTAGACATCACCACTGGCGACCAGTTTCAAGCCTTGTGCCTCGCTTTCGACCTCAACAAGATCCAGGCCCGGATAGCGAACTCGCAGTTCCTGAAACAGCCCCGTCTCAGCCAGCACCGCCAGCGTCTGCCCCGCAAGCTCAGACATGGATCCGAAAAAAGCAGACTCAAGCCTTCCAAGCACCACCGTCGGCAAATTGTAATAAACGTCCGTGAACAACATAGGATGTGTTGACCGCAAGGCAACCGGTGCGGCAGCCAGCAGATCACACTGACCAGCTTCGAGCGCATCAACCGACTCGGTCCATGAAGCAGTTCTGTGGAGCTCGAGCTCAACAACAACCTGGGAGTGAACCCGGCTCAACATCCCTGACGCGAGTCCCATTTGACGCCCCGAAGTATCCACACCCTCGATCGGCATCCAGTCAGGGTGGGCACAAAAGCGCAGAACCCTGTTTCTGGAGGCTAAAAATGCCTGTTCCGCATCAGTCAGAAGCAAGGGTTCAACCCAGCCATCGGTTGCCATGAACTTGGCCCCGAGCCAGCGATTCTCGATTGCTCGCATTTCCTTGGGAGAAATCGACGCCAGCGCCTGATTCAGAATAGGCACCAGCGGCTCAAGAGCGGGTCGAACGGCAAACCTCAAGTCCTCACGAACCACATCATCAATACTCAACTCACCGGCGATATAGACATCGCCCATACCCAGCTCCCGGATCCAGTGGTTCCCGTTGTCCAGAGCGGCGAGCACAAGATCGACCTTACCTTGCTGGAGCGCCTGGAACATCGCCTCCTGACTGTCAAACGCTATCGCATTCTCGCCGATCGCAGCACGCAAGGCGGTTTCATAGAAAATACCGCCCCCGTAACCCACCCGCAGGTCTTTGACATCGTGGATCGACTTCATCCGCCTGGAAGAAGACAAGGTAAAACCGACGACTGACACATCATGATACGGATCTGTAAAACGCGCAAAAGAGTGCCGCGCCGGCAGATCAGAGATGTTCGTCATGACGTCGATTTCGCCGCGTTGAAACATCTCGATGAGCTGCCCCCAATGGCCGACCACCGGGATTGCCTGCAGGCCCGACATGTCCATCACCCGCGCCAGTACATCCACCGCAAATCCAAGAATCTGGCCACCATCTTCAAAGCTTAAAGGCGCATAGTCCCGAATCAGTCCCACGCGTAAAGGAGCTTGCTGCCTGACCGTTGCCTGCTGCGCGGGTGTCAGCACAAACCGGGCAGTTTGCAGAGACTTTCCTCCATATTCCTGCCAGCGTTCCAGCACATTCCGGATCCAGTTCGGATCAATGGCCAGAATTGCCCTCTCCAGCTGGTCATGCAGATCGAGATCATCGAGCTGAACTGCAATCCGGAAGTCCTCTGCCTCCTGACCATTGAGTGGGGCCGGCCCGACGACCTGCAAGTTCGCAAAACCCTGTTGACGCGCAAAAAACTGAAGAGTGGCCTCGGAGCCAATGATGGCATCGACCCAGCCAAATGCCAGTGCGCGCACCAGATCAGATTGCAGGTTGTATTCATGCAAATCCAAATCGGCGCCACGCAAGGAATCTGCGTAGTAAACGTCACGCAACATGCCGATGCGCAAACCCCTGAGGTCCTCTACCGAAGAAACACCCTTGAGCGGACGATTGGCATCGTGCATGACGATAGTCTGCCTGACGTGATACGGACTGGTGAAAAGCATGCGCTCGGCTCTGTCCTCACGCCAGGAAATCTCATCGACCGCATCGAGCTCGCCACGCAGAAACGCCCCATAGATCTCCGGCCAGCTTCCCATCCTGTACTCAAAGCTGACGCCACTGATTCGGCTAACCTCGTCAAGCACATCAATCGAGAAGCCCTGCAAGCCCGCGCTGCCAAAACTCGAATAAGGCTCGTTATCCGCCACCACACCTATAGAGACAGCTCTGGCGAAAGCTGTCTGACAGACAAATACCAGCAAGACAAAGCTTACGAACCGCAGGGCACTGATCCAGCCCACACGGCCGCTTATGCTATACATGTAATATAAATTTTTGATTTTGATGAGTTTTCTGCAAACCAGCTGAACGTGAGCTTAGTGTATAGGCCGCACCTCATTTCGGACACAAACAAAGCCTTAGCGCCAGAACCCATCGGCTCTTGCTCACACGCATCCTGGACAGTTGTCTCAATATATACGGTTGAACGGCCGCTCATGCAATGAGAGTCCGGGCTCTCACACCGGATCCTCCGAACGTGCCCGACCCGCCTGATGCCCCCGAACGCTCAGCACGCAGAGGTCCGACTGCGCCGGGTTGCCGGAATGGGCAAGCAAGCGCACCTTGCCTCACCGGACTCAGATACCCGCTGAAATGAGCATATGACCCAGGCAGGGTTGGAGGATATCCTCTCCTCAGGCTGTCACCAGATGAGTCGTGGTGACACATTCAATGGCTCAAACACTGGATGGCGAGCGAGAAGATTCCATGATCTTAATTACCCATGATTATAAAAAAATGACAAAAATGTCGTTCTGGTTTTAACGGGTTTTCATTACTCTGTCCCATTGTCCGGGTGTGCCGTTCCGGACAGCGTTTGTGTAGCCGGCGCCGAGAAGATGGGATATGTCGAAAATTTATGTGATTCATGAGAACTCCGCCTGGGTGGAACCATTGCAAGCTGCTTTTCGGGAACTGGATTTACCTTACGAAGAGTGGTTTCTCGACGAAGGCAACCTGGATCTGTCCGTGCCACCGCCCGAGGGGGTGTTCTACAACCGGATGAGTGCTTCGTCGCACACGCGTGATCATCGTTACGCACCTGAATACACGGCAGCGGTTCTCTCCTGGCTTGAAGCGCATGGTCGGCGGGTTGTCAATAACAGTCGTGCCCTGCAACTTGAAGTGAGCAAGGTCGCCCAGTACGTTGCCTTGCAGAACTACGGCGTCAAGACCCCGCGTACCATCGCTGCGGTTGGCAAGCAGAACATCATCGAAGCCGCCCGCCAGATGACAGGATCATTCATCACCAAACATAACCGGGCGGGCAAAGGACTGGGCGTACAGCTTTTCCATAACATCGATGCGCTGCAGGACTATGTGAACGGCGAGCAATTCGACCCGTCCGTCGATGGCATCACGCTGATCCAGCAATACATTCGCGCGCCACAACCCTACATCACACGCGTCGAATTCGTGGGCGGAGAATTCCTTTATGCCGTGCGTGTTGATACGTCACTGGGGTTCGAACTCTGCCCGGCAGACGTCTGCCAGATCGGTGATGTGTTTTGCCCGGTGGGGGAAACCGCAGCGGCAGCACAGGCAGCACCTGCAGCACCCTCGCCACGCTTTCATATCATCGAGGGTTTTGACAACCCGGTCATCCAGCGCTACCAGCGTTTCATTGCAGAAAACGGGATAGAAATTGCCGGGATTGAGTTCATCGTTGATGAAGCAGGTGAAATCTACACCTACGATGTCAATACCAATACCAACTACAACAGCGACGCTGAAGCGGTAGCGGGCGTGTACGGCATGCGTGCAATTGCGCGATATCTGGGGGAACAGTTGCATGAACTGAACGCCCGCCAGGCAAATATCCCCCAGTCTGCAGCCATTGCCTGACTGAATGTCGTTTCTATCCTTACCATTGCAACCCGAGCAGACTTCCTGCATGGGTTGCAGTGGGTTTGAGCCGAACCAATCTAACAGAACGCCTGGGCTGAGCGACGCAGTCAATGATGACGGGTTTGACAGTGTTTCTGTGAGGATGCACTGATCAAGGAGCTGGTCAGTCGGTGAACAACGTGAAATTCCTGTCATCACCCAGGCCAGAGCAATTTTACCGGATGTGGTCAGCTACGAGGCAAAGCAGGAAACACTTGCATTATTGAAAGTGCTGGCCTTCGGGCAGCAGGAAGTGGCCTGCAGTAAAGTCAAACCACTTTCTGATATGTTGGCAAGGCTCAGGGCCAGGAAAGCGTTGGCCCGATGACGTCGAACGACAACGTCCTGTTCACAGAGGGAGCATGATCTGGATACGATCTACGTATTACATCACCGAGTTCGATGACCTGACGAGCGAAAATCACGTTCTGGTTCGGTTGTTGGCGACCACAGAGTCACTTGCTACCATACCGGGGTGCAACCGCTACGCAGAGAATTTCTCGAACTCGTAGACATACCGCCTGGGTACTCTACAAGCCGTATCGCCTCGTCTATTGATTGATGGGGCATGACGGTGTGGTGTTCATGATTGCCCAACGGCCACCGCGACATGCAGCCACTTCTCGCGCGTCATTCGCTGGATGCCTGATCAGTCGCATTGCAGGGATCAGGGTGTGCAAAATGCCGGGAACAATGACACCTGTCTTATTGCTCTGTGCTGCGACAAGACCAGATGATCAACACTGCGGGGTCGCGATCATGAGGGCAGGTATTCCTGGTCTGGTGCGGGCGGGTTGGGGCAAAACAGAAAGAGATTGGCCCAGATGACCTCTGGTAGCAGGAACACATGACCAGGCGACGCGTTCCATACCGCATCGCACTCACCGTTTCTTGTGACATGCCAGCCTTGTTCAGAGTGGGCCACTATGGCATCAAAGGTGGCCAGATCGGCAGGGAATAATTCAAAATAATGCTCGTACCAGCCGGGTTCCTTCCAATATGGCTCTGGAGCATGGAGGGTGCTGGGCGAGAACGCAGCCAGGGCAGTCAGCAAAGCCTGATGATGGCCATTCGCATCGCAGGGATCAGCGGCAGGCAAGAAGATGCGAATCCGCAGGCTGGCAGGATTGGGACAAGAGTCGCCTGCCGTGCAGGATTCATCAAACACGTCATACCCTGCCGAGGCCAACTCATGCTGAAGTCGCGAAAAGCCATCCTGTGCAGCCAGCCGAAAGCGCGTTTGTTCCTCAGCAGACCAGCGCGCAGGCCCTCCAGCATCATCCCAGTCCAGCGAAGTATCAAACCAGGCAATCAGATACCGCAACCATTGTCGGGTGTTGATCGATAACGGCAGATCGTCAGCGTCAATAGCAAAACCGTATTGTGCCTCTGTCGCATCGTCACCCGACCACAGACATACGCCACTGCCTGCATCAAAAAAGTAACGCAGTCGCAACTTGTTCCCTTTGATCATCTTGTCCAAATGCTGCTTTATGCCTTTCAAGGAAGAGAGCCATGCAGGAAGCCAGAGCAAAGCCGCGCAGGCGATGAACAACCAATTGCTTTGATCATCCGCATCAGAGCAATTTCACCGAATTCGCCGGAAAGTGCAAGTAGATAGACAAACCTCGGCACCTCTTCAGGTGAGCGCTTTGCTTTGAGGTGATCTGGTGCGACAACCAGCCTGCACTCATCAGGGTAACGTTCAACAGACCACGGAGCCTTTCGCAGAAAACCACCCACCAGAATCACGCATGTGTCGGTGCTCACAGTGCAGCAAGCCATGAACGCCCTTCTTGACGTCACCCGTCTTTCGCGTGATCGGACACGTCGATGGACACGCCTGCATACTTCCTGACCGTGGCGCAGGTGTTCCCGATACTGTGTTCAGCGCATTCACCGCGGGTTGATTCGAGCGTAACCTGATTCATCGCCAGATTCATCGTCAAATCTGGTTATTCACACTCGACTGCAAAGACGCATGGCTGCCACCCACAGTCTGGTCCGGCACCTGAATCTGTGTTTTCTGTGTCTTCTCATCGTATACATTCCCACAGTCTCGCCCCTTTCCGGGCGACGCGCAGATCAAGGTGCATTTTGTTGGGCACTCACAGCAATTGCGCGAATCCCTAATACACTCCCCTGAACTCACTTTCGGATCGATATACTCCGGGAGAATGGTCTGACTTGAGGCAATAGAATGGCAATTTGGGGTCGTGGTCTTCGTGCCAAAGCGTTGTTAGCACTGATGCTGGCCTGTCTGATGGCACTGCTACCCGCCAGTTTGATCGGCTGGCAGGTGCTGGAAAGTGTTCGCAACTATTTTGGTAACGCCTATGCCGTCAACTTCACGCAACTCAAGAGACAGAGCATCATGGCCCCGGTTGCCATGGAACTCGCGCTATCTCAGCGTTTTGCTGATTCAGTGCTGACGCGCCAGTGGTTGCTGGACGAGCAGAACAAGGAGAAGAAAGCACTTTTCTTCAATGAGGCCGAGGGCTACCGCAAGGATTTTAGTGATCAGGCCTATTTTGTTGTGAGTGATTTGAGCCAGAATTACTACTCCAACGACAACAGCAATCCCTACAGCGAGTCACCGCGCTATACCCTCGAGAAGGGCAACCCGACCGACGCCTGGTTTTTTAGCTCAATGGACAGTGCTGATGCTTACAACATCAATGTCGATTTGAACAGCGAACTGCAAACCACCCGGGTCTGGCTGAATGTCAGCATTCGCGAGAACGGTCACAAGATTGGCATTGCCGGCACGGGTATCGACCTGAGCAGTTTTCTCGAAGAATACATTGCCGGAAACGAAGCAGGTGTGACGACGATGATCATCAACGAGACGGGTGCGATCCAGGCGCACCGCGACGAACAGTTGATCGCCTTTAACCAGACTGGCAGCACTGCCAGCCCTGACCAAACCCTGGCAGGTCATCTGCCGGAAGGCGCACCACGCGCAGCGCTGGCAGCAGCCATGAAGCAGGCGCAGGCTCACCCGGGTGAAGTCAGCACCTTGCTCGCAGACCTCGATGGCAAGGAGCAGCTACTGGCCCTGTCCTACATTCCTGAGCTGAAATGGTTCGTTGTCACCGCGGTCGACCTCAAGTCTGCACAGGTGCTCGACAAAAACTGGTTGAATGCTGCCATTCTGACCCTGGTTGTCTTGATCAGCATCTGGCTGCTGTTTTTTCTCTTCGCCATGGAAAAACTGGTATTGCAACCACTGCGCAAACTGCGGTTTTCAGCGACTGCCATGGCAAAAGGTGACTTTGAAGTTTCCCTTCCACCACCAGGCGGGGACGAACTGGGCGATCTGAGCCGGGCGTTCGGCATCATGGCCGAACAGGTTCGCAGTAATACCGAAGAGCTGGAAAACAAGGTCCAGGCACGCACCCAGGCGCTGGAGTCTGCCAATCAGGACATGCGGCGCGCTCACCAGAAGATCAACGACTCGATCGACTACGCGAGCCTGATTCAGCGGGCCATACTTCCCGATCAGCAACTAAGGCAATTGCTCGGGCCGCATCACTTTGTGCTCTGGCGTCCGCGAGATGTCGTAGGCGGAGATTTTTACATCTTTCGCGTCGAAGGCGAGCGATATCTCGTTGGCGTCATTGATTGCGCCGGGCATGGCGTGCCCGGCGCACTGATGACGATGCTGGCGCGCTCGGCGCTGGATCATGCCATGAACCAGGTCGGCATCGCATCCCCGGCCAGCATCCTGAGCCACACCGACAACACCATTCGCGGCATGCTGCAACAATGTGACTTGCCACGAGCCATTGCCACCAATATGGACGCGGGCCTGGCCTATGTAGATCGTGAGAACCGGATACTGCGCTACGCGGGTGCCAAGATTGGTTTGTACTGGAGCGATGGTCAGGAAGTAGGCGAAATCAAAGGCGGTCGCCGGGCGATCGGGGACAGGCGACAAGGTGTCTATGTCGATACGGAAATCAGGCTGCGCCCCGGCGTGACCTACTACCTGGTAACGGACGGCTTCCTCGATCAGGCCGGCGGAGACAGAGGTTATGGTTTTGGTAACAGCCGTTTTGCCCAGTTGCTTTTGCAGCATGCCCGCTTGCCCATGGAGCAACAGGCCAGTAAACTGGATCAGGCTCTTGAAGCCTATCGAGGCAATTACCCGCAACGGGACGATATCACGATACTATCGTTCCGATTCGAATGAACAGGATCTGCAATGGACTCAATAGATCTCGTTGGATTGAGAGAGCATTTCAATCGCCGCAATATTCTGCTGTGTTTCAACGGTCCTATTTCTCGCAGTCTGATCGAAGAGATCGGCAATGCCCTGAAAAATTACCTGCAAGCAGACCAGGCGCAACCTTCTGCCGCGATGGATGTTTTTAGTGCCTATATCGAAATGACCCAGAACATCCGCCACTATGCAATGGCCCAAGGCTACAATGATCTGGAAAGCTCCGCCACTGTGGTCGTGGCACGGGATGCGGAAGGTCATTATGTCGTCGAAGCGGGAAATCTGGTCCGGCAATCCGATGGCGAAGCGCTTTTGCTGCGCGTTGATAAACTGGCAAGCATGGACAAGGCCGCACTGAAAAATGCCTACAAAATTCAGCTTCGCCAGCCTCGGGATGAAGACGCCGTCAGTGGCGCAGGCCTGGGACTGATTGATATTGCGAGAAAATCGGCCCGGCCGTTGCAAGGCAGTTTGACCACCACCCCAGACCAGCGTGCCTTTTTCAGCCTGCGTGCCGTAATCTGAATTTTTGCTGGTATCGTATCACCATGAACGCGTTAAATATTCAAGGCAGTCAGTCCACGCCGACCATCATCGGGACGTGGGAAGAAGGTCGCCTTTTCATGCAAGGGGATTCCTATCCAGAGAACTCCTTCGAGCTCTTTAGTCCCGTCATTGACTGGATTGAGTCCTATCTTAAGGAAACCACAGCACCGCTGCAGCTGGAGCTGCGCCTGGTTTACATGAACACCAGCTCAGTCAAAGCCATGATGGACATCTTCGACCTGCTGGAAGATGCGCACAGCAAAGGCCGCGGCGTGCGCGTGAGCTGGTACTACGACCCGCAAAATGAACGGGTGTTAGAAGTAGCCGATGAGTTCAGAGATGACTGCAGCTTCCCCTTTCAGATCGCGGCCGATGAGCGATAAGCACTTGCATGCTTCTGAGGAAGAGCAGCTGCTTCGAGACATTCAAGCCCTTCTGGCGGATTCTCAGCACAGCGACAATCCTTTGTATCCCTTTCTCTCTCAGTTGTTCAGCCTGAATGAGCGGCAACGGGAGCGCCTGTATCGTCTTGTGCGAATATCCGACGGTTATCACGGCATATCGAGAGACCGGAATCTGACGCTGGTGCAGCAATACGACTGGCAATTGCGTCGACTGGAGAAACTCGCGCGCATTTCAGACCGATATCAGAACAGCCTGCGTGAAATGACCGAAGCGCTGCGAGACGCATCTTTGCAAGATCCGCTGACCGAACTGGGCAACCGCCGTTTCCTGATGAACCAGCTAAAAGAGGAAACCAAACGCGCGAATTGCAAAGGCACTTCCTATGTTCTGGGCGTTTTGGACGTCGATCGCTTCAAGGAAGTCAATGACAGATACGGACATGAGGCCGGAGACAAGGTGTTACGTGAAATCGCCTTTGCCATTCGAGATGCACTGAGAGAGCAAGATCTCTGCGGCCGTTGGGGTGGCGAGGAATTCCTGATCATACTGCCGGAAACCTCCATTGAGTCCGCTGTGCCGGTTTTCGGGCGTGTGAGCCAAGGTATCAAGCAGATCCAGGTCGATTTTCTTGAGAAGCTCGTCTCGGCCAGCATCGGCCTAACGAGTTATCAACCTGGAGAGTCCTACTCCAGCACCTTGAATCGGGCCGATACGGCATTACTGCAAGCAAAATCTGCTGGGCGTGACCAGATCAAAACGCTTTAACCTGGACTTGTACGGGTATCTTCCAGCACCCACTTGCAGCATTCACTTTTTTGCAATTTTGGCCAACCGCGTGCGCTGGCTGACGCGCGCCTTGGTTGAAAATCTGATGGCTTTCTTCTTTCCTTGGAACGCGAGGCACCTCGACAATCGCAATCAGAGCGCCTGCTCGAAGGACTCACTGCACAACGCTATGCACTGGATCTGCTTGAGACCATTCCAGGTGTAGATCGTATCGGTGCAGCCATGCTGATCGTTGAAATCGGTACCGAGATGCAAGCCTTGCCGCTTATTCAGGCGAGTGAGTGTGCTCACGTGATTTGATGGACTGGTTTTCACGTTTGACGATGGTCAACATGCGGCGGGAGGAAGGTAAAAATGGCGCCGTCGGCGCCATGATTCCTTTCAAGGGGTCTGTGTTTCTCAGAACGGCAACTCGCCCTGGGTGGGTCGTAAACACATAATCCAGCTTCTCGCCTGCACTGAACATGAAGGCTGCTTTCTGTCTAAGATAAAAAGCAGATCAGAACTCCTCAGGAGCGACGAACAGTTATAACTGGCTTGCTAACTTCAGAAGCCGCTTCATGTTGTCAGGGGGCGAAAATATTGCGACCGTCAAGCACTATTACCCAACCAAACGCGTTGAGATGAACCCCTGATCCGCAAGCGAACGCATAATTCCACGAACCAAGTAACTATTCGCAAGTCCTGCCGTGTAAATGCGAGACTTCGGCCCGGTAGGTACCAGCATTCTTGATTCAACCAACTTGCCGATGCGCCTCGTACGTTGTGAGTCACTTAAGTCCGGCATAGCAACAGCAAGATCAGCAGATCTCACCTGACCTCCATTGGCATTAAGGGCGATCATCAGCACTTTTGACTCCAACTCGGTAATCCAACGACGTTCCACAGAAAACCGAATGGCTGGAACCAATATCCAAGGAAGGAGATATGAAAAGTCAAGGAGTTGATCCACCTTCTTCAACTCCGCAAGCACACCTGTGAGGACGTAGGTGCACCAGCACTCCAACCCATCATCAGTACCTGTGTCGGCAACACCCAACATCTCGTAGTATCTGTCCCGGTCACTACAAAAGACCGCGGTTAGATTCAAAAGCCTGCCGCCCTCCTGGACATTGAAACCGTACTCGATCATCAATGCATATGTAAGCAGTCGCACCACCCGACCATTGCCATTACCAAACGGATGTATCCAGCCAAACCGATGGTGCGCAAGGGCAACCTTCATCAAATCATATTTCTGAGGATCTTCGCGGTTTACAAAAGCGACAAATTCAGCCATGTACTGAGGAACGAGGACAGTATCAGGAGGCAAATGCTTGGATTGGGCAATTGAAACCTGGTTGGTGCGATATGAACCAGGATTTCGATCTCCTTCACGATCAAGTCCCTGTACAGTAAGAGTATGCAACTCTCTGATAAAAACTTCTGTAACGATTGACCCAGGCTTTATGCTTTCCTCTACGAAGTCCATCGCGCCTTAGATATTCTCAATTTCCCTAAGCTGATCAACCTCGCCACCCCTGATTCTCTATGACGTCACGACGTTGTATTTTAAGTCGTTCAAAGAGTACGACTTTCAGCGACCCGGCTTCTCCAAGGACAATAAACCCCAGCAGCCGCAAATCGTCATCGGTCTGATCACCACCACGTCAGGCTTTCCTGTCATGCACGAGGTCTTTGAGGGCAATACCTTTGAAGGTCACACGATGCTGGAGATTCTCAAACGCTTTGAGCAGCGCGTCGGATCAGCCTGCAAGCCCATCATCGTGGCCGATGCCGCCATGCTGTCAACTGAAAACATGTACCAGTTACAGCAGCAAGGCTATCGATACATCGTGGGCGCTCGATTAGCCAATCACAGCAAGGCATTCATTGATCACATCGACTCAAAGATGCCACGTATCGACAAGGCGGTGCGCCGTTTCTCTCACTCGCTCAGGAACGGCAAAGCCCAGGTCGACGTCAGTATCGTGTGCCAGTTCTCGCACGCGCGCTGCAAGAAAGATAAGCGAGAGCTCGAAAAACAGGTCAACCGTGCGCGGGCATTACTTGATCGTGGCGAACCGGGCAGAAGAGCCCGATTCGCCAAGAAGGCCGATCGCAAGGTTCAGTTCGAGTTTGACGATGAACTGAACAACAAGGCACAGGAATTGCCCGATGAGAACGTGGTACGCCACTACCACGACCTCTGGCATGTCGAGCAGGCATTCCGGACCAACAAGCCAGACTTACAGGCACGTCCGATCTATAGCCGCACGCAGGATGCCATTCGTTCGCACATCGTCACCTGCCTCATGGCCGTGATGTTGGCGAAGTATCTGGAGATCAAAACCGGTGTCTCGATCAGGCCAATTCGCGATGAATTGTGGAAAGTGCGCGATGTCCGGATTCGTGACAACCGGACCGGGTTCGCCCACTTGCTGAGGATGCAGTCAGAATCAGCCGTGGTCAAAAAATTGACCGATCTGCTGAAACTCGCAAACACATACTGGCCAATAATCAGGCACTCCCCAGACCTTGTCCCGGGCCTCTGACATGACCACGGTTTTGACATCATTTATCGTCTTTCGATGCTTCATCAAAGGTTCACTTGCGTTCGTCTCTATCCCGGATTTTTCACGGAAATGGGCGGCATTTGTTTAACCCATTGATATAATTGGGATTACGCCAATAACGCTTCGTAAGAAGCTTAAACAAAACCGCCCATGAATGATTCTATCCCAACCCAGCTTCGCTTTCCTGCCAGTGCTGGTTTCACCGAGCGTGCATAGTTTGATGGTGGTGCCCTGTCGAGCGATTTCGGCGCCATCCTGCTTCGGGGTACGGATCTGCAAACCGGGCTGATCTCGCGTCTGGCTGGCGCAATCCATGACAAACGCCATCCGTCGTATATCTCTCATTCCATGACCGATCTGCTGCGCCAGCGCGTGTTCCAGAGCGCATGCGGATATGCCGATGGCAATGACGCCAACGCCTTGCGTGCAGACCCGATGTTCAAGCTCGCCGCGGGCCGTGCACCGCTGGACGCAGACACCGACCTTGCCTCAGGCCCGACGCTGTCACGGCTGGAGAACAGTCTGACTCGTCGTGATATCTATCGTCTTGCCAAAAGCTTTGTGAGCGCATGCGGATATGCCGATGGCAATGACGCCAACGCCTTGCGTGCAGACCCGATGTTCAAGCTCGCCGCGGGCCGTGCACCGCTGGACGCAGACACCGACCTCGCCTCAGGCCCGACGCTGTCACGGCTGGAGAACAATCTGACTCGTCGTGATATCTATCGTCTTGCCAAAAGCTTTGTCCACGCCTTTATCGACAGCTATGCCCAGGCCCCGGCCTTGATCGTGCTCGACATGGATCACTCCGAGGATCTCACTCACGGCCAGCAGGAACTCGCCTTTTACAACCACCATTACCGCCACCACTGCTACATGCCGCTGTTTCTGTTCGAGGGACTCTCGGGCAAGCTGATCACGGCCATCCTGCGCCCGGGCAAGCGCCCCACAGGTCGGGAAAATGCCGCCATCATCGCGCGTGTGGTGCGCGCGCTGCGCCAGGCCTGGCCCGACACCCACATCATCTTGCGCGGTGATGGCCATTTCTCCAACCCGGAACTCATGGCGTTATGTGAGCAGGACCCCGCAATGGACTTCATCTTTGGACTGGCGGGCAACAAGGTGCTGCTACCCCTGGCGCAACCGTTGCTTGAGCGAGCAAAGTCCCATTACCAGTCGCGCTGCGAAAGCGCCCGCCATCTCGGCTTGCCTGCCCCGGGTGCAACCCGCCTGTATGACGACCTGTCCTATCAGGCCGGCACCTGGCGGGTCGTGCTCAAGGCTGAGGTGATGGCGCTGGGCGAGAACCCCCGGTTTGTGGTGAGTTCACTGAACGAGCCCACAGCCGAGTTGCTCTATCGCGAGCTGTACTGCGCTCGCGGCCAGGACGAGAACTACATCAAGGCCATCAAGAACGATCTGGCCAGCGATCGCACCTCTGACCACACCTTCCTTGCCAACCACATGCGGATGTTCTATGCCTGTGCAGCGTATGTGCTGATCCACAGCCTGCGTGAGAATACGCTGGCACACACGGAGCTGGCCAGAGCGCAGCCCGGGACCATCATCCTCAAGCTGTTCAAGCTCGCCGTGCGGGTCGTGCAGTACAAAGACCGGATTCGTCTGTCCTTGCCCACAGGGTGTCCGGTGAAAGGGATTCTGGAGCGGGTGACCGAACTGCTCTACCAGACACAGCGGCCACCCGCACCGGCCTGAGCGCAGACACGCGATCAGACAACCCTTTAAAAATTCAAAACCGAGACATCGGAGGTTGATGCACGCTTGTTGCTGACCCGTTCAGGCCGAAATCGGCGAAAGCAGGTAAGAAGTTGGCAAAATCCACTCTCCAATCTGCATGGCACGCGCAACGGAAACGTCAAAGGGTGCAGAAATCAGGAAGAACTAGGGAAGTCGCAGCACTCAGGCCCGGTTTATGAAACGTTCGGGCTATATCCTTTAGTATCAAAAACAAAGCTTCTTGTAAGTTTTCACAGAGGAGCTGGTAGTGAAACCCGTCTCCCCTTGAAAGACGAAAAATCGAGGGAAGGTCAGATTGGTTGCAGGATGAAAAAGACCATTGCCGTAAACAGCATGACATCGCGTGGTCGGCCAAAGTTGCTCGATAGGCCCCAGCGATGAAAGAGGTAACCGCCAAGCATGCCCTTGGCAGCATTGAAGATGCCAATGAAGAGACCGCCAAAGAGGGGTGGCCCAGACCAATAGGACAATAGCGCCTGTCCGAGCAGTACACCAGGGGCCATACGTGGTCCCCAGAGAATGAACCTATAAACAGCAGTTAGCCCGTCGCCGGCAGTGTCAGACAGGCTGGATGGTCGTCCATCCGGGGTGCAATTCTCTGGCATACGTACTTCAGCAAGGTGCCCCATCGGTCAACATCCTTGAACTGCTCCGCGGTCGATCTGACATGCCGCAAAGCCGCACGAACGTTGATCAGCAACTGATTGATGGTGTCCGTTCTGGCATGCATGGACGTCAGATACAGAGTCGTCTGTCCGGCATGGCTCGCGGCCTTGCCCACCGCAGCCAGCAACAACGGGCGACTCGTGATCGCCTCGAGTCTGCCGCCCGGGTGTGCGGCCCGACAGTACCAACTCCACCAGTTATAGATCAGAGCTCCCGCACGCGCTGTCGTCTGACTGCGATTCAGGTCCCGGGTGGTGAATCCTGACAGTCCCCACTGATTCTTCAGCTCATCAAAGCCATTCTCGCAATCACAGCGATCCCGATACAGCTGGGCAATCGATTCTAGGCGATAGTCCGCGTTGGTCACCAGTACGGTGTATTCCCACATCCGGGCTGCATCCAGAATATGGTGATCGGCAAAGTCCAGACGCAGCTGGCCATGATCATCCATCGCCTCCCGGGCAATGCCTTCGCGCAGCCGGCGACGCAGAATCACCACCCGTCGTGCCTGGCTCCAGCCTGAGAGCCTGACCTCGTCCTGAATCGCCTGAAAGCCCTGCGAATCGGTACGGCTCCAGTCCAGCCGCTCAAACTGGCGTTGCACCAGGCGCTGAACGTTCGCCGTCTGGCGAAGACGCAACAGATAGGGTTGCTGGCGTTGCTCAAGCGCCACCAGAACCCCCTCGTTACCATAGCCACTGTCATCGCGCACCAGCGCAGGCGTCTTGTCACCCAGATCGCCCAGAAGCTGTTCCAGTCCAGCTCAGGCGTGAGCGCTCGCGTGCTGGTTACCCGCCGTCAGCTGCACATCCAGAACCTGTCGCAACGGACTCACCCAGTAGGTATGCAGCACGTGACTGGGTCGCCCGGGCTTGCGCGGGTTGTACCCCTTCAAGGCCCCTTCCTCTTTGCCGTACAACGGCTTGACGCTCGCATCAATGTCCAGTATCCAGTCCCGATCCAGTGCCTCGCGTACACTCGACATGAGTGCGGGGCGCAACCACGCCTGACTGGCTTGCTCATCGATCCGGGCCAGTGCCCGGCGTAAGGAGTCCTCGCTAATGATCTTGTTCATGCCCAGAGATTTCTTCGCCACCTGATCACCCCCCTGTCGTTACGAAAGGCGGTCACGTGTGCATAGCGCTGGTGTCCGGCCAGGATGGCCAGCAGCAACGTCCCCAGCACGTCCCGGTTGCCCGGCGAGTTAGGGCTGGTGTAGGTCAGCGGGCAGCGCTCGACCCAGCGATCAAAGACACCCGTACAGGCGAGAAACTCGGCAAAAAAGACCAGCTGTCCATTGGGTATGGCTTGAGCCGACTCGTCCCACTACACGTGGATGCGACCACCCATGGTGCCCACCACCATCGGCTCAGAGACAGTCGCAATCGCCATTTTTTGCTTGTTTTTGCGCTCACCCATTTGGTGAATACCCCCATCTGATGCAAACCCGCACAAACATTAGCGTCTAGCCGGATTGGAAGCAAGCAACTGACGGATTTAGGATGAAAAAAACCAGGGCCACACCCTCAGGAGCAAAAGCCACACTGGTGACATTGCCAAATTGAACCGAACCAAGAAAGGTCAGGCGACCCAGCAGGATGTAGGCCAACATGTTAACTATTCGGTGAAGACGTCTGCCCGACTTGATGGGTTTTTAAGTATGTCTCAGCAGCACAGCGAATGTCTGTATTGCTTGTGAAGCGGATACAGCCAGATGTCCTTGGTGGGTAGCAACTGTTTGCTGGTTTTGCTCATCTTGCCCCGTCCGGCAGTTCGGCCAATGCACTGCCAGTTCGCAGCCTTGTAGCAGGTGCCGGCATGACGAGGACTCTCGACAAAGGTTTCAAGCAACACGGGTTGGTAGTCGTAGCGTTGTTGCCAGTCGTGCGGCAACTGGCGCGCCACCTTGGCCAGGATCTTGGAGGCCAGGCCCTTGGATTTGATCCAGGGCAGGATCAGAAAGCGGGTGTTGTTGATCACTTTGTGCAGATTGCGCAGGCGTTGCTCATCGCTCCAGCCGATCAGGCGCTCGCGATCGGCGAGCTTCCAGGCACTGGCCCCAAACCCGAGCAACGCCACCAGGGTGTCACCGGCGTAGACCTGATAGCGCATCTGGTGGCCCGACAGCGGGGTGTAACCCAGATAGTGATATCGAGCCATGTACTCGTTCCACAAGCGTGACGTGGCTTTCTGTCCCTGCACAATTTCAATGCGCAACGGTGGCAACTCGTGAACAGGTTGCTCAATCTCAGGCTGCGGGTCCGTCAGTGCGGTGGGTTCATATCGGGCGCGACGCCTGGGATTGGGAATCTGCGAGACCGGCAGGGTGATCAGGCCATCGCGTTGCAACCTTAGCATGATCACCCGACAGGTCATCTCGCTCAGGCGTCCATCCACGCCGCGCCAGTCGAGCGCCTCGCAGACCAGGCGCGAGAGCGGTGAGCGCTTGATACCGGGATTTGCATTCATCAACCGGGTGAGCGTCTCTACCAACACACTGGCCGGATAGCCACCGTAGGTCTTCATCCCTTTACCTCAGATCGGTCGTCAGTCTTGCCGTAATGTAGCAAGTCGTTCTTCACACATCTTTCTTGGGGCGATCCCTTCCAGAATGGTACGATGAAGTTATCATGCCGTATCGACTGACACACCACGGCCCGGTAATTCACAGCAACCCGATGAGGCGGGAATCAGCCTCAAAAACCTTTGATACCTCATCCAGCTAAGGGAACGTGCCGCCCTCAGCTTTTGTGGCGAGAGGTGAAGAAATGCCAACTAACCATAAACACCAACCCGCTATTCTTAAATTCATTGCAGGCGAAGCCGCCGATCAGGCGAACCGATCTCTCGAGTTATTGAGGGCTATCGAGGTTACGTTGCAAGCGAATCAGATGCTCGCAGAGAGATTTGAACAAACCAACGCCCGAATGCTGGATGCTATCGAACAACTCTGTGGGAAGTCTGGTCGAAGCCAAGGCGAAATGCTTGACGAGTCTGGTGAAATTCAAACCTCATTTGAACAGACTCTAGACGCCATCTCCATGATCATAGATCAGCAACGGGCTGCAAGAGAGTCTGCAGTAAGAGACCGTGAGCTCAACCATGAAGATGGCGTGGTTGAATCATTTGACAGATTCATCTCAGCCTTGATTGAGGCTCACGACCTTATAAACGAGTTGAAATGGGCCATCATGGAGCACGATGCAGATCGCTCCCCGTCTTCAGGCAAGGGTCCGTTCAGATCCGCCAAGGAACTTCTGGCATCATTCCAGTAGGGCCTGCTTTCTATGCAAATCAATGGAATTGACGCAAAAGAATCATTTCAAAAGGATTTCAAGAAGGCTCCCGCCAATGTCCAGGAAGCTGCAACGAAAGCTATCGATGACCTGTTGAAGAACCCGCAGCCAAACAAGCTGCGTCTGCACTCCTTGTCCGGCTGCTTCAATCCCAAAATCTTGAAGATTGATGTCATGCCGAACAAATCCTGGCAAATCACCTTCGAGATGGATGGTTCAACAGCAATATTGCGCAGATTGGGCACACACAAAACTATCGACAGACGCCCCTGAGCGCATCCCATTACATACAACTTTAGGAATGGCGCCTAACACACTGACTTCGTATTGGGTTGCGCAAAAGCGGCGTGAGTTGAGCAGCAGAAGAATTCAAGAACATCGATCTGGGCGACAAGCGCCTGAACAAACGCACGGCGCTGCTCGCCGAGCAAATGGCAGCCAATCTCATGGCGAGCATTCCTCAGGCCGTTGGCGGCATGTCGCCTTCAGGCGCATTCAGTGTCGGCGCCGGCCCCCTTCCGCTTCTGAAGTCTACCGGATGGGAAGCATCACATGGAACTGGAACCGACCTACAAACGTGCCATTGGGCTCGATATTCACCAGGCGCAGATCACGGCCTGTGCCTTGATCGAACACACCAATGGCTCGGTTCGTATCGAACAACGGCAATTTGGCGGCTTCAAGAAAGACAGGCCAGCGCTGGCGCAATGGGCGGCGTTGCTCACGCGCGGGGCTTTGCGGGCCTCGTTTGTCCCGCCCGCTTTATTGCCTGAACTGCGCCTGATCGCGCGCCAGAGGCAGAATCTTGTCGGACAGCTGGCCTCTGAGAAGAACCGTCTGCAAAAGTGCTGACCGATGGCAGCACTCGTCTGGGCGTGGTGGTCAGCGATCAGCATGGGAAGTCGGCCTGCGCAAATGGTACACGCCATTGCTCAAGGCAAGTCCGTGCCCGAAGTCCTCCAATACGCCAGCACCCGTCTGCGAGCCAGTAAATAAGAAATATTTTATTTACTGCGGGGAGATCTCTCGGCGTCAAACCGGTTTGTCCTGCAAGAGTTGCTGGCACCCGCCCCAGCGATCAAATCCGAGGTTTTCGAGGTTCCCATAAACTCACATTCTGGTTTGGTTCACTCATGTTTCACCTTTCGAGGACTCGTATGTGCCCTGATCAGCCGACTCGGCCAGATCCAGCAACTCCTGCACCTCGGTTTTGAGTTGGGCATCGATCTCGCGGGTATGGCCATAAGACAGTGCCCGGTGCCGACTGGCATTGGCACGAATCCTGGTGCCACCCAGACTGACGATGCCAAAGCGCGAGAGTTGGGTCTCACGGGCGACTTGCAGGATTTGCACAAGGGCTTTGGAGAACCACTCACCGAACCGGCGACGAAACGTGGGAAGGGTGTCACGATCAGGATGCTAATCACAGGCGATGAATCGAAAGGCAAGCGAGTCATACGTGGCCCGCTCGATCTTGCGGCTCGAATGAATGCCTGTGGCGTAACCGTAGATTAGCAACGACAACAGCATGGCGGGATGGTGAGCATCGCTACCCCGACCCGCGTAGGCCATTTCCAGCTCTGACGAATTCAGACTGTCGACCACATCCACCACATACCGTGCCCGATGAGATTGTGGCAACCAGTCCTGAACCTATGGGGGTAGAAGAAAATCTGTCTGGCGGTCAATCAGACGAAAGCGCATGAACCCGGACTGCAAAAGCGTTACGCTCTTTTACCGAACGGCAAAGTCCGACGTGCTCCTAGTGCCACACAGCAATTATATGTACAATTAACAGTACAAGTTTTACGCTTGCAAAACAAAACCTCCAATAAATGCTGTGAATTTTCTGATCAACCAACACACGAGGTAGCCTAGGAGAATGAGAGTCGTTAACTTCAGCGACGCTCGCAACGGACTGAAGTCTCTAATTGATAATGTGGTTAACGACTGTGACGTTGCAGTCATTACCCGTCGCGATGCGCCAGATGCAGTGGTCATGTCGCTGGATCACTACAACAGCCTTTTGGAAACGGTACACCTGTTGAAGTCTCCCGCAAATGCTGCTCATCTTGCTCGTTCCATAGCTCAATTGCGCTCTGGTCAAGCGAAGCGTCAGCCATTAATCACGGATGAAATGCCTGATGAGGAACATCCTGTTCACCCCTGACTGCTGGGATGACTATGTTTACTGGCAATCTCAGGACAAAAAGACCCTGAAGCGAATCAACAACCTCATCAAAGACATACAACGTTCCCCATTTGAAGGGATCGGTAAGCCAGAACCCCTCAAAGCCAACCTTTCGGGATTTTGGTCTCGAAGAATCGATGAAACAAACAGGCTGGTGTACGAGTTTACAGACGCAGAAATTATCATTATTTCCTGTCGTTATCACTACTAGCAGATCGTTTCATCAATGCATGTAGGTCAAGTCGCCACCCTTTATGGCGCAGCTGAAATTGGTGATCGTTGTTTCGTGACGGCACAAGACGCACCAGACGTTGGACAGTAGCCGCTGGCGGATGTTGGCAGGGATGGACTCCCCGCACTGGCTGGCCGGTTTGGTAAAAGTGAGAAGTGATTAGATGGTCATGACTCACCGGACCCAGCGACGGGCGTCCTTCAAGAGCAGCAGCAATTGCGGTTCGCGCAGCGGTGACGCGATGAACCCGAACCGGGTGCAGAACCTCGCTGCTTCTTCATCGATGGGGTGAGTCAGCATGGCACGGATGCCGGCCTGCTCGGCAATCAGCATCGTGCGGCGAATGGCATTCTGTAGCAGACCAAAGCCGATGCCTCGCCCCTGATCGTGAATGGATACGGCCAGTCTCGCCAAGATCACCACTGGTAAAGGGTACTGCCCCATCCCCTTGCGGATGCGCTCCGGCGCCTCCAGCGTGTCGACTTGCCCCACGGTCAGGCTGAAGTAGCCCGCCACGCGGCCATCGTCCTCGGCAACAACAAAGGTCTTGGCCGAGCCACTGCCCTGGGCCTGGCGGGCGTAGCGCAACAACCAGTCATTGAGCGCAGGCTTGCCGCAATCAAAACCCTCCAGCCGATGTTGCGCGTCCAGAGGCTCCGGTGCGCGCAACGTCACTTCGTGTCCCAGGGCGCCTTGCAGGCAAACAGGTCACGCAAACCCTCATTGGCCTGTTCAGGGCGATCCAGCAGATCCATCAGGGCCTGGTACTGGCTGCCCGAAACCATGAACAATCGTTGATCGAGCAGGGTCTGCTCGGCGGCCAGGCACGCACTGTCGAGGATGAAGTCAGTCAACGACTTGTGGGCCACCTCGGCAGCGCGGCGCAGCATCACCTCCTGTTCGGGGGTGGCGCGTAGCCCCAGCCGGGCAGAGCGGGCGGAAGACGACGATGCAACAGCGGTCATGGCAGCACCTCTTTTGTTAGATCAATTGTCGTTATGTTAGTACAAGCGACGTACATCGTCTAGTTGTGCTGGTGACTGATGGCCTTGGTTGACGCTGAACCGACGCGCGTAAGTGGTTGTTTTTTCACCAACCATCTGCGCCTACCCGCGGGCCAAACGGAGAACAGAGACGACTCTGGCCGAGGAAGTGGCCGATTCGGGCTTTTGCGAGGATGGTTTCTTGCGGCACCTGGAGCACCAGCAACTGCGCTACACGGTCGCCTTGAAGATGGTTCGCCCCTTGCAGCATCGCCCGGTCAGTGCCACGTGGTGGCCCTTGCAAGACACCGATGATGCGGGCAAACCGACCACCAAGGTGCCTGGTGGCATTGAGTTGTGCGAATTCGAGTATCAGTCAGACAGTTGGGACAGGCCGCGTCGGGTCATTGGCATACGTCAGCACATCAAGCTGCGTGATCAGGCCAAAGGCAAGAACCTGAGCCTGTTTGAGGATGATCCGGACCTGAGCCAATGGCGTTACGGAGCAATTGTCACGAACCTGGGTCTGTCCGCAGTCGAAATCTGGCGGCTCTACCGCGGGCGCGCTGACTGCGAGAATCACATCAAGGAGCTGAAGTACGACTTTGCACTGGGCACGTTAGCTCGTCAGAACTTCTGAGCCACCGAAGCAGCGCTGCACTGGGTGATGCTGGCGTTCAATCTGATGAGCTTGTTCAGAACGGCACTGCAGCGCCAGCTGAACCGAGGTGCGTCGATGCAAACACTCGCAACCTTGCACCAGCAACTGCTGACTCAAGCCGGATTCATCACCAAGACGGGCCGACTCAGGACCCTTAAACTGGCCACGGCCCGATAACGACGGGAGTGAATCACAGGCCTGTGGGATGCGACCAAAACCTTTGAGATCCCGAGGCCAGTCAAACCCATCTTCAGCCCTGTTCAAACTGTCTAATGGGATATCTGGGTTCAATGCGCACTGGAGAGAGTCTACATGACCAGCTGTGCGGCCCTGGCAGGCAGTTAGCCATTCCCGCATCAATGCCCAACTGGCTGCCCACTACCCCAATGACCCTACGGTTGGTTTGACGGCATCGCAGAGATGTCCGGATTCACAAGGTTATTGACATCCTGAGAGGTTTGCGCAGCCAGGGCACTGAGCTGGGCCAGCAACTGCCTGGCCAGATCAGGGGACAGGGTCGGGGTCTGTGGTGCTGTCTCCCGGAATTTAGCGTGAATCGCATGTTTGCTGATGTGGATGTAGCGCTGCAGGCTTTGCAACGTCTTGTGACCCGAGATGGCTTGAATCTCGGGCAGCGTCCAGCCTTTCTCAGCTAGTCGCGAACACGCCTCGTGACGCAGATCATGCCAGGTGAAGTCCCTGATCTCCAGGGCATCACAAGCCGTTTTGAGCAACCGGTACGCCCGATCCGCCACCAGAGTTCCGAACACCGGATCATCCGGACCTCCCCTGCCCTCCCGGTCGGCCTGAACTTTGAGATCACGCAGAATCTCAACCGCACGCGGTGAGAGTGGAAGGTAGGCCGGCACCCCTTTATTGATCGGACCCAGATACTTGACGGGGATGAGCAAATGCTCGCGCTCCGGCTCAAAATTCACCCAGCCCCACGCTACAGAAAAAAGTTTGCCGCGACGCAGCGCACACTCGATGGCAAGCAGGAAGGCCACGTGGATGTATCGCAGGCTGTCGTGCGGCGGCACCTGCACGGGCTTGTCGTTGCAGGAGACGATGACATGATCGCGGGTGGCCTCGGGCGCATCACTTTGCGCCTTCGCGATGGCTTGCAGCAGCGTATCCAGTGCGCCGAGTTCTCCCTGGCCCAGACGGCGATCACGCTGTCGGGACTGTCCGATTTTTCTAGCAGCCGTCGCGGGTCCGACCGGATCGTCGATTTGCCAGTGCCATCCAGGTGCGAGATAGGTACTGGTGGTGGCCGCCGCATGTTTGAACAGGCGCGACAGCAGGTTCAGGTCGTTGGCAATCGTGGAGTCTGCCCGGTCCTCCTCGCGGCGATCATCAATGAAAGCCTCCACCTCGAGTTGCCCGATGTCTCGCAAGGCGACGTTGCCAAAAGGTCCCTCGGACCACAGTTTGGCCCGACTCTTGTCCTTGATGAACCGTTGGTACAGGCTCTGGTACTTGGGCTCATCGGGGCGGGCCTTCATGCAGCGCTCCAGATGCTGGCGGGTTTCCTCGCGCCACAACCGGATGGCCTGGGCGAGCGTGATGGCGGTCGGCATGATGCGACCATTCTTGCGGATTTGCTTGAGCGACTCGTCAACGGCATCAGCCCACGCCTGCGCCTCGCGTTTGGTATCAAAAGTGCGAACCTTTCTGACCGGCTTGTGACCAAGGCGCACGGACCGCACTTCTGCGCGCCAGGTTCCTGCGGATGTTTTCGAGATATGTGCCATGTTGAAATATTCCCATGTAAGAAAAAATTTACAAAGGCGAAACAGGCAAAAAACTGAAACTTCCTGAAAATTTTCAGAAAGCCGATCCGCATGAGGGTCCGCATGGAGGCGATTATTTCGATCACCTCCCATCACCGCCACCGTGGTGCCACTGCGCCCATTTCTGGAGAGGCGCACCAGCACTGGCTTTGCGCGATGGGTGGCAAGTCGATTTGCCACCGGAATTTCAAAAGTGCCACTAAAAGTGCCACTATTTGCTCACTTATTGAGCACATCAGAGAAACCTAAATACAAGCAAAAAGCCCGAAAGCCGCATGGATAGTGGCTTTCGGGCTAGGTATCTCTGGTGGCGCATCAGGGACTCGAACCCCGGACCTGCGGATTATGATTCCGTCGCTCTAACCAACTGAGCTAATGCGCCGATGTCTTGATGACAGGAACGAGAATATAACATCTTTTTTAAAACATTTCAGCAGACGTTTTGGCCATCCATTAATGAGACCAAGCTAAACTACTTTATGCGCTAACGGTGTCCCCTGGCCTCTTTGGGACATGCCGTTCCAGCAACCAATTTCCCGTCACTGCATGAGATTCAAAATGAGTTCATCCAATCGATCGGCCATTCGCGTCTGGGACTTGCCCACACGCTTGTTTCACTGGCTGTTTGCTACCTGTGTCATCGGCGCAATCGTGACCGTCAAGTCTGGCAATGTTCTCTGGATGGAATGGCACATCCGGTTTGGCATCATTGCGCTAGCCTTGCTGGTTTTCAGAATCATCTGGGGATTCACTGGTTCTCGTTACGCCCGATTCGCGAACTTCGTGAGATGCCCACGCACAGTGATTGAGTACCTTCGCTCCGGCACACCTTCTCTGCCGGGTCACAACCCGCTTGGAGCCCTCTCCGTCGTCGCATTGCTACTGGCTATTGGTGTGCAGGCTGTCACTGGGTTGTTTGTGTCGGATGACATTCTCTATCAGGGCCCCTTCTACAACGATGTGAGCGGTGAAACAGCCGCGATCATGCGTACGATCCATCAGACCAACGAGTATGTAATCTTCAGCCTGGTGATCCTGCATTTGCTGGCGATCATTGCCTACACCATCAAAGGCAAACGTCTGGTCACTGCCATGGTCACAGGCGATGCGCCCGCCAACCTATACTCCAGCGACAGCCCTGTCGCACGGGACGACATCGGCATTCGCCTATGGGCACTTGTTCTCGCTATCGGACTCGGGATGGTAGCCTGGTGGCTGATCGACAAGACACTGTCTGCGGGCATGAGCTTCTGACGCACTGGGATAATCCGGGATACAACGCAAATCGACCCATAGGCCGTAACGGCCTATGGGTCGATTCTTTTGATTACAAACATGCGTTCAAACCAAGTCAGAGAGTGAGCCTGACTGTGTCACGCTGTCATCTGATGAAGCAAGCCCCAAACTGATACGCACCGATGGACCTGTCCCCCTGGCCGGGTATCAAGGCAACGCCCCTCCCTGTACTCACCAGAGGTCTCGCAACCCCTTGCGGGTGAAGCGATCGTGGTTCACCCGCAAGAATGCATGCAGCAATCAGTTCCGGTAGGAGTCGTGACAGGCTTTACAGGACGCACCGGTCTTGGCAAATGCCGCGCGCAACTTGTCGAGATCACCCTCATCTGCAGCTGCCGTCAAGGGCTTGAGCGAATCCAGAAAATTCTGTTTGGCTTTATTGAAACCCTCTGGATCGCTCCAGACATTGTCTTTGGCACCGCCACCCTGAGTACCTTCAGCGAACGCGGCCCATGGCAGCCTGGCCACGACATCTAGCACATAGATGTCTGCGGCCACAGCATCTTTATCGTAAGGCACCTGCCCTCTCACAACAGGTTGCAAAGTTCCAAAGTGCGTTTTGATGAGCTGGAACGCGCCCTGCCGGTATTTGATGGCATCCTCAGGCTTTGCGAACTGGATCGTCTGGGCACCAGCTGAAACAGCAAACACAGCGGCACAGCCCGCGGCAACCAGTGAACCAATCAAAGATTTCTTCATGCAATACCTCCAACAGTTGAGTCGGGCTTCAAATAACGCCCCGAGCTAATATACCTTTAGATCGTGCTCATTCAAACAATGAACAGAAACAAATGCGTTCAAATGCTGTTTGCAAATCCGGTTCACGCTCGCCTGGCCAGTTCGATAGCCTGTCCCAGATAGGTCCTTGGCGTCAGCGCCAGCAGCCTGCTGCGTTCAGCTTCAGGCAGATCCAGTCCGGCAATGAACGTCTGCAGTGCTTCCTGGGTGATTCCCTTGCCACGCGTTAGCGCCTTGAGTTGCTCATACGGCTCCGGTAGACCATAGCGGCGCATCACCGTCTGAACAGGCTCTGCAAGCACTTCCCAGCAGGCATCCAGATCGGCATCAATCGCAGCCGAGTTGACTTCGAGCTTGCCCAGACCGCGAGCACAGGCGTCATACGACACCATGCAGTATCCGAATGCCACACCGACGTTACGCAGAACAGTCGAATCGGTCAGATCCCGCTGCCAGCGTGAAACAGGAAGCTTCTCGGACAAGTGGCGTAGCAAGGCATTGGCCAGACCAAGATTACCTTCGGAGTTCTCGAAATCGATCGGATTGACCTTGTGCGGCATGGTCGACGAACCCACCTCACCTTCCTTGAGCTTCTGCTTGAAGTAGCCCAGCGAGATGTAACCCCAGACATCGCGGTTCAGATCCAGCAACACCGTGTTAGTGCGAGCAATCGCATCGAACAGACGCGCCATCCAGTCATGCGGCTCGATCTGGATAGTGTGTGTATTCTGCTTCAATCCCAGTCTTGCCAGCACATCGGCACTGAATGCTTCCCAGTCAAGATCGGGATAGGCACTGAGGTGCGCGCTGTAGTTACCGGTTGCGCCATTGAGTTTAGCGAGCGGCACAACCGCTGCAATCTCGTCGATACACGCCTGCAGACGATGGGTGACGTTGGCAAACTCCTTGCCAAGCGTTGTCGGTGTCGCTGGCTGCCCGTGTGTACGGGACAACATCGGCTGATTGGCATGCTCGAGTGCGAGTGACTTCAACTGCGCCAGCAGACCATTGAGTGCCGGTAACAGCACGTCCTGACGACTGCGTCCGAGCATCAGTGCATGGGAGGTGTTGTTGATGTCTTCGGATGTGCAGGCAAAGTGGATGAACTCGGCCGCAACAGACAGTTCCGCGTCGTCCTTGACTTGTTCTTTGAGCCAGTACTCGACCGCCTTGACATCGTGATTGGTGGTGCGCTCGATGGCCTTGATCCGCCCGGCATCTGCTTCGCTGAACTCCGCAACGATCCGGTTGAGTCTGTCGAGTGCCGCCTCGGAAAACGGCTTGACTTCAGGCAGGCCAGCCTGACTCAAACCGATCAGCCAGGCGATCTCGACTTCGACACGATGGGCCATGAAGGCTGCTTCAGACAGAAAGCCCCTCAGGCTCTGACAACGACCGGCATAGCGACCATCAAGGGGGGACAGCGCATTCAATGCGCTCAGTTCGGGAGAGATTTGCATGAGATTGTTTGCAAAAAACCAACAGTTTTGATGCCGGAGAGTTTAGCACTGCGCTAATGCCACCGGTTCACCATCATGCAGGGATACACTGGAAAGTCTGGAGCAGACTCAACGCGCCATCCTCTCTGGATCAGCACCCAGGGCGAACAACGCCTGCAACCCTTGATGGCCTGACGCACACGGTTATTCCTGGCTTATGAAACTGATTGGTTCCCTCACAAGCCCCTACGTCCGCAAGGTTCGGATCGTTCTGGCAGAAAAAAAGCTCGACTACCAGCTCTCTCTGGACAATGTCTGGTCCCCCGACTCCACCGTTCAGTCTTACAACCCGCTTGGCAAGGTTCCGTGCCTGCTGGTTGATGAAAGCGCCTTGCTTGATGGTGCGCTCTTTGACTCACGTGTGATCGTCGAATACCTCGACACCATGTCGCCGGTGAGTCGTCTGATCCCGCAATCCGGGCGTGAGCGTGCAACCGTTAAGTGCTGGGAGGCATTGAGTGACGGGGTGCTCGATGCTGCAGTAACCATCGTCAAGGAAAAGCAGCGTCCCGCAGAACAGATCAGTGAGGAATGGATTGCCCGCCAGCTAGGAAAGATCCAGGCCTCGCTCAAAGCAATGAGCGAAGCACTGCAAGATCAGAATTTCTGCACCGGCATCAACTATTCACTGGCCGATATCGCCGTGGGATGTGCACTGGGGTACCTGGACTTCAGATTTGGCGAGATCGACTGGCGATCGCCCTATCCAAATCTGGAGCGGCTCCACAAAAAGCTGTCTGCCCGTGCTTCGTTTGCAGACACCCTTCCACCGGTTGCTTCCTGAAGACAGGGCACTCGCAAGCAGAGCAGTCTGAACCGAGCCGTCCTCGCGAATCAACGCTATACCTGTCCCATGATGATCCCGCCCCCGAGGCAGATATCACCGTTATACAGCACGCTGGACTGGCCAGGAGTCACCGCCCACTGCGGCTCCTCAAACGCCAGGGTCAGTGACTCTTCATTGGCACTGACAAGCTTCGCCTGTGCATCAGTCTGCCTGTAACGGCTCTTGACACCAAAAGTCCGTCCCGCTTCTGGTGGCTCACCTGCCACCCAGCTCGTCTGTCCGGCGGTGAGCTCAGATGCCAGCAGCCACGGGTGATCATGTTCAGGTACGACATACAACGTGTTGGACTTCAGATCCTTTCTTGCCACGTACCAGATGGGTCCGCTGCCATCGGCACGCTGATAGCTGCGCACCCCCCCGATACCCAGCCCTTTGCGCTGACCCAGCGTGTAGAACGACAAACCATGGTGCTGACCAATCAGCTCCTCCTTGTCGGTCTTGATGGGACCGGGATCCGAGGGCAGGTAACGGTTCAGAAACTCTCTGAACGGACGCTCACCAATAAAGCAGATGCCCGTGGAATCCTTTTTGGTGGCATTGGGCAGCCCAATCTCCTGGGCGATTTTTCTGACCTGGGTCTTGGGAATCTCGCCCAGCGGAAACAGGCTGCGTGAGAGCTGCGCCTGATTCAGGCGATGCAGAAAGTAGCTCTGGTCTTTGGTTGCATCGACGGCTTTCAGCAATTCGTAGCGTGAGGCATCCAACGGACTCTGGCGAACCCGCGCGTAGTGTCCAGTTGCAATGGTCTCGGCACCTAGCGTCATGGCGTGATCGAGAAAGGCCTTGAACTTGATCTCAGCATTACAGAGCACGTCCGGATTGGGGGTACGCCCCGCTGAGTACTCGCGCAGGAACTCGGAAAACACCCGGTCCTTGTACTCGGCCGCAAAGTTCACTGCCTCGATATCAACGCCCACCAGATCAGCCACACTCACGGCATCGAGCCAGTCCTGACGAGTTGAGCAATACTCGTCATCATCATCGTCCTCCCAGTTCTTCATAAAAAGTCCAAGCACCTTGTATCCCTGTTGCTTGAGGAGCCACGCTGTGACAGACGAATCCACGCCTCCGGACATCCCCACCACAACCGGCTGACCTTTTGCGGTGGGAGTTGGCAAAGCGCCAGGAAGACCGGTGACTCCGGCAGGGGAGGAAGAAATAGGTTGGGTCAATGTGTTCATTTGCCTATTTTAATCGGCCGTTCTCACCCTCGATGTATAACCTGTTACAACTTCCTGATACGCTTAGCGTTTGACAAGCCTTGAGCAAAGCGCTTGAACACCTCGTCCAAGGAGTCGAGTCGGTGAAGATTGGTATACCCAGAGAGACACGGGATGGTGAAACGCGCGTAGCCGCAACACCGGAGTCCGTCAAGAAGCTTGTGCAGGCGGGTCACACCGTGCTTGTTGAGCACGGTGCCGGATTCGCGGCCCAGTTCCTGGACGAGCAGTACCAGGACAGCGGCGCGACGCTGGTGACGGCCAGTGAGGCACTGGATGCAGAACTGGTCCTGAAAGTGCGCGCCCCGGACCAGATAGAGCTGGCGCAGATGTCGGCAGGCACCGTCCTGGTCGGTATGCTAGAGCCCTACGATGCTGTCTCAATGGAGCGTCTGGCAGCCGCCGGGCTGACAGCGTTCGCCCTGGAGTCGGCTCCACGAATCTCCCGCGCTCAAAATATGGACGTTCTCTCTTCCCAGGCCAACCTGGCCGGATACAAAGCGGTGATCCTTGGTGCCAATGCATTCGGAAAGATTTTCCCCATGATGATGACCGCGGCCGGCACCGTCAAAGCCGCCCGGGTGGTGGTGCTCGGTGCGGGCGTAGCAGGATTGCAGGCGATTGCAACGGCCAAACGGCTGGGTGCGGTGGTAGAAGCATCGGACGTCAGACCCGCAGCAAGGGAACAGGTCGAGTCCCTTGGTGCCAAATTCATCGACGTACCGTTTGAGACAGAGCTGGAGCGACAGGCTGCGCAAGGGGTGGGTGGCTACGCGCAACCCATGCCACCGAGCTGGATGGCTCGCCAGGCCGAGAAAGTGGCCGAGCGCTGCAGTCAGGCAGACATCGTGATCTGCACGGCACTGATTCCAGGTCGCCCTGCCCCGCAGCTAGTCAGTGTTGGCACAGTCAAAGCCATGAAGCCTGGTAGCGTCATCGTCGACATGGCAGTCGAGCGAGGCGGCAACTGCCCGCTAAGCCAGCTCGGACTGACAGTCGTGGAGCATGGCGTCACTATCATCGGGCTGCCGAACCTCCCGGGCCTGCTGGCAACCGATGCCTCAGCGCTCTACGCGCGCAACCTGCTCGAATTTCTCAAGCTAATCCTGGCCAGGCCCGATGACAAAACGGCAAAGGCTGAAGCAAACGGGACAGCGAATACAAATGCAGACACTGGTGCAGAGAAAAGTGTTAATACCACGGCACCCGGTCTCGCGATCAATCGTGACGACGAGATCGTGCAGGCGTGTCTGGTCTGCGAAGATGGTCAACTCTTGAAAAAGGCATGACATGGAAGCCATCGATCCCACCCTGGTCAATCTGATCATTTTTGTGCTGGCTGTCTATGTGGGCTACCACGTTGTCTGGAACGTGACCCCGGCCCTTCACACCCCGCTCATGGCCGTCACCAATGCCATTTCTGCCATCGTGATCGTGGGCGCCATGCTGGCTGCTGGCCTGACCGAAGGTGGACTCGCCAAAACGATGGGCGTGATTGCGGTTGCCCTGGCAGCCGTGAATGTATTTGGCGGTTTTCTGGTGACTCGCCGCATGCTGGAAATGTTCAAAAAGAAAAACAAACCAGCAACGGGTAACAAGCCGTCTAACTCGGGATCCGGAGGTCAGTCATGATCTCGATGAATCTGGTGACTCTGCTGTATCTGATCGCATCGGTCTGCTTCATCCAGGCACTTAAAGGTCTTTCACACCCCACAACCTCCAGAATGGGGAACGTCTTTGGCATGGCTGGCATGACCATTGCGATCCTGACCACTGGCGCACTGGTGGTCAGCCTGTCGGGCAAGACAGCGGAATCAGGATGGGGGCTGGGATGGGTCATGGCTGGCCTTTTGATCGGCGGCACGGCCGGCACGATCATGGCCAAACGCGTGCAAATGACCAAGATGCCCGAACTGGTGGCGTTCATGCACAGCATGATCGGTCTGGCGGCTGTTGCGATCGCGGTGGCCATCGTGGCCGAGCCACACGCCTTTGGCATCACCTTGCCAGGCACACCCATCCCTGCGGGTAACCGCATTGAGCTCTTTATTGGCACGTTTGTCGGAGCGATCACCTTCTCGGGCTCTGTGATTGCCTTTGGCAAACTCTCAGGACAGTACAAGTTGCGCGTGTTCCAGGGCGCGCCGGTCGTGTTCAAAGGCCAGCACGTACTGAACCTGCTACTGGCGATCGTCATGGTCGCCTGCGGAATCTGGTTTATGGTGAGTCAGGCCTGGACGCCGTTCATCATCATGACGCTGATCGCATTTTTACTGGGCGTATTGATCATTATTCCGATTGGTGGCGCCGACATGCCGGTGGTGGTCTCGATGCTCAACAGCTACTCGGGATGGGCGGCCGCGGGAATAGGATTTTCACTGAACAATTCGATGCTGATCATTGCCGGGTCCCTGGTTGGCTCGTCCGGTGCGATTCTTTCCTACATCATGTGCAAGGCCATGAATCGCTCGTTTTTCAATGTGATTCTGGGGGCTTTGGTGGCGAAGGTGCCACGGGTGCCAGTGGCGCAGCAGACGGGCATGAGCGCAATGTACGCTCGGGTAGCCCGGACGACGCAGCCTTCCTCCTGGGCAATGCCGAAACGGTGACCATCATACCGGGATACGGACTGGCAGTTGCCCGCGCGCAGCATGCGCTCAAGGAACTGGCAGAGAAACTGACTGAACAGGGAGTCACTGTGAAGTATGCCATTCACCCGGTTGCAGGCCGCATGCCCGGGCACATGAACGTGCTGCTGGCCGAAGCCGAAGTACCCTACGATCAGGTTTTCGAGATGGACGACATCAACGGCGAGTTTGGCCAGACCGATGTGGTGCTCGTGCTAGGTGCCAACGATGTCGTGAACCCGGCGGCCAAGACCGATCCTGCCTCACCGATTGCCGGCATGCCGATACTTGAGGCCTACAAGGCTCGCACCGTGATCGTGAACAAGCGCTCGATGGCTGCCGGTTACGCCGGGCTGGACAATGAGCTCTTTTACATGGACAAGACCATGATGGTGTTCGGTGATGCCAAGAAAGTGCTGGAGGACATGATCAAGGCCACTTGATCTTCAGTTCTGCGTGCGTGGCTTGAGCGCCTGATCGATCACCTCGACCCAGTGTCTCACAGGCACGTCGGTGCCTGACTGCAGTTGCCCGATGCAGCCAATGTTCGATGAGACGATCATCTGCGGCCTGACAGCCTCGATATGTGCCACCTTGCGATCCCGCAGCCTGGTCGCGATTTCGGGTTGCAACATCGAGTAGGCACCGGCTGAACCACAGCACATGTGCGACTCGTCAAACTCCTTGAGAGCCACACCTAACCGCGAGAGAACGGTCTCGGTGATGGGGCGCAGCTTCTGCCAGTGCTGTAACGTGCAGGGAGGATGAAACACAATGTCTTCCGGCACCTTGAGCGGATCAATTTGCTGCAGCAACTGCTCGCTCAGCGGTTCCAGAATCTGGGCGATGTCCAGTACCTTTTCAGTGATAGTCTGCGCCTTGTCTGCATAGGCCGGGTCCAGACGCAGGTGATGCGCATATTCGCGGACCATTGCGCCACAGCCCGACGCGTTCACGACGATTGCCTCGACCTGGCCGGATTCGATCAGAGGCCACCACGAGTCGATATTACGCCGCATCTGGTTGCGTGCCTCTTCTTGCGCATCCATATGAAAACTCACGGCCCCACAGCACCCCGAGCCCGGTGCAATCTGTGTACCGATGCCCAACCGGTCCAGAACCCGGATGGTTGCCTGATCAATCGACGGCATCATGACAGGCTGAACACAGCCAGCAATCATCAGCACCTGCCTCTCGTGCTGTCTGCCAGTCTGCAGATCAGTACGAGAGGGTTTGATCGGGGGCTTTGCCTGCCTGCCGGGCTGGACCTTCTCCTGAATGCCCGGCGGCAACCATGCATGAATCTTTTGTGCCAGGCGATAGGCTGGCCCAAACCAGGGGCTCGTAATGACGCGGCGCAACCCTTCAATCCGAAGCTTCTCCAGTCGAGGACGCGGGGCTTTGATCTCCACGATATGGCGTCCGATATCCAGGAGATGTCCGTATTCGACGCCTGAGGGACAGGTGGTCTCGCAGTTACGGCAAGTCAGGCAGCGATCCAGGTGCTCGCGCGTAGCCGGCGTGACGGGAGCCCCCTCGAGTACTTCCTTGATCTGATAAATACGACCTCTCGGGCTATCCAGTTCACTGCCCAGCACTTCATAGGTCGGGCAAGTCGCCAGACAGAATCCGCAATGAACACATCTGCGCAGAATCTCGTCAGCCTGTCGGCCAAGCTCCGAGTGTTTGATTTCGTCGGACAGGTTCGTTTGCATGGATGATTCCTACAGATCCAGGACCAGACGACCCGGGTTAAAGACGCCTTTTGGATCGAACTCCCCCTTGAGGCGGCGTACCACGGCGTGCATAGTGGGCGCCAGAGGCTGAAACACTCCGTCTGCAGGGATCCGGGTTGTATGATCGTGCCGAAACAGTGTCGCATGGCCACCCGCCTTCGACGCCACTGAGCGGATCGTGGTTGCATCGTTATCCGGCACCAGCCATCGCACCTCGCCCGCCAGATCAAACGCGCACGGACCCAGATCAAGGGCGGGTGTGCCGGAACGTACCGCCAGCCGCCAGAGCGGGCGCCGTGTAAAAAACGAATGAGTCTGCTCGCGCAAGGCTGACCACCAGGCACTGGCCTCTTGCTGGTCGAGCACCTGACCACCCAGGGACTGGCGTGCATGCTCCACAGCCGCCTGTGCCCCTGCCAGCCTGACGCAAAGCGTGCCCGCACCAACACCTGCGTCGCCGGGTAACCAGGCGGCGGCCTTGACTGGCCAGGTACTGGCCCGAAAGGATCGACATACCGCCAGCGCAGCAGCTTCAGACAGTTCCAGCACACAACTGATATCGTGTTCTGGTCGTGGCAGCACTTTGATCGAGACCTCTACAATCGCTCCGAACATCCCCATGGAGCCAGCCAGCAGTCGGGATACGTCGTAGCCTGCGACGTTTTTCATGACCTCACCCCCGAAGCGGAGGATTCTCCCCTGGGCATCAAGCAAGCGGATGCCGAGCACGTAATGTCGCAAAGGACCGTAGCCAAAGCTCGACGGACCAGACAGTCCGGCAGCGACCACGCCACCTAGCGTGGAATCCGGCCCAAACCCAGGCGGGTCAAACGCCAGCATCTGATTGCGCTCATGTAATAGCTGACTGATCTCTTGCAGACGGGTCCCTGCCCATGCGGTCAAGACGAGCTCACTGGGCTCGTACCGGATCACGCCATCCAGACCACCCATCTGCAACTTGAAGGCATTGTTGTCAGAGGCCTGCATCGGGTTGCCGTAAAACCGCTTGGTCGCCCCCCCGACGATCTCGATGGGACGGTAACTGGCGCGCGCAGTCGTCACCTGCTCTGACATTTCTGTAAGCCGATAGTCCATGTGCTAGAACCTCGGCAGATCGGCAAAGGGTAGTTTGCCACCATGGACGTGCATCTTGCCGTACTCGGCACACCGTGCCAGTGTGGGAATCACCTTGTCCGGATTGAGCAGACCATCCGGGTCGAAGGATCGCTTGACGCTCAGAAACGCATCAAGCTCCTCTCTCTGGAACTGCACACACATCTGGTTGATTTTTTCCATGCCAACACCGTGCTCACCAGTAATGGTTCCGCCAACCTGCACACACAACTCAAGAATGGCCGCGCCAAAGAGATCGGCCCGATACACCTCATCGGAATCATTGGAGTCAAACAGGATCAAGGGGTGCAGATTACCGTCACCTGCATGAAAGACGTTGGCACACCGCAGCCCGTAGGCTTGTTCCATTGACTCGATCTCTCGCAGGACCCGCGCGAGCTGGCTTCTGGGAATCGTGCCATCCATGCAGTAGTAGTCCGGCGACACACGACCTGCTGCCGGAAACGCGTTCTTGCGCCCTGCCCAGAATCTGACACGTTCGGCTTCGTTTTGAGACACTTGCAGCCGGGTCGCCCCGGCATCAGAAAGCACCTGCTGCATACGGGCAATTTCCTGCTCCACTTCAAGCTCGGTCCCATCCGATTCACACAACAGGATGGCCTTGGCGTTCAAGTCATATCCGGCCTGAACGAACGGCTCAACCATCTCGGTTGCACGCTGATCCATCATTTCAAGTCCCGCTGGAATGATGCCTGCGGCAATTACGGCTGCCACCGCATCACCTGCAGCCTCCACATCCTCAAAACTGGCCATGATGACCTTTGCCAGACCAGGCGTTGGCAAAAGTCGCAGCACGACTTCAGTAACCACCCCGAGCATTCCTTCGGATCCGATTGCAACCGACAGCAGATCAGGCCCGGCGGCATCGGGGGCCTCGCCTCCGAGCACCAGAACCTCGCCGTCAAGGGTGATCATCCTGACTTGCATCACATTGTGCAGGGTCAGGCCATACTTCAGACAATGCACCCCTCCGGAGTTCTCTGCGACGTTACCCCCGATCGTGCAGGCAATCTGGCTCGAAGGATCAGGCGCGTAGTACAGGCCGTGCTGACTGGCAGCCTGTGACACAGCAAGGTTGCGAACCCCCGGCTCGACCACCGCGATGGCGGACTCCGGATCAATCAGCTTGATCCGGTTGAATTTGGCCATACCCAGCAGCACCCCTTGCGCGTGCGGCATGGCGCCTCCGGACAGACCGGTACCCGCCCCTCGTGTAACGACCGGGACATTCAGACGACGGCAGGCTCGCAGCACACCGCGCACCTGTTCTTCTGTTTCCGGCAAGACCACAACCATCGGAATCTGCCGATAGAGCGACAGTCCGTCACACTCGTAAGGCTTTTTCTGCTCGGCACGAAACAGAATGCAATGCTCGGGCACCACCGCCCTCAGGGCATGGAGAATTTCCTGCAGATCAGGAATCACCAAGTCGGCTGGTCTGTCTTCAACGTTCAGATTCATCGCGCCGCACACTAAAAATTACTGTGGAACAATTCCATTCTGAACCATACCCCGTAAGAGAGCTTCTCGCGAACAGGATAAACCCCATATATCGGTCCAACCTAGGGTAAATCCGGCGGCAAAACCTTGCCTGGATTAAGAATATTCTTGGGGTCATACGCTCGCTTGAGGGCCCACATCAACTCGAGCGCATCATGGCCGTGCTCCTCTCGCATGAAACCGAGTTTATGCAGACCAATGCCATGCTCTCCCGTGCAGGTGCCGTCCGCGTCCAGGGCAATCGAAACGATTCTTTCGTTGATCGTTTCAGACGCTTCCCATTGCGCCGCATCATCGGGGTCGAGCAGCATCAGCACGTGGAAGTTTCCATCACCAACGTGCCCGACAATCGTGGTTGGAAACGGCGCGCTCTCCAGTAATGCCGTGGTCTGGTCCAGGCAGTCAGCCAGTCTGGAAATCGGCACACACACATCCGTGGTGCTCGCCCTGCAACCCGGTTTGAGTTGCAAGCCCGCAAAATACGCGTTATGCCGGGCGGTCCACAGTCGGGTCCGGTCTTCTGGCCGGTCAGCCCATTCGAAATCCAGTCCGTTGTGATCGCGTGCGATTTCCTGAACAGTCTGCGCCTGCTCCTTGACGCCTGCCTCTGTCCCGTGGAACTCAAACAGCAATAGTGGTGTTTCTCTGAGATCAAGCTTGCTGTAGAGATTGCAGGCTTTCACAGCAGCAGCATCCATCAGCTCCACCCGTGCCACTGGCACACCAAGCTGTATGGTCTGAATGACGCATGCAACCGCATCGTGCACGGTTGGAAACTGACATACCGCGGCACTGATGGCCTCGGGTTGCGGGTAAAGCCGCACTGTCACCTGCGTGATGACGCCAAGCGTTCCTTCGCTACCGACAAAGATGCGAGTCAGATCATATCCGGCCGAAGACTTGCGCGCCCGCCTGGCAGTGCGTACCACCTTGCCTTGTGCGGTCACAACTTCGAGACTCAGAACGTTCTCGCGCATGGTGCCATAACGCACGGCATTGGTGCCGGATGCGCGGGTACTCGCCATGCCACCGAGCGATGCGTCTGCCCCTGGGTCGATCGGAAAAAACAACCCCGTGTCCCGCAGTTGCTCATTCAGCTGCTTGCGGGTCATTCCCGGTTCAACAGTCACAGTCAGATCTTCTGTATTGAGTGACAGGATCCGGTTCATACCACTGACATCAAGTGAAATACCACCGTGCAAAGCCAGCGTGTGCCCCTCCAGGGACGAGCCCGCCCCGTAGGGGATCAGCGGCACTTCGAAGGCATCGCATGCCTTGACCACACGCACCACATCATCGGTGGAGGTGGCAAAAACGACTGCGTCTGGCAGCATCTCGGGAAAGGGTGATTCATCACGCCCGTGATGCTCACGCACCGCCTGCGCCGTCGAAAACCGGTCCCCGAAGTGACTGCGCAACTGTTCGACCAGAGCCTCTGGCAAGGGCTTGCGCAAGACACTGGCCTCATGAACGGATACCTGACTCATTGCGACCTCACTTTCCGGATGTGGCGACAACGCGTCTGCGCTCGCGTACGGCCTGGGCAAGATTATCCAGCACCGCCTCGGAGGCTTCCCAGTCGATGCAGCCGTCGGTGATGCTCTGGCCGTAAGTCAGTGGCTGCCCCGTCACCAGGTCCTGACGACCGGCAACAAGGTGGCTTTCCACCATTACACCAACGATACGCGTATCGCCTGCAGCGATCTGCTGACCGATGTCCTGGCAGACAGCTGGTTGATTCTCGGGCTTCTTGCTGCTGTTGGCGTGGCTGGCGTCAATCATCAGACGCTGAGCCAGTCCGGCTTTGGCCAGATCCTCGCAGGCCGCCTGAACACTGGCGGCATCGTAGTTCGGTGCCTTGCCACCACGCAGGATGGCATGACAATCTTCGTTGCCGCCAGTCGATACGATGGCAGAGTGCCCACCCTTGGTGACCGAGAGAAAGTGATGCGGTTGCGAAGCCGCCTTGATGGCATCGACTGCGATGCGTACGCTACCGTCCGTACCGTTCTTGAAGCCCACCGGGCAGGACAGCCCCGAGGCCAGCTCGCGATGCACCTGACTTTCTGTCGTTCGGGCACCAATAGCGCCCCATGACACCAGATCCGCAATGTACTGAGGGGTGATCATGTCCAGGAACTCGCATCCAGCCGGCAGGCCTTTCGCGTTGATCTCCAGCAGCAACTGGCGGGCCAGACGCAGACCTTTGTTGATCTGGAAACTACCATCCAGATCGGGATCGTTGATCAGGCCCTTCCATCCAACCGTCGTACGAGGCTTCTCGAAGTACACCCGCATGATGATCTCGAGGTCGTCCTTGAGTCTTTCGCGCACAACCTTGAGCTTGTCGGCGTACTCCAGTGCGGCCTCGGGATCGTGGATCGAACATGGGCCGATCACGACTGCAACCCGGTCATCCATGCCGTGCAGGATGCGATGCAGGGCCCCGCGGGCATCGTGAACCAGCTCGCTCACGAACTCGGTGCAGGGGAACTCGCGCATCGCATGCGCCGGAGGCGAAAGCTCTTTGATTTCTCGAATACGAATGTCATCGGTGTTGTGTGGCACTTCTTACTCCTCGGTCAAGTCAGTCTGGGATCGTTCGATTCATTGTGATACTGAAAACAGGGCCTGTTCGATCGGTCTGATGTTCACAGGAAGATGGTGTCGGGAAACTTGCAACTCGGTCGCAACACAGTGACTTCAGTTGCAGCAGGTTAAAAAAAAACCGCCAGCTCAGGCTGGCGGTTTTTGGATTCTCTTGTTTCATTGGGCACTACGCATCCGTCCTTCCGCCAGTTTGGTAGGAAAGCCATAAAAGTAAAACCAGAAGAATGTGGCTGCGTTTTTCATGACAACGAATCTAACACAAAAAATCTTTCCGAATACGACAACTCACGAAAAAACTGTCAGATTATTACAACAGGAGCGGCATTCTGCAGGCCAGGAAAATGCGTTTTTCGTCCTCATGAAACTCAAAAACCGCCTGTAAAACAACGAGATCAAGCTGAACCACCCCATGGCTAAAGTCAGGGGCTTGCGCTCACAGCTGCTCAAGCTGTGCCGCCGACCGTCAGCCCGTCCATACGGATGGTCGGCATGCCGACACCCACCGGAACACTCTGGCCTTCCTTGCCGCAGGTACCCACCCCGCTATCGAGTTGCATGTCGTGACCAATCATGGACACCCGTTGCATCGCCTCAGGGCCGCTACCGATCAGCGTTGCGCCCTTGACCGGGTACGTCACCTTGCCATTCTCGATCATGTAGGCTTCTGAAGCAGAAAACACGAACTTGCCGCTGGTGATGTCGACCTGTCCGCCGCCGAAGTTGACCGCATACAGACCACGTTTGACCGAGCCGATGATCTCCTGCGGATCGTGCGAGCCCGCCAGCATGTAAGTGTTGGTCATCCGTGGCATGGGCAGATGGGCATAAGACTCGCGACGTCCGTTACCCGTCACGCCAACACCCATCAAACGCGCGTTCATGTTGTCCTGCAGGTATCCCTTCAGAATGCCGTCCTCGATCAGCACATTGTGCTGGGAGGGGTTGCCTTCATCGTCCACGTTCAGCGAGCCACGGCGCCCCTCCAGGGTGCCATCGTCCACCACGGTCACGCCTTTTGATGCGACCCTGTCGCCAACGCGACCGGCAAAGGTGCTGGAGCCCTTGCGGTTGAAGTCACCTTCAAGGCCATGTCCAACCGCTTCGTGCAACAGGATGCCCGGCCAGCCCGAACCGAGCACGACCGTCATTTCACCAGCTGGCGCAGGTCTGGCGTCCAGATTGACCAGTGCTTCGTGGACTGCTCGCTCGACGTACTGCGCCAGCACATCATCCGTAAAGTACGCCAGATCATGGCGTCCACCGCCACCGCCGTGTCCCATTTCGCGCCGGCCGCCCTTCTCCGCGATGACGGTCAGCGACATCCTGACCAGTGGACGGATATCAGCCGCCTGGCGGCCATTACTCGCCACCACCATCATCACGTCATACTCCATCCCAAGGCTTGCCATGACCTGGACCACATGCGGATCCCGGGCGCGAGCCATGCGCTCTACCCGCTCGAGCAACTTGACTTTCTGCTCTGCAGGCAAAGACATAAGCGGATCAATACCCTCATACAAACGTGAGCTCGGCACCAGGATGTCTGAACCGATGGTGGCACGCCTGGACTGACCCGAGCGGGCAATCTCTCGCACGGCGTGCGCACTTTGCATCAGGGCATCGGCTGACAAGGCATCGGAAAAGGCAAAGGCGGTTTTTTCGCCGGAGATTGCCCGGACACCGACACCCTGGCTGATCGAAAAGCTGCCGGTCTTGACGATCCCTTCCTCAAGACTCCAGCCTTCGCTGCGCGTGTACTGAAAATACAGGTCCGCGTAGTCGACCTGATGACGAAAGATTTCACCCATGGCATGGTCCAGATTGCTCTGGGTCAGCCCCCAGGGCTGCATCAACAGAGAATCGGCACACTGCATTGGGTCGGTCATGACAAGACTCATCTAATATTCACTCGCATCAAAAAGATTGCATTCACAGCATTGCGTTCGTTGGATGGCGTACGCAGGGGCTCAGATCTGGAACACCCGGTTGCATAGCGCTGGCAAGGACTGACGGACTGCTCGCAGTCGCTCAAGGCTCAATTGTCCCATGATCACACCGGGCCCCTGTGGCAGTTCTCCAATGATCTCACCCCATGGGTCGATCAGCATCGAATGACCCCACGTGCGACGTCCATGTGGATGGGTGCCACCCTGTGCGGGTGCCAGCACGTAGCACTGGTTTTCAATGGCCCTCGCCTTAAGCAGCGTTTCCCAGTGCGCATGTCCTGTCGTATATGTGAAGGCAGACGGTACAAGAATCAAGTCCACCTCCCCCATCTTTCGATACATTTCCGGAAACCGCAGGTCATAGCAGACCGACATACCGACGCGAATCGTAGTGCCACTGGCTGACTCGACATCAGGCGTCCCGATCCGCTCCCTATCAGCTACTCCGAACCGGCACGTTGCCACAACGGACTGTGTGCCTGCCAGGATCGTTCTGCCTTCATCGAACTGTTCCGTATCGGACGTATACCGAAAAAGATGGATCTTGTCGTAACGGGCAACGCTCGCGCCGTCAGGCGCAAACATCAGACTGGTGTTGTAGACCTTGGCGGGATCCGGGCTTTGCAATGGCAGGGTCCCTGCACAAACCCAGACACCAAGCCGCCTGGCCAGATCTGACATGAAGAACTGGATTGGTCCCTGCCCTTCAGGCTCGGCCACCTTGACCTTCGCTGTCTCGTCCGGACCAAGCAGGCAGAAGTACTCTGGCAAAGCCACCATCTGCGCACCTTGGTGCACCGCCTGTTCTACCAGCGTCCGCGCCTGCTCCAGGTTGTCCTGAACGCAGGGACCCGAAACCATCTGGATCGCTGCAACAATCACCTGTCCAGTCGCGCCTGTTTCGACCTGGTCCTGGGTGCCACTTGAGTCATTATTGGTACTCGTGCGAGTGTTCATATGAGCACTCCTACTTGATCAGCGCCAGCGCTTCACGGAACTTCGGATGCCTGCATGTTCGAAGCCACTCAAACGCCACCATTTCAACCGATGCGAGCACCAGGCCTTCGTGTTGGAGCATACCCAGTCGTTCAATTGCCGCAAGTCGGCTGAGATCGGCCCGTGATCCAATTGCATCGATCACCAGTGTGACCCGAAAATCGCGTTCCAGCAAACCCATGCAGGTCTGCAAGACACAGACGTGTGCCTCACAACCTGCCACGATCGCGTGCCGAGAGGTTGCCGGCAGCATCTCGGTCAATCCCTCCTCGCATGCATTGAAGTGGGACTTGCTCATGACCCGGTCACACTCGGCCTGAATACGCGGGTCACTGTGACCTAATCCTTGCGGGTTCTGTTCCGTTGCGACAACAGGCACGCCGAGTACGCGGGCGATCCGGGCAAGACGCACGGCCTGCGTCACGATCCGCTCACCCTCATGGATACTCGGCATCAGCCTGGCCTGTAAATCAACGAGAATGACTGCGGACTGATCGGCCCGGTGCAACATTTCCATGACTTCTCCTGCCTACAAAAGAGTTTTCCAAACAACCGGGTTTGCCCAGCCACCTTTACCGCAAAAGATGCGAAGCCGGATTGAATCGCTGCTGAGTCGAACGATAAGGCTGTGAGCTCACCCGAGAGAACTTGTCTCACGACACACCAGATGTAACGCGTACATCGCTAACGAGGCCGTTGCCCCTCCTTTGCCGTTTCGCAGGCTTTTGCTTGCGGTTATCTGATAGTACGTCCGGACTGGTCGTTCAATCGTGAAATACGCCCCTTTCGTCAAGGTTGGGCGCCGTTGCAACAAAGAAACCCTGAACCACCCAATGACTAAAGTCTGGGGCTTGCGCTCACAGTTGGTCAACTGCTGCAACGCGCACTTAATCCATCCCGGAATCCGCCTTGCGGACTATCCGGATTTCTACTTCGACACTTTGCAAAGGACTTTCTGAAAAATCCAGGCACTGCAACCAACACCTTGGCAGACTCAATGTACCGGGCGCACTTTGGCCGTCTTGCAGCAGCTCTCATTCTGGTGTTTATGGTCATACCGACTGCTTCCTGTTTGTTCCGACCACGGGACTGGATCGTAGTATCGAGTTCTCGTTTGCGACCAGCGCATGCGTATCAAAAGAGACTCGCAGGGATATTATGGGACCTCGCCGCGCTGACAACTGACCAGACTGGCCAGTCATCCTCTGGACCGCTGAAACTCGACAGCTCTTTTGAATATTTTTAACAACAACTCCTTACATCCTCCGGATTGAATTGACTATACCTCGCTCGATGTTATGCAACTAAAAAGACGCAAGTACAGTGACACGACTCACTTTCAGGCAAGGTAAGACAATCCCGGGAATCTCTCCCTCAGTTACGCGCATCCTGCCATGCTTTCGCGCAACGTTAGGAAATCATCCGCCCCTGGCAAAATTCTACTTAATCCTCGGATCGAGAAATGGATATTACATTTGTCCGGACATGATAATAATTTCACCAGTGACAAGCATTTATATGGATTAATGTTTATAATTCGCAAAAACATGAACCATGCAATCAATAATAGCTCTCAAGATACAGGTCGAAATCAGTTGCTCACTGGATCAAACAGCTGGAAAGCCGCTTCCGACTTAACCGGAGCGTCTGTCAGGAAACCAGCAGTTGCACAGCCCGCACCCGTGTGGTTACAGGCGCCTCGAAGTGCAACTGTCGTTCAGCGCGTGATGGTGCCAGGCAAGACTCAACAGTACGACTCACGTGGACTGTGCATCAAACGGATCAACACTTACAGATACGAGCTGCCGGCGACTCAAGGCATGGAATGTGAATCACGACTTTTATGAGCTAGCGCCTTTGATTCTCTCCCTCAACGAGTCTGCCCTGGTTACTCCTTCAGTTTCCCTTTAAGTTGTTTGGCTGTTTTTGAGCTGTTTCATTGTTTGTTAATTTGCTGGAAACTTTGCTGGTTTCCCTATCTGAAAGCCGGTACTGATGAATTTTAGTTGCACTGAACCAATGGTTTTATTTGGCAGGATGGTGTGTTCCATCTGGACAACTCCAGATCTCTCTTCTTCGAAGGATGTCTTTTAAAAGCAAGGACTCTTTGGTCATGCTTTACATACCGACACCGCAGAAAATCGTTATGTTAACGATGGGTGGTGTTACAAGAAGACTGTTTGATGACTTCGTGCAGACCGACTTTAAAGCTCACATTAGAACCAGATTAATTTAGAGAATGCTGTTTTATGCACTACTGTTTTATAAATTGCTCTTTTACTCATCCTGCATCCGTGACTGAAAAATAAAGATTGATTTGATATTCAGCCAATGAGGAGTGGTTTGCCCCAGGCGTGAACACCTTAAGAACTTGCAAACCGGATTAACCAAAATTTAGTCGCACTCTATTATGACTGTGCCTTTTTTTGAGCGTCTGTTTGGTAACTGACTTTTTACCCCGCTTGTTCGTCGCGTTTTTTGTTATCCGCCTTGTGGACTTTTCGGGAACAGTCCTGCACAAGAGATTCAGGAGACTGAAGGAATCGATCAGTGATCCGAGCCCATCAAAAGGCTGACCAGGCAATTCAGATTGCTGAAACAGTGCCTGCGCATAGAGATCATTGTTTTTACCGTTCGTTTTTTTAAATTTTCTTTTATTCACAATCAATTAACTTTTCCAACCATAAAGGGGAAGCACTCATGGTACGCAACAGCTTTGCAGCCAAAAAAGCCAAGATCAAGAAAGAGATGGAGAAGCTGCAGCGACAGATCGAGCTTCTTGAAAGCAAGAATCGTCAGCCAGTGATTGACAACATCATCCGGTCGATGAAAGAGTATGAAATCACCCCGGAGGAGCTGCTTGCAGCCTACGCCAAAGGTGGGCGCGTCGCGGCCAAGACCCGCACAGCACGCAAATCAGTCGGCGCACCTCGCGGACCCGTTGCACCCAAGTATCGCAATCCGGAAACTGACGACAAGTGGACTGGTCGTGGCAAACCACCACGCTGGATCACAGAAGCAGAAAGCCGTGGCGTCAGCCGGGATCAGTTTCTGATCGAACCCAAGGAGCAGCCACAGCCTTCAGCCGATCAGAACACTCTGAGCCTCAGCAATAGCACGTCTGGCATCTGAGGACCCGGCAAACGCCAGTCCTTCGCTTGACTGAATCGGAATATGGCTAGCCATACATGGCTGGTCGCACGCTAGTGGTCGCACGGAGCGCGACAGACCTTATCGAGTGCCTTGCTTGATCGTCAAGTACTTCTCTTTGACGAGCACGCCACTCCTGCACTCCAGTCACAGTGAAGAATCTGGCTCCATCGGCGCGACATAGCGGGAAACTCTGGTGGCAGGACCCACCGCACTCGGGCCCTGGCATCCCCGCTGTATCCAGATAAACAACGCTTCCATCGAGATCCCGTTTACTCTCAAGTAGAGACCAGTCCGGTTGATGCCCTTCTGGGCGCACGCGCCATGTTGCCCGAATGGCTTCAGTATTCATCACAACTGGATCTCGTGGGGGAAGGCGCTGTTGCGAAGATGATGATCGGGTAATGTTCCGGAGAAACGCACTTCCACAATGAACCTCCACGATTTCTGCTGTTTCTGCTGGGGCTGTTTCTGATAGCAGACAACCACTTGCCAGACGCAGGTCATGGCAGAAGACCGTCTGGCATTGAGGGTTGAGAAACGTCTCCCGAACGCCAAACATCAACGCACACGGCACCTTCGCCATTGGTCACTCATGTCTGCGAACAGCATTACCTTAGGACTGAGCCCATCCTGGTTCTACCTGGGACGGGAGACTAATCGACCTCCGAGCACTCATGCCCGGAATGCCCACCATTTCGTTCGGCGATAGCGATTTCATGAGCGAACCTGAACTGCAAAATTTGCCCACTCCCGGCGTTCAAGCAGTTCCGCTCTAGCATTGCTGCGCAATGCTCGCCTGCTTCCAGAACGAAACGATCACAGGCGCCCATCCCTCCGGCCGACAAGAAGAGAGGGGTTCTGTTCAGATCTTTCGCCCGTTGCTATGGTAGAGAGAAGATGTGAAGTGAAGAAAGCAAGTCTGCCCTTCGAACCAGACCGGATCCTCCGGGGCCTGGGATCAAGTTGCTCTCAGTTACGTACCGTGAGCGAGGGGCAGCGCATAACCGATGGAGATGAGTTTTGAGTTCTGAACGACCAGGGTGGGTTTTCTATGTTTCAGCGCTGATATTAAGCGGGTTTGTGTTTTACGGGGCAGTGAGCCCTGCAGAGCTCGCCACCACCGCTGCCAACGTGTTGCACTTCACAACTTCTCATTTCGGCTGGCTGTATCTAGTCATTACCACTGGCTTTCTTGTATTTTGTCTGGGAGTGGCCTTTAGTCGATACGGCGATATCCGCCTTGGTGTCGAGGGTGAGGCACCCGAGTTTTCGTATTTCTCCTGGCTGGGCATGATTTTTTCGGCTGGTATGGGGGTGGGTCTGGTGTTCTGGGGTGTGGCCGAGCCTATGACTCACTTCATCACGCCGCCTTTGGGCAGGGCAGAGCCCGCCACTGCACAGGCAGCCAGTCTGGCAATGCAGTATTCCCTGTTCCACTGGGGTTTCCATCAATGGGCCAACTTTGCCGTGGTTGGCCTTAGCATTGCGTACGTGCGCTTTCGACTGCAACGCGGCGGCCTGATCAGCGAAGGATTTCGTTCGACGCTGGGTAACCGCGTTGACGGCAGCCTGGGACACGCCATTAACATTCTGGCGGTGGTGTCCACCGTGTTTGGTGTCGCCACGACTCTGGGCCTGGGCATGATTCAGCTCAATAGCGGGGCTCAGGCAGTCTTTGGTTTCCCATTTGGTTTCGAATCACAACTTATGATTCTTGCCGGGGTCAGCCTGATTTTCATGCTGGCTTCATTGACGCCACTTGAAAGCGGTATCCGCTATGTCAGTGATCTGAACATTATGCTGGCGGCAGTATTGCTCGTTTTTGTTTTCTTCGCTGGCCCTACCGACTTTATTACAGCAGCCATGACAAACGCCATTGGCGACTATTTCAATAACATGTTTGGCATGAGCTTTGTCATGTCGCCCTACACCGGCGAAGACTGGGTGCAGCGCTGGACGATTTTCTACTGGGCCTGGGGGTTGTCGTGGGCGCCCTTCGTCGGTTCGTTCATTGCGCGCATTTCACGTGGACGCACAATACGCCAGTTCCTGCTTGGCGTCATCGGCGTACCTGTCTTGCTGAGCGCTGTCTGGTTTGCCACGTTTGGCGGATCAGCACTGTATTTTGAAATGTTTGAGAACGCCCATCTGGCGCAACTCGTAGACGTAGAAGTGAGCGCTGGCTTGTTTGGCATGCTGGAGCTATTGCCAGCCTATAACGTTAGCAGCATTCTTTTTCTGATTTTAATCGGGCTGTTTGTAATCACGTCCGCCAACTCCGCCACCTTTGTGCTGGGCATGTTTACCGCAAAAGGGGCTTTGGTACCCAGTCGTACTTTGCGCTTTGTCTGGGGTGGAATCCAGGCTGGGGTAGCAGGCGTTTTGTTGCTGACAGGTGGGCTTCAAGCCTTGCAAACCATTTCAATTGTCGCCGCATTTCCGTTCATGGTGCTGATGGTGTTCATGGCCGCGTCATTGTTAAAGTCACTACGCGACGAGGTGCGTCAAACCGAACTGCACGATGCAATGATCCGCGAGCGCGTTCTGCGCATGCTGGATGAGCATGAGGCGCAATCCCGGGTTGCTACTGCATCAGAACTCGTGTCGCAGGCAATGACCCAAAGCGAAAAATCCGGGGCGGATCAGTCTTTAATTGCAAACTCCAGTCAACCTTGAAAGCATGACGCCCGCCTCGCTTCATAGCGATACCCGATGTGGTGCGCCAATCCGGGCTAGCCTTTCAAAGGGCGGAGACAGCCCGCCATACGACTCAGCCAGGCTGATCGGATGCGCTCACCTCCGTTCGCAGAACAACACAACCACGCCCAACCCGGCCTCCAATCGACCTTGAATCAAGCAAGGCTTGAATGTCGGTCATACAATGAGGCCCATATGGAAGGATTCCTGAAACGCATTTAACCGGGCCCCTGGGCAGATCTGCGCATGACAATTCAACGAACTGATTACACCCCCTACCCTTACGAGCTTCCTGCCATTCATCTCGAATTCGATCTCGATCCGAAGTGCACGCTGGTGCATACGAAGATTGACGTCAAGGCCAAGGCCGACACGATGACAGGCGAGGCGCTGATACTTGATGGAGAAGCGATTGACCTGAGAGGCCTGCGGATCGACGGGCAGAGCTGGGACCACTACGAACTCGACAAAGATCTGGGCAAGCTCATTATTCGAAGCTTGCCGCGGGCGTGCACACTGGAGATCGACAGTTCCTGCAATCCGTCGTCCAATGATGCCCTGATGGGGCTTTACGTATCGGGGAAGAGTCTCTTTACCCAGTGTGAACCGGAGGGTTTCAGGCGCATCAGCTGGTTTGCCGACCGGCCAGATGTCATGTCACGGTTCCAGGTCACCTTGAGAGCAGATCCCGATGTGTATCCCATTCTGCTGTCCAATGGCAACCGGATTCACGCTGAGCAGTTGCCCGACGGGCGTCAGTCCTGCGTCTGGGAAGATCCGTTTCTCAAACCCAGTTATCTGTTCGCCCTGGTAGCCGGACAGTTTGACTGCCGCGAACAAACTGTGCGCACCCGCAGTGGGCGAGAGGTGTTGTTGCAAATCTACAGCGACCCAGGGACGTTTGACCGAACGCTGTGGGCCATGGAGAGCCTCATCAGGGCACTGCGCTGGGACGAATCCCGATTCGATCTGGAACTTGATCTGGACAGATTCATGATTGTGGTTGCAGCCGACTTCAACATGGGCGCCATGGAAAACAAAGGTCTGAACGTCTTCAACGCAGCATATGTACTTGCTGACCCGGAAACCGCAACTGACTCTAATTTTGAGGGGATTGAAGCAGTCATCGGCCACGAGTACTTCCACAACTGGACTGGCAACCGGGTCACCTGCCGGGACTGGTTCCAGCTCAGCCTCAAGGAGGGATTGACTGTATTTCGGGACCAGGAGTTCACAGCCGACATGAAGGCTGAGGGGCTTGACCCGGCCCGCGCAGCGAGTGCCCGCTCAGTCAAGCGCATTGATGATGTGGCGATGCTGCGTGCGGCGCAGTTCCCGGAAGATGCCGGCCCGATGGCACACCCGATCCGCCCGCAAAGCTACGAAGAGATCAGCAATTTCTATACCGCCACAGTCTACGAGAAAGGCGCGGAAGTCATCCGCATGATGCATACACTGCTGGGAGAGGAGATCTTTCAGCTGGGGATGAAAGAGTATTTCAGACGCCACGATGGCCAGGCGGTGACCTGCGACGACTTTGTGGATGCCATGCAGCATGCATGGCAGACCCGTCACCCGGAACGTGACCTGACCGTGTTTGCACGCTGGTACTCGCAAGCAGGTACGCCGAGCGTCAAAGTGACGACCGAGAGGACCTCCGAACACGACCAGATTCGACTGACACTTTCTCAGCAGTGTCCGCCAGTTGGCGTGGAGCGCAACGCAAATATCGAGAAGCAGCCATTTCACATTCCTGTTCTGCTCGGTGCAATCAACCAGCAAGGTGAGTCGCTCACACTCCAGTGCGATGAGCAACATGGGCAGACCCTTTTGCTGGAACTGACCAGGCAGTCCCAAAGCTGGCTGATCAACGGCTGGACGCAGGACGCAGCCGGGTCCTTCCTCAGGGATTTTTCGGCACCTGTCCGGCTTGAGATCTCGCAGCCACAGGAGGCGCTGCATCGGCTGGCGCGACACGATCCGAACGCCTTTGCGCGCTGGGAAGCGACCCAGATACTCTTGAGCAACGCAGTACTGAAACTTGCAGAACTGGCGGACGACGGGCAGGCCCGGACTGATCTCCCCGAGAGTCTGACAACCAGTATCCATACACTATCGGATACGTTCTCGCTGATCCTGCAGGACACCACACTGGACGATGCTTACCGTACCCGACTGCTTGAGATGCCAAGTGACAAGTATTTGCTGCACCAGATGGATCAGATGGATCCTCTGGCCGTTGCACAGGCAAAGAACAGACTCGTCCAGATTCTGGCGCGCCCCCTCGAAACAGCGCTGGTGCAGATCGTCACTGAGGCGCAGGCTGATGGTGATGATAGTAAGGACGTGTTTGACCCCTCGGCACTGGCTGCGGGTCGCAGGGCGCTGGTTAATCTGGCACTGGACTGGCTTTGCCAAATGGGCAGCACCCAGGGTAAGGCGCTTGCGTTGGCACAATATGACAGGGCTGGCAACATGACCGCCAGACTTGGTGCTTTACTGGCTCTTTTCCGTCACCCAGAGCATGATTCTGCCGTGCTCGATGCGAGCGAATCTTTCTACACACGTTTTCAGGACAATGCACTCGTCATTGACAAATGGTTTGCCCTGCAGGCGAGCGCACCGACGACAGATGTAGCCAAAGCCCGTTCGCTCATGCAGCACCCTGCCTTCAACCGACGCAACCCGAATCGCGTCCGGGCTTTGCTGTTCCAGTTCTGCGCTAACAATCCGCTCGGATTCCACGCTGCAGACGGCAGCGGCTACCAGTTCTGGGCCGAGCAAGTCATCGATCTGGACCGCAGCAACCCGGAAGTTGCTGCGCGTCTGGCACGGGTATTGGACCACTGGCGTCACCACCGTCCGGTTACGCAAGATATGATGCAGGCTGCACTACAGTCAGTTGCGGACCAGTCCGATCTGTCACCAAACACGCGTGAGGTGGTGGGCAAGGCACTTGCGCTCTGACGACCATGCCGGCCTTTTCAGGCTTGGGGAGGATATCCCCGGGCCTGATCACCTGATGAATGCGGTTTCCTGTTGAACCAACAAGCTTTAAACGAGTGACCCCACGATGAACAAGAAAAGAACTTCCCTCACCCAGTACCTCGTCGAGAAACAACGTACTGACAAAGCCTTGCCGCCAGAGCTTCGCCTGCTGATCGAAATTGTTTCACGTGCCTGCAAGACCATCAGCCACCATGTCAGCAAAGGTGCGCTTGGTGGTGTACTGGGCAGTCTCGGGACCGAGAATATTCAGGGCGAAGTCCAGAAAAAGCTCGATGTGATCTCCAATGAGTATCTCCTTGAAGCCAACGAGTGGGGTGGCCACCTGGCTGCCATGGCATCAGAAGAGATGGAGGCGATCTACCTGATTCCCAATCGCTACCCCAAAGGCGAATATCTGCTGCTGTTCGATCCGCTCGATGGCTCCTCGAACATTGACGTCAACGTGTCGATCGGCACCATTTTTTCTGTAATCAAGGCACCAGCCGATGCCTCTGGCCGCGACATCTGCGAGGCCGACTTCATGCAGCCAGGACATACCCAGGTCGCAGCAGGCTACGCAATCTATGGCCCGCAGACTATGCTGGTCCTCACGGTTGGCGAGGGTGTGGTGGGCTTCACGCTCGATCGGGAGATGGGCTCATGGGTGCTCACGCACGAGGACTTGACCATCCCTGAGCAAACCAGCGAGTTTGCCATCAACATGTCGAATACCCGTCACTGGGAGAAGCCCGTCAACCGTTACATCGACGAGTGCCTGGCTGGCACGGAAGGTCCTCGTGGCAAGAACTTCAACATGCGCTGGATTGCCTCGATGGTGGCTGACGTTCATCGTCTGATTATTCGCGGGGGTGTATTCATGTACCCCTGGGATGCCAGAGACCCGAACAAGCCGGGCAAACTGCGCCTGATGTATGAGGCCAACCCCATGTCATTTCTGGTCGAACAGGCGGGCGGCATGTCCACCAACGGTCGCACGCGCATCATGGACATTCAGCCACAGGGACTTCACGAACGCGTCAGTGTCGTCATGGGGTCAAAGGAAGAAGTCGAGCGCGTTACACGCTACCACCTCGAAGCTGATCAGGCGAAGTGAACTCACTCTGATGTAACAGGGCGAGCACCGGGTGAGGCTGCACGACAGAGCGCATCAGGGGCCTGCCGTGTCGTGCCACTCTGCGGTCTTCACCTTGCCATGGATTTCTCCAGCGTGCGATACAGACCGTGCCCGACCAGCCAGGCCAGCCACCTGGCATCACTGACATCCGCTGGTCGGGCCGGCACGCGTTTGAAGTAGTGCGTATCGACAAGAAGAACCTCGCTCACCCTGCTTTGCACAGGATCCGTTGATGCGATGCGCTCGCCTCTCATCAAAAAGACGTTCCGAAGGGCCTTGCAGAGGGCCTCGTCAATAAACGGTTCTCTGGATCGACCAGCGTTCGCAACAGGACTTCGCAGGCTTTCAACTGCAATGATTTCGGGTGGATCAGCCTGGATCCAGGATAACAGCGCTGCCTGACCGTCTTGCGTGTCGGGAAACGTCCACTCCCGGGCAACGCCATCCTGATCCAGTTCGCCCGTCAAGGCACAACCAGAAATCCGTCCGCGCATCAGAACCAGTCCGACGACGCGATCATGCAGCAAAGGCAATCCTCTGCGGCCCAGGCTGCCATGGTGATTGCCATCTGACATGACCTGCCCTCCAGCACCCACGCGCCCAATCGAGCACGCGGGCGGATCTGACGGTGTCGTGCAATCAGTCCAGCACAAACACAGAAGCACCTGTGGTCTTTCTGGCGGCCAGAGCTTCCTGAGCCTGCGCAGCTTCTTCCAGTCGATAGCGCTGGTCAATACGCACCTTGATCTTGCCTTGAACGACCAGGTCAAACAGTTCGTCCGCTGCGGCCTGCATCTTCTCGGCAGTATTGACGTGCACGGCGAGTGTAGGACGGGTCACGTACAGTGAGCCCTTGGCTGCCAGGATGCCAAGATTCACGCCTTCGACTGCACCAGAGGCATTGCCATAACTGACCAGCAGACCACGCGGCTGGAGGCTGTCAAGTGACATTTCCCAGGTACTCTTGCCAACGCCGTCGTAAACAACTGGTACTTTCTTGCCATCGGTCAACTCCAGCACCCGCTCAGGCACATTCTCGGTCGAGTAGTTGATCATTTTCCAGGCACCGTGTTCCAGTGCGAGATCCATCTTCTCCTGGCTGGAGGCTGTACCGATCAGCTTCACGCCAAGCGCCTTGGCCCACTGACAGGCGATCAGACCAACACCGCCGGCGGCTGCGTGAAAGAGAATGGTCTCCCCTTCCTTGATGCGGTAAGTCTGGCGAAACAGATACTGAACAGTCAGACCCTTGAGCATGATGGCAGCAGCCTGCTCGTAAGAAATGCCGTCTGGTAACTTGACGACCTGGGCTGCGGGTACGTTACGCACGTACGCATAGGCGCCAATCGGGCTCTGGCCGTAGGCAACGCGGTCACCCACCTTCAGATGCGTGACATTCTTGCCGACCGCGGCAACCTCGCCTGCCCCTTCAAAACCCAGCCCGTGCGGCAAAGGAGACTTGTAGAGACCGGTTCTGAAATAGATATCAATAAAGTTCAGACCAGCTGCGTGCTGCTTGATGGTGATCTCGTTGTCCGCGGGGGCCGGAACCTCGATTTCCATCATCGTGAGGACCTCGGGTCCACCGTTCTGTTCGATGCGGATTGCTTTGGTAAGTGTAGACATGCGTGCTCCAGATTGATGTTGACCTGCACTTGCCGGAAACCCGGCCAGGACGCCATCGTGACGTAATTTCTGTACAGAACGCCAAGATATCGCATGGCGCACGAATTGAACACTGGTGCGTAACCCGATGACCAGGAAAAGTTCGAGTCGACTCGATTCTTCAAGACCCGAAACGGCCCAAGCAATCAGTGGGCTTGTCGCGCTAGAATGGGGGTTTCATCAAAACAGACGAATACACATATGGCGGGTCATAGCAAGTGGGCCAACATCCAGCATCGCAAGGGACGCCAGGACGCCAAACGCGGCAAACTCTGGACCAAGATCATACGTGAGGTCACGGTCGCAGCCAGAGCCGGCGGCGCAGATCCTGAAACAAACCCGCGGCTGCGCATGGCCTGGGACAAGGCCACCGCGGCCAACATGCCCAAAGATAATATTCAGCGCGCCATCCAGCGCGGTGCGGGTGGCGCAGACAGTGACAACTACGACGAGATCCGTTACGAAGGATACGGTGTGGGCGGTGCGGCGGTCATTGTCGACTGCATGACTGACAACCGGACCCGGACTGTTGCCGATGTTCGCCACGCGTTCACCAAGAATGGCGGCAATCTTGGCCAGGACGGTTGCGTGGCGTACATGTTCAAACACTGCGGCCAGTTCTTTTTTGCGCCTGGCACGTCCGAAGACGCTGTGATGGAAGTGGCGCTTGAATCGGGTGCGGACGATGTCGTGACCGACGATGAAGGCATGGTCGAGGTCATCTGCGAGCCCGGCGCCTACACTGCGGTCAAGCAGGCATTCGAAGCCAATGATCTGACGCCCGAGATGGCCGATGTCATCATGAAGCCAGAAAACGAAGTCACGCTTGAGGGCGATGACGCGATCAAAATGCAGAAACTGCTGGATGCACTTGAGTCTCTTGATGATGTTCAAGAGGTATACACCAATGCAGTCATGCCCAACGAGGAATAACTTTAGTTTATGAAACTGCTTGTCATCGGTTCGGGAGGCCGCGAGCACGCGCTCACCTGGCGCTTGCTAAAGTCTCCCCGCGTTTCCCATGTTCTGGTTGCCCCTGGCAATGGCGGGACAGCCACCATGGACAACGTAACCAACGTTGATGCCCACACACCGCAGGAACTGGTTGAACTGGCTCGCCGCGAGAACGTGGGACTGACCGTGGTTGGCCCAGAGGCCCCGCTCGCTGCGGGTGTGGTCGATGCATTCGAAGCCGCCGGACTGCCCATCTTCGGGCCAACGCGGGCAGCAGCTCAACTGGAAAGCTCCAAGGATTTTGCGAAGCAGTTCATGCTGCGCCATGGCATCCCGACTGCGGCCTACGAAACCTTCACCGATCCGGTCAAGGCGCATGCGTACATTGATGAGCAAGGCGCACCGATTGTCATCAAGGCCGACGGACTGGCTGCGGGCAAAGGTGTGGTCGTGGCCACCACGGTTCAGGAAGCCCATGATGCTGTTCAGGCGATGCTGGGTGACAGTTCACTTGGCCAGGCCGGTGCGCGCGTGGTCATCGAAGCATGCCTGACCGGAGAGGAAGCCAGTTTCATTGTCATGGCCGACGGCAAACACATCCTGCCCCTGGCCAGCAGTCAGGATCACAAGCGATTGCTCGACGGGGATCAAGGCCCGAATACAGGTGGAATGGGAGCCTACTCCCCGGCGCCGGTTGTCAGCCCGGTCCTGCATGAGCGCATCATGAAGGAAGTCATCGAACCCACGATTGCTGGCATGGCAGCAGACGGAATCTCCTACCGGGGTTTTCTGTATGCCGGCGTCATGATTGGTGACGGCGACGATGAAACACGCCCGATCGGTGTGCTCGAATTCAACTGCAGAATGGGGGATCCCGAAACGCAACCCATCATGATGCGCCTGCAAAGCGACCTTCTTGATGCCGTGCAAGCGGCGGTGGCTGGCACGCTCGACCAGATCTCACTGCAATGGGATCCGCGCACGGCACTCGGCGTAGTGATGGCCAGTGCGGGTTATCCAGGCAAAGTACGCACTGGTGACGTGATTCACGGGCTACGTGAGGTCATGGACGCACGCGACGAAATGGTGGTATTTCATGCGGGAACGGCGCTAGTGGACGGCAACGTGCAAACCAGCTCCGGACGGGTTTTATGTGTAACGGCACTTGGTGACTCTGTGCAGGCGGCGCGTGAACGCGCCTACACAGCCCTGGAAAGGATCTCGTTTGAGGGTGCGCAGTACAGAAAGGACATCGCGTGGCGAGCAATCAAGCGTTGAACACCTCAGAACAAACGCCCGACATGAAAGTCGATGTGCCAGCCGTGCACCAGTATTTTCTGGGATTGCAAAACCGTATCGTGTCTGCCCTGGAAGCGGCTGACGGTTCCGCCTTCCGGACTGATCAGTGGATACGCCCCGAGGGCGGTGGTGGCATATCAAGACTCACAGAAAATGCAACGCTTTTTGAGCGCGCGGGGGTACTGTTCAGTCATGTGATGGGGGATCAGCTGCCGGCATCGGCCACGGCTCACCGTCCCATGGTTGCCGGGCGGCGATGGGAAGCCATGGGCGTTTCCATGGTGCTGCACCCCGAAAACCCTTTCGTGCCAACCACGCACATGAACGTTCGGATGTTCGTTGCATACGCTGCGCCAGGCACGACTGACCGCGACATCTTCTGGTTTGGTGGCGGCATGGATCTCACGCCCTACTATGTGTTTGAAGAAGATGTTCAGCACTTTCACCGGAGCTGCAAAGAGGCGCTCGATGCCCACGACCCGATACTCTATCCAGCCTACAAGCGCTGGTGCGACGAGTATTTCTATCTGAAGCACCGGGACGAGACCCGTGGTGTGGGCGGTGTGTTCTTTGACGACTTGAATGAGCCCGGATTCGAGAAATCGTTTGCCATCACGCGCTCGGTCGGCGATGCATTTCTTCACGCCTACCTGCCCATCGTGGTAAAACGACGGGACTTTCCATATGGTGAGCGTGAGCGCGAGTTTCAACTGTACCGCCGCGGACGCTATGTGGAATTCAATCTGGTTTTTGACCGGGGCACCCTGTTCGGACTTCAATCCGGTGGTCGCACGGAGTCGATCCTGCTATCCATGCCGCCGGTTGCCAACTGGCGCTATGACTGGCACGCCGAGCCGGGCAGTCCCGAAGCAAAACTTTACGATTATCTCAAACCCAGGGACTGGTTTTAATGCGTATTGGTCTGCTAGGAGGCAGTTTCGATCCGATTCACAAGGCTCACATTGCGCTCGCGCTGGCAGCCCTTCACAATCGCCACCTTGACGAGGTTCAGCTCATACCCGCCGGGCAACCCTGGCAAAAGCCTTCCCTGCATGCGACCCCGCAGCAGCGGGCCGAGATGATCGAGATCGCGATCAATGGCATCGCGGCTCTGAGCATGAACCGGATGGAGCTTGAACGCTCAGGGGCGACCTACACCATCGACACCCTTGAGAATCTGAGCCCGAAACACACGTACTACTGGATTCTAGGCTCCGATCAACTGGCCAACTTTTGCAGCTGGCATCGCTGGAGCGATGTTGCCCAGCGAGTGACCTTGCTGGTTGCTGCCCGACCCGGAGTCAGCCCCGAGATCCCCGCACCCCTTGCACAGCAAATCGAGCAAGGACGGGCCTGTGTGGAATTCCTGCCTTTCGAGCCCATGGACGTATCAGCCAATGACTTGCGACAACGCATTGCCAGTGGCGAGTCATTCGACGAGCTGGTCGATCCTGCTGTGGCGCACTACATCAAACAACACAAGCTTTACGAGAAATCAGGCCAGGAGTAATCTCAATACATGGATATTCGCAAACTGCAACGTGCTGTTGTTGACGCACTTGAAGATGTCAAGGCACAGAACATCAAGGTCTTCAACACGACCGAGCAGACGAGTCTGTTTGACAGAGTCGTCATCGCATCAGGTACGTCCAACCGGCAAACGCGCGCGCTCGCATCCAGTGTGGAAGACAAGGCGCGTGAGCTCGGCGTCAAGGTCATCGCACGAGAAGGCGATGACACCGGCGAATGGGTCCTGGTGGACCTTGGCGATATCGTTGTTCACATCATGCAACCGGTTATCCGTGAGTATTACAACCTCGAGGAGATCTGGGGTGCCAGGCCTGTGCGTATGAAGCTCGGAGCCGATGCCCCCAAAGCGACTGCCGCCACCGCAACCAAAGCGAGCGCCACAAGCACCAAAGCAAGCACCTCAGCCAGTACGACTTCCACGCGTGCCAGGAAGGTGAAGTCCACGGTCAAATGAAGATTCTGGTGCTTGCAGTCAGTCAGAAAACCCCGGAGTGGGTCAGACTGGCCTGGCAGACCTACACCAAGCGCCTGCCGTCGGAATGGAACCTGGAGCTTCGGGAGGTCAAACCGGCACCTCGGCAGCTCGGCAAGACGGCACAGCAAAACATGGCTCTCGAAGCCGAACGACTCGGGGCTGCCCTCAAGGGTCGCAACTGCATCAAAGTAGCACTCGACGAGCACGGCAAGGCGCTAACCACACAGGCATTGCACGATCTGGTAGAACGCTTTCAGTTGCAGGCTCCCGAAATCGCATTCATCATCGGAGGGCCGGACGGACTCGACGCCACGTTCAAGCAGTCGTGTGATGTCAAGGTTCAACTCTCCGCCATGACGCTACCGCATGCCATGGTGAAAGTGCTCTTGATCGAACAGATCTATCGGGTTGCCTCCATTGCCACCAATCATCCATATCACAGGGAGTGACCATGTGGATTCTGAACGCCCCGCAATTGCTTCTGGCCTCTGCCAGCCCTCGCCGGCTGGATCTGTTGCGCCAGTTGCACATTCCGGTCGACCGGCTCATCCTGCCTCAGCAGGCTGACGACGAACCCCGACTGACAGACGAACCTGTGATTGACTACGTGATGCGCACCAGCGCAGACAAGAACCTGCGGGCACAGGAACACGTTGCAAAGAACATGCCTATGCTCGAAGATATGCCTATCTTGAGTGGTGACACGACTGTTGCGATTGACCAGACTATTCTGGGCAAACCGCAAGACGACAAGGATGCCCGTGAGATCCTGCACAGACTCAGTGGACAGACGCACGATGTGTTCAGTGCGGTAACGGTGTTCTGGAAAGGACAATCAAGGCACGCCTTGTCACACTCGAGAGTGACCTTTACCGAGCTTAGTGAGATGCAGATCCGGGCGTATGTCGCAAGCGGTGAGGCGCATGGCAAAGCGGGTGCCTATGGCATTCAAGGCAGCGCAGCGGGATTTGTGAGCCGGATCGAAGGCAGCTATACCGGCATTGTCGGCCTGCCACTCTTTGAGACGACGCAGACCTTGCACATGATGGGACTGCTACGTGTACCAGATCAGGACTGAAGCCGTTTCATGCCAGATCTCGTATCATTCTGCCCTTGCGAACCTGAAGTTCAAAGCAATGTCTTGACGCAGGCAGTACGTTGAAAACAAGCAAACCGAACCGGTCATGAAAACCATCGAAGTATTCAGCTGGCGGCAGTTCCTGGAGGAAACATCCAAACTCGACCAATGGGCGTTTCGAGGTCAATCAAAATCAGGATTGCCGCTCTACAGTTCCCTCTCGCGTCGACTGATGCTGCTGGGCAGTCCTGCCGACGATTGGTCTATCCGTGAAAAACGTGCGATCCGGGTCTTCAAACGCAAGGCCCATGTTCACATCAGCGATCACAGCATTCTCTACAACACCTTGCGCTGTCTGGCGATGATGCAACACCACGGTGCGGCGACCCGACTGCTGGACTTCACGAAATCACCGTTTGTGGCAGCTTTCTTCGCACTCCACTCAGCCAATAGCGATGCGGCCGTCTATGGTCTCAATACCCCGGCCCTCTGGTACCTCAGTCCGCCAGGCATGCCAGAGCTAAACCGCACCAAGATCAATCCGCGTGCAAATGACAATCTGGAAAAGTATTTTCTGAGCAATGAGTACCCGCTCATCTGGTTTGGCGAACCGGATGAAATGGATAGCCGACTGGTGGCGCAATCCGGGCTGTTCGTGATTCCTGGCCAACTCCATTTGTCGATCGAACACCTGCTGCAGGGGTATCAAGCCTCTCATGACATCAATCAGCGAAACAACCCGACTCGTGTAGCCGAAGCACAGGACAGCCTGCTGGTTCAGCTGATTCTCAAACAGGAAATGCGGCAGGAATCAATTCGCGAGCTCTATCGTATGAACATCACCCATGCATCGCTGTGGCCCGATCTCGATGGGCTTGCACGATCCATGAACCAGGAACTCGAGATCATCTGGCAACCGCTCCTGCAGGAAGCCGTGCAACAGAGTCGGCGCCAGTCGTGAACGATTCCAGACGCAGCCTTGGACCAGAGGCTGGCCGAGGTTTGATTCGGGCGAATGGAGCCTGACGATCCTGGGAGCACAAGAAACGAGTTGTGCAAAGCAAAAAAAAAGGCTAGGATTAAAAATGTAGTGATTGCTACATTTTTAATCCTAGCCTTTGCTTTCCGGCTTTACGTGTATTCAGCATTTATTTCAGACAATGAAAGCGACTGTCAGAACTGAATCCGGTCAGGTGAGAACATACAAGCGAAACGGTTTCTTAGCTTGAAAGACCCGCTTTCTGTTTTGCACCTGAGACCTGTCAGTGTACCGCCTGAGACGCTCGCACCCAAACAAAAACGGGCAGATGCTCGATACACAGAAGCCTAACTGGCATCAGGCACGGCGTTCTGAACGGTCAGGATGCTCATCCATACGCCGGGCCTGACCCTGACTTTGGGCCAGTTCCTGTACAACCAGTTTTTTAAAGCCAGGCATCCTGAATGCCAGGGAGTGATACCCATTATGAATTTCAGACGTTTTGCGACCTTGCTATCAGCCACCCTGGCCATTACGGTCAGCCCCTTGTCAGTCGCAAATGCTGACAGCACCTATAAAATCACGCTGGCAGGCGGATCGGTCGGCGGCGCCTGGAGCGCGATCGGCACGGCGATTGGCGAGACCATCAAGACGGCATACCCGGATCTGCCTTCACCTATGAGCCTGGGCGTGAGGCGGGCAACCTCTTGCTGACCTCGACCGGCAAGGTTCAACTCGGCATTGCGCACGCTCAAATGGCACTTAGAGCACAAAAGGGTCTCGATCCATTTCCCAAGCCACTTGGAGATATTCGGGCCATTGCGATGATCGACCCACAGGCAGCGGTACAAATTCTGGCTACGCGACGCTCCGGCATCACCAGCCTCGAACAGATCAAAGCCAACAAGATGCCCGTACGGGTCTCCCTTAACCAGAAAGGGACGCTGATGGCCATTACCGGTGAGGCGGTTCTCCAAGCATACGGCATTTCGGTCCAGGACATTGAAACCTGGGGCGGACGTGTCACCTATGGCTCCTACAGCACCGGACTCGAACAAGTCAAGAACGGCCAGACCGACCTGATTATCAACATGCTTGCGTTTCCATCCAGCCATATCAACAATGCAGCCAGAGACACCGAGTTCCGGATGCTCGGGCTCGACCAGGCGACCATCGTAAAGCTCAATGAGGAACTTGGAACACAAAGCATCACGATTCCTGCTAACACCTATGATTTCGAACCTGACGCCATCGAGACCATCCGCGGCAGTGTCATTGTGATCGCGTCAACAGAGATGTCAGACCAGGAAGCGGGTGATATCGTGCGCGCGATGCTGGCAAACTTTGATTTTCTGCAAACAGCACACGCGACGCTGTCCCGGCTGACACCCAGGGCGCTAACCGAGACGGCACCGATTGCCCTGCACCCAGGCGCGAAAGCGGCGTATGAAGCAGCAGGTTTGCTCAAGTGACAACACGCACTGCGAACATGTCCCGCGCCACCTTGCCGAATGCATCTGACCGGATAAGGATGTGATTCGTCTTCTGAAGCTTTTTGCACCTGGCCAACCCAGACAGCTCGACCCAGTCACCAGCAGCATTAGCCAGGCGATCAGTCTTGGCATGGCGGTTCTTTTTTTACTGATTGCCGCGGGCAAGTACATCGATCCGGTCATGTCGCTATACCTGTTCCTGGGGGGCATTCTGGTGCTGGCTTTCCTGCACCGCACCGGCAATCCGCTGCGTCCGACGCGGTTAAGCGTATTCGGGATAGCAGGTGCAGGGTTCTCCGCGCTTTGCTGTGGCTACCTGATCCTGGAGCAGGGACGTCTGGCCGAACGACTTCCCGTGCTCGATCCTCTGACAGATCTGGACATTACCGTTGCAGTCGTGCTGGTTCTCCTTGTGCTTGAGGCAACGCGGCGATGTATTGGCATGACGCTTGTCACGCTGGTCGCAGGATTTCTCGTCTACGGCTTTCTCGGTGACCGACTCGACGGACCGTTTTACCACCGAAGTCTTTCTCTCTCCGAGATTGTCGAACATCTCGTTTACACACCTGAGGGGCTATTCGGTCCAGCACTCGAAGTCGCCGCACTGCTGGTGTTCGTGTTCGTGATGTTTGGATCCCTGTTTGACCGGTTTGGCGGAGGTGAGTTTTTCTATCAGCTTGCGCAGAGTCTGGTCGGTCGCCAGACTGGCGGCACAGCCAAGGTGGCTGTCCTGTCTTCGGCACTGTATGGCTCGGTCTCAGGCTCGCCCACAGCGGACGTGGTGACCACGGGGTCTTTTACCATTCCGCTGATGATCAAGACAGGATTCTCCCGGGTGCGTGCATCTGCAATCGAGGCTGCTGCATCATCGGGCGGCTCGGTGCTGCCCCCCGTGATGGGGTCCGCAGCCTTCCTGATGAGTGATTTCACCGGGATTGCATACAGCGAGATCGTGACTGCCGCCATCATTCCTGCCTTTTTCTACTATTTCTGCGTTTACATGACAGTGCACAACTACGCCCACCGTCATCAACTGAACGCCCCTGCCTCGCTGGCATTGCCCCGATTCTGGGAAGTCCTGCGCGCCAACTGGCTTTACTTCATTCCACTGCTGACCATTGCCTGGGCGGTGTTAAACCTGAACCGACCCGCCTTTGCCGGCGCACTGGCCTGCCTGGCGATTCTGCCGGTGATGTTCAAGCCAACACCGCGCGCTCAGGAGATCCCCCGCAAACTGACTGCAGGTCTGATTGAAGGCGTACAGCGAATGATTCTGGTCGGGGTTGCCTGTGCAGTGGCTGGACTGGTGATTGGCACACTGTCGATCACCGATCTCACCGGTAAGATCAGTTCTGTCATGTTTGCGATGGCCAGTGGCAGCTACCTCCTCACAGTCATCACAGCGATGCTGGTGGTGATCGTACTGGGAATGGGCATGCCGGTTCCGGCTGTGTATGCGCTCGCGGCAGTGCTGGCCGCACCAGCACTGGTGGCACTGGGATCTGATGTTCTGGCGGCCCATCTTTTCATTGTGTATTTTGCGGCGATGTCCGCCATCACACCGCCGGTTGCAGTCGCCGCATTTGCAGCGGCGTCTATTTCCGGAGCCAATCCCATGTCAATCGGGATCATCGCCTGTCGAATGGGCATTGTTGCCTTCATCATTCCACTGGTTTTTCTGATGACGCCAGAGCTCCTCCTGCAAGGATCCCTGATTGACATCTCAGTTGTGTTCCTTACGACGCTTGTGGCTTGCTGGGCCCTCGCGGGCGTAACAGAAGGTTACCTGCTTGGACCTCTGAAACTGCCCGCAAGGCTACTCCTGACAGTTTCGACCGCCGCTACCATGATGACCACCGGATGGATCAGTATTGTTGCAAGCCTAGTCATTCTGGCAGTACTGTTCAGGCAATGGCAAATACTAAACCTGATCACAACAAAACATAACTGACAACAAGGGTGCCGACATCGCGCCCAAAGGGAGGAAACCCGATCATGTATGACCTGTTTCAAACCGACCGCCTGATTGAGCTCTGGCTTCAGGAGGATATTGGTTCCTGTGATCTTACGGCTCAGTTAATGCTCGATGCAGACGCCACCAGCAAGTTCCGGATGGTAGCCAGAGAGCCGATGATCATCGCTGGAATCGAGGTCGCTGCCCGGGTGCTCAAGCGCTACGATCCCGGTTTGACGGTCAATGTACTGGTCTCGGATGGGCAAGCTGTCAGCAAGGGTAACAAGCTGATGACCGTTTCCGGATGTGCGAGAAGCATCGTAACGGCCGAGCGCCCTGCCCTGAACATCCTCCAGCGCATGAGCGCCATTGCGACCGAGACCGCCCGCTACTGCAAGGAGATCGAAGGGACCCGCGCAAGGCTCATCGACACCCGCAAAACCACACCCGGACTGCGCATGCTCGAAAAACACGCCGTGACCTGTGGCGGCGGACTGAACCATCGCCTCGGCCTGGACAACGGTGTCATGATCAAGGACAACCACATCGCAATTTGTGGCAGTATTTTCAAAGCAGTGGAACGAGCACGAAATGGCCTGCCAGTCCTGACCCGGATTGAAGTTGAATGTGATCGCCTTGAGCAAGTGGAGGAAGCACTTCAGGCAGGCGCCGATGTCATCATGCTGGACAACATGGCAATCGACGAAATGCGTAGAGCAGTCAAGCTGATCAACGGCGCTGCCAAGGTCGAAGCGTCAGGCGGCATCAATATCAAGACGATCCGGGACGTCGCCATGACTGGCGTAGACTATATTTCGACCAGCAAGATCACTCAGGCCGCACCTCCTGTCGATATCGGACTGGATGAATGAAGCACTGAATGAGTCGCATAATCTGAGCAGACCGAATGCAAGAATCGCAGCAGACCCACCCAGACTACCCAGACCAGGCTCACCGCCACCAGGGAGATTCAACAGAAAGCAAACCTGCTCAGCAACCTTCAAGTCAGGAACCAGGGTATTTCTTTTGTGTTGTGGGACCGAGTGGAGCCGGTAAAGACAGTCTGATTGACGCGGCGCGTGAGCAACTATCATCCAGACAATTCGTCTGTGCCACACGTGTTATTACGCGCACACCTGGCCTGCCCGGGGAAGTCTACGAAAGCAGCACAACAGAAGCATTCCTGGCTCGTGAAGCAGCAGGAGACTTTCTGCTGACCTGGAAGGCACATGATCTGCACTACGGACTTCCCAAAGCACTCCTGGTGGCTCAACAAGCGGGCAAACATGTCATTGCGAACGGATCCAGAGCCGTTGCCGCAGAACTCACTCAGAAAGTCCCCAAACTAGTTGTCATCGAGATCACAGCACCTGTCGAGATCCTGGCCAGACGCCTTGTGAGTCGGGGTCGCGAAACCGAAGAGGAGATCCGTGAACGGCTCTCACGGGCGACCGAGCCGTTTGCCATGGGCCTGGATGTGCAAACTGTTCAGAATGATCTGACGCTCGAGATCGGGATCAGCCGATTCCTGAGCCTTATCCGCATCATGACGGGTGTAACCGACCCTGTCATGGCTCCTTTGCACAGGAAAATTTCAGGCCTTTGCCTGTCGTCCGAAGACATACGAAAAGCATTTGACATTATCAATACAGGCCGCGCTCCGCAAGGCGACCTCGAAGCCTTTCTCATCGAGTACTGCAAGCGTATCAGCGACGAGGAGTTACAGGATATCGCCCGAATTCGCAGCGAGTTTGCGCCCCGAATGACATGGCCCGACAAGATGGTCGTCGATAAGCACTCGCTTGGTGGCACACCCGGCAATCGTGTGACCATGATAGTGGTACCGATCGTCGCAGCCCACGGTCTGCTGATCCCTAAAACATCAACACGGGCCATTACGTCTGCTGCGGGTACCGCTGATGCCATGGCTGTACTGGCAAATGTTGAGCTTTCCCAGCAGCAGATTCATGACACTGTCCTGAGAGCCAGAGGATGCATTGCCTGGAGTGGAAAGGTCAACCATTCGATACTCGACACGGCCATGAATGCTATCACGCTTCCCTACGACCTCGACACACGCAAATGGGCAGTCGCTTCGATTCTTTCAAAAAAGTACACAGCCGGTTCCACCCATGTTCTGGTCGACATTCCATACGGCCCCGCGGCCAAAGCCCACGACCTCTATGAGGCGTTAGAACTGGTCGAGCTGTTTGAGACGGTTGGCGCCTCACTGGGCATGAGCGTTAAAGCATTCGCTACACCTGGCAACGTACCGATCGGGCGAGGAATCGGCCCGGCGCTCGAGGCACGGGATGTGATGAAGGTGCTTGCGAACGAGCCCGATGCACCCACAGATCTACGAGAAAAAGCTCTGTTTTTTGCTGGACAAGTCATAGCATTCGATCCCAAGGTCAATGACTTTGAAAAGGGGTACCAGATTGCAACGGACATTCTGGCCTCCGGTAGAGCGATGAAGAAGATGCAACAGATTATTCACATGCAGGGTGAGCACTCGCAGGTTATTAAGCAGGCAACGTATCGTCGAACTATCCGCTCAACAAGATGTGGCAAAGTGACGGCCATCAATTGTCAGACGATAGCAAGGATTGCACGTGATGCGGGAGCACCAGTAGACGTGTTTGCTGGTCTATCCATACATGCCACAGTCGGCGAGATGGTTCACGAAGGCCAGATTCTTTACGAGATTCACGCCGAGAACATTGCGAAGCTGGAAACAGCAGTCGCTGAAGCGTCAAAAAATCAAGGATTTACACTTGATTAAGCTCCCACCCACGTCCCGCCGCCAGCGATCCCGAAGAAGCGACGTTGCTGTAAAAGGGGGATTGGCAGCGTCCCATGACCGCTATTTCATTGGTGTGAGTCTGGGGCGTCTCTGATGCATCAGTACGAGCCCGGTGATTAACGTGATCCGGGAATCGTAGGAGAGATTAGTTGATGAGCAATGCATCCCGTTTGAGAGATTGAGTCTGAATCGACGTTTCTCATGGCGCTGCTATTTTCCACTTCGCAACAAACGGATCATGGACAGAAAAACCAGTCGCGCCGCTCTGATGCTGACAGCAGAGCGGCGCACAATGCTCACGCAACTTGCGGGCTCTCGATCCGCTCCGATTCGCGAGGTTGAGCGCGCCAAATCGATGTGGGTCGAGCCATGATTTACAAGTGCATTGACAAGGCACTGGCTGCCGGTGCAAGCGCCGGCTTGAAAGACATCTACCACCGTCCACACGAGCCAGAAATCTCTGACGAGGCGAAAGCTCGCTACGAGGGTGTTTTTCCAGCCAGGCCTTCACATCAGCTGTCTTGTGCGTTGAGCTATTGTCCAGGATCAGGTGCAGGTCCAGTTCTTTTGGTGTGTTGCGCGCGATGGCGCTCGGTCACCCGACCGATAACCTTGCCTGAGGCCACGTCAAAGGCGGCATACAGACTGGCGGTGCCATCGCGCTTGTCATCATGCGTGCGGCGCTCGACCTGATCGGGACGAGGAGTTAACTGTGGCAACTGGGGCTGGGTTCTGTCCAGTGCCTGGATCTGCGTTTTCTCATCGATGGAGAGCGCCATGGCATTGTAGGGTGGATTCATGTAAAGCCCGACAATGTCGACCACTTTCTCGGCAAAGTTCGGATCGTTGCTGATCTTGAACGTCTGGGTTAGATGGGGTTTCAAGCCTGCGGCTTTCCAGACCTGGCTGACTTGGGCACCTCGATAAACCTCTGACTTTCGCAGGCCTATTGGTTTAGATCTTGGCAAAATGTAGCTATCACTACATTTTGATTGAATTGCCATGCACCGTAGCGCCATCAAGCCCGACCTCTTCGCTGACCAGGAACACAAGAACAAGATCGATACGCTCGGTGATCCACTGGCCGAAATCGAGAAGCATATCGACTTTGCTGCCCTGGCAGCCAAGGTTGACAAGGTGGCACCGCGGGTGGCCTCACTTAAAGGCGGGCGTCCTGCCTATCCGACTGAAACCATGGTCAGGATCCTGGTGCTCAAGCGCCTGAACAACCTGTCGGATGAGGCAATGGAGTATCAACTGCTGGATCGCATGAGCTACAAGCGGTTCTGTGGCCTGACCGACTCCCGAACCATTCCCGATCGCACGACCATCTGGACATTTGAGAACCGCATTGGTGAAGCAGGTGCCAAGGCGCTGTTCGATGGGGTTGACAGCCAGCTCTGGGCGAAAGGCTTCATCGCCCGCTCTGGACAGATCATTGATGCCACGATCATTCCGACTCCAAAGCAGCACAACCGTAGTGCCGAGCGTGATCTGATCAAGCAAGGTGCCATGTCCGCAGACTGCAAGCCTGCCAAGCGACGTCAGAAAGACACCGATGCCAGCTGGACGAAGAAGCACGGCAAGAGCTTCTTTGGCTACAAGCTTTCTATCAATGTCGACAACAAGTACAAAGTGATCCGCAACTTTGAGACTGACACCGCCAGTGTGGGTGACAGTGACCATTTCAACGCTGTGATTGATCCGATGAACACCAGTGCAGATGTCTATGCTGACCGAGGCTATCCGTCCAAAGCCAGAGATCAATGGCTCAAAGAGAACGGTTATCGCAACCAGATCCAGCGCAAAGGTCAGGCCAACAAACCGTTGTCCGAAGCCCAGCAGCGTCGCAACCATCGCATCGCCAAGACCCGGGCACGAGTCGAGCACGTGTTCGCGACCATGGAGCAGATGGGTGGCAAGATGATTCGCACTATCGGTCAGGCCAGAGCCGACTTTGCCATGACGATGGTGGCCACCTGCTACAACCTGAAGCGGTTTGTGTACTTCCAGAAGCACGACATTAAGGCCTTCTGACGCCCAAAATGGGCCGAATCGCCGAAATCCGGGGCGATTCGAAGCAAAATCCGGTCAAAAAGTGAGCAAATCGCTCACGGAATCAGGAAAAATGCTGCCGATGACAGCCAGGTGTCGTGCTGACTTCGTCAGGTTCATGAAAATCAGCCGTTAATCGAGGTGCCCTGACTTGCCACACCGTGGTGTCCGTGTACTTGGACATCAGGCGCAGGCTCCAGTAGGTGGCTTCTTTCGGTACCTGATGCAGGTCTTGTCCAGGATCTCCTGAACCTTCTTCTCACTGAGTTTGCGGGGTTGACCCGGGCAGGCCAGATCGTTCAGCCCCTCAATGCCTTGCTCCAGGTAACGCTTGCGCCACTTGAAGACCACTGGGGCCGTGACATCGAGCTTCTCGCTGATTGCTCGCGGGGTCATCCCTGCATCGAGCTCCAGCAAAATCTTTGCGCGCTGAGCCAGCCGCTGATCCAGTGTGCTTTTACGCAGCTAGCCCTGCAATGTTTCCCGATCGAGCAAGAACAGATTGAACGGTGCAGCAGGCTTGGCCATAAGAAAAATCCTGAAGATTCAATAGCCTTCTAGTCAAATAGAAATCACTCTATACGTGAACGAGTTAATCTAACAATAAACTAGGGAAGCAATCCGGGGGACGACTCAGTCCGGCTGATCATGTTAGGCTCGGTGTCGAACCACCATAATGTTTCACGATCTTGACCTGCGCGCCTTCCACCTTGAAGTCTCTTTCATCCTCTCGGGTGGATGCAAGATCCATGACTGTTAGGAACGGGCAAATCGGGTTGTTGCTTCGAACTCAACATAGCATTGCATCTGCATGCCGTTGACATGAACGTTCAGCAGTTCATCAACGAGCTTGTACTTGTACTTGTACTTGTACTTGCCCTCGTCCCCGCCCTCTTCAATCGAGGAGGGTAGCAGGCGGCGCTTGCGATGCCGGGCCAAAAAGTTCGGCAATGCCCTCAATCTCAATCCAGCGTAATGTGCGGAGGGTGTACTTGATGCCTGGATGTGGGGCCGGGAGCCCCGAGACGACAGTGGCCAACGAGCAGGTGTCACAGAGAGTACGCGCTGCAGCGCTGGTTACAGCCGTGTTGCAGCGTTAGCAGCCACTCTGCCCGAGACACGACTGGTGTGTGTGGCTGATCGCGAGACTGACATCGCAGCACTGATGGCGCTGGCCCGGGATCTGGGCCATCCGGCTGACTGGAGGGATCCGCTCACAGCACAACCGGGCATTACGGGATGGTGGCAATCTGTCGTTGGCAGTGACCGAGGACGATCCCCTGGGAGGCATCTACTTTACGATGCCCTCGCGCCAGGGCCAGAAGGCGCGTGAAGTCCGGCAACGCATCTGGGTGCGACGCCTGATGATTCCCGATGGCAAGGGCGGTGAGATCGAGGTCAGTTGCCTGGTGGCACGGGAAGAAGAGGCACCCAAAGGTGCCAAGCCAGTCGAGTGGCGATTACTCACCAACCGCGAAGCGCAAACGCTCGAGTCAGCCATTGAGTTGATAGACTGGAACGAGCACTGGCCTTGTTCATGGTGGTGGCCTGGCGCATTGCGCGACTGATGCGTCTGGACAGAACCTGTCCAAATCTGGATGCCGCCCTCCTGTTTGAAAAGGACGAATGGCAGGCCGCATACATCCTCAACCGTAAGAAAGTGCCCAAGTCACCCCCTAAACTCAATGAAGTGATCCGCCTGATTGCCGTGCTCGGTGGATTTCTGGGTCGCAAGGGTGATGGTGAGCCTAGCGTCAAAACGATCTGGCTCGGATTACAGCGGGTGGTCGACCTTGCAGCCGGACTCAAATTTACCTAGGAACGTCAAGAGGAATAACTTGTGTGTAACGACATGCTTTGAATCCCTCGCGCAGTTTGCCTCACGACGGTCTGCCTCCCGCATCAACGGTCAGCACCCAGTCGAGACCGAGCGCCTCGAGCGCAGTTGAGATAAGCGTCGAACGCAAACATCCCTAGCTGGCTTGATCATCCATCCGGGCCAGCGCTTTGCATAATGATTCCTCGCTAAAAATCATATTCATGTCCAGAGAACTCATGGCCACCATACACCATCCAACGACGTCACCTGGGATACCACCGAAGCCCAGCTAGGACGGCTCGGAATCAAGCAACTGACGGACTTAGGTTAACTCAACCTGGATTCAACAGCCGAAAGTTAAACAATCGATCGATGATCGTTATACATCCCGGAAGCAAGTGATCATCTCATGCAATTAGGGTCAACGCCTATTTATCTCATCAAAGTAAAAGTGATATCGAGATCAAACCCGTCGCAGCGAGCGCTACTCGCTAAACATATAGTCAAAAAGACATGCCACCTGAAACATCAAAAGCGGCCTTGACTAGACCATGGCATCTCTGTACAAATGAAAAAACAAAAAGACACTATAAAAACACAGGGGACAAATGATGATTAAGGCAAGCCTTCCTAATGACCGTACGAATTTTGAAGTCCTATTGGACAACACTTCCATAGTCAACCGACATAAGGCCATCTCAAATTACGCATTAAGACGATAAGGCCCATGCCCCCACCAGCTAACGACTCGAAAGCACCTCCAAAACACTTTTACAGTCTGTTTATCAACAGTTCGAAAGCAGGACCGAACTAGATTTCGGAAAGAGAAGAATGAGAAACACTTCGAGCATTTACTCTGATGGTTACCAAACTAATAAAGAGAGTCATTACAACATGCATACAAACAGTGTTCGTGCCAACAATTTGAAAAGGATGCTAGATCCGAAATCAGTCGCAGTGGTAGGAGCTTCTGGAGACACAAGGAAACCAGGTGGCCGAGTCGTCAAGTATCTTCATGACAAACACTATCAAGGTAAAATTTATCCAGTCAACCCAAAAGTCAGCTTCGTTAATGACATTAAAGCATTCGCCTGCCTAGAGGACCTTCCAGAGATTCCAGACCTAGTCGTTATATCAGTGCCTGCAGCACAGGTAGTACCTACAGTAGTCTCCTGCAATGCATTGGGCGTACCGTCTGTAATTATATTTTCGAGCGGATTCTCTGAGGTTGGAACAGCCGAAGGACTTTCATTAGATGAACAACTAAGAGACTGCATTAACGGCTCAACCATTGTTTCTGGACCAAACTGTCAAGGAATAATCAACTTTCATACTGGGTGTATTGCTAACTTTTCATCCGTAATGGTTGCATCCGAAATCAAGGTAGGATCAGTTGGAATTGTTTCGCAAAGTGGACTTTTTGCCGCGCTAATTATTGATTCACTAAAAGAGAAAAGTGGCATTGGATATGTCGCCACAACCGGAAATGAGATTGATGTTGAGTTTAGTGATATGGTCGCGGTAATGGCCGAAGATCCGAAAATTAAGGTCATTGTCGGATATCTAGAAGCAATACGGGATGTTGAACGTTTCAAGCATGCTGCGAGGATGGCAAAAAAGAACAATAAACCACTGATTATTTTGAAAGTCGGTAAAACAAAAGAAGCCGCCCGCGCAGCACAGTCTCACACTGGCGCACTTTCGAGCCCAGCATTTCTATACGAAAGTCTTTTTCGTAGCCTAGACATCATTCAGGTAAATGATCTTGATGAGCTAAATCAAGCGGCATACATGCTTTCACTACCACTCCCAAGGAATGATTTTTCTAATCTTGCCCTGCTAACCAATTCTGGTGGATTGGGCGTATGGTGTACAGACCAGTTGAAATTTCAGAAATTTGAACTAGCAAATCTGGCAGGAAGCACGAAAGACTCAATCCAATCAAATATGTTTGCATTTGGCTCGGCTGATAATCCTGTTGACATTGCAACTCTAGCAATTTCAAACATGCCTGCCGTAGAGCGAATACTTGAACATTTATATAACGATGAAAACGTTGACGTAGTTTTCTTAATTCTGGCCTTCACCCATGCAAATGCCAGTCCATTTGCACAGAAACTGATTGATCTCTCAAAAAAGAAAAAGAAAACAATCGTCGTTTGCTGGATTTCCTCAGATAAAGAAGCTCAGCGAATGCTTGAAAATAACAGTCTACCAGTATTCGAATCCGCTACAGAAGCATTACGCGCTCTAACGCATGTCAGAAATTTTCAGCACGCGAACCAATCTGACCAGCAATCCGTTAAAAGCCAACTTAATGAAGAAGCGAAGTTAAAAGTAGCAAAGCATCTTGAACGCAAGGATAAATCAGTTGGCGAATACGACGCCATGAATATTCTTAAAGCAATTGATATTCCGACGCCTCAAATTAAACGCATCACCGAAGCCAAAGACGTGGGCGATGTATACAAAGAGTTTAACTCAACTGTCGTAATGAAGGTTGACTCTAAAAACATCCATCACAAATCAGATGTCGGAGGTGTTGTCCTAGGTGTCAATTCAGAATCCAAAGCGATTGATGCGTATGAGAAAATTAGCAGCGATGTAAAAAGAAACTGCCCAAATGCAATTATTAACGGAATTCTTATGTGCCAGGAAGTAAAAGGAATCGCAGAAATAATTGTTGGAGGTGTCAGAGATCCTATACTTGGACCTTACATCATGGTGGGAATAGGTGGAATTTATGCTGAAGCATTAAAAGATGTCGTTTTCAGACCAGCACCAATCAGCGATTTTGCCGCTAGCGAAATGCTCAAAGAATTAAAAATGTACTCACTACTCACGGGACTTCGCGGTCAACTAGGCTGTGATCTCACCGAATTAACAAAGATTATCTCAAAAGTTTCAGATCTTCTTGTAGAAGTTGAGCAACTTCTAGAGATTGATCTTAACCCAGTCGTAGTTGGAAGCAAGCCTGAACAGACCAGGGTGGTTGACGCGCTCATGACATTCAGGTGATTTGTACGTAAAAAAGGCGCTGCATGGCCCTTTTTTTAATATCAATTCAGGAGACAAAGATGAGAAACATCAAGAAAGTAATGACAGCATCTCTAATTGCTGGCTCTCTCGCGCTAACAGGGGCGTCAGCCTCTGCCAAACAGTTTGGTCAGTTTCTAACTGGTAGTTCCGGTGGAGTTTACGACATTGTCGGAAGTTCGATGGTCAACGTGATCAACAAGAATGTTCCCGAAGTGAGGCTTAATCCTAGTAACCCTCCGTCTTATTCGCAAACCCCACCCACTGTCAATAGCGGCGCTGCGATGTTTGGTCTAAGCGATGCTGATCAATTTTACAAAGCATATAACGGCATAGATGAATTCAAGACACCACTCCAGAACATTAGTATTGTAATGCCTATTTACTCCAACATCATGTCTCAGATCACGCTCGACAAGAGTGGAATCAAGACAATGAAGGATGCAAAAGGAAAACGGATTGCGGTTCCTTCTGTAACCACAAAGAACATGGTTGCACAAATGTATGAATACGCCGGGGTTCCCAGCGATGATATCAATTGGGTTTATCTGACGTATGCAGAGTCAGCATCTGCACTGAAGGACGGGAATGTGGATATAGCCACATTCACCGCGTACCCTAAGAGTGGAACGGTGGAGGGAATTGCCTCCTTGGAAAAGATGCGGTTCATTGAACTTGATCCGGATACGATTGAGAAATGGAACAAGGCCAATCCAAGAGCGCGTGTAGGAATCATTCCTGCTGGTACTTATCCGGGTGTCGATGAAGACGGTAAGTTCTATGCTCTTTACTCACTTTTAATTACTAACGACAAGGTCGATCCAACAATCATCGAAAAAGTGGTAGATGCGCTCTATGCAAACTCATCCGAAGTTGCCGCAAGCCACCCCGCTGGAGCTCAGATAAATAAAGACAATCTTCCAAAATATATTAAAGAAGGTATTATTAATTCTACTTATGTAAATGAAGGAACGGCTAAGTACTACAAATCCATTGGAAACCCACTTCCAGGATCCAAATAAATTGAACTAATATCAGAGAGTCGTATCCATGTCCATTAGCAGAAAGATTTCTATACACGGATCGCTAGTAACCACTATCTGTTTAACGTGGTGCATATTTCAACTGTACACCGGCGTATTTGGTGTCTTTCCTGCACAGTTACAACGATCAATTCACCTCGCGTTTGCGATCACATTAATATTTCTTTTACGCGACTGGAAAGGAAGAAAACGATCAGGTGAAGGCGATCTCGTTGGGCAGATCTTCTGGATCACGATCTCTCTGATTCCGCTGATTTACATCGCAGTAAATTATGAACAATTATGGGTACAGACTGAAACGGCAAGCGACACCCAGATGGTGCTATCTTTGATGTTGGTAATAGGCCTCCTTGAAGCCACTCGCCGGACAGTAGGAAACGCCGTACCTATTATTGCAATCGTATTTATTATTTATTCACGCTTTGGTGAAATGCTGCCAGGCATCCTTGCACACATCAATTACAGCATCTATGACATCGTTCAATATCAAGTTCTTGGATTGCAAGGAATTTTCGGTGTCGCACTGGGAGTTATGGCGACATTTGTATTCCTTTTCATATTGTACGCTGCTGTTTTAAATGTTAGCGGCGCAGGTGAGCTCTTTATCGCAATTGCAACTAGGTACTTTGGAGGTGTCCGAGGCGGCCCTGCGAAAACAGCGGTAGCAGCAAGTTGTCTTTTTGGCTCGATCTCTGGGAGCGCTGTAGCAAATGTGGCTGGGACTGGCACGTTCACCATACCGCTGATGAAGAGAACGGGTTTCAAACCCTCGTTCGCGGGTGCAGTTGAAGCGGTAGCATCAACGGGCGGTCAATTCATGCCACCGCTAATGGGGGCATCTGCTTTCTTGGTGGCAGAGGTGACATCTACTCCGTTTTGGCAGGTCGCATTAGCAGCGACGATTCCCGCACTGCTGTATTACTTTGCCGTCCTGTTGATGGTCGACTTTGAAGCTGGGAAAACAGGACTCAAGGGTATACCAAAGTCGGAGCTCCCATTGATTGGCCCCTTAATAAAGAAGAACTGGCACCTCCTCATTTCTCCTTTGTGCCTTCTTTTCTTCTTACTGATTATGCACTGGTCCGCGATGAAGGCCGCAGTCTGGACAATTGGAGTAACCTTCCTGACAATGGTGATTAACCCAAATTCGAGACTAACTTTCTCTCAATGCATAGAAATGGCACGCCAAGGAGCACTAGGGACGATAGAGGTTAGTATCGCGTGTGCAACAATAGGAATTGTCATTGGAGCAATGGCGCAAACAGGCCTTGGTTTTCAACTATCTTCCGTTCTGATTGAGCTTGCGGGTGGCCAATTGTGGCTATTGCTCATCCTGACAATGCTCACATCGCTCGTGCTAGGAATGGGCCTTCCAACCGTCGCTGCCTATCTAGTGTTAAGCGTCACCGTTGCTCCAGCGCTAGTCGCATTAGGCGTACACATCATTGCTGCACACTTATTCATTTTCTACTTTGGAATTATATCGGCAATCACTCCTCCCGTGGCTCTGGCTTCATTTGTAGCGGCTGGGATTGCACAGGAACGGATCTGGCCAACAAGTATGACGGCCGTCCGTCTTGGTAGCGTAGCGTTTCTGATTCCATTTGTGTTCGTGTATGACCCTGCCCTGATCATGGAAGGGAGTATAAGCGATATAGTTTGGCGCACGTTTATCGCTGTTTGTGGAACACTACTATGGGCGGCTGGGTTACAGCGTTTTCTGATCCATAAAATGGGAAAATTCGAAACAACGATTGCACTCTTTACTGCAGTTCTACTGATTGCTCCTTATATTTATACAGACCTGGTTGGGTTGGCAATATTCGGGTTGCTAGTCACGTACAACCTATTTTTAAATAAAAGTAAACCTATCAATGTTTAATTCCCGTGCTAGAAATGCACTCTCTTTCTTCTGATCAAATCGAAGAATTGATGCATGAGTTTTTAATAAATAATGGTCTTGATTTCAAGCCAGTTACTTTATGGGGTTGCAGATGTCCTGGAAAGAAGAACTCGACGAGTTGGCGTTACGCCGTGAAATGACAAAAAAAATGGGTGGACCGGAACGAATAGAGCGACACCGGGCAGCGGGTCGCCTCCCCGTTCGAGAGCGCATCGACGGACTAGTAGACAAAGGCTCATTTCTTGAAGTTGGTGAGCTTGCGGGAACAGGTGTGTACGATGAGAATGGAAAGCTAATCGATTATGTACCGTCTAATTTTCTCACTGGAAGAGCAAAAATCAATAAGCGTCCCGTAGTCATTGCTGCTGACGATTTCACCGTAAGAGGCGGCGCTAACGACGGAGCTGTTGGTGATAAGCTAATGGCGTCAGAAAGAATGGCCTATGACCTGCAACTTCCACTTGTAAGACTCGTAGACGGCACCGGTGGCGGTGGATCAGTAAAAAATATTGAAACACATGGTCGTACTCTATTACCAAAATTAAGAACCTGGCCATTAATGACACAGAACCTTGCCACTGTACCAGTCGTGTCAATGGCACTTGGGTCAGTGGCTGGACTTGGTGCCGCTCGTGTCGCGGCAAGCCATTATTCCATTATGGTTCGAAAAAGCTCGCAAATGTTCATCGCAGGCCCACCTGTAGTCGCCCATATTGGACAGCATTTTGAGAAGGACGAGTTAGGTGGTAGTGGTATCCATACAAAAAATGGCGTAGTCGACGACGAAGTGCTTACCGAACAAGAGGCATTTGAACGGGTACGCGCATTTCTTTCCTACTTGCCACGTTCCGTAAACGAACTACCTCCAAGAGCTGAGCCTGTCCCACCAAAGAGCAGTGACTTTTCTTGGTTGAGAAATGCCGTTCCGAAACAATCCAGGTCAGTCTACAAGATGCGACCGATTCTTCAATCCGTCGTTGACGCGGATTCATTCCTGGAAACCGGAAAAGGATGGGGACGCCCGCTAATCACGGGGCTTGCAAGGGTTAACGGATATCCTGTTGCGGTGTTCGCAAGTGACCCGTACCACTATGGCGGTGCCTGGGACAAACAAGCCTCAGAGAAGTTTGTACGTCATCTTGATCTTGCGGAAATTTTCCAGTTACCCGTTATCAATTTTGTGGATATACCTGGCTTTCAGATTGGTCTCGCCGCAGAGAAGGAAGGTGCAATGCGATATGGGGTACGAGCACTAAGTGCAGGAGTACAGTCTCAACTACACTGGTGCACGTTCATCGTCCGAAAAGCATTCGGAGTGGCAGCTGCATCACACCATCGTGAGGGGCGTTACAACTTTCGTTATGCTTGGCCATCCGCGCAATGGGGATCTCTGCCAATCGAAGGTGGGCTTGAAGTCGCTTACAAACGTGTGATCGAAGCGGCAGATGACCCGGATGCAGAAAGAGCAGCAATCGAGAAGAGATTACGTGCCCTAAGTTCTCCGATGCGTAGTGCTGAAACTTTTATTGTGGAAGACGTGATCGATCCAGCACGTACGCGTGAGTTACTGGAAGAGTTTGTCGAAACAATCGCACCGCTCCGCACCACTGGTATCCGCGCCTTCACTTACAGACCTTGATTCGAAATACGGCATAATCTTTTAAAAAATCGTGAATCTTCCTAGTAAGAATCGGGTTCGGTAGGGAGATTCACTACTGCTCAAAGTAGACACAGGCGCACCGCATCGAGATTATGTGACGCGCACTGATAGTGCAGATAAGTGCCGGATCGGGACGTTCACAGACACCGATGAGCTGACCACGCGTGGAAGGCGTAATAGCGAGACTCAACCAGGACCCGGCTTGTCTCGCATCAAGTCATCTGACGATTCAGACTGATCCGTGGTCGAGTCTGCTGTCGAAGCACCCTGTCTCAAGTTGGCCGATGGCAAGCCCTTCGCATCAGAGGATCTCCTGGATCGGGGCTGCGTTTTTGGGATGACCGCCTGAAGCTTTGCTTTAAACCAACTGCGACCCCAGACGCCCCTTTCGCCCACGATACCGGTAGCAAACGCCGTCCCAACCAGAATGATGAGGCAACCTGCCATGATCTCAAGCCCCACATCTTCCCCGAGCCACATCCATCCCCACAAGACGCCAAACACTGGAATCATGAGCGTAACGGTACTGGCCTTGGCAGGCCCGGCGTTCAATACAAGCCGATAAAACAGAATATGGGACATTCCAGTGCAGAGTAATCCGAGCATGAGCACACCGCTCCAGGCGGTGGTCGAAATCGGTGTATCGGGCCAGGTGAGCCACGCAAGAGGCATCAGAATGATCGTAGCGGACACAAGGCAGCCGCATGCCACGGCAGACGCACTCGCGCCCATCAGATGCCGTTTGGTGTAGCTTGCCGAAAACCCATAGGAGACTGGAGCCAGCAATCCTGCGGCGAGCGCAAGCCCGGACTGCAGCATGGCATCCATGTCGAGCTCATCCCAGACCAGTAAAAGAATGCCGCTGAACCCGATTACCAGACCAAGAATACGCAGAAATGGCAACTTATCCTTCAGCCATAACCAGGTAATCAGGCCCCCCCAGAGCGGCGTAGCAGCGTTCATAACAGAGAGAACACCGGCGGGGAGCGTCAGTGCTGCGTAGGCGAGCAAGGAAAACGGAATTGCCGCGTTAAAAATACCAACTGTAAAAATCGGTTTCCAGAACTTGATGAGAACCGGGAGACGATGACGCCAGAACAGCAGCGGGATCAGAACGAGTAATGCGAGACCAGATCGAATGGCCATCAAAGCGAAAGGCCCGAAATCCGTCACCGCAATTCGAATAAAGAGAAAGGAGCTACCCCATATCGCAGCAAGGATAACCAGGTCAGAAAGATCTTGTGAACGCATGGGGATCCATTCTACCGCTTCGCAAGCGCATCATTAAACCTTCGCCAGTCATATCCTAATGAGGCTGGGTAAGATCGTGATGCCTGAATGCTGGCTGGTCGTGCCCGGGTAGCGATTCACCAGGCATTGCTCGGCGTGGGGTGCTTGTGTGTTGTAGGATCGGCAAAGGGGGGGTAGCCCGTAGGCTACACCCCTGCCACACCACCCGGCATGCGGGTCCGCACCGGGCGGTTCGAGAAGTGGGGGTCATGAGAGTCGGGGTAGACCCAGCCGGTCAAAGTACGCAAACGTCAGTACACCATTGAGCCTAAATCCGTCAGTTGCTTGCTTCCAATCCTGCTAGACGCTAATGTTTATGCGGGTTTGCATCAGATGGGGGTATTCACCAAATGGGTGAGCGTAAAAACAAGTCAAAAACAGCCGTTGCGACCGTCTCTGAGCCCTTGGTGGTGGACACCATGGGCGGTCGCATACATGTGCACTGGGACGAGTCAGCGCAAGCGACTCCCAACGGACAGCTGGTCTTTTTTGCCGAGTTTCTTGCCTGCACGGGCGTCTTTGATCGCTGGGTCGAGCGCTGCCCTCTGACCTATACCAGTCCCAACTCGCCGGGCAACCGGGATGTGCTGGGGACGTTGCTGCTGGCCATCCTGGCCGGACACCGGCGGTATGCGCACGTGACCGCCTTTCGTAACGATAGAGGGGTGATCAGGTCGTAGCGAAATCGCTGGGCATGAACAAGATCGTCAGCGAGGACTCCCTGCGCCGGGCACTGGCCCGGATGGACGAGCAAGCTAGTCAGGCGTGGTTGCGCCCCGCACTCATGTCGAGTGTACGCGAGGCGCTGGATCGCGACTGGATACTGGACATAGATGCGAGCGTTAAGCCTTTATACGGCAAGCAGGAAGGGGCGTTGAAGGGCTACAACCCGCACAAGCCCGGCCGACCCAGTCACGTGCTGCACACGTACTGGGTGAGTCCGCTACGACAGGTTCTGGATGTGCAGCTGACAGCGGGCAACCAGCATGCGAGTTCCCATGCTCGAGCAGGTCTGGAACAGCTACTGGACGAGCTGGGCGAGAAAGCGCCTGCGCTGGTGCGCGGTGACAGTGGTTACGGCAACGAGGGGATTCTGGTGGCGCTTGAGCAACGCCAGCAACCCTATCTGCTGCGGCTGCGCCAGACTGCTAACGTTCAACGCCTGGTGCGACGCCAGTTTGACCGGCTGGACTGGAGCCGCACCGACTCTCAGGGCTTCCAGGCGGTTCAGGACGAGGTCAAGCTCTCGGGCTGGAGCCAGCCACGGCGGGTGGTGATCCTGCGTCGCCGGCTACGCGAAGGTATTGCCCGGGAGACAATGGATGACCATGGGCAGTTGCGTCTGGACTTTGCGGATCACCATATCCTGGATGCCGCCCGGATGTGGGAATACACCGTGCTGGTGACCAACGCGGACTATCGCCTGGAATCGATTGCCCAACTGTATCGGGATCGCTGTGATTGCGAGAATGGCTTTGATGAACTGAAGAATCAGTGGGGGCTCTCAGGTTTCACCACCCGGGATCTGAATCGCAGTCAGACGACTGCACGTGCGGGAGCCCTGATCTACAACTGGTGGAGCTGGTACTGTCGGGCTGCCCATCCGGGTGGCAGACTCGAGGCGATCACGAGTCGCCCGTTGTTGCTGGCCGCCGTGGGTAAGGCCGCGAGTCATGCTGGACAGACGACCCTGTATCTGACGTCCATGCACGCCAGAATGGACACTATCAATCAGTTGCTGGTCAACGTTCGTGCGGCTTTACAGCATGTCAGATTGACCGCGGAGCAGTTCAAGGATGTCGACCGATGGAGCACCCTGCTGAAGTACGTATGCCAGAAAATTGCACCCCGGATTGATGCTCAACCAGCCTGTCGGACACTGCCGGCGACGGGCTAACTGCTTTTTTTAGGTTGAGGGACTTCGCGCAGTTGCTCTTCACTTTGCTCACTGTGACCAGCTCGCAGCGGGACTTGCACCCGCAGGGGTGCGCCCATGCAGGGCGCACCAAGTAAAAAACCCTCGCTTTTGAGGGCGAGGGTTTTTTGTAATGAGGAGCCTGACGATGACCTACTTTCACAGATGTCCATCCACTATCATCGGCGCAAAGGCGTTTCACTGTCCTGTTCGGGATGGGAAGGAGTGGTGCCACCTTGCTATGGTCGTCAGGCGAAGGGGTTGGCGGTACTGGGGTTGAGTCCAGTTCCGCCGGATCGGGAAGAAGCGTGTTCAACGAGTCGCTGCGCAAGTGGCAGCGGGGTTGGATGTATGGTGTTGGTTGCGTTTTGAGGCGCACTATTGACTATTTTGTTTCGGCACACTTGGCTATAACCAGCAAAGTTATAGGATCAAGCCGCACGGGCAATTAGTATCGGTTAGCTAAGTGCATTACTGCACGTACACACCCGACCTATCAACGTTCTGGTCTTGAACGACCCTTCAGGGGGCTCGAGGCCCCGGGATACCTAATCTTCAGACGAGTTTCCCGCTTAGATGCCTTCAGCGGTTATCTCTTCCGTACTTAGCTACCCGGCAATGCCATTGGCATGACAACCGGTACACCAGAGGTACGTCCACTCCGGTCCTCTCGTACTAGGAGCAGGCTCCGTCAAGTATCCAACGCCCACGGCAGATAGGGACCAAACTGTCTCACGACGTTTTAAACCCAGCTCACGTACCTCTTTAAATGGCGAACAGCCATACCCTTGGGACCGGCTACAGCCCCAGGATGAGATGAGCCGACATCGAGGTGCCAAACACCGCCGTCGATATGAACTCTTGGGCGGTATCAGCCTGTTATCCCCAGAGTACCTTTTATCCGTTGAGCGATGGCCCTTCCATTCAGAACCACCGGATCACTATGTCCTGCTTTCGCACCTGTTCGACTTGTCAGTCTCACAGTCAAGCACGCTTATGCCATTGCACTATCAGCACGATTTCCGACCGTACCTAGCGTACCTTCGAACTCCTCCGTTACACTTTAGGAGGAGACCGCCCCAGTCAAACTGCCCACCATGCACTGTCCCCAACCCGGATCACGGGCCAAGGTTAGAATCGCAAACAAACCAGGGTGGTATTTCAAGGATGGCTCCACGCGATCTGGCGACCACGTTTCTGCGCCTCCCACCTATCCTACACAAGCCGGTTCACAATCCAATGCAAAGCTACAGTAAAGGTTCATGGGGTCTTTCCGTCTAGCCGCGGGTAGATTGCATCATCACAAACACTTCAACTTCGCTGAGTCTCAGGAGGAGACAGTGTGGCCATCGTTACGCCATTCGTGCAGGTCGGAACTTACCCGACAAGGAATTTCGCTACCTTAGGACCGTTATAGTTACGGCCGCCGTTTACCGGGGCTTCGATCAAGAGCTTGCACCCCATCACTTAACCTTCCGGCACCGGGCAGGCGTCACACCCTATACGTCGACTTTCGTCTTGGCAGAGTGCTGTGTTTTTAATAAACAGTCGCAGCCACCGATTCTCTGCGGCCCCTTCATGCTCCGAGCGCAGGCTCTTCACACTACCGGGGCATACCTTCTCCCGAAGTTACGGTATCAATTTGCCGAGTTCCTTCTCCTGAGTTCTCTCAAGCGCCTTGGAATATTCATCCCGTCCACCTGTGTCGGTTTGCGGTACGGTCTCGTATGGCTGAAGCTTAGAGGCTTTTCCTGGAACCACTTCCAATCACTTCGCGACACTTGGTCGCTCGTGCCACACCCTTGAATCACGCGCCCGGATTTGCCTAAGCGCCTTCTACAGTGCAGCAACAGGGACTTCCAACACCCTGATGACCTTCCGCGATCCGTCCCCCATCGCACCATACGACGGTACTGGAATATTAACCAGTTTCCCATCAGCTACGCATCTCTGCCTCGCCTTAGGGGCCGACTCACCCTGCGCCGATGAACGTTGCGCAGGAAACCTTGGACTTACGGCGAGGGGCTTTTCACCCCCTTTATCGCTACTCATGTCAGCATTCGCACTTCTGATACCTCCAGCAGCCTTTACAAGCCACCTTCGCAGGCTTACAGAACGCTCTCCTACCGCGTGTACAAAGTACACACCCGCAGCTTCGGTCTATCGCTTAAGCCCCGTTACATCTTCCGCGCAGGACGACTCGATCAGTGAGCTATTACGCTTTCTTTAAAGGATGGCTGCTTCTAAGCCAACCTCCTGACTGTCTATGCCTTCCCACTTCGTTTCCCACTGAGCGATAGTTGGGGACCTTAGCTGGCGGTCTGGGTTGTTTCCCTCTTGAGTCCGGACGTTAGCACCCGGTGCTCTGTCTCCCACGCTGTACTTGCCGGTATTCGGAGTTTGCCATGGTTTGGTAAGTCGCCATGACCCCCTAGCCATAACAGTGCTCTACCCCCGGCAGTAATACGTGAGGCACTACCTAAATAGTTTTCGGAGAGAACCAGCTATTTCCAGGTTTGTTTAGCCTTTCACCCCTATCCACAGCTCATCCCCTAATTTTTCAACATTAGTGGGTTCGGTCCTTCAGCACGTGTTACCGTGCCTTCAACCTGGCCATGGATAGATCACCTGGTTTCGGGTCTACACCCAGCGACTGAATCGCCCTGTTCGGACTCGCTTTCGCTACGCCTGCCCTATTCGGTTAAGCTTGCCACTGAATGTAAGTCGCTGACCCATTATACAAAAGGTACGCAGTCACCCCTCAAGGAGGCTCCTACTGTTTGTATGCATGCGGTTTCAGGATCTATTTCACTCCCCTTCCGGGGTTCTTTTCGCCTTTCCCTCGCGGTACTGGTTCACTATCGGTCGATCACGAGTATTTAGCCTTGGAGGATGGTCCCCCCATCTTCAGACAGGATTTCACGTGTCCCGCCCTACTTGTCGTACGCCTAGTTCCACAATCGTGATTTCGTCTACAGGGCTATCACCTGCTATGGCCACGCTTTCCAGCGTATTCAACTATCACAACTGCTAAATCGTACAGGCTGATCCGATTTCGTTCGCCACTACTTTCGGAATCTCGGTTGATTTCTTTTCCTCGGGTTACTTAGATGTTTCAGTTCACCCGGTTCGCCCTCGCTGGCCTATGTATTCAGCCAGGAGTACCTCCCTTACAGAAGGTGGGTTTCCCCATTCGGATATCTGCGGATCAAAGCTTGTTTGCCAGCTCCCCGCAGCTTTTCGCAGGCTGCCACGTCCTTCTTCGCCTGTGATCGCCAAGGCATCCACCACATGCACTTAGTCACTTGATCCTATAACCTTGCAGGCTATAGGCTTTACTTGCTTTGCTGAGTTTTCGCGTTTGTGTGCCGTTCTTCCTTTCAAGGCTCCAATCCTGTCATCTGCGTCTTGCAACACACACGACCCGATCGGTCTCGAGTAAGAACAAATTACTACTAATGCAATCACAACCCGTATTCACGTCACTGCGCACACCCTCAAACTCGCCCGCCTCCTGTAAGGCCGGCCCGCTTGACAATGCACCACGCAAATACTATTTTCTCGTTGTGCTTCTTCCTGATTGTTAAAGAACAAAGTGTTAAGTCTCTCGACTACGCAAAGTGCTGCCGCTTCACCGCAAACCCGACTCTCGCCTGACTTGCCGCACTACAACAGCCCTCTGCACAGTACGCAGAGATGAAATCTCTAGCCAAGCCCGCCACTATAGCACACTTGCCTAAAACACCTCAGCTCTACACACTGGTGTTGGTGGAGGATGACGGGATCGAACCGACGACCCCCTGCTTGCAAAGCAGGTGCTCTCCCAGCTGAGCTAATCCCCCAGTACCCGATCTTGGTGGGTCTGGTTGGATTCGAACCAACGACCCCCGCCTTATCAAGACGGTGCTCTAACCGACTGAGCTACAGACCCAACCGACCCAGCATCTCTTAACCCTTTGAACATCCGAACAACCGATAAGTGTGAACAGCTAACTTGCCAACTCCCCCTGGCGCACTGCACTGAACCTACATCCAGTCCAACACCAGAGCCTTTCTCTTAAAGGAGGTGATCCAGCCGCACCTTCCGATACGGCTACCTTGTTACGACTTCACCCCAGTCATGAATCCCACCGTGGTAATCGCCCTCCTTGCGGTTAGGCTAACTACTTCTGGTGAAACCCACTCCCATGGTGTGACGGGCGGTGTGTACAAGACCCGGGAACGTATTCACCGCGACATTCTGATCCGCGATTACTAGCGATTCCGACTTCATGCAGTCGAGTTGCAGACTGCAATCCGGACTACGATCGGGTTTCTGGGATTAGCTCCCCCTCGCGGGTTGGCAACCCTCTGTCCCGACCATTGTATGACGTGTGAAGCCCTACCCATAAGGGCCATGAGGACTTGACGTCATCCCCACCTTCCTCCGGTTTGTCACCGGCAGTCTCATTAGAGTGCCCTTTCGTAGCAACTAATGACAAGGGTTGCGCTCGTTGCGGGACTTAACCCAACATCTCACGACACGAGCTGACGACAGCCATGCAGCACCTGTGTTCCGGTTCTCTTGCGAGCACTCCCAAATCTCTTCGGGATTCCAGACATGTCAAGGGTAGGTAAGGTTTTTCGCGTTGCATCGAATTAATCCACATCATCCACCGCTTGTGCGGGTCCCCGTCAATTCCTTTGAGTTTTAATCTTGCGACCGTACTCCCCAGGCGGTCAACTTCACGCGTTAGCTGCGCTACCAAGGCCCGAAGGCCCCAACAGCTAGTTGACATCGTTTAGGGCGTGGACTACCAGGGTATCTAATCCTGTTTGCTCCCCACGCTTTCGTGCATGAGCGTCAGTGTCATCCCAGGGGGCTGCCTTCGCCATCGGTGTTCCTCCGCATATCTACGCATTTCACTGCTACACGCGGAATTCCACCCCCCTCTGACGCACTCTAGCCCGGTAGTTAAAAATGCAGTTCCAAGGTTAAGCCCTGGGATTTCACATCTTTCTTTCCGAACCGCCTGCGCACGCTTTACGCCCAGTAATTCCGATTAACGCTTGCACCCTACGTATTACCGCGGCTGCTGGCACGTAGTTAGCCGGTGCTTATTCTGCAGGTACCGTCATCCACCCGGAGTGTTAGCCCGGGCGATTTCTTTCCTGCCAAAAGTGCTTTACAACCCGAAGGCCTTCGTCGCACACGCGGGATGGCTGGATCAGGGTTGCCCCCATTGTCCAAAATTCCCCACTGCTGCCTCCCGTAGGAGTCTGGGCCGTGTCTCAGTCCCAGTGTGGCTGGTCGTCCTCTCAAACCAGCTACGGATCGTTGCCTTGGTAGGCCTTTACCCCACCAACTAGCTAATCCGATATCGGCCGCTCCAATAGTGAGAGGTCTTGCGATCCCCCCCTTTCCCCCGTAGGGCGTATGCGGTATTAGCCACTCTTTCGAGTAGTTATCCCCCGCTACTGGGTACGTTCCGATACATTACTCACCCGTTCGCCACTCGCCGCCAGACCGAAGTCCGCGCTGCCGTTCGACTTGCATGTGTAAAGCATCCCGCTAGCGTTCAATCTGAGCCAGGATCAAACTCTTCAGTTTAATCTCTGTATTACTCCATACTGACAGATCGCTCTGCCCGTACGGCGCTTGTACTCAAAAGCTTGACAAGGTGCCTAAAGCCCTAAAGCTCCAGACTTCCTTACCTTGCTTCAATGTGAGCACACTTCTATTGCTTGATGACTCCAGCATCGCCCGGCACCACTTGCGCAGCACCAGCCAACACTTCAAAGGTCGTCAGCGATATCAGCTGCCCACACTTATCGGTTGTTCAATTGTTAAAGAGCGTCTCGACTTCCTGTCGATTCCAGAATTATAACACACTCCGGAAGATCCTGCAACTTACTGCGATTTGCCAGAAGTTACTGCTTTTTCTGACCGCGTTCGGCGCTTTTACAGCACCGCCGCCTCGCACTTCCCGCTGTCCGTTCGTTTGTTCGTTCAGCAAAGAAGCGAGATTATGCATCGCATTTTTTACGCTGTCAAACCCGTCTTCGCAAAAACACCTGTAAATGACCACTTATCTGGACGAGATACGCTGAAACTGAACCAAAATTTTCAACTAACCATTTGAAAAACAATAATTATTTAAAATAATTCGAAGACACACAATTTTTTCGGATTTTTCTGTCTTTTCGCCAGCGTGTGTCGGCACAAGCCCTGCAACTCCCGTAGACTCTCGGATGACATCAACATATCTGCAGCACAACAACATGGAATCTGGCCTGACTGAAGACATTCTCATCAACGTGACACCTTTTGAGACGCGAGTCGCACTTGTCGCCCAGGGAGAGGTTCAGGAATTGCACCTTGAACGTACGATACAGCGCGGCCAGGTCGGGAGCATCCGGCTTGGCAAGGTCGTGCGTGTCCTTCCTGGAATGCAAAGCGCGTTTATAGAGATCGGACTAGAGCGGGCCGCATTCATTCATATTGCGGACGTTCGAGAAAACAGATTCGAACGCAACTCCGGCCAAGCCATCACCCCCATTGAGAAGCTTCTTTTCGAGGGACAGACAGTCATGGTTCAGGTGATCAAGGACCCTCTGGGCACCAAAGGCGCCCGACTCTCTACCCAGATCAGCCTGGCGGGACGACTACTTGTCTATTTGCCACACGATCCACACATCGGCGTCTCTCAACGCATCGGGGGTGAAGCGGACAGACAGAGACTGCGCGAAATGGTGCAGGAACTGATGCCGGAAGACGCCACGGGTGGCTTTATCGTTCGGACCCAGGCCGAGGATGCACCACGAGAAGCGATCTGCGCAGACATTGAGTATCTGCTTCACTTATGGCGCAACATTCAATCTGCGGCCAAGACATCCCCCGCGCCCAGTGTGCTCTACCAGGACTTGACGCTATCTCAACGCGTACTGCGTGACATGGTCGGGCCTCGCACACATCAGATCCTGGTAGATTCCCGCGCGGAATCATTAAACATGCGCCAGTGGTCGCAGATCTATAGTCCCACCGTCACGGAGCGGATCAAGCACTTTTCTGGTGAACGTGCACTTTTCGATACCGCAAATGTCGAGGAAGAGATCAAGCGGGCGCTATCAAGAAGAGTTGCACTCAAGTCTGGTGGTTACCTCATCATCGACCAGACAGAAGCGCTGACAACCATTGACGTCAATACCGGCGGGTTTGTCGGCGGCAGGAATTTCGATGACACGATTTTCAGAAACAATCTCGAAGCAGCGCAGGCCATCGCAAGACAGCTACGACTCAGGAATCTGGGCGGGATCATCGTCGTGGACTTCATTGACATGGCAGATGAGGAACACCGCCAGGCAGTACTCGAAGCATTGAAGCGTAGCGTTGCTGAGGACAGAACCCGGACCACAGTCAGTCACTTCAGCCAGCTAGGTCTGGTGGAGATGACTCGCAAGCGCACACGCGATGCATTAGTCAATCAGCTGTGCGAACCTTGCCCCACGTGCGATAGCAGAGGAAAAATTCTCACCGCGAGAAGTGTGTGCTACGAAATCTTGCGAGAGATCCTGAGAGAGGCCCGTCAGTTCAACCCGAAAGAGTTTCGGATTCTGGCCTCGCAGCCGATCGTGGACCTGTTTCTTGAAGAGGAAAGTCAGCACCTGGCCATGCTAGGTGACTTTATTGGCAAGCCCATTTCGCTTGAGGTTTCAAGTGAATGCACGCAGGAGCAGTACGACCTGGTTCTGATCTGAGGAAATTACTCAAGCCCGATCTCAAAAGTACGTCGCTTGAAACCCACCTTCCAGGCGGATCGCTTTGTCTGAAAGGTCCTGTACTTTGTCTTGGCAGGTCACTCAGTGCGCACCGCCAATGCCACGGCGCGCACTGATGAAAGTGCTCGATGACATCACTTCCGGAACTGCATTTTGTAAAGCGCAGCGTAAGCGCCGTCCTTTTCTAACAATTCGCTGTGAGATCCCGTTTCCAGAATTTCTCCGTCATCAAGCACGACAATTCGGTGGGCATTCTGGACGGTTGAAAGCCGATGAGCGATCACCAGCGTGGTGCGTCCTTTCATCAATGTTTCGAGCGAAGCCTGAACCTGACGCTCTGATTCGTTATCCAGGGCTGAAGTCGCCTCATCAAGGATCAGGATAGGCGCATCCTTGATCAATGCACGCGCAATCGCAAGTCGCTGTCGTTGCCCACCGGAGAGCCGGGTCGCGTTCTCTCCGACCTCTGTGTAAAGGCCGTTGGGAAGAGACTCGACAAATGACAACAGATTGGCAGCGGCGAGTGCGTCGCGGATCTGCTGCTCACTCGCATTACCCAAAGTGCCGTAGCCCACGTTCGCTGCAATCGTTCCGTTAAAAAGCACGACATCCTGACTGACCAGAGACAATTGTGAGCGCAGGTTGCGCAACGAAACCTCAGCGATGTCCTGCCCATCAATCCGGATCTGCCCCTGACCAGGATCGACAAATCTCGGAAGCATGTTGACCAGGGTCGTCTTGCCACTGCCTGATCGCCCAACCAAGGCGAGCACCTGCCCGGGCTCCACTGTGAGCGATATGTTCGAGAGCGTGTCGCGCTCAGCATCAGTAAACCGGTGGCTGACTTGATCAAACTCGATCTTTCCTTTCACCTTTCCTGCAAACTGCTTGCCCCTGTCATGGTCTTCGCCCGCATGGTCAACCAGGTCAAACACACTTTCCGCAGAAGCCAGCATCTTCTGCATGTGCCCAACCACATTGGTCAACCGTCTGACCGGATCAAAAATCTGGGCCAAGGCAGCCATGAAAGCCGCAAAACTCCCGACCGTAAGCACACCTGAATCAGCCTCGTGCAAGGCAACGCCGATCGTGATCGCGACAGCAAACGCGATGATCATCTGCGCAATCGGTCTCAATGCTGCGTCCGCAATGGCCGCACGCATCTGGTGACGGCGCTGTCGCCCGTTCACATACTGGAATCTTTCATTCTCGTAGCCATATCCATCAAACAGCTTGATGACACGCTGCCCGGAAATACCCTCATTGACCACTTCGGTCATCTGGGCATTCGTGGCAATCGTTTCGCGATTGATGCGGCGCAGACGTTTCATGAAAATTCGCGACACAAATACAGAAGCAGGCATGATCACCAGGATAATCAGTGCAAGCTGCCATGACATGTAAAAGAGAACACCGAGCAGAGACAGCACCACCAGCGATTCGCGCACAAGGACTGTCATCACGCTGTTCGCGGCGAATGCAATGTTCTGCGCATCCACCGTAAATCTGTTTAGCAAGCGGCCGCTATCACCCTTCTTGTATTCAGAGTCGGGCATCGCAAGCAGGCGGGTGAACATGTCGGCGCGCAACTTGAGCAGCACATTGTTGGCCACCCAGGCCAGGAGATAGTCACTGAAAAACGTGCACACTCCCCTGAAAAAAATCAGCACGATGATGGCAAGAGGCACCTGCCAGACGTAGTCCGGCTTGGCCCCGGTGATGCCCTCATCCAGAAGCGGCTTCATCGCGAGCGCCAGCGTGGGCTGCGTCGCGGCGGCCAGTGCCATGAAGAAAATGGCAACTGCAAGGGCCTTCCAGTACTGACCCACCCTCTCGTAAATACGCCCCCAGACGACATTCTTCAGAGGGTGTTCCGGAGCCGAATCCCGCTTTGACTGCTTCAAATCACTCTACCCTTTATTGTTGGATGTCGCCTCGACCGTCGGACGACTTGATTCACCAAAGGACACTCTTGGAAAAACTCCCGTGATTGTAGCGAGTTGTTCCACGCGCCCGCCAATGAACCGATAGCCGCTACACGGAATGCGTAAGATCGCGTATTCTGCGCGTCATGTTATCGAAGACCACTTCCCTCCCCACAATCGTTGTCCGCCTGCCAAACTGGGTGGGCGATGTCTGCATGGTGATGCCTTGCCTGGCCTGGCTTTCTACATCTGGCTGTCCACTTGTGATCTGTGGCAAACCGTTTGCCAAGGCTTTCATTGACTCGCTCATCGGAGAAGACCCGCAAAGCGAATTCATCGCGCTGACAGGTTCGATCATCCCGGATGCCCGGACGATCCGTCAATCGCTCGCCCACCGGCGTGCAATGACTGGTCGCCATGAGAAGCTGTCCGGATTACTGTTTCCCGACTCGCTCACAAGCGCACTGACATTCCGGCTGGCCGGCATACCGTGTCTGGGGCACCGTGACGACGGACGCAGCCTGCTACTCAGATGGCCAGTGAACAAGTCCGACTCCAAACAACACGCAGTCTTGCGCTGGTATCGTCTGGCACGCATTGCAGCAAAAGAATGGAGGCTGCCGATTCCCTCGCCTTTCCCTGACAAGCCACCGGCTTACTATTACACCCCACCGACGCAGGCCATCCAACGGGTGCAGGAGTGCCTGACCTCGCACGATCTGAATCAGCGTCCCATTGTTCTGATCGCTCCAACCGCGACAGGACTCCATCAGGGCAAGCGCAAAGTCTGGCCGGGCTTTGCGCAGCTGACCGACGCACTCATTGCCAGAGGCTATGCAGTCATCACGTGCCCTCCCGCTCATGAACAGGATCAAGCCCGCAAGGCCGCACCTCGCGCCATGCTGCTCGAGGCATTACCGCTTGACGCGTTTGCGCAACTCACGCGCGTGGCTTCGATCGTCATCTGCAACGACTCAGGGGTCTCTCATATCGCAGCCCTCACGGGTGCATCCCAGATCACTTTGTTCGGTGTGACTGACCCTGCTTTGACAGGCCCCTGGTCAGACAAAGCGATCTGTCTGGGAGCCATGGACGACTGGCCGTCAGTCGATGCTGTCCTTGATGCCTGTGCTGAACAACTTGGCATACAACCCGGCATACCGCATCGACCACAGAACGATGAACAATCGCCTTGCTCATCGATCGGGAATTAAACTACGCACATGTCGACAACCGTTGTGTACAGCCTTCTGTTTGCGCCCAACGTCCTGATTCTGATGGCGATCATCAGTGCGGGACTTTGGCTGCTTCGCTGGCGCAGAACAGCTGTCTGCTTTTTGATTGGCGGCATGCTCTGGGTTCTGCTCTGGTCTTTGCCCATCACGACCGTCATGGCGGGCGGTTATCTGGAGAAACGATATGAGCGTCTCGAACCGGATGCCTATTCGCAGGCCGACGCGATTGTCGTACTAGGCGGCCACATCCAGGGAAACCGTCATAACTGGTTTGAAGAGTACGATCGCAACAAGGTCGTAAGCCGGGAGTCCATGGCTGCCCTGCTTTACCAGGCAGGCCGGTCTGACTTGATTCTGCTCTCAGGCGGGGCGCTCGAAGGCCCGATCAGCGACACTGCCAACATGGCTCGATCACTTCAATCGATGGGTATTCCACCTGAAGCCATTGTTCAGGAAACCCGAAGCCAGAACACGCTCGAGAACGCCAGACTCACGGACGAGACGCTGCGCAGCCTCGAACGTCAGCGAATCTTGCTCGTGACATCAGCCCTGCACATGCCTCGAGCCATGTCTGCATTTGCCGGCCGTCCGATGGAGATCACCGCTGCCCCATTGCCTCCACAGATCATCTGGCCTGCTGATCGGAACAAGTCCATTTTTGCGCCAGATCTTCATACACTGCTTGCGAGTCAGACCATTATCAAGGAATACGCTGGCCTGATCTTGTACTGGATCAGGGCGTTAATATAGGATCCATCTGGATAAAGACCACCCGGAATCATAAAACCCAGGCCGAGTCAGACAGTTTGGTGTCCTGATCATGTTGCGTTGCAGGATGCGCTGTTTTCCTGGCTCATTCCATAACCCACTCATAACCCACTCATAACCCACTCATAATCCACTCATAACCCGTAGATAACCCGCTCGCCTGAGGACCGGCTTCTGACCAGACTGCCTCAGAGGTGAACGGGTTGGAACATCCCACACTGTGTGAAGTTTTAAACAATCCCTGAGCGCCAGACACCGGCCTGTTGTTTCAAGCCGCAGACTTAATTTTGCAGACACCGTTATGACCCGTCAGGACCTGAATTACTCCATTGAGGCTTTTTTGCTGTTTCTTTTCGGACTCTCGATCTGCGTCTGGAAACCCGGCATCTATGTTGCAAGCGGATCAATCCTGTTTTACGCATTGACCAGGCTCTTGACCGATCGAGACTATCGGGATGCCATTTTTGGAAACTGGCTTGGCTGGGCATCGGTTAGCCTGTTTGTCTTCGGGCTGATAGCAACCTGGATCTACCCGGGACTGTACGAGGACGTCTCTTTGTACGCACGCAAGGCAATGTTCATGCTGCTCGTTCCACCTCTGCTGGTTGCGTTCACACAGCAACGAAACCGCCAGGCAGGACTGATCGGACTCTTCATCGGATTCTGGATTGCGAGCATTCTGACTTTCAGCGTAATTGACTGGCCGTGGCATGGCGCTGGCGTCAACGGCACATGGACGGTCGACGTCTGGGGTGTGATCACCGGTTTCCTGGTGTCATTTCTCACACCATTTGCCTTTCACCGACAATCACGCGGCTGGCAGATCTTTTTCGTGGCAAACCTCCTGCTGGCAGTGTTGATGCTGATCATGAGTTCGAGCCGAGGCCCATGGATTGGTGCGTTCGGAGGGATTGGACTCTTCTTGCTGCTGACTCATCGTAAAGCCCTGATTTGGCTTGCAATCGCACTGATCGCTCTGTACTGGCCGGCCAGGCAGATACTTCCAGGTCCCTTTGATGCGTTTGAGACCAGGGTAGTGTCGATCTTTGAAGTCAGAACCAATGATTCCAACTGGGTCCGGATCAATCTTTGGCAACTAGCACTCGCCCATGACCAGGAGAAACTCGAGAACAGCCCGATCACCTTTGTATTTGGGTCTGGCCCTGAGAATCACATTCATGAAGTTCGTGCATTTTTCGAACGAACAGAGGCACTGAGCGACCAGCAAAAAGACTACTTGCGCCAGTTCAACTACCCCGGCAATGATCTCCACAACATGTATCTCGACACCACCGCCAAGATGGGAATCATCTGGACGGCCCTGGCACTGGCCTTTCTGATCAGCTTTTGCGTTCACTGTACAAGACAGGCGACATCTGCTGACAGGCGGCCTCTTGCTTGCCTGCTACTGATGGTGAACTTTCTGATTGTCGGCATGTTCTATGACATCATGCTGCACTTCGCGCCCTTCTTTCTTGTGTTCTTCATGACACTGTCGGCAGGGTCGGCATCAACCGCATCAGATCACAGGTCAAGGCAGGGAAATAACTGCCTTTAATACAGCAGGACTCTTACCGGCACGAAGCCATGAAGTCGAGCACCAGGTACTGCCGCCTGATTTGGCGCATCGAAAGCGGACAGCGTCGCTGGTTCATGCAGCGGGATTGCTATAGCGCCTTCCTGGCAAAGCATGCCATGCAAGACGGGCACAGTCCGTCCCGGCTCGCACGCACGCCTTCAGAACCCCCTGGCTTTAGCCAGGGGATGGTTCAGCACCTGTCTTCAGGCCGATCAGTCCGCCAAACACAGTGACGGCCCGTGTGAACATCAATCGGAACCCGAAGAAACCAGTTGAATGTATGCCTCAGTGAACGCCTCCAGTCTGACGGCATCAATATGCTGCGGTTTGACTGTCGGCGCAAACAAAGTGATCGCCTTGCTCGAGTTCGGATTCCACTCCCGATATTTCAGAACAGTGGGCGTATCCGGGTTGTAAAGACAGATCTGTGGCTTTGACAACCCACTGGCTATGTGAACGGTAGCAGTATCCACCGTCACGATGAAGTCGCTCTGGCGTATGCGCGCAAACAGAAAGTCGACACCATCGCCAGACTCAGGCAGGTAGACTTTGTCATCCGCAAGATCGTCGAGTAACTTACGCATGCGGCTACGTTCGGCGGCTGCGACCAGCAAAACGACTGAATGACCACTTACCTGACGAATGATGCGGATCAACTTTTTCGCGAACTCGTCTGACATTCGTCGATCCCAACCGGCTCCAAGCGGACAAAATCCGGTCACCGCACCAGCCGGCCAGCTCTGCTTCACTTGCGTCTGAATGTCAGCATTGAAAGGAATCACGTACTGCATGTTCTCAGGTGTGATGCCAATCGATTTGAACCAGGGCAACAGTTTGCGGCTGACGTGTTCGGCTTGCACGCGCTTGCCGAGTTTGAAGCTGACGGACTGGACCGAGTCATCGAGCCCGACCACTTCACCAGGTGCGACGCAGCGGATGAACCAGAAATCTCTGGGTTTGAACTGCTCGGTCAGGTGCACAACATAACGAGCGTGTCGAATCTTGCGCGACAGACGCAAGACCTCCAGAAACCCTGGACGCTTGGAGCTGATGATGACATCCTCAACCCCAAAATCTTCTCTGTGCATTTTTGCGAGTGCCACGTGGGTCAGCACAGTGACTTTGAGTTCTGGCCGCGCGCGTCTGATCTCCCGATAAATCCAGGACAGCACAATACTGTCACCTAGCTTGCCGTCCCAGCGCACAAACACAACCTGATCTACAAGGTTGTCGTGCATTTGAGGAGGCCGGTCAAGCAACCCGCGGGTCACCCGGCTTCTGAAGGTGTCGCGCGCGCGTCTGACCTTTTCAATAACGGATCTGTATCGAGCTCGCATCCACCCACTGCGCCAGTTGTTTCATCAATTCGTCTGGCAGGCTCACGCGCCAGTCATCTCCAAGCTTGAGCATGCAGCTTGCCACATCAGATTCGTAAAACACTTCGACGGGAGTCCCGTCAAACTCCGGCGCAAGTCGATAAGGCTCAAGCACCTGCGCGAGCCTGGTTGCATCTGCATTGCCGTTGAACCGGATACTCAATGCCCTCGCCCGCGCCTGACGCATTGCCTGAAGACTGTAAAGATCTTCCACGTTGACTCGCATGCCACCTGAGTAATCGTCGTTGGATACTTTCCCGGTCAGGATCAGCAGCGTGTCCTCACGCAGCCAGCTGCGATTGGCCTCATAAAGCTCGTTATACAACGTAATTTCGATCTGGGCCGTCCCATCATCGATGGTCGCAATCAGCATTTTTCCGCGACGCGTCATCTGCGTTCTGAGTCCAGCAATGGTGCCCGCAAGCCACTGGATCTCTTTTGAAGGCATCACCTGGCTCAGAGGGCGCGGAACCACGCGACGCACCTCTTCTTTCCAGAAATCGAATAAATGCCCGCTGAAGAAAAATCCCAGCGCTGTCTTTTCCTGGGAGAGCTTCTCACGCAGATCCCACGGCGCAACGCTTGCGAGTTCAACCGCGACCAGTTCATCGGTGTCGTCCCCGAAAAGCGACGCCTGCGCAGCGGTTCTTGCCATCTGCTCAGCCGCTTCCATGGCCATTGGCAATGAGGCAAGTAGCGCTGCGCGGTTCGGTTCAACCGAATCGAACGCACCTGCACGAATCATGGCCTCGACACTACGACGGTTGACCACTTGCCGGTTGATTCGTCGGCAGAAATCGAACAATGACTGATACGGTCCCTGGCGATCCCGCTCAGCCACCATGTCTTCAATGGCGGCCTGCCCGACCCCTTTGATCGCCCCCAGACCGTAGCGAATCGTGCGCGGCGGTCTGCCCTTCGCACTGACTTCATCATGAACCGGCTCGAAACGGTAGCCCGATGCATTGATATCCGGTGGCAGAACCAGCACGTTATTGGCCTGGCAATCGCGCCAGAAGGCCTGCACCTTATCGGTGTCATCCATATCGGACGACAGGGTTGCCGCCAGAAACTCGGCTGGATGATGCGCCTTGAGCCAGGCGGTGTGATAGGCGATCAGCGCGTAGGCCGCGGAGTGCGACTTGTTAAAGCCATACCCCGCAAACTTTTCCATGAGATCGAACAGCTTGACCGCCAGTTGCGGATCGTGTCCCTTTTTCCTGGCCCCTTCCTCGAACAGTTCGCGCTGTTTGGCCATCTCTTCGGGCTTCTTCTTGCCCATCGCCCGGCGCAGCAAGTCAGCGCTACCAAGAGAGTATCCCCCGATGATCTGGGAGATCAGCATCACCTGTTCCTGATAAACAATAACGCCATAGGTGCTGCGTAGTGTTGACTCGAGATCAGGATGGAAATAATCGACAGTGGCCTTGCCATGCTTACGTGCCACAAAGTCGAGCACCATGCCCGACTCCAGCGGCCCCGGGCGAAAGAGCGCGAGCACAGCAATCACATCTTCGAAGGTGGTGGGCCGAAGGTTCTTCAAAAGCTCCTTCATCCCCCGCGATTCCAGCTGGAACACGGCCGTGGTGTTGCCTTCGGACAGCAGCCGGTACACCTGCGGATCATCCAGCGTCAGAGACATGATGTCGAACTCGGCCATCCCCGGGTTGAAACGGCGCACGTATCGCACGGCCCAGTCCAGAATGGTCAGGTTTCGCAGCCCCAGAAAGTCGAACTTGACCAGGCCGGCCGCTTCCACATCGTCCTTGTCGAACTGGGACACTGCACTGCCGTCCTGACCCGGCTGGCAGTACAACGGACAAAAATCGGTCAGTTTGCCGGGTGCAATGAGCACGCCTCCGGCGTGCATGCCGATGTTGCGAGTCAGCCCCTCCAGTGGGCGCGCCAGATCAATCAGCGCGCGAACCTCTTCTTCCTTGTCATAACGGGCCTTGAAAGTCGGTTCGTGTTCGAGCGCGCGCTCCAGAGACCAGGGGTCGGCCGGGTTGAACGGAATCAGCTTGGACAGTCCGTCACACAGCATGTAGGGCATATCCAGCACGCGACCGGCATCGCGCACCACCGCCTTGGCCCCGAGTGTGCCAAAGGTTGCAATCTGGCTCACCGCCTCACGCCCGTACTTCTGCTTCACATACTCAATGACCCGTTCACGATTATCCTGACAGAAGTCGATATCGAAGTCAGGCATCGAAACCCGTTCCGGATTCAGAAACCGCTCAAACAGCAAGTCATAGCGAATCGGATCCAGATCGGTGATGCCGAGCGAATACGCAACCAGCGAACCCGCTCCTGAACCCCGGCCAGGTCCAACTGGCACACCGTTGCTCTTGCCCCAGTTAATAAAATCCTGAACGATCAGAAAGTAGCCGGAGAATCCCATCTGGATGATGGTCTTGCATTCCCACTCCAGTCGCTCCTGATACTTGGGCGCTTGTGCCACCCGCTCTTCAGGATGGGGATAAAGCTGCTCCAGACGCCTGGCGAGGCCCTCTTCAGACAGTTGCACCAGATATTGATCGATCGTCAGACCCGGTGGAGTCGGAAACTCTGGCAGTCTGGGTTGCCCGAGGGTAAGAGTCAGGTTGCAACGCATCGCGATGGCGAGCGTGTTCTGCACAGCTGACGGCACATCGGCATACAGTTCAGCCATCTCCTGACTGCTCTTGAAATACTGATCGGCCGTAAAACGACGATTGCGCTTCGGGTTAGTCAGTATCTCTCCTTCCGAAATACAAACCCTCGCCTCGTGTGCGTAGTAATCCTCGGGTTTGAGAAACTGCACCGGATGGGTCGCCACCACGGGTACGTCCAGGGATTCGGCCAGTTCCAGCGTAGCCTGCGTGCAACTCCAGTCCTCATCGTTCTCGGTGCGCTGCAGCTCCAGAAAGTACCGGTCACCCAGCGATTCGCGCCAGGCAAGAGCCAGCTTGCGCGCCGCGTCCGCGTTTCCGGCCAGAAGGCTCTGGCCCACGTCGCCAAGGCGCGCTCCGGACAGGACAATCAACCCCTCGCTCTGCTCGATCCACTCGCGCCTGACCTCGGCCCGTCCACCATGCGAATTGCTCAGCCAGGCCTGTGTCAATATCTCGCACAGACTGCGATACCCTTCATGACTGGCAACCAGAAGTAGAATACGGAATGGCTTGTCCCGATCGCTGTCGTTTGTCACCCAGACATCACTGCCTGCGATAGGTTTCAAGCCGGCGCCCCGCGCTGCCTTGTAGAACTTGATCAACCCGAAGACATTGCCCAGATCGGTCAGTGCAACGGCAGGTTGAGCCAGTTCTCGGGCTCTGGAAACCAGTTCGGGAATACGCACGATGCCGTCCACCACGGAATATTCCGAGTGCACGCGCAGGTGTACAAATGTTGGGGAGTGCAGATCTTCAGCCATAGTGGAGATTGTACTCAAGGAGTCGGATTGAGATTATGAAGTGGCTGATATTGTTTGCGTGGCTCGGGTCCATCCTGTTTGCCCATTACAGAGGCGTCGTCCGCCTTCCATTGAAACGCCAGTTGCTGGATCACTCCATCATTCTCGCCCCGATCAACGCCTTCATGGTGCTCACCTCTCGCGTGCCCACCACGCCATACGTACCGCTGTCACGCATCCCGGAGCTGCAACTGCTGCAGGACAACTGGGAAACCATTCGTGATGAAGCGCTGGCGCTGCAAGCCGAAATCAAGGCACCGGACAAGCACAACGATATCGGATTCAACTCGTTTTTCAAGTACGGCTGGAAGCGCTTCTATCTCAAGTGGTACGACGCCAAGCATCCTTCGGCCGAGGAGCTGTGCCCCAAAACGGTGGAGTTGCTCAACCGCATCCCTTGCGTCAAGGCAGCCATGTTTGCCGAGCTCCCCCCGGGTGGCAAGCTCAATCCGCACCGTGATCCGTATGCCGGTTCGCTGCGCTACCACCTCGGGCTGTCCACGCCGAACGACGACCGTTGCTACATCGACGTGGACGGGATTCGCCACGTCTGGCATGACGGTGAAGGGGTGATTTTTGACGAGACCTACGTGCACGATGCGTACAACAAGTCTGAAACCAACCGCATCATCCTGTTTTGTGACATCGAGAGACCATTGATCTGGCGCTGGGCTGAAAAAGTCAACTACTGGTTCGGGCGGATTTTCATGTCCGCAGCCAGTTCCCCTAATGCCGACTCGGATCAGACCGGATTCATCAACCGACTGACTCACTGGCACTGGGTCATCGACCAGAAGCGGAAAGCCTTCAAGGCAGCCAACCGCCCGCTCTACAAGGCAACCAAAGTTGCCCTGATCGTCCTGGCCATTCTGCTATTCCTTGCAATCTGATTTGACCGCATCGTTTGCACGCATCCTTTTGCGCTCTTGCCTGCCCCTGGTCCACCCCTTTCTCCTGGCGCTTGGGCGCTCTGAGGAGAGGGGCAAATGGGTGCAGGGTAATTGATCAGGCGACTTTTGCTGATCAGCGCTGCAGTGCCTCCCATGCTTTGTGCAGTCGCTTGACCGAGACGGGCGCAGGAGTGCGCAGGCGCTGTGCAAACAGTGCAACCCGTAACTCCTGAAGCATCCATCCGAACGATTCCAGCCCAGGGTCCTGGGAATGGCCCTGGGACTGCATCGCCTGCCGGGCACGTTGATAGTTTGCAATCAACGGCGCCATCTCACCCATCTTGGTCTGATCCCGCTGCGGGTCGTTTCGCATCCCGTCCAGACGCACCAGCACCGCCTGCAAATACCGCGGCAGATGAATCAGATTGTCATAAGGCGTCTCGCGAACAAACCGTGGGCCGACCAGTTGTGCAAGTTGAGACTCGATATCCCGGTGCGCCTGTGCATATGGTTTGAATGCGGGTAATTTCTTGTGAATCGATGCCAGCAACTCCAGAATTTCAAGTACCAGACGGGCGATCTCCTGGGCAAGCAGACCAACGCGTTCCCTGGCGTGTGCACACGCCTGCTCAAAATCCTGCTGTTTGTCCGGCACGCCTTGCCCGAACGCACTGCGCTCAAGCGCCACATCAACAATCTGGTCCCGCAACGACTCCCAGGTCCCCAGAGGCATGTACAGCACGCCCAGCCTGAGGGCCTGCGGAATATTCTTCTCCAGATACTTGACTCGGTCCTTGAGTGACAGTCTGAGCAAACGGATCAGTCCGTCGCGATGCACTCGCTGCGCCTGCTGGGGATCATCAAACACATCGATCCGGCAGTGACTCCCCTCGTCAACCAGCGCCGGGTACCCAATCACACTGTTGCGGCCACGCCGGATTTCCATGATTTCAGGCAGCTCGCCAAATGCCCAGTCAGTGATCTGCTCAGCAGGCAAATTTGCCTGGACGGCGTCGCCTGCAGCCGCCATTTCCTGAAACGTCTGCTGCGCCTGCTCACTGAGCTCGGAGCGGATCTGTGACAGATTCCGTCCCGCACGCAGCATCCGCCCGTCCTGATCAACAACTTTGAAGATCATGAACAGATGCGCAGGCAATGTGTCAGCCCGGAATTCTGACGCCTGCACCCTGACACGAAACTGGCTATTCATATCGTCAATGATGGCCTGTATCAGACTGATACCCGGATCGTCGAGCCGGTCAAACCAGCGATCATAAAAAGCCGCGGCGTAGTCGGGCACCGGAACGCAGTGCTTGCGCAGGCGCTGCGGAAGCGACTTCACCAGCCACTGGACCTTCTCCTTGAGCATCCCCGGCACCAGCCACTCCCAGCGGGAAGACTGAATCTGGTTCAGCAGCATCAGCGGCACTGTCAGCGTCACACCATCTTTTGGGGAACCTGGTTCGAAGTGATAGTCCAGACGCAACCGGGTACCTTGCCAGTCAATCGACTTGGGGAATACATCGGTGGTGATGCCTGCGGCTTCGTGCTGCATCAGATCATCCCGGGAGAGCAGCCACTTGCGGGAGTCTTCTTTGGGCAGACGGCCGAACCAGTGCCTGAACGTTGCAGTCTGACAGATATCCTGCGGCAGCAGACGATCGTAGAACTTCGCGATCAGTTCGTCATCGACCAGAATGTCGGGACGTCTGCTACGGTGCTCGAGCTGCTCGATCTGCCGGATTAGCTTGCGGTTATGTGCCAGGAACTCAAAATCCAGCCCCAGCTCGCCCGGTACCAATGCCTCCCGGATAAAGACTTCGCGGGACGCCTCTGGATTGATCTTGCCATAATGCACCCTGCGTCCACTGTAGATAGGCAATCCATACAGTGAAGCGCGCTCATGGGCAACAACCTGCCCTCTGCGCGCATCCCAGGATGGATCTCCCCAGCTTCGCTGCAGCAAGTGTCCGGCGACGCGCTCAATCCAGACGGGTTCGATCTTTGCAATACACCGGGCATACAGCTTGCTGGTCTGAACCAGCTCGGCCGCGATCACCCACTTGCCGGCGCGTCGAACCAGATTCGACCCGGGATGGATCCAGAAACGGATATCCCGCACGCCACTGTAAACCGATGCCTCATCGGACTTCAGACCGATATTGCCAAGCAGGCCACTGAGCAAGGCACTATGGATCTGCTCATAGGTCGCCTCGGTCTGGTTCACCCGCCAGCCCTGCTCCCCGACCAGTGCAGCGAGCTGTCCATGTACGTCGTGCCATTCTCGCAACCTTGAAACCGACAGGAACTGCTTGCGCATCTGTGCCGCAAGCTTGCGCTGGGAGGCCTTGTGAGCAACTTGCTCGTGATACCAGTTCCACAGTTTGATCCACCCGAGAAACTCGGACTGCTTGTCATTGAACGGCGCATGCGCCTGCTGGGCCGCTTCACGAGACTGCGTTGGGCGCTCTCTCGGGTCCTGGACGGCAAGCGCCGAGGCGATGATCAGCATCTCGTGCAGGCACTGCTGGTCCCGTGCAGCCAGTAACATACGTCCAACTCTGGGATCGAGTGGCATTTTGGCGAGCGTCTTGCCGATCGCCGTCAGCTGGTTGCGCGTATGCCGACCATCATCGGTCTGCAAAGCACCGAGTTCCTGTAAAGTCTGATAGCCATCGGCAATGGCTCTGCCTGATGGCGTATCCACAAACGGAAAGCTCTCGATGTCGTCCAGCCGCAACGACTTCATCCTGAGAATGACACCCGCCAGAGAGGATCGAAGGATCTCAGGCTCGGAAAACTCACGCCTTCTCTGAAATGTCTGCTCATCGTATAACCGGATACAGATGCCTGGACCGAGACGCCCGCACCGACCTGCACGCTGGTTTGCTGCGGCACGGCTGATCGGCTCCACGCCGAGTTGCTCGACCTTTTGTCGCAGGGAATAGCGCTTGATACGGGCAAGACCACTGTCAATCACGAATCGTATACCAGGGACCGTCAAGGAGGTCTCTGCCACATTGGTAGCAAGCACAACCCGGCGGGCACTGGTAGTCGGACGAAATATCTGTTCTTGCTCGTTCTGCGACAGTCTGGCAAAGAGCGGCAGAATCTGCGTGCTGGGCGGGTGATGCTTGCGCAGTGCCTCGCCCGCTTCGCGGATTTCACGCTCGCCCGGCAGGAACACCAGAATGTCGCCCTCTCCTTGCCGGGCGCACTCGTCAACGGCATCAACAATCGCATCGCTTAACTCTCGCGACTCGTCGTCTGCATCATACGCACTGGAATCGCCTCGACCTGGGCCGTCTGCACTGGCACCTGACTGCGAGTCTGTCGCTGAATCACCATCCACACGCACTCTCGACAGCGGACGATAGCGAACCTCGACCGGATAAAGACGTCCGGTGACTTCGATGACTGGCGCCAGCGTCCCATTCTGGCTCGCAAAGTGCTCCGCGAACCGCTTCGCATCGATCGTGGCAGAGGTGATGATGACCTTCAGATCCGGTCGCTTCGGAAGCAGCTGACGCAAGTACCCCAGCAAGAAGTCAATGTTCAGACTGCGCTCATGCGCCTCATCAATGATGATCGTGTCATAGCGCCTGAGCAAGGGATCACGCTGTGTCTGGGCAAGCAGCACTCCGTCGGTCATAAGTTTGATCGCCGTGGTCTTCTGGCTACGCTCCTGAAACCGGATCTGGTAGCCCACCCATTCTCCGAGGGGGGTATCAAGCTCCTGTGCAATCCTGCGCGCCACTGACGTCGCAGCCAGTCGTCTGGGCTGCGTGTGCGCGATCATCTTGTCTAGCCCCCTTCCCATGGCTAGACATATCTTCGGTAACTGTGTGGTTTTACCGGAACCTGTTTCGCCGCTGACGATGATGACCTGATGAGCCGCAATCGCCTCTTCAATTTCCTTGCGGTTGGCACTGACGGGCAGGTCAGCCGCAAACTTGATGTCAGGCAACGTCCTTGAGGGCGAAACACTTGCAGGCTGGGACAGATGTGTAGATTCCAATGAAACGACCGAAATGTGTGTGAGCAAAATACTGAAAACATCAGGCGTAACACCACCCGACAGACAAAAACAGGGTGCGTGACCGCACAAGAAGTAACCGCTGTTACAAACTCATTATAAAATCCAGGGTTACCCTTTTAATCCAGAGTCCCTCCTTCATGACCGACACCACAGAACCCAACCCGAGCGGTGTGGACACACCGTCCGAACCAGACGTCGAAACAGTATCGGCGCTCGAGGCAGCCGAACACTCGGCCCCTCAGTTCGTTCGCTGGTTCAGGGAGGTGGCGCCCTACGTCCACGCGTTCCGGGGCAAGACTTTCGTTGTGGCTTTCGGTGGTGAGTTGATCCAGGCCAATGCACTCAATGCGCTGGTTCAGGACCTGTCCCTGCTGTCAGCGCTCGGTATTCGCCTGGTACTGGTGCATGGTTCTCGCCCACAGGTCAACGAGCAACTCAGACTCAAAGGTTACACCCAGCAGTTTGGCCGTGGATTGCAGCCCACAGATGCCGCGGCACTGGAATGCGCAAAAGAAGCAGCAGGCGAGATCCGTCTGGACATTGAAGCGGCCTTTAGTCAGGGGCTGCCCAATACCCCCATGTCGCACGCCCAGATTCGCGTCATCTCAGGCAACTTTGTCACTGCGAAACCGCTAGGGGTGATCGATGGTGTGGACTATCGTCACACAGGACAGGTCCGCAAGATCGACACCGACGCGATGAAAGCGGCGATCGAGCGCGGCTCCATTGTCGTGCTCTCTCCGCTTGGGTTCTCGCCGACTGGTGAAGCGTTCAGCCTGGCCATGGAAGAGCTTGCCACCAGTGTCGCAGTCGGACTGAGAGCCGAGAAACTGATTTTCATCACCGAAACGCCGGGCGTGGTGGACTCCGAAGGAAATGTAGATACGGAACTGGCTCGTCTGGATGCCGACGCACTGCTTGCCTCGGGTGAGCTTGACGAAACAACCTCTTTTTACTTGCAGCACGCCTCGCGTGCGGTCAAGCGCGGCGTGGCGCGTGCACACGTTGTCCCCTTTAGTCTGGACGGCGTCGTGCTACTGGAGATTTTCACGCACGATGGTGTGGGAACCATGGTGGTGGAAGACACCCTTGATGATCTGCGATCCGCAACAATTGATGACGTGGGCGCCATCCTCAGGTTGATCGAACCGCTGGAACAAGACGGTACACTGGTGCCTCGCGGCCGCGCAACAATTGAAAGAGAAGTCGAAAACTTCTCCGTACTCGAACACGATGGCGTGATTTTCGGATGCGCAACGCTCAACGACTATCCGGCCGACAAGATGGCCGAAATGGCCTGCCTGATCGTGCACCCGGAATGGCAAGGTACAGGAGAAGGCGACCTGCTGCTGCGTCACATGGAAGCCAGAGCAAGAGCGCAGGGAGCAAAACGACTGTTTGTCCTGACCACACGCACGGCACACTGGTTCATCAAACGGGGGTTTGTACAGGGTGGCGTCTCTGATCTGCCAAAAGAAAGGCAGTCAGCCTACAACCGGCAGCGCAACAGTCTGGTTTTTTTCAAGCGTCTCTGATCAGGCACGATCCGATTTGCAGCACCCGCGATGTGCTGAGTGAGTGAGCAAGAAACTGTGTATGGACAATACCTTGCCATCGCAACAAGAAGTCGGCGCGGGCCCCGAACCATTCCTTGGTAGCGCAAGGGTTCATTGCAGGAAGCACTGGGGTCGGAGTCTACAATTCAGTCTGTCTTACACAATCCATACGAGAGGAAAGTTTAGCCATGAGCAGAATGGTCCAGTGCATCAAACTCAAAAAAGAGGCCGAGGGGCTCGACTACCCACCCTATCCTGGTGAGATTGGCACCAGAATCTGGCAGAGCATATCCAGGGAAGCCTGGCAACAATGGGTCGATATTCAGACGCGCCTGGTCAACGAGAACCGGCTCAACCTGGCCGATGCAAGGGCGCGCAAGTACTTGAAAGAGCAGATGGAACAATTCTTGTTTGAAGACAGGGACGTTGAAGCACAAGGCTTCGTTCCCCCGAGTGCCTGAGCACCCAGCCAGGCAAGTAACCAGCCCGCCCCCGGACCGGCAGTCTGATTAACACGCAGACAACCGTCCGGGCAAACGTCTCTTTGTACAGATCAAGTACGCACTGTACCCAGATATTCCTCTGCAGACAAAACTTTGCCGTATGCGAATGCCAGAGCGGCCATCAGTGTCGCGTGGGCTTGCGCTGCAGGTACGGTCTGACCGTTAAACTCCAGATCCCGGGTTGCGCAAGCATCATGAACGACGGTTGTCTGATACCCCAGATCTGCCGAAGCGCGGGCAGTGGCATCAATGCACATGTGGCTCATCGCCCCCACAAGCACGACATCGGTCACACCTTCCTTTTGCAGGATATCCTGCAACGCGGTGTTGCGAAACGAGTTGGGATAGCTCTTGACGATAACGGTTTCATCGTTCAGTGGTTGAACACAAGAATGAATCTTGACGCCATCTGAGCCTGGGGTGAACACGGGAGCATCGGGAGTCTGGGCCTCATGCCGCACATGGATCACCAGATCACCTGTTTGTCGGGCATGATCGAGCACCCGCGCTGCATTGTCACTTGCTTTACTGATACCAACCAGTTCGAGCTTGCCCCCCGGAAAATACTCATTCTGGATATCAACTGCGATCACTGCTCGTTTGCCCATGCTGCCTGCTCCCTTGGTTCTCATGAGTGAGAAAAAAATGTACTACAAATGCTCACCATGCCGATAAATCGGTGCGCCAGCTGGCGTGGCCACCTAGACAGCAGGTCGATTGAGCAGTCACACCAATCCGAAACGGATCGGTGGCTATCCAGATGTCGTATCAAAGACGGCGATTCATCGTTCAAAGGCTGCGATTCGGGGGGACAGTCCATCGGCAAGGAATTCCGCTCGAAAGTGACATTCCTTGCCGATGAGGCCAGTCACTCAGGACTGACTTCCACTCTCTGGCTTGACTTCCTGGGATACATCAGGGGTTGACGCATCCGCGGCTGTTGTCGCGTCCGGCGTCGAGATCGACTCGGTGGCTGCGCTGGTGGGCGCTTGCATTGCGGAGATATGCCGAGTCGCCTTCTTGACCAGGCGTTCAGCGGCTTTGGCACCCTGGTGACGCACATCCTTGCCATGGACCATAAAGATCACGCGCTCAGCCATGTTCTTGCAATGATCACCGATCCGACCCAGCGAACGCGACATCAACATCAGGTCAATTGACCCTGTAATCATTCTCGGATCCTCGATCATGTAAGTGATCAAACCACGCATCGCAGCCTTCCACTCTTTATCAACCTTCTTGTCACCACGAACCACAGAGGCTGCGAGCACCGAGTCATGACGCGCAAAGCTGTCCATGACATCATGCAGCATGCCCAGCACCGCAGTCGCAACGTGCTGCAGTTCCATTTCCGGCACGAACTTCTGCGCATCTTCATGCATACGGCGTCCGAGCACAGCAATCCGCTCAGCCTCATCACCGCAACGCTCCATGTCCGTGAGCATCTTGGTTACGGCCAGCAACAGTCGCAGATCAAATCCCAGGGGCTGGCGCCTGGCCAGCATGGTCGTGATGCGGTCATCGATATCGAGTTCCAGCTGGTTGACCTGTTTCTCGTTCTCCTTGACCCGTTCAAAGCACTCTGCATCACCTGTTGCCAGCACTTCCATGGCATCGGCGATCATGCTCTGAACACACCCTCCCATTTGCAGGAAATCGGAGCGAATTTCATCAAGTTCAATGTCAAACTGCTTGTAGGTATGATCGTTCAGTTCCATGGCTTTCATCCAGCACAAAACGGGACCAGACTGGTCCGCAAGATAATATTATCCAGCGAGTGTACGCAGATTTGATGACAGTAATTTGACAGTTGAGTCTCGAACCATCACGAGCATCCCGATCTGAACGTCAGACTGTCCTGGCCATCAGCTTTCTGACACCCTGAGGATCGGCAACGAGAGCAACCGAAGCGCTGTGCCGGGCAAAGATGCCGTTTGTCACCACGCCAGGCAACTGGTTCAATGTGCATTCTAGTTGTGCAGGGTCCGCGATCGACAACCCGGCAATGTCGACAATGACATTGCCGTTGTCTGTCACAAAACCTTCACGGACTGCGGGATTCCCTCCGATTCCACGGGCAAACCGCATCACAGACGCCACGGCCATCGGCAGCACTTCGACCGGCAGCGCAAACGCTCCGAGCACGTCAACCTGCTTGGATGCGTCCACAATGCAGACAAACTCGCGGGCCACTGAGGCTACGATTTTTTCTCGAGTCAGCGCACCGCCACCCCCTTTGATCATCTGCAACGCAGGATTGATCTCATCTGCCCCGTCGACGTAAACCGGCATGGTTTCCACATCGTTCAGATTGAAAACTTTGACGCCACCCTGCATCAGTCTTTGTGCCGTGCGTTCCGAACTGGCCACTGCTCCCGCAAACTGTCCAGCAAAAGGCGTCAGGAGGTCGATGAAGCAATCGGCAGTGGAACCGGTACCCACGCCAATGATCGAGCCGGGCACAAGATGCGGGCGGATGTAGTCGATGGCCGCCTGTGCGACGGCTTGTTTGAGTTGCTGCTGTGTGGGTATTGTCATGGGTTAAACGGCCTTTGCCAAACCTGAAATCTCGACGATCCGGGCATCAGATATTCCATTGTCTGACCGGCGACAACCAGACGGAAATCACCCAGGAAACACGCTGAAAAACCTTAAGCCGGATCATGAGTACGAATGTGATAAGAATGCGGCCCACTCGAAACATGTCAATGAACAAGTCCAAAGGAACCTGCCAGGACCGCCTGCCAAACCATCATTATCCCTCACGATTGCCTGGAGCACGAACCGACAAGGACCTCGCTTGAACCCGAACCCTGACTATCAGGGCTAAATCGAGGACCGCCTCTGGGGTCAGGCCGTATCATCCACAACAGGGTGTTCGAGAGGTGCGTTTGCCCACAATGCATCTCAAAAAAACCAGCGTATCTGATGTGAGCTCCCTGGGTGCCTCTTCGGACTAGTGACGGTCTGGTGTTCGGCTGAAATCATCAGAAGGCGCAGCCGCCTTAAGAACTGAATCTGACTCTCCCACCCCGGAATCTTCAATTTCCTCGCCGCCTTCGACATGCTTGAGGGTGCGCAACATGACTCGCGTGCGCGTCTCTGTCTGACCAATGCGGTTCGATGCGCTCTCCAGTGATTTGCGTACGTCCGCAAGCGCCTGACCAAACTTCCCGAACTCGGTCTTGACGGCCCGAAGTGTCTGCCACACCTCAGAAGAACGCTGCTCGATCGCCAATGTCTTGAAACCCATCTGCAGGCTGCTGAGCAATGCACCCAGGTTGGCAGGTCCTGCGACGTTGATGCGCAAGGACTGCAGGCGATCGAGTAAGCCTGGCAGGCGCAATGCTTCGGCGTACAGGCTTTCGCTGGCTAGAAACATCACACCAAAGTCCGTTGTGTGGGGTGGCGCAAGGTACTTCTGTGCAATCAGACGGGCCTGTGCCTCGATCGCACGCCCCAGCGCAGTCGCTGCAATCTGAACGGCTTGTTTATCAGATCGATCCTGGGCGTCCTGCAGTCGCTCGTACTCTTCCTTGGGAAACTTGGCATCAATCGGCAACCAGACAGGCTGGTCATCCAGCGACTTGCCGGGCAGTCGAATGGCAACTTCCACCATGGCGTCGCTGCCGGGGACTGTCTTGACGTTGGTGGCATATTGATCAGGGGTGAGCACATCCTCGATCAGGCGCATCAACTGCACCTCACCCCAGGTTCCACGGGTCTTGACATTGGTCAACACCCGCTTCAGATCGCCCACACCGATCGCCAGAGCCTGCATCTCCCCCAGACCTTTGTGCACGGCCTCCAGGCGGTCTGACACCTGCCGGAAGGACTCTCCCAAGCGCTGTTCGAGCGTGGCATGCAGCTTCTCGTCCACAGTGCGCTGCATTTGGTCGAGCCGCTGGGCATTGTCCTGCTGCAGAAGTTGCAACCGCTTGTCGACCGTATCGCGCAGATCCTGCATGCGTCGCTCATTGGCCTGCACCAGTGAGTCCAGACGTTGCGCAAATCCTCCGGCGAATCGCTCCAGGCCTTCGTTGATCTCTGTTCTGGCCATGGTCGCGTCACGAGCCACTGCCGAGCGAAACTGTTCGTTGGCGTGCAGAATCTCCTGTCGAAATATCTGCTGACTCTGCTGTATCTCGGCGCGCAACTGTGCATTGCCCTGACCAAGCTCCGTCCTCCAGACTTGCTCGAGTCGCTCTTGCGCCTGCAATATCTGGACCAGATCGTCCGTCAGGACCTCGGCCAGGCCGGACTGCCGGCGTGCGCGCCACAAAAGCCCAATCATCACCAGCGCCAGAACCAGCAGGGTGATGAGGAGCCCGAGCATCAGCAAGAGCAGCGTCGTGCCTTGCATGGACGGGTCACCAAACCCGGCTTGCGCCAACCAGTCCTGCAACCCGCTCACCACAGGCACCACAAGCACCGCAAGGCATCACTCACCCTGTAACTTCTTGGCAAAGCGCGCTTCATTGAAACCCGTGGAAACAGAACCATCCGCATAGACCGTAAGTGGTCTGCGCACCAAGGTGGGATTTCGGGCAATCAGTGAAGTCCATTGTTCATCAGACACAGCAGCCTGCTCTGCTGCGTCGAGCTTGCGCCAGGTTGGCGAGGCGCGGTTGACGAGCTTTTCCCATCCTCCCAGGTGCTGTGCGTAGCGCACGAGATCTGACGCCGCTAGCGGCACTTCCCGGTAGTCAGTGAAAACATATTCGACGGCATGCCCGTCGAGCCAGTTGATGGCTTTCTTGCAGGTACTGCAGTTTTTAAGACCGTAAAGATGCATCACGACTGAAACCTCCTCTGGCGACGCTGGACCGCGCTGGCAATGAGTACGACGATGGCCACCGCGCCAACAAACAGTGTCGCAAGCGCGTTGACCTCAGGCTTGAGTCCAAGACGAACCCTGGAGAAAATCTCGGGCGACAGCAAGGTCGAGCCCGGACCTGACAGGAAGGACGCAATGACCACATCGTCAAGCGACAACGTGAAAGCAAGCAACCAGCCTGAAACAATCGCCGGTGCGATCAACGGCAGCGTGATCTTGAAAAACACTTTCGCCGGTGTTGCACCCAGATCGAGCGCCGCTTCTTCCAGCGACCGATCCAGATCCCGTATCCGCGACTGCACGATCACGGTGACAAACGCCATGCAAAATGTCGTATGTCCGACCCAGATGGTGAACATTCCACGCTGGCCCGGCCAGCCGAACAGGCTGTCCAGCTCGACAAACAGTAGCAACAGCGAAATCCCCAGAACGACTTCGGGAATCACCAACGGTGCACTGACCAGACCGACATAAAGAGAAAATCCGCGAAACTTGCCCTTTCTGGCCAGCACATAACCGGCCCAGACGCCGATCACGCTGGCAGCCGTTGCTGTCATGAGCGCGACCTGCAAGGACAGCCAAGCCGCGTTGAGCAGTGCTGCATCCTGAAACAGGGACTTGTACCATCTCAAAGAAAATCCGCTCCAGGTCGTCATCATCGCCGAATCGTTAAAAGAGAACACGATCAGACTCAGAATAGGCACGTACAGAAACAGGAAACCCAGCCCCAGCGCCAGCCACTGGCCTAGCCTGCTAGGAGCGTTCGGTGCGAGTCGCCTGGCCATCACCGCCCCCCCTGAGATTGATAGCGATGCGCCTGATTGACCTGGAAGACGATCAGCGGAATCAACAACAGTGAAACCATCACGATCGTGATCGCAGACGCAATCGGCCAGTCAGCATTGGTAAAAAACTCGCTCCACATGATCCTGCCCATCATCAGCGTATCCGCTCCACCGAGCATCTCCGGAATCACATACTCGCCGACTGCCGGAATAAAAACCAGCATCGCCCCCGAGATCACGCCTGGCATCGACAGCGGTAGTGTGACCGACAGAAACGCCCGCCATGGCCGCGCGCCCAGGTCATAGGCAGCATCAAGCAGTCTTAGATCCATTTTGACGAGGGTGGCATACAGTGGAAGGATAAAAAACGGCAGATAGGCGTACACGAGACCGATATAGACAGCCAGGTCCGTGCGGTAGATCTCGAGTGGCGAACTGATCACACCAAGATTCATCAGCAGTGAATTGAGCAACCCGTCAGAACGCAGGATCCCGACCCAGGCGTAGACCCTTAGCAGGAGCGACGTCCAGAACGGCAGGATGACTGCGAGCAGCAGCACGTGCCGAATCCGCTCGGGAGCCCGTGCAATGTAGTAGGCCATCGGATAACCGATCAGGATGCAGACCAGCGTCGTGATCCCCGCCATCCGCAGTGAGTTGATGTAGGTCGACACGTACAGCGAGTCACTCAGCAGCAGCAGGTAGCCGCGCAGATGCAGAGTCAGGCTCAGTGCCTCATCCTTCAATTCGGTCAGCGAGGTGTAGGGGGGCACACCAAACTTGAGATCGGCAAAGCTGATCTTGAGCACCAGAATGAACGGCAACAGCAAAAACAGCACCAGCCAGACAAAGGGCGGTGCGATACTGATCGCATCCGAACGAAGACGGGCCAGGCGGGTACTCATGATGACAGAACCGTGACGCTGTCACGTCCCCAGCTGACATAGACTTCTTCATCCAGTCCGGGTGGCTCGTCCTGCATCAGCAACTGTGACGGCATGGTGGCTTCGACCACCTTGCCCGAATCGAGCCGAATCTGGTAAAGCGCATAGCTTCCCATCCAGGCCATGTGATTCACAACACCGTGCCCCCAGTTATATTCACCGGCCGGTGCCTGCCGGCTCACCCGTACCTGTTCCGGGCGCAACGAAACCGAAACCTGCATGCCCAGCGGCTCGCTCACACCGTGATCGACATAGAACGCTCTGGGCAGATCGTCGCTTTCGATCATGACGTGGTCAGACTCGTCGACCGTGATCTCACCTTCAAAAAGATTGGTCGACCCGATGAAGGCGGCAACAAAGCGTGAATTCGGGAAGGCGTAGACCTCTTGCGGTGAACCGATCTGACGGATCTGACCTTCTGTCATGACCGCCAGACGACTGGCCATCGTCATGGCCTCTTCCTGATCATGGGTCACCATGAAACACGTCACCCCCAGCTGGTCCAGAATGCGGACCAGCTCGATCTGGGTGTTATGACGAATCTGCTTGTCAAGGGCGGACATCGGCTCGTCGAGCAACAGCAGCTTGGGACGCTTGACCAGACTACGCGCCAATGCGACGCGCTGCTGCTGGCCACCAGAAAGTTGATGGGGCTTGCGTCTGGCATAGGGCGACATCTGCACCAGCTCGAGCGCCTCGTACACCCGCTCGTGTATCTCGTTGCGCGCCACACCTTCCTGGCGCAGACCAAACGCGACATTGGCTTCGACTGTCATGTGCGGAAACAGTGCGTAGGACTGGAACATCATGTTAACCGGCCGCTCATAGGGAGCGAGGCTGGTGATGTCCTCTCCATCGAGAAAGATCTGACCAGATGTGACGGTTTCAAATCCAGCCAGCATGCGCAGCAAGGTCGACTTGCCGCAACCGGAGCTACCCAGTAGCGCAAAGATTTCATTACGCTGAACAGTCAGGTTCACGCTCTGGACGGCCACTGTCTCGCCGTAGATTTTGGTGAGGTCGACGATTCGAACAAAATCGTGCGCATCGCCAGAAAAAGAAGTCAGATTACCGACTGAAGTTGCCATGCCAGCTCACACCCCGATTGGGACATCCCGCGTTAAACGAAAACGGACAGAAAATTTGAACGATGAAACCGGATCTCAAAACAGATCTCGAAGTAAAGCTTCAAAAGCGAACGTTGATGAATGATAAAACTCTGGCCGCCGGCAGGCGGCCAGGCAGTCATGACCCGATCAGCGGCCGGATTAACGACCAGACTTCAGCTCAGCCCACATCCTGGACTGCTGGCGTTGCACGTTCAGCGGCTGCGCCTGAATCACGAAGATCTTCTCGGCCACTTCGTCAGGCGGATAGATCGACTCGTTGTTCGCCACTTCAGGCTTGACCAACGCCCTTGCCGCCTTGTTGGCGTTCGGGTAGAACATGGTGTTGGTAATCGCAGCCGACACCTCGGGCCTGGACAAGTAATTGATGAAATCAAATGCCAGTTCAGGATTGGCTGCATCTTTGGGCACGGCCATGGTATCGAACCACGCAGGTGCCCCGTTGCCGGGCAGGAAGTAATCGATTTCGTAAGGACGCTTGCCTTCACGCGCCCGGTCAGCCGCGATCAGGACATCCCCGGAAAACGCGTACACCATGCACAGATCACCCGAGGCCAGCTCGTCGATATACCCCGATGAACTGAACTGCCGGATATAGGGGCGAATCGACTTCATCAGCTCTAGCGCAGCCTTGAGATCATCCGGGTTGCTACTGTTGGGATCCTTGCCAAGATAATGCAGGGCTGCAGGAAACACCTGGGCTGCCTCGTCGAGAACCGACACACCGCAGCTGGCGAACTTCTTGATTTTCTCTGGATCAAACAGCAAAGACCAGTCAGCCAGATCGACGTCTTCGCCCATGATTTCCCTGGCTTTGGTCACGTTGAATCCGAGCGCGTTGGTGCCATAGCCCCAGGGAACCAGATACTGATTGCCCGGATCCACTGGCTCAAGCAGCTTCATGATCGCCGGATCCAGGTTCTCCCAGTTCGGAATCCTGGACTTGTCAAGCTTCTGAAACAATCCACCCTCAATCTGCCTTGCAGCGTAATGTGTGGACGGAACAACCACGTCATAGCCGGAATTGCCCGTGAGCAGTTTGGCCTGCAATGTGTCATTGCTGTCGTAAGTGTCGTAACGGACCTTCACGCCAGCTTCCCGCTCAAAACCGGGAATCGTGTCTTGCGCAGTGTATTCAGCCCAGTTATAAACGTTCAGCGTCTTGTTCTGTGCAGTGGCTGTACTCACCACACCCAGACTGCTTACCAGCAAAGTCAGTAAAACTCGCGCTTTCATCCAGGCCCTCCGATGGAATGGTCACGCCGCCGTGACAAAGATTGAAGGAAACAGACCCTTGCAACACCGTTGCGCCAATGAGCATCAGGCCGTTGCGACAACCCGATCCACTGGCTCCTCGATCAAGGGACTTGCTCTCGGATCAATGAAGAACGCAGGTTCCGGCCTACATCAATCCCTGAGCTTCCAGTTTAGTTTCGACAGCGCACGAATAATCATGACAAAACGCGGCTGCAACGAAATTCATGCAAATAAAAATCCCGTCTCTGACATGCAAAACGGGATCAAGACCCGAATTCTAAATCCATTTTCCGCCCGCGACCACCACTGACCGGTCGGCACAAGCTGTTACGAGATCAATCGGGCGCGCGAGCGTACCCTGAGAGCAACATTGGCCAGCAATCGTGGATGCGTTCAGAGCACACTTTACGAACCGAACGTTCAAGTCGTTGCAGATTGCCATACAGACGTTTCGGATCGGTAACGCCTGTGCGTGCCCTGTCAAAGTCAATCAGCCAGATTTTTTCATGGGGATCGATCAGAATATTGTTCACGTTCAAGTCAGCATGCCAGACGCCTGCCCTGTGCAAGCGCGCAATCATCTGGCCTGCACGCTCCCAGATCAGCCCATCGTCGTATTTCCAGAAGGCCTCGGCCTGGGCAATCCGCTGCGTGATCAACGCCGCCCGATAGAAGAGTCCATGCGTGCGACACGCCATGGCAGCCACCGGCCGGGGCACGTTCAGGCCCTGGCCGGAACGTTCTGCAAGCGCGGCAAGAATATCGAACTCCCTGAAACTTCTTGTCTGATCTCGCCCTGTCCACCAGTAAAGATCACGACTGAGTTTCGCAATCATCCCCCCCGGCGATACTGTCGCAGCACGCCTGGCTGGCCTGCCACATCCACGTACCACGCACTACCGCGACCACCATCGGCTACGGGGTGGGCATGCAACTCATATCGCTGCGGATCGAACCAGGTGGTATTCACGGCATCGGACCAGCCCTTGATCGCACAAGTACCTTTGGCCAGTACGACAGGCGTCTGGTTCTGCTTCTGATCCGGAATCGGCACGTCACTCATCTCCTTGCATCTCGAGAACAGGCCTCTTTAAAAACATCGGACGAACATCGGGCAAGCATATGACAAAGCGACAAACGCGACCGCAGACAAAAGTCCTTGTCAACTTTGGACAAGCCATCCTGCACCCTCCAAAGCGACCGCGTGCTTAGGCCTCGTTTCGCAGAATCAACAAGGGTGGGCTGCGCAGCACACCCCGCAACACAATCGACCCGGCCAGCCAGGCACCCGGCATGCAGACCGCCAGGCCAAGTACCCAGGGTGTGATCGACCATTGCATCGCAAACTCAAACACCCAGACAGACAAGGCCCACGCAGCCAGTGTCGCACCTGTGGCCGCGAGCAGCCCTGCCATTGCGCCGATAAAGAGCAGTTCGATACGCTGGGCTGATGCCAGCTGGCGGTTGGTCGCACCGATCGCGCGCAGCAGGGCAGCTTCGCGCACCCTTTCGTCGCGGCTTGAACTCAGGGCAGCAGCCAGAACCACCGCGCCAGCCAGGATGGCAAAGACGAACAATCCCTGAATCGCAACCGACACCCTGTCAAGCACTGACTGCAACTGCGAGAGGACTGCGCCCACGTCAAATACGGTCAGATTAGGATACGTCCTGACAAGCGTCTGTGTCAGCGCGGCCTGCTCAAGCGGCAGGTGAAACGAGGTAATGAAGGTCTGCGGCTGACGATCGAGCGCGGCAGGCGTGAGCACCGCAAAGAAGTTGGGACGCATTGAGTCCCAGTCCACCTGGCGCAAGCTGGTGATGCGCACCTTGACCGGTTGTCCGGCAATCTCGAACACGATCTCGTCACCAAGAGAAAGCCCAAGATCGGTCGCGATGTCGGTCTCCATAGAAACCTCGAATGCCTCGGGGTCAAACTCGCGACCAGCAATGATCCGTCCATTATTCTCCAGCGAAGCTGCGTACGAAAGATTGAAGTCACGTTGCAGCAGTCGCTGTGCCCGCGGGGACTCGAAGTCCTCTACCAGCAGGGCCTTGTCGTTGCGCTCGATCAGACGGCCGCGCACCATCGGATAAAAGGTCAGGTCATCGAGCTGAGCCTTGGCCAGCGTCTGCCGCACGGGCTGCACCTGATCTGGCTGAATGTTGATCAGGAAGCGGTTCGGCGCATCCGGTGGAAGTGTCTGCTGCCAGCCCTGGAGCAAATCGGTCCTCACAATCGTCAGGAGCAGAATCGCCATCATGCCAACCGCCAGTGCGCTGACCTGCGCAATCGTCGCCCCTTTTCGACGCACCAGTCCTGCCATCGCAAAGCGCCAGTGGACACGACGACCCAGCACGCCACGCAGACTGTCAACCACTTTTAACGCCACCACACCGAGCAGACTGAACAGCACCGCTGCGCCGACAAAGCCTGCCGCAAGTCCGAAGCCGTACTTTGGATCACCAGCGATCCACCACATGAGCAAGGCAAAACCGCCGAATGCCAGCAGGTAACCCATGACACTGTGCAGAGGAAACGCGGGCACATCGCGACGAAAAATCTGCGCTGGCGACACCCGGCTCAAAGCTTGCAACGGCGGCACCGAAAACGAAAACAGCAACCAGAACCCGGCGTAGATGCCCTGCAAAGCCGGCATAAGCCCGACACCGGGCAGCTCATCGGAAACCAGTTCCTGCATCACACTGACCAGACCCATCTGCGCAACCCAGCCAATCAGAAGACCGACCAGCGAGCCGGCGAGTGCCACCAGGGCAAACTCCAGCATGAGTACATTGCGCACGGTTGACTGGGTCGCCCCCACGCAGCGCATCACGGCCACTGCAGACTGCTGGCGCTGACTGAACCGCCGCGCGCCCAGGGCAATGGCAACGGCAGCAATGAGCACGGCAATCATCACCACTAAAGTCAGGAACTGCTGGGCTCGATCCAGCGTACGCCGGACTTCTGGCCGGCCTTCGTCCAGTGTCAGAATCTTCTGGGCAACGTCAAGCTGTGGTCGCAGCCACTCCCGGTAGGCACCAACCGCCAGCTCGTCCCCCGCCACCAGCATCGAGTGTCCTACGCGACTCCCTTCGCCCAGCAATCCGGCGTCGACCAGATCCTCCGCACGCATCAGCACCCTGGGTGCAACGTTGACGAACTGGACACCTCGGTCCGGCTCGTAGGTGATGGCACGGTCGATTCGCAACGCCTTGCGCCCGACTTGCAGAGTCTCCCCAACTGACAGTCCCGTGAGCGCCAGCAACTGTGGATCCACCCAGACCTCGCCAGTCTCGGGCGCACTGGTTGTGACCTCGTCAGGTTCTGTCAGCGACCGCGTTGTGCGCAACTCCCCCCGTAGGGGATAGCCAGACTCGACAACCTTGATGGAAGCCAGTTGCAGGTCGCCATCGGCTGAGCCCACCATGGAAGGAAACCGCCAGACCCTGATAGCTGACAGTCCTCTGTCGCGCGCCTCATCGAGCCACTGCTGACTGGCTTGCTCCGGCGTCTCGAGCACCAGGTCCGCGCCCAGCATCCGCGCAGCATCACGCTCAAGCGCGCGTCCGACACGATCTGACAAGAATCCGACACTACTCACAGCGGCGACCGCAATCACCACTGCCAGCGCCAGCAGACGCAGGTCACCTGCGCGAACATCGCGCCAGGTCTGTTTGAATCCGAACTTCACCCACTTCCCTGTCATATCAGCGTCCGTTCCTGTATTGCGTTGTTTTATGATTGCTTGGCTAGCATTTCTGCACTGTGAAACGGCTACAACCCTCGCACAGCATCAATCGCTTCTTGCAATCGGCTGACCGGAATCACACGCAATCCTTCGATTGCCTGCTTGGGAGCGTTAGCGGCAGGGACGATCGCCACAGAAAACCCGAGCTTGGCCGCCTCGCGCAAACGCTCCTGACCGCGAACAGCCGGCCTGACTTCACCTGCGAGTCCAATCTCGCCAAACGACACAAGCCCTGCGGGCAGTGCCCGATCCTTGAGCGAGGACAGAATCGCCAGCAAAATGGGCAAGTCTGCGCCTGGCTCGGTGATGCGCACGCCACCGACGGCATTGACGAACACGTCCTGGTCAGCGGTCGATACGCCTGCATGGCGGTGTAACACTGCCAGCAGCATCGCCAGCCGATGACCTTCCAGACCCAGCGCAAGGCGGCGCGGATTCGGCACATGCGCGGTATCGACCAGCGCCTGGATCTCCACCAGAAGCGGGCGAGTCCCTTCCTGTGTCGCCATCACGCAGGAACCAGCAACATCGCGCGAGTGTTGTGACAGAAAAAGTGCAGAAGGGTTCGCAACACCTCGCAAGCCTCGGTCGGTCATCGCAAAAACACCCAGTTCGTTGACCGCGCCGAACCGGTTCTTGAACGCCCGGACCAGACGAAACGAAGAGTGGGTATCCCCCTCAAAATACAGTACCGTATCGACCATATGCTCCAGCACGCGCGGACCTGCCAGCGAACCGTCCTTGGTGACGTGTCCGATCATGACGATAGGCACCCCGCTCTGCTTCGCAAGACGGGTCAACTGTGCAGCACACTCGCGCACCTGCGACACAGAACCCGGGGCAGCACTCAGCTGGGCGCTGTAGATGGTCTGGATGGAATCAATCACGGCAACAGCGGGTGGGTGATCGCGCAACTGGGCTTCGATCAGATCCAGCCGGATTTCCGGTAACAGATCGACTGCCGCGCCATCCACACCGAGGCGCCTGGCACGCAAGGCGACCTGGTCTGGCGACTCTTCACCCGTGACATACAGGACACGCGCAGTCTGGGAGATTGCTGCGAGCGCTTGCAGCAGCAACGTAGATTTACCGATTCCAGGATCACCACCAATCAGTACCACTGCCCCGGTCACCAGACCACCGCCCAGCACGCGGTCAAATTCGTGAATGCCGGTCGGCATGCGTGGCAGCTCACGCGCCTGCACGTCAGCCAGTCGCTGCAACTGCGCCTGACTACCGCTCATCGACTCGTAGCGATGGGCCGCGACAGGTGTCTCGTTTACACGCGTTTCTTCAAGGGTGTTCCATGCCTGGCATCCTGAGCACTGTCCCAGCCATTTGGGACTGGTTGCTCCGCATGCCTGACAAACATAGCGGGTCCTGATCTTGGACATCTGATCCTGTTCTCGAGTAGACAACTGCAACTGGCAGAAAAATGGTGAAAGCCGGCTGACTGGCGAGCCCCGACATCCGGGGCAACCCCTGGACCCGGGACACACGATACGCTCGGATCGCGATACCCAGCAGTCCAGCCAGCCCATATCAGACGGAACACAAAGATTACACGGGCGGCGCAACGCGGGCCTGAACAGCCCTGTCACCTGTCACCTGCCATCTGTCAGCAGGCAAGAGACACCGGATCCAGCCCAGGCGCCAGAGGCAGATGCCAGACACAGCCCTCAGACAAACACTCGTGGCACCCTTGGCGTGACCGCTGTGAGAAGCTCATAACCGATGGTTTCGCTGGCCTGAGCCACTTCATCGATGCTCGGGCCGCCTTCCCCCATAGGATCACCTCATCACCCACATCCACTCTGGGCAAATGAGACACGTCAACCGTGAGCATGTCCATCGAGACTCGGCCCGCCAGTGTGGCTCGCTGGCCATTAACCACAATGGGTGTGCCGCTTGGGGCGTGACGCGGATAACCATCGGCATATCCGCAAGCAACCACGGCGACACGCATGTCCTGCCGGGCCCGGTAAAGATAGCTGTAGCCAATGCCTTCGCCCGCACGCACCACCCGCACACTCAACACGCGCGAAACAAGCGTCATTGATGCCTGCAGGCCGAGTTGATTGGCGGGCCTGTCCACCAGCGGACTGGCACCGTAGAGACAGATGCCTGGACGCACCCAGCTAGCAGGAGAAGCAGTCCCGCCTGGCGGTACAGACAAGACGCGACCCTCTCCAGCGACCGCACCCGAATCAACCATCTCGATCATCTTGCGTGTGTGTGCCAGCACGGCAGCCGAATTGGCCACGCATCGCAACCCGGGCAACCCCTGCACCACCCCGTTGAATACTTCCAGCGGAACATCGATGCCATCGGGCTCATCCGCGCACGCAAAGTGCGTCATGTGCCCAATGGATGCCAGCTTGCCGGCTGCCTGCAAACCGCAAAGTACATCAAATGCCTGCCGATACCGATCGGGAGGGAACCCGAGCCGATGCATACCAGTATCGAGTTTCAGGTAGACATGGATGGACCTGTCAAAACGATGAGCGTCGATCATGTCGATCTGACCCTGCTCATGAACCACCGGGCACAGGTCATAGCGTTCGCAAGCCTGCAGATCGGCCTGATCGAACGCGCCCTCAAGCATCAGGATCGGCTTTGTCCAGCCCGCCTTGCGTGAACGGATGGCTTCCTCGAAGTCCAGCATGGCCAAGCCATCAGCGGTCGCAAAGGCACCGACCGCCGTCTCGATTCCATGGCCGTAGGCATCTGCCTTGATCACGGCCCAGACCCTTGGCGTACTGGGGAAATCACTGGATGCCTGACGCAACAGATCCCGGACTCGACCGAGGTTATGCGTCATGGCGGCGGGATTGATCAGTAATCGAATGGGACGTGTCATGCAGAAAATTCCTCAATCCCGGTTAGTCTAACCTACCTTAGCCGGACCGAGTAAGCGAACTAGCCTTTAGTGACAACTGCATGGCGGCCAAACCACGCTGACTGGCAGAGCTTCTGACAACATGCCGCAGGGAACCTGTTGCAAGGATCGCAAGTCTACTGTTCTATTGATGCAAGTGCTGTCGAATCGGCCCGAATCCGCCACGGCCACTTCTTGCGGCCAACGGCGAACCATGTGCCTTTCCCTGGCATTCCTGCATCGGCAGGACAGCCGACTACAATGGCCGGGATTGCATTTGTCAGGTTGCAGTCAGGTAGTAATAGACGCCAGACACCTGCCGGATTGTCATCCGCCTGCACTCGTGCGTCCGACAAGCCGCCTCAGGACATCTGGCGCATTCAGTCCGCGGACCTCGCTCTGGACCATCTGGTCGCGCCTGGCGCCTGCTAACTGACATTCTGACTGACCTGTCCCGGTTCACCTTTTCGCCTTAGCTACCGAATGGCCGTTGATCATTACGAAAACTTTCCGGTTGCCTCGCTCCTGTTACCCAGAGCGATTCGCGCCGACGTCGTCAACCTGTACCGGTTCGCCCGCTCGGCAGACGACATTGCAGACGAAGGAGATGATGCGCCCCTCGTGCGACTCACCCGCCTCAGGGAGTATCGACGCGCCCTGCACGACATCGCCGAATATGGACGAGTAGCGTCCGAAGACAAGCAGATTCGTGGCGTCTTTGAGCCGCTGGCGGCAAGCATCAGCCGTCATGTCCTGCCGATCACACTGCTAGACGATCTGTTGACCGCGTTTGAACAGGACATTTCTGTGAAACGCTACGCGACCAATCATGCGCTTGACCAGTACTGCATGCGTTCGGCCAATCCGGTAGGCCGACTCATGCTGCATCTGTTTCGCCAGACCGATCGCGACAGCCTCGTACAGTCCGACGCCGTCTGTACTGCCCTGCAACGTGTCAATTTTCTGCAGGACGTCGCCATCGACTGGCGCAAGGGCCGGGTGTACCTGCCACAGGAGGACCTCTCACAGCACGGCGTCACTGAAGCGCAGATTGAGGCTGGCTGCGCGGACCAGAACTGGCACAATCTGATGGCCGAACAGTCTCAGCGATGCAGGGAATTGCTACACTTCGGCCAACCTTTGGGAAAACAGCTCAAGGGACGAGTCGGGCTCGAGATCCGGCTGATTATTCAAGGGGGATTGCGTGTGCTAGAAAAACTTGAAGCCGTAGAATTTGACGTGTTCAGACGTCGACCGGTGCTGGTTCGGTCCGACTGGCCCGTTATGCTGGTTCGTGCAGTGGGTTTCTGATGACCCCGCAAGCCTACTGTCAGGAAAAAGCGGCCAGTAGCGGCTCGAGCTTTTACTACTCCTTTCTGTTCCTGCCCACAGAGCGGCGAAAGGCCATCACCGCACTTTACGCGTTTTGCCGGGAAGTCGACGATGTGGTCGACGACTGTACTGACCCGTCAGTTGCGCGCAGCAAGCTGGCATGGTGGGCCACCGAACTGGACAGTCTTTACAAAGGGACCCCCACTCATCCTGTCACGCGCGCCTTGCAGCCCCATCTGGAGAGTTGCCAGATCACCCGCGACCGCCTGCTCGCAGTGATCGAAGGCATGCAGATGGACCTGGACCAGACCCGGTATCTGGACTGGCCTGGTTTGCGCAAATATTGCTGGCACGCAGCTGGCGTTGTCGGGGAGCTATCAGCAGGTGTATTTGGTTACATGGACGACCGAACACTCGAATATGCGACCAACCTCGGGCTCGCCTTCCAGATGACCAACATCATTCGCGATGTGGGCGACGACGCACGTCGGGGCAGAATTTATCTGCCAGTCGAAGATCTTCAACGATTCGGCGTCAAGGCAGCAGACATTCTGAATGCCAGGCACAGCGAAGAGTTTGAGGCGTTGATGGCATTCCAGGCTCAACGTGCCAGGGAACTGTATGTCCGTGCTATCAACTCCCTGCCGGATGTGGATCGGCGTGCACAACGCCCGGGATTGATGATGGCCGCGATTTACTACACGCTGCTCGATGAGATCGAGAATGAGAAGTGGCAGGTGCTTGAGCAGCGGATCTCACTCACACCGATTCGCAAGCTGTGGCTGGCCTGGCGCAACTGGGTTGGTGGCGCACGTCCGGTCATCGCGCATATCCGCAGGAGCGAACGTCACCATTCACACTCATCAGACGCTGCGGACAACTCCTGCGGCCCGCAATGAACGTTGCCATCATCGGCGCAGGCTGGGCAGGCATGGCAGCAGCACAAGCCCTGCTTGAAATGGGACACGCAGTGTCCGTCTTCGAGATATCACACCAGCCCGGTGGTCGGGCACGCGGCATGACAGACCGGGAACTGGGCCGGATTGACAACGGCCAGCACCTGCTCATCGGTGCCTACCGGGAAACACTCCGACTGATTGACTGGGCCAGTGCACAGGAACAGGCTCCGGTCGAAACAGCACAAACGCCAGACAACCCAGACAACCCAGACAGCCCAGACAGCCCAGACAGCCCACACCAGACGAGATACATCAGGCAGCCATTGAATCTGGTCGCTGCAGATGGTGCACTGTCGCTTTCAGTGAACCCATCGCTGCCACCCTCCATTGCCCGGATAGTGGCCCTCCTGAGCGCAGGTGGGTTGTCTTTTCTTGAGCGCAGTCGGGCGCTGACACTGCTCGGCAGACTCAAGCTGGGTGTCCGGCAGCCATCGACGGGAGAAACCGTTCTGGAGTGGTTGCAGCGACACAAGCAACCCGTGAATCTACAACAGCGACTCTGGATTCCGTTGTGTCTGGCCACCATGAACACACCTGCCGAGAAAGCATGTGCGCACCTGTTCGCCAGAGTCTTGCGAGACAGCCTGCTCAGCCCTGATCAAGGCGCGACCGATCTGCTGATCCCGAAAGTCGATCTCACCCGGCTCTGGATTGACGCCGTTGCCAGGCGGGTACGCCTGGCAACCGGCATACAGATCACAGACGTCACACCGGGGCTTGAGGACACTCCTAGCGGATCCTCTCAGGTATCGGTCAACGGCGAAGTGTTTGACGGGTGCATCATCGCTACGCCGCCTGCTGGCGCAGCCCGCATCCTGGAAAAATGGGTGACTCGCCCGCCTGCTGACGCTCGACTGGAAGCAGATCAGGAAACTCTGAACAAGCAGCTGCAAGACCTGGCTGCATTCGAATTCCACCCCATCACGACCTGCTATATCGAGCTTCAGAGCCCGTTTCGTCTGCCTGAACCCATGCTCATGCTCAGTAGTGGTCATCTGCCAGGGGCACCCTCCTCGTGCAAACCAGCGATAGCCCAGGCGAATCTCAATCCTGGACAATGGGTGTTTGATCGCAGTGCAACGCACAGCGACGTTCGCCGTGGCCAGCTCGCTTTTGTCATTAGTCACGCGGGCGATTCCATGTTTGACCGAAGCCTTCTCACGAACGCCCTGATGAAACAGCTTCAGCGGGAACTCGCCGGGTCGAACGTTCAGGCGAGTCGATCACTGGCGAGCCGGATTCCTGATGTTCTGGCCAGCCGGATCATCACAGAAAAGCGTGCGACGTTTGCGGCCATCCCCGGACTGCGCCGACCTGGCTACGATACGATCTGGCCGCACGTCAAACTTGCCGGGGACTGGACTGATACCGGCTACCCGGCGGTGCTCGAAGGTGCTGTGGTGAGTGGCCAGACAGCGGCCGTTGCGCTGGCATCCTCCTGGAACAATGCTTGACTGCGCGGACATCCAGGTAGACAACTGACGGGCATCCGACACGGCTCCGTATCGAATGTGAAAAAGATCGTCCAGCACCAGGATCGGTCCGCTACCCTTTGAGGGTGTGCAGGGTGAACCACCCCAGCGCGGTCAGCGCAAGAGATCCGACCAGCGACAGACTGACGTAAATGAAGGCCAGCCCGATCCTGCCAGACTCCAGATAGGTCACTGTTTCCGCAGAAAACGTCGAAAACGTGGTGAGCGCACCCAGAAACCCCGTCACCAGCATCAGGCGCAGCAACGGTGACCAGTCAGGATTTGAAAGCGTGTACGCCAAAGCCAGGCCGATTACATAAGCACCAGCCAGGTTTGCACAGAACGTTCCCCATGCAAACCTGCCAGGACCAGGATTGAGCCAGAGCGACAAGCCCCAGCGACTCCATGCACCCAGTGTCGCGCCCACCGAAATGCTCAGCAGATTGAGCCACAACGCCGGATGCCCGTTTGCCATGCAAGCCTCAGACCTTGGCGTGCTCGACGATGTAGTCACGTACGCTCGCCACATCGCACGGCAACACAGTGACTTTCTGCTCACGTGACTCGAGATCCTCAAGTCCGGGCGGCAACGGTGCCGGCCGGCCGATCGATTCCTGAATCGTATCCGTGAACTTCGCTGGCAATGCGGTTTCGAGCACCAGCATGGGTGTACCTGGCTCCACAAAATCACGTGCCACCCTGACACCGTCAGCCGTGTGCGGATCAATCAGAACACCAAGCTGATCGAACACGCGCCGGATGGTGCCCAGGCGGTTGCTATGGGTGCTGTGGCCAGCGACAAACCCATACTGCTTTGACAGCACATCGAGCTTGTCCGACAGGTCAAACATCCCTTCGGTTGCCAGCTGATGCCAGAGCTTTCTGACTCGATCGGCGTCTCGACCAACCAGATCGAACACAAACCGCTCGAAGTTCGACGCCCTTGAAATGTCCATGGAAGGACTCGAGGTCACATGCGTGTGGGCAGGAGTACGAGGGCGGTAGATACCAGTCGTAAAAAACTCTTCCAGTACGTTGTTCTCGTTTGTCGCCAGGACCAGACGGCTGATCGGCAGACCCATCTGCCGGGCGTAATGACCAGACAGGATGTTGCCAAAGTTACCCGTCGGAACAGTAAACGAGACGGAACACACGTCCAGGTCGGTCGCACGCAGCCAGCCCCAGAAGTAATAAACGATCTGGGCTGCGATCCGGGCCCAGTTGATCGAGTTGACCGCGCCAAGCCGGTAGCGCTCCTTGAACGCAAGATCGCCCGATAGCGCCTTGACGATATCCTGCGCCTCGTCAAACACACCACGCACGGCGATGTTGTGAATGTTCTCATCCTTAAGCGAATACATCTGGGCACGCTGGAACGCACTCATGCGTCCATAGGGAGACAACATGAACACTGCAAGCCCAGTTTTGCTGCGCATCGCGTATTCGGCTGCAGAGCCGGTATCACCCGAGGTTGCACCCAGAATATTGAGTGTGGTGCTGCGCGCTGCAAGCACGTGAGGGAACGCTTCGCCAAGGAACTGCATGGCCATGTCTTTGAATGCCAGCGTCGGACCCTCGGACAATCCCAGCAGGCTGATGCTGTCAGCTAGTGGCCTCAAGGAAACAATGGTCTCGCTACGAAACTTCGATCCCTCATAGGCGCGGGCTGTCATGGGCTTGAGGACATCGGGTTCGATATCGGTCACAAAGTAACCCAGCACTTCAGCGGCCAGTTCAGGGTAGGACAGTGAGCGCCAGGACTCCAGCGTGGACTCGCTGATATGGGGCACCGACTCCGGCACCGCCAGTCCGCCGTCGGGGGCCAGACCCTCCAGCAGCACATCACAGAAACCTTGTGCGGCCATCTCGCCGCGTGTTGATATGTAGCGCATCAGAACTCTTCCACTCGCAGACGTGTCACCTGGGATCGCATGAACGGCATTGACTCAATCGAGGCAATCGCCCGATTCACCGCCTGCTCCTGGGCCGAATGGGTCAGGAACACCAGTCGGGCATAGCCCTGTTCGGAGGGTTGCTGGATCATCGATCCAATCGAGATGCCGGCATTGGACAACTCCCGGGCAATATCCGCCAGTACGCCGGGGACATCATCAACCATCATACGCAGGTAGTACGACGATACCACCTCATCAATCGGCAGAATCGGGATGTCGGCCATTGCATCTGGCTGGAAGGCCAGGTGCGGGACTCTCTGTCCGGGATCGGCCGTATGCAGGCGGGTGACATCGATCAGATCGGCCACAACGGCTGACGCGGTCGGCTCCTCGCCAGCACCCTTTCCGTAGTAAAGGGTCTGTCCCACTGCATCACCGTTGACCAGCACGGCGTTCATCGCATCTTCCACATTGGCCAGGATTGAGTTCGCCGGCACCAGTGTAGGATGTACACGCAATTCGATTCCCTGGGCGCGTCGCCGGGTGATCCCCAGAAGCTTGATGCGATAGCCGAGATACTGTGCTGTCTCGAGATCCTCATCGGACAACTGGGTGATGCCTTCTATATACGCTTTGGAGAACTGGACCGGAATCCCGAACGCCATTGATGCCAGCAAAGTCAGCTTTTGCGCGGCGTCGATGCCCTGGATGTCAGCGGTCGGATCAGCCTCGGCATATCCGAGTTGCTGGGCCTGCTGCAACGCCTGGGCAAACGTCAGCTTGTTGGTACGCATCTCGCTCAGGATGTAGTTGGTGGTGCCATTAATGATGCCGGCCACCCACTCGATGCGGTTAGCGGTCAGACCTTCGCGAATCGCCTTGATGATGGGAATTCCCCCAGCCACCGCCGCTTCGAACGTGATCATGACGCCTTTCCTGGAGGCCGCCTCAAAAATCTCGGTGCCGTGCATGGCCAGCAACGCCTTGTTGGCTGTCACCACGTGCTTGCCATGGGCGATTGCTTCCAGCAGCAATTCGCGAGCCAGCGTCACGCCACCAATGAGTTCGACCACAATATCGATCTGGGGGTCACGCACCACCTCGAAGGCATCATCCGTGATCTGCACGTCTGCACCAACTTTGGCACGTGCCTTGGCGACATCGCGCACCGCTACCCGTACGATCTCGATCTGGCGGCCAGCCCGCCGTCCAATTTCCTCGGCGTTACGGCGCAGCACGTTCCAGGTCCCGCCACCGACGACACCGAGCCCCAGCAGGCCTACCTTGATTGGTTCCATCAGAGCAATCCGTCCTTGCGAAACATTTCTTTGATACCCCGTACGGCCTGACGCGTGCGCTGCTCGTTCTCGATCAGTGCAAACCGGACATACTCGTCACCCTGATCGCCGAATCCGATACCTGGCGAGACAGCCACCTTGGCCATATCGAGCAGCTTTTTAGAGAACTCAAGCGATCCCATCGCACGATAAGACTCCGGGATGCGGGCCCAGATATACATGGAGGCTTTAGGAACCTCCACATCCCAGCCGGCTTCCTGCAAGCCTTTGGCCAGCACGTCACGACGACGCTGGTACTTGGCCGTGATTTCACGCACAGAGTCCTGCGGACCATCGAGCGCGGCAATCGCCGCAACCTGCAACGGAGTAAAGGTCCCGTAATCGTGATAGCTCTTGATGCGCGCCAACGCATGCACCAGCTCCTTGTTACCTACCATGAAGCCGATGCGCCATCCGGCCATGTTGTAGCTCTTGCTCATGGTGAAGAACTCGACTGCGACATCGCGAGCACCCGGCACCTGCATGATCGATGGCGCCTGGTAGCCATCAAAACAGATGTCGGCATACGCCAGGTCATGAACTACCAGAATGTCATGCGCTTTGGCGAGTTCGATCACCCGCTCAAAAAATGCCAGATCGACACACTGTGCGGTCGGGTTGCTCGGGAAACCCAGAATCATCATCTTGGGTTTGGGAATCGACTCGCTGACTGCACGCTCGATCTCGGCAAAGAAGTCCACTCCCGGCGAGATTCTCACCGACCGGATGTTGGCGCCGGCAATTACCGCACCATAAATATGGATGGGATAGCTCGGATTGGGCACCAGCACCGTGTCACCTGCATCCAGCGTTGCAAGCATCAGGTGCGCCAGACCTTCCTTGGAGCCGATCGTGACAATCGCCTCACTATCGGGATCAAACGTCACGTCATAACGGCGCTGGTACCAGTCCGTAATCGCCTTACGCAAACGAGGAATCCCTTTGGAAACTGAGTAGCCGTGGGTGGTGGGCCGACTTGCTGCCTCAACGAGCTTGTCAACGATGTGTTGTGGTGTCGGACCATCCGGGTTTCCCATCGACATATCGATAATATCTTCCCCCGACGGCGCGCCGCCATCTTGAGTTCGGCCGTGATATTAAAAACGTACGGCGGCAGCCGCTCGATTCGGGGAAACGTCTTCACTGTCTATCCTTTAGAGGCAAACCTGCTGGGAGGCAATCAAAAAAATTCAACAAAACTCAACAACATTCAACAACATTCAACAACACCAAAAAACCGCAACCTTTCACAACCCGATCCGACAAAACAAGCCGACGCTTGCACCGGTCGGCAGAACACGCCAAAGATCGCCTGCCATCGATGATCACCGCCGACTCCGCCAATCAGCGCTCCCGCGCAGAGCATCGCTTGAACAGATTAAGCAACATCCCGGGGCACATGCGACGCCCTCACGCAAGCCATGGCCAAGTTCACAGGAATCCGACTGCGCGGTGCTCAAGCGCAACTGTGCGAGCCGATCATGGTAAACCAGCAGACTCAGGCCAGATCGATCTGACCGTTGTATGGTCTGGCCATTGAGCTACCGGTCCTGGAATCAAAAATCCATCCATAACAAGACTGAATCAGATTGTAGTGCGTTTGGATAGCCCTCTAATCTATCGTATCGGACCAACTTCGGCAAATCTGGCCCGTCATTGACCCGACACGGGCTACAACCATCACGCTCGTTCGCGCCAACCCATGTTGTTGAGTCGCACGCTCGGCCACGAATACAACAGTCTGTTCCTTGGCCCAGCCTTTGACCCCGCCTTTGCCCGCCAGTTTGTCTGCCATTCGCCCCTGTCGATGGTGCGGTCAGCCTTCACTTTTTTCTTATCTGGTTTACGCTATGATCAAACTACTGTTCTGGAGGGTACTTATTTGAAGTTGCACGCCGACGTCAATCCATCACTCAACACGGTTACTGCCTACGGGCCGGGTTTTATTGAGATCAACCGCGTCCAGTTCACGAACGCAGTGGCCTTTGGACCCGAGGGCGACATCGATGACTGGCCTGCCCTCAGTGCGCAAGACATATCCACTGCATTGCTGCGCCAGGCTTGCCGTCTCGCCGAGGTACGCATCGATCCGATGGCGTTCCTGGACGCCGACGAGAGCGCGACATCACCACGCGATCCAGATCAACCGGAAGTGTTGCTAGTTGGAACCGGCGCTCGTCAGCACCTGCTGCCCATGGACATTCTGGCTCCCCTGATGCGCCAGGGAATCGGTGTCGAATGCATGACCACACCTGCTGCGGCCCGCACGTACAACGTCCTGATGGCCGAGGGCCGACGCGTGATTGCCGCGCTACTGACCGAATAGTGACAGAACAATGACAGGGCGATCGTGATACGTTGAGACGTTGGGACGTTGGGAACACAGTATCCCCCGGACTCAGTTCCCAAACCTCAGTTCACAGATGGCCAGCCAGTCCGAATCTATGCGAGGAGTTTTTACATGTCGTCCCAAACGTCTTCCCTGACCGCCGGTCAACCAGCACCGGTGTTCGAAGCCCAGAGCACGGCCGGATCCGTTCAAATGAGCGACCTGCAAGGCCAGGCGGTGGTGATTTATTTCTATCCTCGCGACAATACGCCGGGATGCACTATTGAAGCCCAAGGCTTCAAAGAGCACTGGCCGGCGTTCCAAGAGCAGAATTGCCTTATCTATGGTGTCTCGCGCGACAGCATGACAGCCCACACAAAGTTCAGCAACAAGCTGGAGCTTCCCTTTGCACTGATTTCCGATCCGGACGAAACCGTGTGCAATCTCTTTGGCGTCATGCGTGACAAGATGATGTACGGCAAGCAGGTACGTGGAATTGAACGCAGCACCTTCCTGATTGATGCACAGGGCAACGTGGCGAAAGTCTGGCGCGGGGTCAAGGTACCCGGCCATGTCGAAGAAGTGCTTCAGGCAGTCCGTGACCTGTAAGCTTCACTGTAGTCCGGACAACTTGAAGCCTGACCACCGCACTACCATTCAGACACATTGTCTGGACGCGAATCCGAGCCGAAGCGGATTCGCTCGGTATGTCAGGCTTTTCAACCGACGCCACCAGACCGAGCACACTCTGCACATTGCCCCTCATCGTTTGCCAACCGGTTTTCAGTCCCGTTTGTCATGCGACAATAGCTCAACCGATTTGCTGCAGGTCTGGCAATCCATCAGCAGCCGCTTGCAACTTGCCAGACTACGACGACCGGCACGCGCAAGTCGTGAGACAGACCATGCTTGCAGATTAAGAAACACCGTGAAGCCACGCTTTGATACAGTAAGCGGTCAATCCCGATTTCATCGTTGGGGGCGTACACGTCCCGTTGCGAGTGACCGCTTGCCAGGACACACATCGGGACGAAGGCATGTGGACCGAGCAGGTCGCGCAGCCCGCATCGAACCTGCCCATCCTGCGCTCACACAAACCATCAGAATCTGTCCTTGCACACGGACGCTCAAACGAGATACTCATCATGCCATTGCCTAAAATGCCTACCCGCCCAGCTGCACTGCTGGACATGGCTTCGGTACCCAAGCCGCGTCCCAGCCAGCAAAGCCGCAAATCAAAAAAGGCTGCCGCCGAATCTGCAGTGACGCCACTGCCGGCTGACCAGCCCGTCAATCCGTCTAGTGAGCCTATCGAGACCGCCGCACCTGCACACGCACCCAAGCCGGCTCCGCCCGCACGCGAAACAGCACGTTCTGACCGCACGGGTACTCATGCGTCGATTCAAACCGAGCTGACTGGCATCCAGGAGTCGTCCACAGAAGCGGGTACCGAGTCCAGGCCAGTACAGAGCGAACTCACAAGCAAGTTGCCAGAGAAAGCCGCTGACAAGCCGGATCAGTCGGATCAGTCAGGTGCATTGGGTAAAGCGGGTAAAGTGGGTAATGCGGGCAAAGTGGGAAATGCGAATGATCGTTCCCGGTCGTCGACGGCCAGACAGTCCGCGAGTGCTGGCAACCAGAGCGATCGAAGCACCCGCAGTGGTCGCAAACGCGCCGACAAGACAGGTGTGCGTCAGGCAACCAAGCTGTTTGTTCTCGATACCAACGTGCTCCTGCATGACCCGAGCAGCCTGTTCCGGTTTGAGGAGCATGACATCTTCCTGCCGATGATGACGCTGGAAGAGCTTGATCACCAGAAGAAAGGCATGTCGGAGGTTGCCCGCAACGCCCGTCAGGTCAGTCGCTGGCTCGACGAGCTAGTTGGTGACACCACAGATCTTGAGTCGGGTGTTGCACTCTCGGCAATGGGACACAAGAATGCCGGCGGACGCCTGTACTTTCAGACGAAAGCCATTGCAAGCGTACTGCCATCAGACATGCCGATGGCCAAGGCAGACAACCAGATTCTCGGGGTCGTGCGCGCTCTGCATCAGGAACATAGCCAGCGAGAGGTGGTCCTGGTTTCCAAGGACATCAACATGCGCCTGAAGGCGCGTGCACTGGGTCTGGCCGCTGAAGATTATTTCAATGACCAGGTACTGGAAGACACCGACCTGCTCTACTCCGGCGTGCTGACGCTGCCAGAGGACTTCTGGAACAAGCACGGTAAAGGCATTGAGTCCTGGCAACAGGGGGCATGACGTTTTACCGGATCCAGGGGCCGATGTGCAGCCAGTTCCTGATCAATCAGTTTGTCCACGTCGACGGGGCCATGCCGCTGTTTGCCCAGGTGCGCGAGGTCAGTGGTCAGACGGCTGTACTTGCCACCTTGCGTGACTACAGTCACGCCAAGAACAATGTGTGGGGCATCACCGCGCGCAATCCCGAGCAGAACTTTGCGATGAATCTGCTCATGGACCCGGACTGCGATTTTGTGTCGCTACTCGGGCAAGCGGGGACCGGCAAGACTTTGCTTGCGCTGGCGGCCGGCCTGACACAGGTGCTCGAGACCAAACGCTATACCGAGATCATCATGACCCGGGTCACCGTGCCGGTTGGAGAGGACATCGGTTTTCTGCCGGGCACGGAAGAAGAGAAGATGCTGCCCTGGATGGGCGCGCTCGAAGACAATCTCGACGTACTCAACATGAATGAAGACGGTGGCAATGAATGGGGCCGTGCGGCCACCATGGATCTGATCCGCTCGCGTATCAAGGTCAAGTCACTGAACTTCATGCGCGGCCGAACGTTTCTGAACAAGTATCTGATCATCGATGAAGCACAGAACCTGACCCCCAAGCAGATGAAAACCTTGATCACGCGCGCCGGTCCTGGCACCAAGGTCATTTGTCTAGGCAATATCTCGCAGATCGACACACCCTACCTGACCGAAGGCAGTTCTGGCCTGACCTACGTCGTTGACCGATTCAAAGGCTGGCCGCACGCCGGTCATGTCACGTTGCAACGCGGCGAACGCTCACGCCTGGCTGACTACGCGGCAGATGTCCTTTGAAACACGACGCACCTTTTGAACTGACCGGGCTCGCCATTGTTGATGGCCTGACAGGATCTGACCGGAGACCGGGTTGAACGATTCCATGACATCGCCAGTGCACAGCCTAAACGCTCCCATCGGCATTACCATGGGTGACCCGGCCGGTATTGGTCCGGAGATCGTACTGAAACTGCTGACGGGCCATGGGGAATCCTCAAGGGGCAAAGAGGACACGTACTCAGAAAGCACGGGATCAGGTGACGCAAAGCGTCTGGCGCAATGCGTGGTCTATGGCGATGCAGGCGCACTTCGCCGCACGGCTGCCCGGCTTGGAATCGATTGCCACATTGAAACCATCGATCATGCACAGGTCGCCGGGCGCATTACCTCACCGTCGCCATCGGCAGAATCTGTGCCTGAGGTGCCAGTCATTCGTGTCATCCAGACTTACCAGGTTCCAGAAACGCTGGTAATTGGCAAAGTAAGCAAGCAAGCAGGACGCAGTGCCTATGAGTCAGTGAGCCGGGCGATTGACGACGCCCTCGCGGGCCATATCCGCGCAATGGTCACTGCGCCGCTTAACAAGGTCTCGATTGGTCTGGCTGGAATCGAGTTCCCCGGTCACACGGAAATTCTGGCTGCACGCAGTGGAGACGTTCCTGTTGCGATGATGCTGGCCAATCCGGTTTTGCGCGTCATCCTGGTGACGATCCATGTGCCCTTGCGAGATGTCCCTGATCTGATCAGTGTCCAAGCCGAACTGCAGACGATAGAGATGGCCGCGCTCGCCTGTCGCCAGCTTGGCATTGCACGGCCCAGAATTGCTGTGGCCGGTCTGAATCCACATGCAGGTGAGAATGGCAAGTTTGGCGACGAGGAGCAGCAGGTCATCGAACCTGCCATCCAGGCTGCGCGAGAGCGTGGCTGGGATGTCAGCGGACCCTGGCCAGGCGACACCATCTTTGCCCGAGCCCGTCAGGGAGAGTTCGACATCGTGGTGGCTCAGTACCACGACCAGGGGCTGATACCCGTCAAGTATCTGGGTCTGGATGAAGGTGTCAACGTGACCGTTGGACTACCGTTTGTCCGGACCAGTGTCGATCATGGTACGGCGTTCGATATCGCTGGAAAAGGAATTGCCAGCCCGGAATCATTGCGTAGTGCCCTGAACATGGCGGATCAGCTCTCTCGAAACGCCATGATCTGAAGTTTGCTGTTACCAGTCACGACCGCTGGCTTCGGCTGACTTCGGTTGACAACTGCTGGCGTCGAACGACTTTTCGGTAAAGTTCAGATATTGATCGGCGCACGACCGCTGCGCGGATCAATATCTGAACACCATAGATCCAAACCAGACCTCTGCACCACACCCGCCAAAACCTAATACGTCATTCCAGGCGTGAAGTTCAGGAAGCGCGTGCTCTCTCCCTGGAAGGTCAGACGCACGGTACCAATCGGCCCGTTACGCTGCTTACCAATGATGATTTCCGCCGTTCCCTTGTCGGGCGAATCAGGGTTATAGACCTGATCACGATAAATAAACAGGATCACGTCAGCATCCTGCTCTATGGCGCCCGATTCTCGCAAGTCGCTCATGATCGGACGTTTGTTGGGTCGCTGTTCAAGACTGCGGTTGAGCTGCGAGAGGGCAATCAGCGGGCAATTGAGCTCCTTGGCCAGCCCTTTGAGCGAGCGGCTGATTTCAGAGATCTCGGTAGCACGGTTCTCGCCTGAACCATTCGCAGACATCAGCTGAATATAGTCGATGATGATTAGCCCGAGCTGACCACACTGGCGCGCCAGACGCCTGGCTCTCGCACGCAGTTCAACAGCAGTCAGACCAGGGGTCTCGTCGATGTAGAGCTGCGCATCCTGCATACGCTGCACTGCATGGGTCAGTTTGGGCCAGTCATCCGCGACCAGTTTGCCTGTCCGCATGCGGTGCTGATCGAGCATGCCAACCGAACCGATCATCCGCATGGCAAGCTGCACCGCACCCATCTCCATCGAAAAAACAGCCACTGGCAGACCCTGCTCGATCGCAACGTGCTCGCCGATGTTCATCGAGAACGAGGTTTTACCCATGGATGGACGTCCGGCAACAATGATCAGATCGCCAGGCTGCAATCCCGATGTCATGCGGTCAAGATCCGCAAAACCCGTAGGTATCCCCGTGACTTCGGAATCCCCTTCCCTGTGATACAGCTCGTCGATACGTTCGACAACCTGCGACAGCAGTGGCTGGATCTCCTGAAAACCCTGGGTTCCACGAGCACCCTCCTGAGCGATCTTGAACACGCGGGACTCGGCCTCGTCAAGCAACTGCCGAGCTTCCTTACCCTTCGGATTAAACGCGGTGGACGCGATCTCGTCAGCCACTGCGACCAGCTTGCGCAACATGGAGCGCTCGCGAACAATCTCCGCATACCGACGGATATTGGCGGCAGAGGGCGTGTTGTGCGCCAGAGAGTTCAGGTAAGGTAACCCGCCAGCGGCGTCGCCCTTGCCTGCGCTAAGCAATGACTCGTTGACCGTAATGACATCTGCCGGTCTGGACAAGTTGATGAGCCGCGATACGTGATGCCAGATCAACCGGTGCTCATGCCGGTAAAAGTCGTCCTCGGAGATCACATCGGAAATGCGCTCAAAAGCGGCGTTATCAAGTAGTAGTCCACCCAGAACCGACTGCTCGGCTTCGATCGAATGCGGCGGTACTCGTAGATATTCTAATTCGGTGTCTGGCGGAGGCTGATTCATGACAGAGAGTAGAAAGACGGAATGAACAGGTCACGACGGGCGTAGACCACTGAACGATGAACAGGGAACGACGAACGATGACGGCGAACCCACGATCTGTGGCGATCGAGCAAGTGAATCCGGGCGTGTGAGTAAGCCTGGAGGAGTGCTGGACATTAGAACACTCAAGCCATGAGGTCAGTCGATCGACCCGAAAGAAAATAGCACGGTATCACCTTGGAGGTTAACCGTGCTATCGAGTACTGCGGATGCTGCAGGTCACTGCAGAACTGCCAGTCAAGGCAGTTCTGGCATGAGATGTTCCCGCTATCAGACGAGATCGCCCTCGACCTTGAGTGTGATCTCTGCTGTGACGTCCGGGTGCAACAGCAACTGGGCTGTGTACTCACCAATTGACTTGACAGCACCTTCAACCACACGGACCTGCGTCTTGGCGATCCCTTCAAAACCTTTGCTACCGAGTGCGGTGGCAATGTCCATGTGCGTAACCGAACCAAACAGACGTCCGTCAACACCGGCCTTCTCGGTCAGGGTCAGCACCACGCCTTCGAGGCGGGTTGCCAGGGACTGGGCTTGCGCCAGACGTTCAGCCTGAAGACGCTCGTGCTCGGCACGACGCTCTTCAAACTCTTTGAGCGCCGCCTCGGTTGCACGACGGGCTTTTTTCTGGGGGATCAGATAGTTACGAGCGTAACCATCACGAACACGAACCACATCACCCAGGTTGCCGAGATTGACGATTTTTTCCAGAAGAATAATTTGCATGTCTAGGCCCCTGATTACTTATGGTTGTCGGTAAAGGGCAACAGGGCCAGGAAGCGGGCACGCTTGATGGCCGTGTCGAGCTGGCGCTGGTAATGCGCTTTAGTACCGGTGAGGCGAGCAGGAATGATCTTGCCGTTCTCTTGAATGAAGTCACGCAGCGTGTCGAGGTCTTTGTAGTCAATTTCCTGGACGCCAGCGGCGCTGAAGCGGCAGAACTTGCGACGCTTGAAAAGCGGGTTCTGCTGGGTGAATTTCTTCTTGTCCTTGCGTTTTGCGAATGCCATGTTGGACACCTTTTAACTGTTCAATGTTTGGTCTGTGTCGACAAGCCGGATATGAGTTGCGTGAAGCCGTAGCCGGGGGGAGCCTTTTCTTGCCGGGGCAATAAATCCTTCCACTTCCAGCATGCTGCCCAGTTTCAGGGACTTGTACATACCGGCCAGTTCAGCCATCGCGACCACCGAAATGTCGCACTGGATTCGTCTGGGAGTACCTGCTTCCACAGTCTCGCCATCATGAAACAGCCTGAACTCCAGCACCGGGATACCTGCAGGTGTCGTCCGGATGGGTGAAAGTTCGAGCAGCTCTCCCGTGATAACCAGTCTGTTCAAGGCTGGATGACCCGAATCCTGTTCACTTACTGTTGTGCGGCAGGAGCGTCGGTGGTGACCTTGCGGGCCTCTTCACGCTCGACAGACTTCATCATCACGGATGGACCGGCAGGCGCAGCGGTGGTCTTGATGACCAGGTGACGCAGCACGGCATCGTTGTAACGGAAGGAATGTTCAAGCTCGTCGAGCGTTGCCTGATCGCACTCAACGTTCACGCAAACGTAGTGAGCCTTGACCAGCTTCTGGATCGGATAGGCCAACTGGCGACGACCCCAGTCTTCGAGACGGTGGATCTGGCCATTCTGACCGGTGATGAGCGCCTGGTAGCGCTCGATCATCGCGGGCACCTGTTCGCTCTGGTCAGGGTGCACGATGAAAACAATTTCGTAGTGACGCATGTCGTAGAAACTCCTGTGGTTACCTGTCAACGTGACAGCGGTAGCCCGCCTCTTGACCCTTTGTTCGCCTGTCTCATCTGCAAGCAGATAGCCACACGGCAGGTCGGGAGGTCGAGCAAGACTCATGAGCAAAAGATGGGTCAGACTTGGTACCGGGACCCCCACTGGAATCCCGCACCGGAACCCATCCATCACCCAAACTCCCGGTACTCTTTCGCTTTGTATGTCACTGCCCCTGATGATCGCGGGAATGCAGGGTGGAGAACCTCACACGACATGCCTCATACGAAACGGAAACAACGACAGCCGGAATACGGGAAGCCTTCGATTATCCCACGCATTTTAATGAGGCGCAAGTCAAGGAGCACACACGGCCAGTACAAACAGCGCCTAATCGCCAGAAACTACCGGGCATGTTCGACTCAAAGGGAATACCGGGCCAACAAAAGCCGGACCGTAGGGCATTACCCTGCGCCTCTACACCAGACTCGGACTTGAACTCAGGCTGCCGACCTTTCGTGCAGCAGCCCGCCAAAGCGGTTCCGAACGGACGACTCGATACCCGCCGCATCGAGCCCGAGGCCGGCCAGCAACCTGGCCTGATCGCCATGATCAATGAACTGGTCAGGCAAGCCGAGCTGGAGCACTGGGCAGACGAGGGCCGCGGCATTGATCGCCTCGGTCACTGCGCTGCCCGCCCCACCCATCACGCTACCTTCCTCAATGGTGACCAGCGCACGGTGAGTTCTCGCAAGCGACAACACCTGTTCGGTATCGAGCGGTTTGACAAACCGCATGTCAACCAGTGTGAGGTTGAGCGTGTCGGCGACCTTTGCCGCCTCTGGAAGCCGGGTTCCAAAGACCAGCAGGGCGATATCCCTGCCTTCGCGCCGCACAACAGACTTGCCTAGTGGCACTGTTTCCAGGTCAGCTGTCACCGCGGTACCCGCTCCCGCTCCTCGCGGGTACCGAACCGATGCAGGTCCGGGATACTCATAGCAGGTATTCAAAAGCAACCTTGCCTCGTTCTCGTCCGAGGGCGTTGCAACCACCATATTCGGCACACAACGCAAGAACGCAATGTCGTAGTTGCCCGCATGGGTTGCTCCGTCAGCCCCCACAATGCCTGCTCTGTCCAGCGCAAAGGTGACATCCAGGTTCTGAAGTGCCACATCGTGGATCAACTGATCGTAGGCGCGCTGCAAGAAAGTGGAGTAGATCGCCACAACAGGCTTTTGTCCTTCGCAGGCGATGCCGCCCGCGAAAGTGACAGCATGCTGCTCGGCGATCCCGACATCAAAGTAGCGGGTCGGAAACTTCCGCTCGAACTCGACCATACCACTGCCCTCGCGCATCGCTGGCGTGATCCCGGTCAGACGCGAGTCATGCTCGCCCATGTCGCAGAGCCATTGGCCAAACACCTGCGTGAAGGTCGGCCTGGATGGCTGGGCAGACTTCTGGATGCCAACGCTCGGATCAAACTTGCCAGGCCCGTGATACAGAACCGGGTCAGCTTCAGCCAGCTTGTATCCCTGCCCCTTGCGGGTCACCACATGCAGAAACTGCGGCCCTTTGAGTGCGCCAAGATTTTGCAGCGTCGGAATGAGGGACTCAAGATCGTGACCGTCAATCGGCCCGACATAGTTAAAGCCAAGCTCCTCAAACAGCGTGGCCGGGGTGACCATCCCTTTGGCATGCTCCTCAAACCGGCGAGCAAGCTCAAGCACAGGTGGCAGATGCTGCAAGACCGCTCTGCCCACATTCTTGGCAGCGGCGTAGAACTGCCCGGACAACAGACGGGCCAGATAGCGATTCATGGCACCGACTGGTGGACTGATGGACATATCGTTGTCGTTCAGTATGACCAGCAGATTGACATCAGGGATGACCCCTGCATTGTTCATCGCCTCAAAAGCCATACCAGCCGTCATCGCACCATCTCCGATCACGGCGATATGCTGCCGGTCCACTCCCGCATTGCGAGACGCAACCGCCATTCCGAGCGCAGCCGAGATCGAGGTCGATGAATGGGCCGTCCCAAACGCGTCGTACTCGGACTCACTGCGCCTGGGAAAGCCTGAGATTCCGCCGGCCTGACGCAGCCCGCTCATCTGTTCCCGCCGGCCCGTCAGAATCTTGTGAGGATACGACTGGTGCCCGACATCCCAGATGATGCGATCGTGCGGGGTATTGAAAACATAGTGCAACGCAATCGTAAGCTCGACCGTGCCCAGGTTAGAAGACAGATGACCGCCAGTGCGCGAGACCGAGTCAAGCACAAACTGGCGCAACTCGTCGGCCAGGCCTGCCAGGTCCTCGCGATCGAGATCACGCAAGTCCTCAGGCGAATTGATCTGCTCAAGCAAACCGTGTTTCATAAATCAAAAATCCTAATAACTGCGCTGCACCACAAGATTGGCAATCGCTTTCAGATACCGTGCCGACGAACCGAGGGACTGCAGCGCATGCTGAGCACGCTCATTGAGCTCAAAAGCATACGCCCGTGCACGCTCAACCCCGAGCAAACTGACATAAGTCGCTTTCTGATCCGCGCTGTCCTTGCCTGCGGTCTTGCCAAGCGTGGCAGAGTCGGCAGTCGCATCCAGCACATCATCAATCACCTGAAACGCCAGACCCACTGCCGACGCATAGCGACGCAGCGACTGCCTGTTGACGGAACTCGACCCGGTCACAACAGCACCCAGCATGACGCTCGCCTCCAGCAACGCACCGGTCTTGAGCGAGTGCATTTGCTCGAGCTCCTTTTCTGTCAGCGTGATCCCTGAGCTTGCAAGATCAATTGCCTGACCACCCGCCATGCCTGCCACTCCAGAGGCAACCGCCATGGTCTGCACTGCCTGCACCACCAGACCGGGTGCGATCGGCATACCCGCGAGCCATTCGTACGCCATCGGCTGCATGGCATCTCCAGCCAGCAGTGCCGTCGCCTCACCGAACTGGATATGCGTGGCAGGCTTTCCCCGGCGCACATCATCGTCATCCATGCAGGGCAGATCATCATGAATCAAAGAGTAAGCGTGAACCAGTTCAACTGCCGCAGCACAGCGATCGATCGCCTCGTCCGTAGCCGGATCAGATGTGGCACAACAGGCGTGCGCAGACGCATAGACCAGCAAGGCGCGGATACGCTTGCCCGATCCCAGACTAGCCCATCGAATGGCTTCATTTAGTTGAATGAGCGGCCCCGTCGGTTCGGGCAAAAGTCGCTCAAGCGCACGTTCGACCCGCAGGACACTCTCTTCAAGCCAGGCGGCCTGGGCCTCAGGAACACGATACGGTGTGCAGTGGTGAGTATCCTCGAGCGCATGGGTCGATCCGCCACCGTTGCCTGCCCCTGACTCCCCCACCAAGTTTGCTCGCTCATGCTGCGTATCCATCACCATGATCACCTATCCTCCTGGTCCAGGCTAAGGGGTTTGAGCAGGTCGGATTCCAGTACTTGCACCTTTTGCTGGGCAACCGACAACTTGCGCTGACAAATCTGCGTCAGCGCCACACCCCGCTGGTATGCGGCCAGAGACGCCTCCAGCGTCAGATCACCTCGCTCCATGGTCGCCACACACTGCTCGAGCTCCCGCAAGGCGGATTCAAAGTCGTCTGGCAGCGCATTCTGTCCAGACTCGGTTCCTGTCTTGTTTTCTTGGCTCAACGTTATTCCACTTGATCTGTACTGTTCTTTCATCAGGCCCGGTCAGGATCTGAATTCGTCCCGCGCTGCACTCTGCCAGCGCAATAAAAAACTGTCCGGTGTCGAGCACACTGGCAACACTGGCAACACTGGCAACCCGCACAACCTGACGTGCTGCCCCTCGCTGGGCTCCCTGACGTCCTGCCTATACGCTGCCAACCCACCCATACGACCGCCAAATACTCAGACTTCTTGCGCACTTATCGCTCAAGCGCCCTGCCTGAGCAAGACTTGCATTGACCGGCTCTGTGCCAACAATCCGCGAGCACAGCACGAGTTCTGCCATGCTGACGGCCCGGGTCTCAGAACCGACCCACACCCCGTACATGGCCTCATCGTCAGTACAGGGCATACAAGTCTGCCCTGAAAAAAAATCCTGATCAGGGGAACTCGAACGCTTCGTCTCAGTCCATTGTATTAAAGTTGACTGCAATGCTCGACAAAAGAACGCTCACCTGCGGGAATTTAGTGGCGCACCCCTTTCGGGGCAGGCTCGCGGGCACAAGGTTTCGAGTGTACTTTGCTTTAGAGCGGACAGATCTGTATCTGGTATCGGGTACAATCAAGAGAGGTAATCGGCCAGTCCGATTTTTCTTCGCGCCAGGGTTTTAACAAGCCGCTGGCTTTTTTTGTCATTGCGGAGGGAATCATGACCGACATGGGTCGGATGGCGCATCTGGCGCCCGCAAGTTCGCAGTTACCACCGTCCAACTACTTTGACCAGGACATTCTGGCGCAGGAGAAATCGCTCATCTTCGAGCACTCCGGCATTTACGTGGGACACGAGAAGTCCGTCCCCGAGGTTGGTGACTGGCGAGCACTCCCGCAAGAAAGCAACGCGCGGATTCTGGTCCATGGCAAACAGGGCATCGAGCTTCTCTCCAATGTCTGTCGTCACCGGCAGGCCTTGATGCTCGGCGGTGAAACAGGCAACGTATCGGGACCGGTCAATCTGTCCGGTAATCTGTCATCGACTGGTGGCAACATCGTTTGTCCGCTGCATCGCTGGACGTACGACGATGCGGGCAAGCTGATCGGTGCCCCTCACTTCGAGCAACAGCCATGCGCAAACCTGAAGCGCTGGCCACTTAGCAACTGCCACGGGCTGCTGTTCGAGGGCGGGCGGGATCCGTACGCGGACATTGGTGCGCTGTTTTCTCGTCCAGAGTTCGACTTCAGTGACTACGTGCTAGATCATGTCGAGGTCCACCAGTGCAACTACAACTGGAAGACTTTCATTGAGGTCTACCTTGAGGACTATCATGTCGAGCCATTTCACCCGGGTCTTGGCCGGTTTGTGACATGTAGTGATCTGCAGTGGGACTTTGCTCACATGTATAGTGTGCAGCGAGTGGGCGTGCATCGTGCGCTGTCTCAGCCAGGCAGTGATGCTTACCGGACATGGCACGAGAAGCTGCTTGAGTTCCGGGGCGGAGAAGCGCCTGACTTCGGTGCGGTCTGGGTGACGTACTACCCAACCCACATGATCGAGGTCTATCCGCACGTACTGGTGCTCTCAACGCTCTATCCAGTCTCGCCGCAGGACACCGTTAACGTGGTGGAGTTCTACTATCCGGAGGAAATCGCGGCGTTCGACCGGGAGTTTGTCCAGGCACAGCAGGCTGCCTACATGGAGACTGCGGTCGAAGACGACGAAATCGCCGAACGTATGGATGCGGGACGTCTTGCGTTGATGCGTCGCGGTGACGTCGAAGTGGGCCCCTATCAGTCCCCGATGGAAGATGGCATGCAGCATTTCCACGAGTGGTATCAGCGCATGATGAAGCAGGGTTAATCTGGTGCTAACCTGGTGTCAACACCTGGTGTCAACCTGGTGTTAAGCCGGCGCGGACCGATTCTGGCATGAAACCGGGCCATCAGATCTCAGGGGCCACAGCCCTTTGAAATCTGGTGAGCCGGTCAGAGTACGTCGAAACCAAACTGATTCGTTGTACAAATGCGTCAATCTCGTACCAGGCTGCTGGCTGGCTGACGGTTTTCTGGAACCTGTCGCCTTTTCAATCGTCTAATAATCACGTTTCCTATCAACACTTGACAGGTCATCACGCAACATGAAACGCATTGGGCTCTTCCTGGCGACCAACCTCGCCATTCTGATCGTCCTCGGAATCATTCTGAACATCACGGGCGCGAACCGGTTTCTCACGCCACAAGGGCTGGATATCCAGACTCTGCTGGTGTTCTCGGCAATCATCGGCTTCGGTGGTGCATTCATTTCATTGCTGCTCAGCAAAACCATTGCCAAGTTCAGCACGGGCGCCAAAGTCATTGATCCGCAGGCACCCGCCAACGCAAGAGAGGCCTGGCTGGTCCAGACCGTGCGCCAGCTTGCCGAACGCGCCAAGATCGGCATGCCGGAAGTCGCGATCTACGAAGGGGCACCCAATGCATTTGCAACCGGAGCGTTCAAGAACAATTCTCTCGTGGCTGTCTCGACCGGATTGCTCCAGAGCATGACCGAAGAAGAGGTGACGGCAGTCCTGGGCCATGAGGTTGCTCACGTCGCCAATGGCGACATGGTGACCCTGACTCTGATCCAGGGTGTGCTGAACACATTCGTGGTCTTCTTTGCCCGTATCGTCGGGTATTTTGTTGACCGGGTCCTGCTCAAGAACGAAAGAGGGCTCGGTATTGGCTACTTCGCAGCCGTGATCGTTTCTGAGATCGTGTTCGGCGTTCTGGCCAGCATCATCGTGGCCTGGTTCTCACGGCAACGAGAGTTTCGGGCTGATGAAGGTGCAGCCCGCCTGATGCAGTCGCGTGAGCCAATGATCAAGGCGCTGGCACGCCTGGGTGGTCTGACACCTGGCGAACTGCCTCGCAGCTTTGAGGCATCCGGGATCAGTGGCGGGGGTGGTGTTGCAGCCCTGTTCGCTACCCACCCGCCGATCGAACAGCGAATCGCAGCACTCAAGTCACTCTGACCACAGGGCACTCTAACCACCCTTGTCCGCTAATCGACTAGCCAGCCGACGCTCTCCCTGACGACGAACACAGGAAAGTGAAGGTGAGTAAAGGCAGGGGAAATTCGAGCTTGACTTGCCATGAAACAGAGCACCAGCAAATACGCCAGTCCATATGGGCTGGCGTATTTGCTGGGCTGATGTTCTCTTTGGCTGAAATTTCTACTGTGCTAACCACGCGCGCATGCCAGCGAGCGCGATCTCATCATCAGTGAGCCTGCTCCCAGTTGTCACCTTGACCGACTTCGGCCAGCAAGGGAACAGCCAACGTCGCCACACCACACATCAGTTCGGGCAGTTTCTCATGAACCTGATCGAGCTCCCTGGGCACCACATCCAGTACCAGTTCATCGTGCACCTGCATCACCACCCTGCTCTCGAGTGAAGCCTCACGAATCCACTGATCGACGGCCACCATGGCCATCTTGATCAGGTCAGCTGCCGTACCCTGCATCGGCGCGTTAATGGCTGCCCGCTCAGCCGCCGCACGCTTGGCGCCACCGGCATTGATATCGGGCAACCACAGTCTGCGTCCGAACACCGTCTGCACATACCCCTGGTCATGCGCCTGCGCCTTGGTACTGGCCATATACTCAGCCACCCCGGGATAACGCGCAAAATACCGGTCAATGTACGACTGAGCTGCATCCCGATTGATGCCCAGGCCGGAGGCAAGGCCATGTGCACCCATGCCGTAGATCAACCCGAAATTGATTGTTTTGGCGGCCCGACGCTGATCGGCAGTGACATCCTCAAGCGACACATTGAACACTTCACTGGCAGTCGCCCTGTGAATATCCTCACCTTGCATGAACGCACGTCGCAGACCCTCGTCTTCTGACACATGCGCCATGACCCGCAATTCAATTTGAGAATAGTCAGCGGAGACAATCTTGCCATCCGGATGCGATGCGACAAACGCCCGTCTCACGCGCCGTCCTTCGGGTGTGCGAATGGGAATATTCTGCAGATTGGGATCAGACGAGGACAGCCGCCCGGTGATCACAGCGGCCTGAGCATAGTGGGTGTGCACCCGCCCGGTACGCGAATTAATCATCTTGGGCAGCTTGTCAGTGTAGGTCGACTTGAGTTTGGCCAGACCGCGGTATTCCAGCAAAGTCTTGGGCAGCGGGTAGTCCAGAGCCAGTTTCGAGAGTACCTCCTCTCCGGTCGAAGGTGTGCCACTCGGCGTCTTGCTGACTACGGGCAAGCCCATCTTGCCAAACAGAATCTCGCCAAGCTGCTTGGGAGAGTTGAGATTGAATGGCTGCCCTGCAAGTTCGTGCGCGCGGGCCTCCAGATCAATGAGGAGCCGTCCCATCTCGTGACTCTGCCGGTTCAGTTCTTCAATATCGATGGCAACGCCCTGGCGCTCGATCGCCCAGAGCACACTAGAGACCTGAATCTCGAGCTCGTAAATTCGCTTCAAACCATCGTCTGCCTCAACCTGGGGGTACAGAATGCGGTGAATCTGTAGCGTGAAATCCGCGTCCTCGCAGGCATAGAAGCTGGCTTTCTCGAGCTCGACCTCATCAAACCCGATCTGTTTGGCGCCCTTGCCGCAGAGTTCCTCATACGGGATACCACCGCGTCCGATCCAGCGTTTCGCCAGCTCGTTGAGCGCCACACTGCGGTGGGATTCCAGCACATACGCCTGCAACATCGAGTCATGCAGCACACCAGCGAGCTCAATTCCCTCGTTGGCCATCACGTGCATGTCGTACTTTGCATGATGCAGAAGCTTGGCAGCACCTGGATCCTGTAACCATGGTCCGAACAGTTCGAGCACCTGGGCTTTGTCGAGTTGCTCGGGCTGGTCCGGTCCACGGTGGGCAACCGGGACATAACATGCCACACCGGGCTCAACAGAAAGAGAGAAGCCGACCAGTCGCGCCTGCATGGCATCCAGCGAAGTGGTCTCTGTATCAAATGCAACCAGATCAGCCTTGCGAATCCGGTCCAGCCACGCCTGAGCCTGCTCGATCGTGGTGACGGTCTCATACTCGGGTGCCCCGGTTTCAGGGCTATCGACACTGACTGCACTGTCACCATTCGAGCCCTTTGCCCCGGCTGTGTGCTCAACGGCCCCTGCGCCAACGACTCGACGCGGGACCGGCGCCACCATTCTGGCATCACCAAGCGGAACCCGCTCGTCATCACCGGTCAGATCACGCAGCCAGGTACGGAACCCATAGGTTTCGTAAATGTCGATCAGTGTGTCCGTATCCGGTTCGCCGGGCGTCAGATTCGAGATCTTCATATACTTGTCGGGGAGGTCGCAATGCGTGCGAACAGTAATCAGATCCCGAGTCAGCTCAAACTGACCAATTGCCGCCTTCAGATTGGCACCTGCAACGCCTTTGATTTCGTCGACATGCTCTAGCAGCGCGTCCAGGCTTCCATAGGCCTGCAGCCACTTGGCAGCGGTCTTGGGTCCGACCTTCGTGACACCCGGCACGTTGTCAACGGTATCGCCGACCAGCATCAGGTAATCGACAATCCGCTCAGGTGGCACACCGAACTTCTCCACCACGCCTGCCTGGTCCAGGCGCTGCCCGCTCATGGTATTGATCAATGTGCAGTGAGGATTGACGAGCTGGGCCAGATCCTTGTCCCCTGTGGAGATGATCGTATCGATACCCTGCTGCTGCGCATAGACCGCCAGTGTCCCGATCACATCATCAGCCTCCACCCCCTCCACGCCGATCACAGGCCATCCCATGGCCGCTATCGCGCGATGTATCGGTTCGATCTGCAGTGCCAGATCTTCAGGCATGCTCTCGCGGTTAGCCTTGTACTCAGGATACATCTCTTCGCGGAAGGTTTTGCCGCGCATATCAAACACACATGCGGCATACTGTGGCTGAAACTCCTGCAGTATCTTTCGCATCATATTGATCACGCCATAGAGGGCACCAGTCGGCTCCCCCTTTTTATTGCGCAAGTCAGGCATGGCGTGATACGCCCGGTAGAGATAGCTGGAGCCATCAACGAGCAACAAGGTTTTATTCATGAGCAAGACCTCAAATACGACACCTGCAGTAGAGCAGGTACCCAAGATTATGTCAGAGTTGCTGACAGCCGCCGAGACACTGGCTTGCCTCGGCCCTGCGGTCAGCATTTTTGGTAGTGCCAGGCTACCTGCAAACTCGCCCTACAGTCAGATGAGCCGGGAGCTTGGCCGTAAACTCGCCGAAGCAGGCCTGGCCGTGATTGCAGGCGGCGGACCTGGCATCATGGAAGCAGCCAACCGAGGGGCGTTTGAAGCCGGCGGCACCAGTATCGGCCTGAACATCCGCCTACCCGCCGAACAGGGCGACAACCCTTATCAGACGATTGGTCTGAATTTTGAGTATTTCTACGGCAGAAAGGCCACGTTCTTCATGCACAGCACAGCCTACATCGCCTTGCCAGGTGGTTACGGCACGCTGGACGAGCTGTTCGAGGCGCTGACCCTGATTCAGACCGGAAAGATTCCTCGCGGTCCTATCGTGCTGGTGGGCTCCGAATTCTGGAATGGCCTGATTAACTGGCTCAACTCAGAAGTGCTCAGTCTGGGCATGATCACCGACTCTCACCTTTCTCTGTTTGTGGTGGAAGACGATCTCGACAAGGTTGTCCGGATGATAACGGATTATGAACACACCCATTATGAGGAAGCGCACCGTAGCAGCACCCTGCCCAAGTCGTAATCGCGGCAGGGGGACACCCGTGCTCTGGCTGTCCGTTTGCGCACGACTGGCTATTTGCCGCAGATTCGATGCAGGCGCGAGTCACTTTGCCCCTGGAACACGGTCGACACGGCGTGACGCTCGGGCGCTAAACTTGGATGGACAAACCTGAACGTTCCGAACCGCGCGTACACCCTTGATCACCAGACGTTTGCACAGACTGTAAAAACTGACGCAAACTGATGCACATGCGCCGTTCCATCAAAGGTGCACCACCTCAACGAATACCGACAACACACCAACACACATCTCAGAACAAATCAAAGGAAATGGATATCAAAATGGAGCAAACCAACTTCCCGGTCAAACTCGACAATCCGAAGCTTCTTCGCGCCCAGGCCTACATCAACGGCCAATGGGTCTCAGCCGATGACGGATCCGTCTTCTCAGTCGACAACCCGTCTAACGGGCAGACCATTGCCCAGGTTGCCAATCTGGGCCCCGACGAAACCGGGCGTGCGATTGATGCTGCAAACAAAGCCTGGCCCGCATGGCGCGCGCTGACCGGAAAAGCCCGCGCCAACATTCTGCGCAAGTGGTTTGACCTGATCATCGCCAATACCGAGGATCTCGCCAGACTGATGACCATCGAGCAAGGCAAGCCGATTGCTGAAGCACGTGGCGAGGTTGCCTATGGCGGCTCCTTCGTCGAATGGTTCGCAGAGCAGGCCAAGCGCATTATGGGCGACACCATCGACGCGCCCATGCCCAACACACGGATACTGGTACTCAGGGAGCCCATCGGTGTCTGCGCAGCAATCACGCCGTGGAACTTCCCGAATGCGATGATCACGCGCAAGGTTGCACCGGCCCTTGCCGCTGGATGCCCGGTTGTGCTCAAGCCAGCCGAACAGACCCCGCTTTCAGCTCTGGCCCTGGCAGAGCTCGCGGAGCAGGCTGGCATTCCAGCCGGTGTTCTGAACATCGTGACAGCTGACAGCGATAATTCAATCAAGGTGGGCAAGGCTCTGTGTGACAGCCCCGTCGTGCGCAAGCTGACCTTTACGGGATCCACACAGGTTGGCCGGATCCTGATGGAACAGTGCGCACCCACCATCAAGAAGCTTTCGCTCGAACTCGGTGGCAATGCACCATTCATCGTATTTGACGACGCCGATCTGGACGCTGCTGTGCAGGGAGCGATGGCATCAAAATACCGTAACGCAGGCCAGACTTGTGTGTGCACCAACCGGTTTTACGTCCATGCCAAGGTCTACGACGCTTTCAGCGAGAAGCTTGCCGAGGCAGTCAAAAACAGCCTTCGCGTTGGCGACGGATTTGAAGATGCAGTCACGACCGGTCCGCTGATTGATGCGGCAGCCATTGCCAAGGTCGAAGAGCACGTTGCCGATGCGATCAACAAAGGTGCCAAGGTTCTCACGGGCGGTAAACCCGACCAGCGCGGTGGTCGTTTCTACGAGCCCACCGTTCTGACCAATGTTTCTAGTGACATGATCTGCATGCGTGAAGAAACGTTTGGCCCGGTTGCGCCAATTGTGAAGTTTGATAGCGACGCTGACGTCATCCACCAGGCCAACGATACCGAGTTTGGACTCGCAGCTTACTTCTATAGCCGGGATATTGGCCGCATTTTCCGCACAGCCGAAGCCCTGGAGTACGGCATCATTGGTGTGAATGCCGGCATTATCTCAAGCGAGGTTGGGCCGTTTGGTGGCGTCAAGCAGTCTGGTCTGGGCCGTGAAGGCTCCGTATATGGCATCGATGACTTCCTCGAGATGAAGTATGTATGCCTGGGTGGAATTTAAAGCGCCTGACACCCGCGGTCACCCGGCAGTCATCTGTCGGGTGAGTGGTTAACCAGAATCACTCGCCCCTGAAGCAACGCGTACGTCCCGGTAACCTCGATATGTTATCCGCAGGTTCGCATCCTTATGATTTACAGGCGCGAGTGGTACCCCCATTCTGCATAAGCGCGAGAGCTTCAGTTGATTTCGTGCCTTGGCACCCAGAAACTCTATCCCCAGTGTCCTACATGTACCGAAGGTTCGATAACAGACTAGCTGGGCTGGTTAACTGCTACTTCCGGAGCATGTCAAGGGGGTTGTCGCCTGAATCATGCAACAAATCGCTTTTTATCTTTGGTCTGAATCTCGGCTTTCACCGCCTCCTCTCGTTCCGGGTTCAGGGTGACTGCACCGACCAGCGACCAGTTCCTGGTTTGTCCTGACCAACGGGCCGGATTGTTCCGTTTCTGTTGTTGGTACAGCGCATGGCGGGCACCGAGAATCTTGATGTCTTCACCACGATGCCGTTGGTCCGGCGTGACGTACTGGATGCCACTGTGGCGGTGTTCATGGTTGTACCAATGCACAAACGTCGCTCCCCACTGACGTGCAGCTTCCAGCGACTTGAATCCACGGGCCGGAAACTCGGGTCGGTACTTGGCTGTTTTAAAAAGCGATTCGGCGAAAGCATTGTCATCGGACACTCTTGGGCGCGAGTACGACGGCTCAATACCAAGCCAGTTCAGCATCGCCAGCACGGATGTGGCTTTCAGTGTGCTGCCATTGTCACCATGCATGACGGGCTTCTCGAGCATGGCATGTACACCTTCGGCGAGCGCTGTGCGTTTGAGCAAGGCGACAGCATGAGTCGAATCATCCTTCTCGTGGATTTCCCAGCCAATGATCTTGCGACTGTAAATATCCTGAATCAAATACAGATAGAACCATTGTCCCTGCACGTGCGTAGGCAGATAAGTCATGTCCCAGCAGTAAACCTGACCCGGTCCCGTTGCCACGTGCGTGGTGGGCCTTCTGGAAGGCTGTGGAGGGCGCGTACGGCCTCTGTGAGTGGTCTGCCCGTGTTGTCTGAGCACGCGAGAGATCGTGGCCTCAGAGCCGATATAAACGTCTTCGTCCGCCAGCATCGGCACGATGCGCGCAGGCGGACAGTCAGCAAACCGGCTTTCATTGACCACGTCCAGAATCCGCTGACGTTCCTGCGGTGTGAATGCATGGGCCGGGGTTGGTCGGGCAGCAAGCGGGCGACGATCACCCACCGTGAGTTTGTCTTGATCACGTTTCCATCGCTGAAGCGTCCGGATGGTCAGACCCGCCAGTGAACAGGCACGGTCAAGCCTGGCCCCTTGCTGATGGGCTGTATCAATGTGCTGGACAAGTGTCTGGCGATCTTTCAGGGCAATCATTCGTCCTCGCCCCTGTCCTTTGGAAAGATCGCCGTGAGCTTTTTTGAAAGCACCAGCAAGGCGGCGGTTTCTGCCAGTGCTTTGTCCTTGCGATCAAGATCGCGTTCGAGCTCCCGGATCCGCTTGTGATCGGCCTTGGATCGCTGGCCGCTGGCACTCGCCTGATCCTGCGGATCGGCCAGCGACTGGGTCGCTGTCTGTCGCCATTGATCAAGGTCCTGGGGGTAGATGCCTTTCTCCCGGCACCACGCATTCTTGCCTGCCTCGTCCATGGCCGCGGTGACGAGCACCGCCTCGAATCGGGCCGCCGCTGACCATGCCCGCTCGCGAGCGGGCATGGTCAAAGCTTGCGCACGCCAGCGCTCAAGGGTTTGAACAGAAATACTCATCTCACGAGAGACTGTTTCAAGTGAAGCGCTCTCGGGAGGTAGCAACCGAGCCACTGCTTTGTCTTTAAATGCTTGTCCGTATCTGGCCAATTTGATCTTCCAAAACCGCCCTCGGGTTCAAAACTTATCGAGGCGACAACCATTCTGACACAGAGGGCTTCTATACCGTCAGTGTTTTCTACCAAAGTCTAATAAGATATATCCATATATAAGTACATTTTTATATACTTGTTTATATTCTCCTAGAAAGAGGCGCACCTGGATCCAGTACGCAATCCTTTTGCACCCGGAGCAGGTAGGAGGCCACGTGAGCTTGCTGGGCGCCAAGCTATTGTCGAGGACGCACGTGTCGCGATTGAGCGCGCTATGCTTTGCAAGCCCAGTCGATCGCAGATATTTTTAGGTTTACGCGGCGTAGGCAAGACCGTTCTTCTTAACACCGTCGAGCATATGGCCACGGAGCGTGGTCACCTGACATCCAGTATCGAGGCTCCTGAAAACAAGTCTTTGGGCGAGCAACTGTTACCACGGATACACCAGGTGTTGCGCAAGCTCTCTATCATCGAGAACGCCAAAGGCAAAACATTCGACGCAATGCGAGCACTAAAGTCGTTTGCTGCAGCCTTCCGACTGGAATATGGAGATATGACAATTTCTGTCGATCCTGAAGTGGGGGTTGCAGATAGCGGCGACTTGGAGAACGATCTTCCCGAATTGTTCGTTCGTGTCGGCGACGCTGCCAAGGCTGCCGGGAAGGCTTGGACACTACTCATTGATGAGATCCAATACCTCAGCGAAAAGGACTTTGCAGCTCTGATCGCCTCTCTGCATAAAACGAGTCAGAAAGATCTGCCAGTACTCTTTTTTGGGGCTGGATTGCCGCAAGTTGCAGCTCTGTCAGGAGATGCGAAATCGTATTCGGAACGGTTGTTTCATTTTCCGGAAGTTGGTGCCCTTTCAGATAAGGACGCTATAGCGGCAATCCGTCAACCCATACTGGACGAAGGAGCTATGATAGATAACGATGCTCTGGCAGAAATCATTTTAAAAACGAGAGGATATCCATATTTCCTGCAGGAATGGGGACATCAAACCTGGAATCTTGCCAGCGATAACAAAATTACCCTTAAAGATACACAGCAGGCTGAAGCAACAACACTCGCGCGTCTGGATCAAGGTTTTTTCAAGGTGCGCTTTAATCGCCTGACACCGAAAGAGCGCGAATATGTGATCGCTATGGCGCAGCTGGGAAATGGTCCATATCGTTCATCAGATATCGCCGACGCGCTCGGTGAAACTCCGCAAAGCCTTGGCCCGCGCCGTGCACAAATTATCAGCAAAGGGATGATTTATAGCCCTTCGCATGGAGATGTAGCGTTCACGGTACCCATGTTTAATGAGTACTTGCTTCGAAATCTGGCAAATCTCAGCTGAAAAGTTGTTTTTGACAGTGATCTTCCGATCGACAGATCAGACACAAAGAGCCCCTCTTCAGACTTCGAAGAGGGGCTCTTGTCAAGGCTGGCCTTCGGGACTATCGGGGTTGTTACGCCCGTTGATCAGAACAACCCGGGCGTTGTCTTGCTGAATTTTTATGCCGATGCAGATTCACGCGACATGCGACGACGCTCATGTTCCTGCAGGTAGCGTTTACGCAGACGGATCGACTTGGGCGTCACTTCAACCAGCTCATCATCATCAATGAACTCGACCGCATATTCGAGCGTTAGCTTGACAGGTGTGATCAGATCAATGTGCTCATCCTTGCCTGAGGCACGCACGTTCGTGAGTTTCTTCTCACGGATCGGGTTCACAACCAGATCGTTGTCACGCGAATGGATGCCAACAATCATGCCTTCGTAGAGTGCATCACCCGGGCTCACAAACATGCGACCGCGGTCCTGCAGCTTCCACAATGCGTACGCGACAGCGTCGCCATTGTCCTGGCTGATCAGCACGCCGTTGCGACGTTCACCAAGTGAGCCATCGCGTACTTCCGCGTAATCATCAAAAATATGGCTCATCAAACCGGTACCACGGGTCATAGTAAGAAACTCTCCCTGGAATCCGATCAAACCACGCGCAGGAATTCTGTATTCGAGACGCGTACGACCCCGGCCATCAGGTTGCATGTCAAGCAGATCGCCCTTGCGACGCCCGATTTCTTCCATGACCGAACCTTGGTGACCGTCTTCTACATCGCAAGTCAAGAGTTCGTAGGGTTCACAACGCACCCCATCGATTTCCTTGAAAACCACGCGTGGACGCGAAACGGCCAGCTCATAACCCTCACGACGCATGTTCTCGAGCAGAATGGTCAGATGCAACTCACCCCGTCCTGCAACCTCAAACACGGTATCGTCATCAGTGTCCCGCACGCGCAAGGCCACGTTGGACTTGAGCTCGCGATCAAGGCGATCACGGATTTGACGGCTTGTCACAAACTTACCCTCACGTCCGGCAAGCGGCGAGGTGTTAACCATGAAGTTCATGACAAGCGTCGGCTCGTCAATACGCAGCATGGGCAGTGGCTCTGGCGTAGCCGGATCCATCACTGTGCAGCCAATTCCGATCTCTTCAATACCGTTAATCAGCACGATATCGCCAGCCTGCGCCTCATCAACGAGCACGCGCTCCAGACCATGAAATTTCAAGACCTGATTGATTCTTCCACGAGCGATCGGGCTATCTGGTCCGAACTGGTAAACCACGTCCATCCCTGAACGAACGCGTCCACGGTTGATACGGCCCACGCCAATCTTGCCCACGTAGCTGCTGTAGTCAAGAGAAATAACCTGCAACTGCAGTGGCCCATCGGCGTCGTCGTTACGCTGCGGTACGAATTCGAGGATTGCATCGAACAGTGGACGCATGTCACCCTCACGGACATCTTTGTCCAGCCCGGCGAAACCAGCCAGACCGGAAGCATAGATCACCGGAAAGTCCAGCTGCTCTTCTGTCGCACCGAGCTTGTCGAACAGGTCAAAGGTTGCGTTGACAACGTAATCCGGGCGAGCACCAGGACGATCAATTTTGTTGACCACCACGATCGGCTTGAGACCCAGGGCGAGCGCCTTGCGTGTCACAAACCGGGTCTGCGGCATCGGACCCTCAACGGCATCGACCAGTAACAGCACCCCGTCGACCATCGACAGCACGCGCTCGACTTCACCGCCGAAGTCAGCGTGTCCCGGAGTGTCAACGATGTTGATGTGCGTGTCTTCATACTGGACCGCGCAGTTCTTGGCGAGAATCGTGATGCCTCGCTCTCGTTCGATATCGCCCGAGTCCATCACTCGTTCGCTGAGTTGCTGGTTGTCACGAAATGTACCGGACTGCCTTAAAAGCTGGTCCACAAGAGTTGTTTTGCCATGATCGACGTGAGCAATGATGGCGACGTTACGCAATGCGCGTGACATGTAATTTCCTTTTATCAGTTCAGACGGGATGCGGACTGCCTGCCGGCATTGGTACCGCACCCTTCAATTCATCTGGCAGTTCGGTTGGCCCAATGAGGGCAGAATCGATCTCCTCAAGCGCCGCCAGTCGCTCAAGTGAGTAGGCATCCTTGATATCAAAGGGCCCGATTCGTGTACGCTGCAGTCCCACCAGGTGGGCGCCAACGCCAAGCACTCTTCCAACATCCTGCGCCAGCGTCCGGATATAGGTGCCTTTGCTGCATTCGACTTCAAATCTGGCAATGGATCCATCCAAATCAAGCAGACGGATCCTGTAAATCGTAACTTTCCTGGGTTGCCGCTCTATTTCTATCCCCTGGCGAGCATAGGTATACAACGGCTTGCCCTTGTGTTTGAGCGCAGAAGTCATGGGAGGCAACTGCTCGATCTCCCCTTCAAACTGCGCCAGTGCCTGCCCGATCTCCTCCTGCCCAAGCGCTGGCGCAATCTCGTGGCGCGCGGTCACCTCACCTGTAAGATCACCCGAATCGGTTTCCACGCCCAGTTGCATCGTAGCGACATAGGTCTTGTCCGCTTCCAGCATGTGGCCGGCAATCTTGGTCATACGCCCAAAACAGCAGATCAGCAAACCGGTTGCAAATGGATCGAGTGTGCCGGTATGACCGGCCTTCTGCGCATCAAACAGCCGCTTGGCACGTTGAAGTGCATGGTTACTTGAAAGGTCAACCGGTTTGTCCAGCAACAGCAATCCGTCGAGGACACGTCCGCGTCTTTTTCTCATTGAGGTCCAGCCTGTCTGTTTGGAAAAGGTCAGTTCTCAGCCTTGACATCGGGATCGTCCGGTACAGCCGGATCCTGCGTCGAGGTCGCATTGGCCTGGTCAATCAGGCGGGACATTTCAAGACCGCGCTCGAGCTGCGGATCATGAAAAAATCTCAGTGTGGGAACCGTATGGATATGCAGCAGCTTGAAAAGCTGCGAATGCAGCCAGCCGGCCTTCTCGTTCAGCAATGCTTCGGCATTCTCGGCCTCTCCGCCGATCACCGTGAAATAAACTTTTGCGTGGGCATAATCTGCCGACAGCTCGACCCCGGACAGGGTGATCAGGCCAGCCTGGCCTGGATCGATCTCACGCTGGATTAAATGTGCCAGATCTTTCTGGATCTGGTCAGCCAGACGCACATTGCGTCCGGCTGGTAACTTCTTCTGCTTGTGTCGTCCCATCAAACCGCCTTAGAGTGAGCGCGCCACTTCGCGAATCTCGAAGACCTCGAGCTGGTCACCAATTTCGATGTCATTGTTGCCACGCAGACCAAGACCGCAGTCAAAGCCGGAACGTACCTCCTTGACATCATCCTTGAAGCGACGCAGTGACTCCAGGTAACCTGTCCAGATGACCACGTTGTTGCGCAGCAGACGAATCTGCGAGTCGCGCTTGATAATACCTTCGGTCACCATACAACCCGCAATCGTTCCGATACGTGAGATGTGATACACCTCGCGTACCTCGACCATGCCGATGACTTCTTCACGACGCTCGGGTGCCAGCATGCCTGACAGCGCCGCTTTGACTTCGTCGACCGCATCGTAAATGATGTTGTAGTAGCGCATGTCAATGCCGTTGGATTCGGCGAGCTTCTTGGCGCTCTGGTCTGCCCGGACGTTAAATCCGATAACCACGGCACCGGCTGCAATCGCCAGGTTGACGTCACTCTCGGATATTCCACCAACCGCCGCATGAACCACCTGCACCTTGACTTCGTCGGTGGAGAGCTTGATCAGGGCATTGACCAGCGCCTCTTGTGAACCCTGCACGTCGGTCTTGACGATAAGTTGCAGTGTCTGCACGCCTTCAGCACTCTGGTCAAACATTGACTCGAGCTTGGCTGCTTGCTGCTTGGCCAGTTTGACATCGCGGAACTTGCCCTGACGGAACAGAGCAATCTCGCGTGCCTTGCGTTCGTCTGCAAGTGAAATGATCTCGTCACCAGCAGATGGTACGTCCGACAGGCCTTGAATCTCCACAGGAATCGAGGGGCCCGCCGACTGAATCGGTTTGCCATTCTCATCAAGCATGGCGCGCACGCGACCATAGCTGGCACCTGCAAGTACCACATCACCGCGATTCAATGTACCGGACTGGACCAGAATCGTCGCGACGGGTCCACGCCCTTTATCCAGACGCGCTTCAATGACCAGGCCTTTGGCCGGCGCATCCACTGGCGCAGTCAGTTCAAGAATCTCGGCTTGCAGCAGCACGTTCTCGAGCAGGTCGTCAATGCCCTGTCCGCTCTTGGCCGACACCGGCACGAACGGCACATCACCACCGTACTCCTCAGGCACGACTTCCTCGACGACCAGTTCCTGCTTGACACGATCTGGATTCGCCTCTGGCTTGTCGATCTTGTTAATTGCCACAACCAGCGGCACACCAGCTGCCTTGGCGTGATGGATTGCTTCCCGTGTCTGGGGCATCACACCGTCATCGGCAGCCACAACCAGAATCACAATGTCAGTTGCCTGTGCGCCACGGGCACGCATGGCCGTAAACGCTTCGTGACCCGGGGTGTCGAGAAATGTCACCATGCCTCGTTCGGTGTTCACGTGATAAGCACCAATATGCTGGGTAATGCCACCGGCTTCGCCTGATGCCACTTTCGCTCGACGGATATGGTCCAGCAAAGAGGTCTTGCCGTGGTCAACGTGACCCATCACCGTCACCACAGGTGCACGCGGCAGCAGTTCCGCTTCGCTTTGCCCTTCAGGCTGCTGCAGGAAGGCTTCCGGATCATCGAGCTTGGCAGCGACTGCGATGTGCCCAAGCTCCTCGACCACGATCATGGCTGTCTCCTGATCCAGAACCTGGTTGATGGTGACCATCTGTCCAAGCTTCATCAAATGTTTGATGACTTCGGCAGCCTTGACCGACATTTTGTGGGCGAGATCTGCAACCGAAATCGTTTCGGGCACGTGAACCTCGCGAGCCACGAATTCGATCGGCGCCTGCTCCTGCTGCTGATTGGAGTGACGTCCGCGACGGCCACCGCCTCTGCCACCACCCTTGCCAGATTTCCAGCCATCACGTGCAGGCGGCTGTGCGGCCTTGGCGACCACAGCTTTCTTGCGGCCTGACTCCTCTTTCCAGCCTGCGGGTGCATCGCCGCCTCGCGCAGGCTTCTTGGCGCCATCTGCGGGCTTCTTGTCAGCAGCTTTGCCAGCGGCCGGTTTATGCAGCGTACCTTTAATCGCATTCGGATCAGGCTCCGGCTCGGCCCGCAAGACTTTCTTTGGCCGGTTCAGCATGGCACGCAATGCAGCAGCTTCCTGCTCTGCCTGCTGGCGCGCACGCTCGCGGCCTGGGTCAACGACATCACCCTCGTTTGCACGCACGCGGCTCACTCGCTTGGGCGAGATCTTTGGGGCGCCTTTCTGCGCGCCGGTACCCGCGCCAGCGGATGGCGCTGCGCCTTTCGACAGGGCACCCGTTGCAGGCTTCGCTGCCTGTGAAGACGCATCACGCTTGACGTCGCCTGACCTGGCCTGCGACCCGGTCGCATTCTGTTGTGAAGGTTGAACCTGCTGTGCGGACTCTGTCGTAACACTCATTGATTTTTCATCCGGCTGCTCGCCAGACTTGTCTTGTGGAGACTGAGCAGCATCAGTCGCTGCAGTTGTAGCCTCCTGGATTGGTTCGGACGTCTGGGCAGATGCGTCTGACCCTGCGTCGCTGTTTGCAGTTTCATCGGAGGACGTTGCAACCGACGCATCAGGCTCTGCCTTGACGGCCGCGTCACTCTGTGCAACGTCAGACTTCGCGTCTTCGTCTGACAGATCTTTCGCAGGCGTGTGCGCGACGTCAGAAACCGGGCTCTGTGCAGTTGCTGATTCGCTTACGTCAGCTGCCTCAGTTACCTCAGTTACCTTAGTTACCTCAGCCCGCACCTGATCACCAGACACGACTTCATCGGCCTGGCTGGCAACAGCATCGGCTGAGCTTTGGGAAACGGCAGACGTGGCCGGGTGATGCCCGGGGTCGGCCTGTTCCTGGGGTAGGCTTGAGGACTCGCCAGACACGACCTGGCCAGACATCGCTGGACTTGCCAGCCCTGCCTCAGGCTTGGCAGTTTCAGCCGGATTGCCAGATGCGGTGGATGTCGTTGCCTGGGCAGCCGTTGCGGACTCGGCAAGTTCTGCCGGATCGCGTTTGACGAACACCCGCTTCTTGCGAACTTCAACCTGAATCGTACGAGAGCGTCCACCTGCGTCAGCCTGGCGGATCTCCGAGGTTTGCCTGCGGGTCAACGTGATCTTGGTACCTTCCTTGACGCCATGGGAGCGTCTGAGCGACTCAAGCAGTTTTGCCTTATCAGCATCAGACACTGCATCATCAGTCGCATTGACGGCCACACCCGCGGAACGCAATTGTTCCAGCAGCACATCAGCCGGCATCTTCAGTTCGGTGGCAAACTGGGCGACAGTATTACTCGACATAGACTCTCTCTTACATTTCTGCCAGTGCACCGCCAGATCCTTCTGGCGGCCTGGCCTTATTTACTTTTCATCTTCGAACCAGTGCGCGCGTGCAGCCATAATGAATCCTGCGGCCTGCTCGGTATCGATACCAACCATCTCAGCCAATTCGTCGGTGGCCAGCTCGCCCAGGTCATCACGGGTTGTCACACCCTGCTCACTAAGACGGGCAACGATCTCAGGGGTCATCCCTTCCAGGCTCAACAGATCCTGGGCGGACTCGACCCTTTCCTCCTGAACGATCGCTTCGGTCAGGAGCGCATTGCGTGCACGCGTTCTCAACTCGTTGATCGTATCTTCATCAAAAGCCTCGATTTCCTGCAACTCGGCGATCGGAACATAGGCAATTTCTTCCAGCCCGGTGAACCCCTCATCGATCAGAATATCGGCCACTTCTTCATCAACATCAAGCTTGGCCATGAAGTTGGCACGCAGTGCCGAACGCTCCTGATCCTGACGGGCCTGACTCTCTTCGGGCGTCATGATGTTGATCTGCCAACCCGTCAGCTCGGACGCCAGACGAACGTTCTGTCCTCTGGATCCGATTGCTTTGGGAAGGTTTTCTTCGTCGACCACCACGTCCATGACGTGACGGTCCTCATCCACAACAATCGATTCAATGTTGGCAGGTGCCAGGGCACCGATCACAAACTGGGCGGGTTCTTCCGACCAGAGAACGATGTCGACCTGTTCGCCGCCAAGTTCGTTACGAACGGCCGTGACACGGGAACCGCGCATCCCAACGCAGGTGCCGATCGGATCGATCCGGTTGTCATAGGCAACCACAGCGATCTTGGCTCTCACGCCCGGGTCTCTTGCCGCACCTTTGATCTCGAGCAACCCCTGCTCGATCTCGGGCACCTCATTATCAAACAGTTGCTTGATGAACTCTGGCGACGTGCGTGACAGGATGACTTGCTGACCCCGGGCGGCACGATCGATGCGCAACACAAGTGCCCGGACACGATCACCAATTCGCAGGTTTTCCTTCGGAATCATCTCGCTACGGGGCAGGCGCGCTTCAATCTTTCCCGATTCGATGATGCAATCGCCTTTATCCATGCGCTTGATCGTACCCGAGACGATTGTTTCGTTCCGGTCAAGGAAATCGTTGAGAACCTGCTCGCGTTCGGCGTCGCGTACGCGTTGCAGAATTGCCTGCTTGGCCGCCTGTGCGCCGATACGACCAAACTCAACAGGTTCGACCGGCTCCTCGATGTACTCACCCACTTCAATGTCGGGTATCGATTCGCGAGCGTCCGAGAGCAGTTCTTCTCTGTCAGGTTCCTGCAGACCAGCCTCGTCCGGCACAACGAGCCAGCGCCGAAACCCTTCGTGCTCGCCTGTAGTACGGTCGATGACAACGCGGATATCCGCGTCCTGCTCGAAACGCTTTTTCATGGCAGACGCCAGCGCGTTCTCGAGGGCCTCAAAGACCACCTCACGACTGACATTTTTTTCGCGCGCCAACGCATCAACCAGCAATAAAACTTCGCGACTCATCGCTTTTTACCCTTGAAATCCAGTAGCGGGCTCAGCTTGGCTCGCTCAACCTCGTCGAGGCTGAAAGAGACCTGCCGGACCACACCTTTCTTTGCTTCGAATTCAACCGAGAATCTCGCATCACCTTGCGGCGAACGCGCTGGTTGCCCAGAATCGTCCGTACCCGCTCGTTCAGACGTCTCAACCAGTTGCCCGACAAACACCTTTTGCCCGTCAACAGGCTCGCGCACACGGATCTCTACCCTCTCGCCTGTAAAGCGCCGAAAGTCCGAGAGCGTACGCAGCGGGCGATCAACACCCGGCGAACCCACTTCGAGTCGACGGTAGTCGATATTCTCAACCTCATAAACCCGCGACAATTGCTTAGATGCCTGCTCACAGTGCTCGATGCGAACGCCGTCCGGATGATCTATCGTCACCCGAAGCAGCCCCATTGGTGCGCGCTCGACGTCGACCAGTTCCAGGTCAAACATCGCCAGTGCGTCACGAGTCAATTGAAATAGATCGACCATACCTTTAAAAAAAAAGGGCTGTTGAACAGCCCATTCTCACTCGGCGACCTCACGAATCAAAACTGTCAGAGAACAGCAATCGGAGCCACTCCGGGCAAACTGCGCACCCCGAGCGTCCGTCATCCTGAATCTGGAACTCAGCACCGACCCGGATCAGCCAGCACTGGATGCATCACAAGTTCTTCATAAACTTGCCGATACACCCGCCTGTCGTCGCCATCCTTTCCAGCTTGGGCCGCTGGATGAAACCAACGGCAGGGACTGTCATGGGTCAGAGCAAAAGAGAAACTGGCACTTGATTCACTATTATCCAGTCAACCGCGACTGGTCAGCCACAACCGTTTCCCTTCGCCGGTTCTTACTTTGAAGCGGAGGCATTCAAGCCGATGACTTTAACACGAAACCACCTGATCCCGATACCCCCAACCAGACATTTATGCGCCTAAAAGCGTGATTTATTTGAGAGGAGCGCACTTGCAGTCTGGTCAGACATCGATACGGGTGCACCACCCACCCGCGGACTCACAGCAGACGAACAACCAGACCACTACCCGGAACGACCCGGATATCTAGCGTCGCTTCAGAAACGGCAGACTCGATTCATGAGCCGATGCACCTGAAGGCTGCCAGTCATCGGAGCGCGCTCGCCTTGGGGCAGCCCCCTGTTTGCGACTCACCTTGGGTGATTTGGCTTTTCCTGCTGATCGCGATGAGCCTTTTGCCGGGTCGTTTCCAGCCCCCCCTCGAGCGGGCCCTCTTCCAGCACCCCCGAGCGCCGCGCCTGGTTTGCGCCGCTTGCCCGCACCTGAACCTGCTGCTCCACCACCCGCACGCGACGAACCACCCGATGGGTGACCGTTCGCATAGCCGCCTGTAACAGTCAGAACACCGGTTGTGAGCGGGTCCGGTATTTCACCCGACCCGCGGACCTTGGTTCGACGCCCTTTCTGCAATGCCGCCCGACCTCTTGCAGGCTTATCCGAAACCGGTGCTGCGAATCCGGGTGGCATAGCATTGTCGTGACTGATCGGCTGGCGCTGGCCGCGCCCACGAGCCCCTGGCGCTGACTCTGTATCACGCAACAGGCCGAGCTGAACCATCAGTGCGCTGACCAGATTCGGACTCATTTCTTCCCATCGACCACGGCGCATCGAGCTCGGCAGGACAATATCGCCAAACCGCGTGCGAATAAGACGACTGACAGTCAGACCCACCGCCTCGAACAGACGGCGAACTTCCCGGTTACGACCCTCCTGGAGAGTGACGCAATACCATTTGTTACTACCTTCGCCACCCAGGAACTGGATGGAGCCGAACTGTGCAAGTCCGTCCTCAAGCTCGACTCCTTCGAGCAGACGCTTGCGCATATCCTCATCAAGCTCACCCAGCAGACGAACGGCATACTCTCGTTCATTGCCATAGCGAGGATGCACCAGGCGATTCGACAAATCGCCAGAAGTGGTCAAAATCAGCAAGCCTTCCGTGTTGAGGTCAAGTCGCCCGACCGACAACCACTTGCCGACCTTGAGCTTGGGCAAACGAGAAAACACAGTCGCCCGCCCCTGCGGGTCATCATGGCTCACGATCTCGCCTGCCGGCTTGTGATAGAGAATGACTCGAGGCGGCTTGCGGGTCGACATCCGCGATAAAGGTTTACCGTTGATTCGCACCACGTCATTGGAAGAAACTCGCTGCCCGATGTGCGCCGGCTCACCGTTGACTGAGACACGACCGGCAATAATCAGCTCTTCCATCTCACGCCGGGAACCGATACCAGCCTCAGCGAGCACCTTGTGCAACTTGGGCATCAGTAGCTCACTCTGCAAGTACTTGCCAAGGCGCTGATCTGTCTTGGGTGCTTTACTCAGGTACTGATAGGCTTGCGTGGGTTCATCATTCAGATCCGCACCGGACAAGGCCCCTTGCTGATCAGGCAAGCCGCAAGCATCCTGATCCTGCGCGGACTCGACGCCATGAGCAGCACCGTGTGCCCCGGCACCCGCCTTGCGACCCCGCGTGCCACCCGGCGCGCCTTTTCTGCCGGCCGGCTTGCCATCGGGCCGAACAGAGGTCTTCGCAGCTGGTCGAGCGCCAGAACGAGATTTCGACCTGGCTGGCGGCCTGGGGCTGGCATCCTGAGCGCCAGCGGAGCTGGCTGAGCCGGCTGGTCCCGCCGTGTCGACGACGCTGGATACGCTGTCAGACGCGTCTGACGGAGCTGAAGCATCCAACGCACCACCGGACACCTCAGGCCCATCCGCACGCCGACGCCTGAAAGGCGTTCTCAGCTTTCTGGACCGGGCTTTCGGTCTGGAATCATTCTCATCGCTCTGACCAGATGCCTTGCGGCTCCTGGGAGCGCGGGCTGGTGCAGCCGCGGGCGCAGTATCCGCGCTCGCAGCTTGCTGGGGCGCAACGGTTGAGCCCTGGTCCTTTGTGTCGTCTGTAATCACTTCTTCTCCACAGGGGCAGCAATGCGTGCCACGCCCTTTCTCTTAAATCACTGTTTTTTTGAATCATCTGGTGCAGGAAAGCTTTCCTGCGAACCGGTTGCTGCATCTGACTGGGCCTCGCTATCCGGGGAGGCAACCTGGGGCACATCAACGTTCACACGGTTGAGCGAGACATCCGGGCTTTGCCGCTCCGTGGAGGACTCGAACTCCAGCCCCTGCTCCTGCATGGCTTGCTGCAACTGCGCACTATCTAGCGACGGAAGTTCGTCGAGCGCTCGCAAACCCAAATCATCGAGGAATTGTTTAGTCGTGCCCAGCAACGCCGGACGCCCTGGACCGTCACGATGTCCGATGGTGTCAATCCAGCCTCTTTCTTCCAGTGTCTTGATGATCTGTGACGATACGGTAACGCCCCGTATCGCTTCGATGTCACCACGCGTAACAGGCTGCTTCCAGGCGATGATCGCCAGGGTTTCCAGAACTGCTCTGGAGTATCGAGGAGTACGTTCAGGATTGAGACGCTCAAGATAGCGTTGCATGGACGCTTTACTCTGGAATCGCCAGCCGCTGGCGATCAAGACAAGCTCCAAGCCTCTATCTTGCCACTGTTGTTGCAATTTTTCCAGCCAATCCTGAACTTCCTTCACACTAACTGGCTCTGGATCGAACAAATTTTGCAATTCTGCAACTGTCAGAGCTGTTCCTGCACATAACAACGCGGTCTCGACCACTTTGATTGCCTGAGTTTCTTCCATGGTGTCCTGCACACAGTAGGTTTGTCTATAGAAGCGACGACGGGCTAAACGATACCCAAATCTGACCCCTAGTGTTTCAGAAATGTTGCCGATTTGCACATACCGCCAGAGTTTGTTATAGTTCAGTTTCCAGACGCGGGGTGGAGCAGTCTGGCAGCTCGTCGGGCTCATAACCCGAAGGTCGTAGGTTCAAATCCTGCCCCCGCAACCAGTTCCAAAAAAGCCGGTCTCTTCGCAGAGTCCGGCTTTTTTCTTGTGTATCTGATGCCTGCTTGTGTGTCTGATTCGTGTTTGTGCATCGACGAGGGCAGTACCATGCAACTTCTTACTCAGCTGCCTTGCATGATCAGTGACCGCATCAGGTAAGCATCCCATGCCAGAATCGTGCCGGCAAGCCTGCTCCGGTCCTTTCTCTCTCTTCCTGAGTTGATCTTCCAGAACTGCACAGTTTCTGCACCGGTCATCCGGCTGTCGAACGCAGCATATTGAGATTGAACCTTGTCGCGTTTTGCCAGATCCTACACATTCACTCAAGCTCAACGCGCAATCCGCTCGACCGCTCCCCTCACCTCACCTCACATTGAGCGAACTGCGTCAAGCGAGTCAGGCGAATCCTCACCGAGAAATCCAGCCAACGTGCTCACGCATCCTGTTGCGTACATTCCGTACCCTGCATAGCCATTGCAGTCAATCTATTCGGACTCGGCGCCCGCCCCGATGATCCCCTCGTAGGGGATCCCGCCACATGGCTGACATACCAGTTCAGCCGGCAAATCCGCAGATCAGTTATTTTCCTCCATACAACCGTACAACCCGGTCGCTCGCGCGAGCAGCGTTTCCTGCCAACTCATTTGCCAACTCATTTGCCAGCTCCCTCGCCAGATCTCACGTTCAAACCATCAAGTAGTTCAGGGGGATTTCGACGACCGTATCAGCGTACCGAAAACCGTCAGTCGCTGAGACCCTGACCTGGACGCCGAACTCGGCAGATTCGGTGCCGGGTGAATCGAGCCTGCGGTCAAGCTCTCGCAGATCAAAGCTTGCACCCGACTGTTGCAGGGCTACGGTTTGCCAGGGTTGCTCCTGAGTCCAGTGCGGCGCCTTGTCAGCAAGTCGATACGCAACCTGGTATCGCAGATCGTCCCCGGCACGCTTCCAGCTCAGAACATCACCAGCCAAACTCACTTCGGGCGGATTCAGCGCATCACCGGGAACGGGGTAGGAGGCGATCTCGCGCTCACCCTGCCCGATCACCAGTGAACGCACATCTCCCCCCTCAAAAAGACTGACAGGCAACACCTGACGGAAGTACCGCCATGACTCTGGCATGGCCGGCATCACCCACTCATGCTGGTTCCCGCCGGATGGTCGAACCACCTCGTCTGCGACGAGCAAGGGCATCGACAGTCGGACACCCCCCTCTTCGGTACGCAACTCGACCCAGTGCTGTAGATCAGGCTTCGCATCGCCGGCATCCTGCGAAGAGACGTCGACGTTCCCTGACGTGTGAGACAAGGGTGGGGAGCTTTCTGTGTGCATTTCCTCTGATAGGACGTGACCTGGTTCCGGGTGAGCGTACAAACCCCTGACGGGTGGATACAGCATCGCGATCCCCGCCTCGCCAAATATCGCACCGGACAGCAGCAACGACTCAGTCCGAGCCGTCACACCCCCTGGAATTGACACACCGTTCACCACCGGGTCAGCATCCGAGAGTGTCTGCTGTCGGGCAAGCGCATCACCCGGGATCTGCGCCATCCTGGAAGCGACATTCGACCTGACCGAGTTCAACGCCCATCGCGCATAGGGTTCGTTGTATGTTTCGTCAAAAAACCTGTATCCCTGAGGCCAGAGCTGCTTCAGGTCATTGATCCAGGAGCGCCCCTGAAATGGCTTCTCGATCTCGGACTGGACGTGCTGGTACTCCGACTCGGTGATCAGGGAGGCGGTCGAATCCAGCACCAGGGGCCACATCAGTGATGCCAGGTCATCAGACTGGGCGTTGCCGTCAGTGGTCGACTTGTTCCAGCCATCCAGGCCATCTTTGGCGATCTTGAAACCCTCAATCGACTCATGGCTGTGAGGGACATAGGAGGAAAGTGTGCTTGCGTTACCCGGGTTATGTGACAGACCAAAGGTGTGTCCGAACTCGTGGACCAGCCCAACCCCCAGCGCATCAGCGGAAAAGCCGGTATCAATCCGCATCACCACGCTACGTACCCGGAATTCCAGCATCATCCCGTGATAAAGCGGATTGTCGGCATCCGAGATGCCTCGACCGAGCGTATCATCAGGGAGATAGCGAGAGGGTATGAACATCACCAGCATGTCGTCTCTCGATATCCGGTCAGACAGGATGTCCTGTATGTAGCGCATGTAGGCGCCGAGCAGAATCTGGGAAGCGTTACTGGCCGGACTTCCCAATTGTCCATGCGCGAGTTCATGCTGAATTCTTGCGGCAACCGTGACGGGATGGATCGCCGTTGCAAAGTGACCAGCCAGACCTGATCCGCCGTCATTACTCAACCGTTCGAACTGCCCAAAGGTCACCCATGCCGCGAAGGTCGCGGGGTCTCTGAACATACTGATCAGAAAGTCCACAAACGAAGGCGGGTTGCCGATGAACTGGGCACTGGCACCCCGATAAGGCAGATACTGAGCAACGTAGTCCTCGGCCAGGAACAGTGAACGCAACAGATGCGACTGCACGTCGACCGGAACGTCTGACCCCCACTCCCCCACGAGGGCATAGGTGTAGTAGATATCGAGATCACCTGGATCATGCTGCCAGACATCGTATTCATTCTCGGCCTTGTGCTCAATCGTTTCGGCACTGCTGGGCCATGGATCGTGTGCGCGAACGGTGAATGTCTGTGTTCCGCTACCGCGAGGTTTCCAGCCAAAAAAATTGACCGTTTGCTGAGCGTGCCTGCGATCCTCATCGTTGAACTGTTCCGGATCATCGTAGCGCCAGACACGCACGGCATCTGACACAGGCAAAGCATCTCGCTGACCGACCCAGCGTCCGTAGCGTTCTGATGGTTTGAACTGCAACCTGAAACTCTCTGGCTGCATGTCTCGTGCAACCTCCTCGTGCGGCTTCCAGGTAACATACGCCCGGGTCAATGTGGGTTTGTCGACTGTGAGCTTGCCATCCCGGATGACCTGGTAGTTATGCAGTCGTACTGGCACATCGTCGTCTGGCCCCTGCGCGTCCAGATCCAGCAGGCTGGAAAACCGCCATTCATAGGGTTCTTCGAGCCAGGCACCCTCCCGGGATTCGACTCCGTCGCGTCCACCCTCAACACGGGCAATGTAGGTCGTCCCGGAGTAAAGCTGCTCTTCGGGCACAAACCGGTAGGTTGTGGGTCCGTTCTGTTGCCAGTCTCCTTCAATGTTCAGTTCTGTGCCATCCGCAGAGTACGTGAAGAGATCAAACGCGTCGTCCAGTGTCGACGCTTTGATCCGGTCGCTAAACACGACTTCGAGTCCAGGATCCTTGAAGTTCACATTCTCGCGATCTTCGACAGGCGTGACTCGGTCAATCTGGAATGGCTCCAGACATGCATCCGGGTTGGCGCGAAGCTGCTCCACCGCAACAATGCACCCTTTCACCGGTCCGGTGCGACCGGGTCGCGAGGTGATGTAATACTTACCCCCGCAAGGTGGCAATGACAGGCGGGGACCTTCGCGAATGGTTTCACAAAAGACAGCCGTCGCAGAGAAGTTGATCAGCAAACCCTCGTCACGCTGATCCACCCGCACGATCCCGTCGTGGTTGGCCAGGCTGCCTGGGTTGTCGTTGCCTCGCAACGAGTCAGTCTCACGACCGGCTGCAGAAAGATAGTTGGTACCAGGCGAATGAATTCCCGCTGCACTGACTGGCTGATCGCCTGTCTGCGTGAAATAAACATGATCCAGCTCGGACCCACTGGTCATCACAAAGAACCGGATCGGTGGTCCACCCTGATCCTGTTCCAGAGTCACTCGAATGAGCTTGCCTGCGTCCGAGCCGGACCCAGTCACCCGGGCCTGACCATATCCTTGCATGTCGACGCCCCAGTCGCCATCGGCACGCAGAAACCAGGCCACATCGCGCAAAATCCGGCTACTGGATACATTGGACAGCGGTTCGGCCTGATCACTCGACTGATCCGGGTCGACCGAGGTGTCTGTCGAACTGTCTGGCTTGTTACCCGGCGTGCCTGTTTCAGGGTCACCATTTCCTGGCTTGCCTGGCCGGGTGAAGGTGAAGGTCTGACGCTGCTGGGCATGGGCGGATCGATCCAGAACACCCAGGATGTCAGACACGCCTGGCATAGCAGACAGACCCGGCACCTGCGACAACCCGGGCAGACCGAGTGTTGCGCACAAGGACAGACAGCTTCCCAGAAAGAATTTACTGACTCGCATCATTGAAGCCACTCATTGAATCAACTCACTGGAACCATTCACTACTGTTATTCAAGCATCAGCTCGGACTGTCCACTGACGGCAAATGGCAGACAGTCATCGGCAATCAGTTTGAACTGTTCCACCCGGCAGAGCCGGCCGCTGACCTCTAGCGTGACCGTTGCGAGATCCCCGTCGATCTTGAAGTCTCGTACAATAGCCTGGGCTCCTCCCTCACCGTCCTGTCCCGAATAGATGAGCTTGCTGCCATCCACCATAAACGTGACATCTGCGTCCATCGGTTCGTTCAACCGGAACCCGTCGATGTGTTTGCTGAGAATCGAGATGCTCATGACATCCTGAGAAAGGAAGTTCCCGGCTTCAGGAGAGTAGCCCTGCAAGCTGATACCCGCGGGCTTTCCACTGATTTCAGAGAACGTGGCGCTCCCTTGATCAGATCCTTTGGGCAGAATGGTCATCCACTGATAATGGTTATCCCCGACAGTGCCTTCGAGCTGCCCCAGTACATCCACCTCCACATTCCGGTCAGGGCCTGGCTGGGCTGCCATGGCTTGTGCATCCCCGATATCGACTTGAAACGCAACCTCGCCCGACTGGCAAACGGGCTCGCCATTTTTAAGAACCGGCTCGTCCTTCCCATTTGCCGAATCATGCAGACAAAACTTGTCAGAAACAAGGCGACCTGCAATCGAACCACCCTCTTCAGTCAAATCAAGGCGATCGATGGATACGGACGACGCTTCGTCGCTCTCGGCAATCCAGGCGGTACGCGGATCAGCCTCGTCCGCGACCCATTTGTCCGCCAGCATGATCATCACTGAAAATGGCATATCTGCCTGCAGATCCTCGAGCTGATAGTCGCCTTCTGTCTCGACCGCCACGAAGACCATCGCACCCTTGACTTCCTTGCCTTCGGGCTCAAGCCCGAACATGATGACATCAAGCTCGGCCGTTGCACCATCAGACGCAAAATCCATCATGGCCCCGGGAAAGCCCATGGGCTCACCGGACAAGTTGTATTGAAACGACTGACCACCCAGACTGCCCGAGATTTCACCTGTCTGGGCCAGCACACTCGCAGACAGCAACCCCGACAGACCTAGTGCCGCGGCACCTGCGGCCAGGACGCGCTTGAGATAGCCGAAGCGACGCAAATTTCCGGAATATCCGGGGAGGCCGCAAGCCTCAGCCCGACCATTGGTGCCTGTGTCGGTGCGCGTCCTCGACACACTGTTCGGACAGACCACAGTCCATTGACCATGCGGCTTGCAATCTGAGCTCGAGCGGATTCTTATGTTCATTCAGGGTCCTTATCAAAACGCAATCTCAAAATCCTGGTACCGGCACAGAGATGGAGGGTTCGCAGTCATCGGTCTGTTGCCAGCTGACATGTCGCAGCCTGAACCGTTGCCACGGCGATCACGACATCAACTGAAACAATTCAGCCCTGCCAGTGATCAGCATTGCCTGACATGGTTTGCTGATGGTCTCGTGTACGGTCTCGTGTACCGTCTCGTGTACCGTTACCTGGAAGATCCAGACCCTTTGTATAGCCTTTCTGAACGCTCGATGCCCCGTTTAAATGAACGGGGTACTTTGACAAGGTAAAGCGTGCATGCGGCAGGCAGTCACACGTCTGCCCGGGGCGGGCCCATTGCTTGCCAAGTGCGGAGCCGCGGTGTGACCTGGCTTGCGGGGCTATGCGAGATCCAGCATCCCGCTGTAGACATAACGCTGCGCGAGAAACGGTGCATGTATGAGGGATTGTTCCAGCAATGCCGGGTCCGGTGAGCTTGTGACAACGAACACGGCCTTGACCACAGGCTCTCTGCGCGCCAGGAGTGACATGAAAAGCTGCCCCAGAAACACATTGAGCTCGGACCTGAAACTGCAGCAAAGACAGCCCTGTGCGACGGAGAGTTCATCGGTCGAAAGCCTGTGAAATCGCAGTTCCGCAGACATCTCGGCAACAGGAGCCTGTGCGTCAGACTTGGTGTTCTCCGACAGATCCGGAGCCACCACGTAAACCGAGCGATGGTCTGCTGGTTCCATTCGTCTGACCAACTCAGCAACCGGATCATCCATGCCCTGCGCGGCCACCATGACCACTGCAATCCTGTTGCCTGACTCTCGTGTCAGGTGGTTCAGATCGATGCGCTTACTCAAGACCTCGTCCTGCAAAATGAGAAAAGAAAACTGGAAAGATGCAAAGATGGAACCGGGCAATGAGCGAATCGATCCAGCGCTCGCACAAAGGCATCACTGGAAGGTATTAGCCCCTGCAATCTTCGCACAGGTGTGATTGATCACAGAGGTGACCATGGCGTAAGGATCTAGCTCGCTTTGCGGATCCGCAAACGTTCCTATGGTATCCGAACGCCAGCCATCCACGTAATCTCCTTTGGCATTGTGCAGATAGAACATGGAGTAGACATCCTGCCGCCAGCCTGTGAACTTGAGTGCCTTCACAATGCGCAAAACGCCATGCAGGACGTACTCGCTATCAGTCTTGCCTGCGATGCTTGCATACATCGCAGGCTGCATCCCGAACGCCGCATCAGGCTGTGCACCACTTGCAGCCACGGCGGCCTGGACTTTCGCTTCGGGCACAAATGAGAAAACGTTCCTTTGAATCAGGCAGGTTTCGAGTTTATGACTTGCGAACTGGGTGATCGCAGGATCATCCGAGTACATGACAAACGCAACCTCCGGTGCCTCGCCAGTGCGCACAGTCAGGGGTGGTTCTTCTTGCAGCGAGAGTGTCGTGAAACAGCCTGTCAGGAGCACCGGGAGCGCAAGCGACATACCTGCCATGGCGAAAGAGCGAGAAAATGCGCGACGAGAATTCATGGGTTCATCCCTTAGCGTGACTTCTGGTTGCCTACTGAGGTTGCGCAACATTGAACACAGCGATGGCTGTTACGTCCGCGATAGATTACGCCCGCGATAGGCCTGTCATTTCATCGTAGACAGGTGAACCGCTCTCGGGAACTCTATCATTCCGGGATAATTGACATGGATCAGAGCTTCACAGCTCAGGCGCCGCCTGGCCAGCTTTTCCGTCTTGAAACGCGTACGTTTGCGGGTCTACTTTGCGCCCAGTATCAAACTATCAAAACTGGTGAATAGTCTCAGAAGTGTTTCAAGCCGCCTGTTTCGCAAACAGTTCCCCGAGCTTGAGAAAGAGGCAAAAATGTGCTCAGGAGTCGCAGCTATTTTGCGGCATCTTGCGGTCGGTGGTGCTCGGCTGGAAGTCATTCGACAGGATCCTGAGCAGCGGAAGACACCCGATGAATCCGATGAATCCCAAGGATGCCGTTGGTGTGCATCCGCACTCAGCCCAATCGGGTCGCCTGCGGCTAAAGGACGCGAAACGCAAGGCGCTCGATCCGGTTTGCGTGAAGCTGACCCTGCGCTTGGGTATAGTGGACAACCATGCAACCTGCCAGACGAGACAAGGAGGAAGAAAAGTTCATGATCAAGAATGAGACCCAGCGCACCGTAGACGAGGTCATCCAGGCACGTCACTCCATGAGAGCGTTTCACCCCACCCCGATTGCCCGGGAGGATCTGGAGAACATTCTGGAGGTGGCCGCACGCGCACCGTCAGGATCAAACGCCCAGCCCTGGAAAGTGTATGTTGTCAGTGGCGATCCGCTCAAGACCATGTCCGAGGAACTGGTAAAAACCTTCATGGATCCTGAACTGGACAAGCAACATGTCGAGGAGTACCCGTACTATCCAGTCGAATGGAAGTCACCCTACCAGGATCGTCGTCGCAAGGTCGGGCTCGATCTATACAAGCTGCTGGGCCTGGGTCGCGAAGACAAGGATGGTATGAAACGCCAGCACGCCAGAAACTTCAAATTCTTTGATGCGCCGGTTGCCATGGTCTTCACCATGGACAAGATCATGCGTACCGGATCATGGCTGGATTTCGGGTGCTTCTATCAGTCAGTCATGATCGCCGCCCAGGCGCGTGGCATCGACTCGTGTCCACAGGCAGCCCTGAACCGTTATCACAAAATCCTGCGCAAGCATTGCGGCATTCCTGACGATGAGATCGTTCTGTGCTGTCTGGCACTCGGTTATGCAGATCACAGCAAAATCGAAAACTCGCTGGTCAGCGAACGTGAGCCAGTCAGTGGCTTTGCGCAGTTCATCAGTTAAGGTGACTAGATCGTGCACGTCAACCTCATTGGTTGAACCAGCAGAACCAGCAGGCTCCTGCCTGCTGTCTGCCGCCCTATCATCGACGATCCCTTCGACGATCCTGTCAGTGATCCAGCCATGATGACGGAGAGGCTTCTCCAAGGGCCACGTAACGATCAACTCGTATCAAGACCATCGCCGAAGGGATCGAGACGGCGCAACGGCGTGACCGGCCTAAAGAGATGGGTTGCGACTACGGTCAAGGCTGTTTCTTTTCCAGACCGATGCCCGCAGTTGCCGCAGTTGCCGCAGTTGCCGCAGTTGCCGCAGTTGCGTTCGAGCGCCTGCTCAGAGATCGCCAGAGGAACACCTGACACCACCGGAATACAGATCAATCAGTACAGACCAACCAACGAGGGACAGTACCTGTCGGGTCGATCCAGACCGGCTGAGCTTGCGCTCGATTGTCGGGGTGGTTCAACATGCAGGAACGATGCACCTGTCTCAACAAAATCCATCAACGACAACCAGCAGTTCGACTGCACCTGGCAAGATACCTGGCAGCAACCGTTAGCGGCATCTCGTACCGACCTGTCTGCATAGCCCGTATAGACTCCATACCCCCCGTACTTTGCCCGTCACAGAAAGCAGCAAAGCCCCGCTTTGTATGAAGCCGGGGCTTTGCTGCTTTAATTGACAGAGGATGCCAGCGAGTCCGTTAGTCTGGCTCTGACTCCAGACCAGACGCTGGCCCAGTGGACTCGCTGAAATCTTCCCAGACCAGGTTCACTCTCATGCGGCAGTTGGCAGCGGCGAGACCTTCTGCGCCAGTTTGGTCAGGAGCGCTGCAGCGATGGCAAGCACGACGCCGCCAAACGTCAACTGCAGGTGACTCAGGCCCAAATCACCCCCACCCGGGATAGCCATCATCACACCGCCAGCAAACAGCACCAGGCGGGCAATGAATCCCAGGGCACCACGGTGCATGGAGCCGATCTTCAGCATGTACCCTTCGAGCGCAGATGCAATGAGCCCGATACCGATAATCGCCGTGATCACCACGACGATCACATCCGACATCTCGCCTTGCAGAATCAGGGCAGGGTTGAGCACAAAGAAGAACGGCACGAAGTACATGGCACTACCAAGTCGCATGGACTGCACGCCTACCTCGACGGGCCTGGCGCCCGCAACACCGGCTGCCACAAAGGATGCCAGTGAAACCGGTGGCGTGATGAAGGACACCATGCCCCAGTACATCATGAACAAGTGCACGGCCAGCGGATTGAAACCCGATGCGATGAGCGGAGGTGCCAGCACGATCGCCAGGAAGATATAGCACGCAGTGATGGTCATGCCCATGCCGAAGATGAAGCTGGTGATGGCACCCATGACCAGCAGCACGTACACGTTGTTGCCAGCCAGATAGATCAAGTCGTTGGCAAGCGTTCCGGCCAGACCGGTCACCGACATGGCGCCGATGATGAGACCCACACCGGCCAGCAGTGCTGCGAGTTCAGCGAGGGACGCCGTCACCCCTGAAATCAGGTTCATCAGCTTGGACCAGTTCAAACGGTACTTGGGGCTAAACTGGTTGATGACCAGCAGCAGTGCGGTGGCATAGAACGGCGCAAGCGACTCGATCTGCTCGACCAGCAACAGCCAGACCAGCACCACAAACACCAGGATGTACTGCCAGCCTTCTGCAAATGTCTTCTTCAGAGCAGGCAACTCATGCGCAGGCAACCCTTTCAGGTTGTGACGGGCAGCATAGCCGTCGATCTGCATGAACAGTGCAAAATAGAAAAGAATCGACGGGATCGCAGCGGCCAGTGCGATCTGGCCATATGGCATACCCAGAAAGGCAGCCATCACAAACGCCGTGGCACCCATGATGGGCGGCATCAGCACGCCGCCAGTCGATGCACAGGCTTCTACACCGCCTGCATACTTGGCAGAAAACCCGGTTCGCTTCATGGCCGGGATCGTCACAACACCAGTGGTGAGAACGTTGGACACCACACTGCCCGAGACCGACCCCATCAGGCCACTGGCAAAAATCGACACTTTGGCTGGGCCTCCACGCACCTTGCCAAACAATGCGAACGCGACGTTATTGAAAAATTCCGAGGCACCGGTGTACTGCAACACCGCGCCGAACATCACAAAACCGATCACAAGCTCACCGAAGGCACGCATCGGAATGCCGAGCACACTTTCGCTGCTGGTGAAGTGATAGGCAAGAGTCGTGTAGATGTCCTGGCTCAGTCCCGAGATGGGACCTGGCATGACTTCTGCGAAGACTGGATACAACGAGAACAGACCAACCACCACGAACACGGCTGTTCCGCCTGCGCGGCGAGTGGCCTCAAGCAGCATGAGCCAACCCACGGCTGAAACCGCGATGGCCGACTGGGGTGCCATGAACTCCCAGGCCTCCATGATGATGCGATGGGCATTGAACGCAAAGTAGGCAAAAACCGCTGTGGTCAGCAGAAAAAGGACAGCGTCGTACCAAGGCACCCGGGTTCGGGATGCCTTGGCCGTCGCTGGAACATAGATAAAAACCAGTCCGATGAGCAGCGCACCCAGTACGTACAGGTACGCAGTATCAAGGAGTGTGACCCCGATGAAAAAGCCCCAGTTGAGCAACTGATTGAGCGCCAGGAACAAGGACGAGGCGCCCATCACGACCACGACAAACTTCCAGAACCCGGTCAGGGTTCTGAGTCGGGCCTGCTCTTCTGCTGCGGCCGCCGGAGCGGATATCGGCTCTTTCTGAGCTTCTTGACTGGTGTTCTGACTCATCGTGACTCACTACAGGGTTACAGGGATACTACTTACCAGGAGGTCATGACCGGGTCCATGCCAGCCTTGGTCAAGGCTTCAGCACGGGATTTCATCCAGTCCTTCTGAAAGGCCTCTTCATTGGCATGTTCACGGCCTTTGACCTCTTTCCAGGTGTCGGCAAGGATTTGCTGACGCTTGATCAGCATGTCGTTGTTGGCCTGGTGCTCGTCGGTCCACATGTTCTTCTCTTTGAAGAACTCGATGGCACCATCATGATAAGGCATGACCCAGCTCAGTTTCTGACGATCCAGTCCCCAGCCAATGTTGCCAGGCGCAGCATCTTTATAGGTTTCAAATGTGTCAGCCATGGCGTACATGACTTTCTTGACCAGCTCCTTCTCCTGCTCTTCATACGTCATCAGCACAGGATAGGGATAAGCAGCAGAGATCGCAGGATGCTCTTTGCTCAGATCAGCACCTTCAGTACCACGTGCAGGGAAGAAAAACGGGGCAATTGCCTGCAAACGCTTCCAGCCTTCCTTGTCATCCGGGTTGAGTTCCGGGTAAACGATGCCACGTGGTGATTTGGCCAGTGCATACGCTTTACCTGAAATCGACGAGGTGAATGCCGCGTCAGCCTGACCGGCTGCCACGCCATCCATGGCCGCACCGAACCCCCCAAAATCGACCTTCTCCACGTCGTCCCAGGTCAGGTTGGAGAACGCCAGAATGGCGGTGATGTTCTGATTCAGCGATGGAGAACCAATCACCCAGGCCACGCGCTTGCCCTTGAGGTCAGCTGGCGTCTTGACGCCAATGTCACCTGCGGCCACCACTGTCAGCACCTGGTCGGAGTTGTTCAGCAACAGGCCTCGAACGGGCTGGGGACCCCACTGGGACTGTCCGAAGTCATAGAAACCTTCCTGGGCCATGTAGCTGCCGCCCACGCCGTTGGCGGAGAAGGCAACCTTGCCTTCACGCAGTGGCAATGTACGCGAGACGTCATTCTTGCCCGGCAGGATACGCAGGTTGATGCCGTACTTCTGTTTGAATGCATTGCCGATGGCGACGGCCTGGTTATAGCCCCCGGAACCCACGTCGTACGCACTCCAGGCCAGCGTCGACGGCAGTCCCAGCGAGTTATCCTGCGCGCTGGCCAGCGGTGCGAACAACGTACCAGCAACAGCAAGTCCTAGTACCTTTAATCTTAATTTCATCAATGTCTCCTCGGTCAAAAAATTCAGAAGCTTGTTCCTGACGGAATGCTTCTCTGAGCCACTTAGGGTGACCGAATTACGGTCACACTCAATTTGACCGCCAAAGTGTATCGAAAACATAACATCTTCACGTCTCTGGTTTACCCCATGAAACATATCTTAGCAATCGTGAGACACCTTCAAATATATTTGATTTATATAGTTATTCTTACAAATTACAGCATTCCACCATGTAGAACCGCATCAAAAAATTTAATGAGATTCCTGTCAGTTCCGTTGCCCGTTCAATCGATATGCTTAATGGTTGCGCAAACTGGGGCAGTTTTTGGGTCGCGCAGATGGCAAGATCCGATCACATTCACGCCCCCCCGTCACACAGCGCAGATGCTGTTCGGATTCGGCAACTGACGCCGGCACAAACCCCTAACGATCTGTGCCGGCGTCAGGCAAGCTCAAGCAAACAAGCAAGTTGCTCAGCAGTTACCAGCTTTGGACCACCGCATCCATGCCGGCGTCCGACAGCGCCTTGGCACGTGTCTTCATCCAGTCGTCCTGGAATGTCTTGTCGTCAGCATGCTGGCGGGACATGACATCCTTCCAGGCGTCTGCCAGAACTTGCTGACGCTTGAGAAGCTGGTCATTATTCGCTTGATGCGCATCCGTCCAGACACCTTTCTCCTTGAGAACTTCGATCGCTCCCTCATGGAACGGAACAACCCAGTCAAACTTCTGCACGTCCAGGTTCCAGCCGGTGTTGCCCGGCGCCGCGTCTTTGTACATGTCAAAGGTGTCGATCATGGCGGTCATGACTTTCTTGACCAGATCTGTTTTCTGGTCGGCGTAGGTCATGAGAATCGGGTACGGGTAGGCCGAGGAGTTAACGGTATTGGTCTTGCTCAAGTCCGCACCCTCACCTGCCTTGATGGGATAGAAGAACGGGCCGATGGCCTGGACGCGAGCCCAGCCTTCTTTATCTGCCGGATCCATGTCCGGATAGACAATGCCGCGTGGCGATTTAGCCAGTGCGTAGGACTTGCCGGCAATCGATGATGCAAATACCATGTCGGCCTGCCCATTGATCACACCATCAAGCGCGGAGCCGTAACCGCCGAACTCGACTTTCTGAACGTCATCCCAACCCAAGCCTGCGAATGCAAGGATGGCGGACAGGTTCTGGTTCAGTGCCGGTGCACCAATAATCCAGGCTGCACGCTTGCCTTTGAGGTCCGCTGGTGTCTTGACACCGATGTCACCTGCCACGACAGCGGTCAATGCCAGATCGACCACGTTGAGCATCAGTGCACGGACGGGCTGTGGGCCCCACTGTTTGGCACCGAACTCGTAAATGCCTTCCTGGGCCATGTAGCTGCCGCCCACACCATTGGCCGAGAACTCGACCTTGCCTTCACGCAGGGGAAGATTGCGGGAGATGTCGTTCTTGCCTGGCAAGATGCGCAGGTTGACACCGTACTTCTGCTTGAATGCATTTCCGATCGCAACGGCCTGGTTGTAGCCAGCGGATCCGACGTCATACGCACTCCAGGCCAGCGTCGATGGCAGACCGACCGTGTTGTCCTGTGCTGCGGCACCGGGCGCATAGGCCAGGCTACCTGCCGTCAATGCGGCTGCCAGACACGTGGCGAGTCCTGTGCGATTCATATATCCCCTCATAACCATGTTCTCCATTATGTGTGTACTAAGAGTGATCGTCATGCTGACCATCGGAACAACGGATGTCCAGACTTTTTTAGCGGTTGCCGGATGTCTTGCGAGAACGGGTCACTTCAATCAACCCCGCAAGACCGCCCGTGAGCACAGTCACCCAAACCCGTTGTCCCTGCTCGTCAGGCAAGGAGATCAGCATCAACGTGAGACTATCGAACAGGATGTCCTGACACACCCCGTTCATACCCTCGCGCCCGCAGCAAGGACGTATTCCTTGACAATCGCCGGATTCACGTTGAGCAATCACGACCTGGGCTCGGCTGAGGTCCCGGCTTGAGAGGCAGCTTGAAAGGCAGCTTGAATGGGTGATTTGAGTGGGTGATTTGAGTGGGTGATTTGAGTGGGTGACTTGAGTGGGTGACTTGAGTGGGTGGCTTGAATAGTGGCTTGAATGGCGACCTGGGCGCTCCCTGAAAGGCCAGGGCAGATGCCAGCCTGAGACAGATCTACCAGATCCACCGTGCGACGATGCATTTACGAGATCCGGGTACTGACCAGGAGAGACCGGGACAAACCTACTTGATCCAGCCTTCGGCACCCAGAAATTTGGTAAGAAACGGCATGGATAGCAAGAGTGCAATGATAAGCACGGCCAGGACAATCACCACCCAGAACGGCATCCGGTTGACGATCCGTCGGGTCAGGTGAAACAAAAAGATCTGCAAAATTCTGGTCAGATCTCCCATCGATGCCCTTCTCCTGAATTGGTTGATAACCGGTTTGCTGTTCGCTCGATGCCGCTGACAATGAAACGCCTGCTGCCCAACCGCTCGTGCCAGCATCCAGCCTGTTTGCTACTTGTGACCACTGAATGGTGTCTACGTGAACAGACCAGTAGATACGTTCGAGCCGGATTGCTGTCTTTGCGCGAGATCCTGGTTGGCTGATCAGAGAATGATACCGCTGAGAAACCGAATCTGATGACCAGGTGTTCAGGGGGTAACAATCTGAAACAGCTGTTCCAGCGCAGACTCATCCGAGATCAATCGGGGCAAGCCATTATGGATCACCTTCTCGATCCCCTCGCGACTGTAGAAACCGCCATTGAGTTGAGTAGTGTGGATAACGGTGTCGCGGAAGCACTTGAAAAGGTAAGCATCCGGACGATCTGGCTGCTGCCAGAACGCATCGAGTCCATGTTGCGCGGTCAGCCCCGGCATCGAATAGATCGGGTCGCTAAGCGTGATCACCGGACTGCCATGCTCCAGTGCGGCAACTCCCGTGGTGCTATTGACGGTGACAACCCCTGCTGTTCGTTTGAGAATGGGATTTAAGGCACCTGTATCAACATATACCGCTCGCCGCTGGATACCCAGCTCGTCAGAAAACTGATCAACCATCTTGCGGTAGTTGATCAAACCGATATCAAGTGGATGGTTCTTGATCAGCAGGTTACTTTGCGCGGGCGCATGACGGGCAAACGACTCCATCACATAGCGCAACACATCCTTCATCCCATCAAAATCCGAGTGATCCCGGATCTGGCTATCGCTGTTGAGCTGCAACGGCAAAAAGAAGAAGGGGTCGTCCGATCGAAGCACGCGTCTTAAACTTTCCCGATCAGTCCTCTGATAACGGCTCTGTCGTGCCTGGCGCCACAAAAACCCGCCGTACTCGACTGGAGCCGTCACGGGAGCGTGTGTACGGTACCCTGGATAAACGATCGGATTGAGCATGCCGGCCCCGTGATACAGCACATCATAGGTGGCACGCTTCCAGAATGGGTTGTCAAACGAGGAGGACTTGCCTGAGGTCGGCAAAAGCGGGCCAATCTCGCGATACCACTCCGGATTCTTGGGAAGCCCAGAGTGTCGGTTGACCCCACCGCGCTCAAGCGTTACCCAGTAGGGCCGGAAGTAGCCTTCTTCAAATACATGCGTGGTAATGCCATATGACGGCGCAGTAACGATGGCCGGTCGGTGAACCGCTCGCCGGTCCCCAAAAAGAATCTGATCGGTGATGTCGTAGCGTTCGTAGACTGAACGCATGAATTCGTCCAGTTCATCTGGCTTCTGCCGGAATGAAACTGACGCCCGCCCTCCCCAGTTGGCCAGATCTCCCATATTGAAATTGATACGGAACACGCCGTGCCCCTGAGCAGCGAGTGCATCAGCGAGACGGGGGAAAAAGGGTGTACTGACCCCTTGCAGAAACAGAAATCGGCGCGCTGGCTGGGACAATTGGCAGTGAGGTTGACGTGCGAGGTGGTAAAGATTAGTTACGGGGGGAGTATATCGTAGATACCTGCCATAACTGAAACCCTGCCTACGCCCGTGCCGCTGGCCCATCTCGCTCGTGCACCAGACACTGCATTCCGGCACGCTCACGATCCATCCAGTCCTGACCGGCCGTTAGCAAAAAGGCAATGAGCGCGTTCCCTGACTCAACGCTCCCACGGCGGCAACACATTACGCACGCGTCCAAGGCGCAGGTCCGCTCGACCTTGATTGAGGTTCGGGTTGTAGAAGGGGTCATTGGCAATCACCTCAGGCCATGTGCGTCGCATGTACTGGGCTTCCCTGAGTGCTCTGGCCTGTTTCTCCGGGTTATTATCCGACCCGCGGGAAACCGACTCGTAATGAAAGAGTTCGGCATAGGGCGTGTAGACGACTCTGTATCCTGCCTGACGCACTCGCAAGCAGAAATCGACATCATTGAACGCAACGGGGAGATTGTCGGCGTCAAACCCGCCTATTTCCTCGTACAGGCTTTTGCGCACTAGCAGGCAGGCAGCAGTGACCGCTGACAAATCCTGCGGCAAAACGGCGCGATTCATATAACCCGGATCGTCTCCGGCAATCGGACCATGCAGATGCGAAGCACAACCGCCCGCACCAAGCACATCACCTGCGTGCTGCAGACGGCCATCGCCATACAACAGTCTCGCACCCACAATACCGACGTCCGGCTGGGACAATCTGCCTGCCATCTCGTCAAGCCACTCCGGGGTGATGACCTCAGTATCATTGTTCAGCAGGCAGATCAACTCCCCTTTGCTCTCTTTGACGGCATAGTTCTGGATGGCGGCGAAATTAAACGGGTGATCGTATGACAGTACACGAACCCGGTCTCTTGTACGCAGTGTCTGCATATAAGCCAGTGTGTCGGCACAGTCACTCTGGTTGTCCACCACAATGACCTCGTAGTTTGGCCAGGTTGTCCTGGCCAGAACGCTCTCCACGCAGGGCTGCAGCATGTTGAGCAGATTACGGGTGGGGATGATGATCGAAACCATGGGCTCAGGCTCCGGTACCTTGTATCGAACCCTGAGATGCCCACGACAATCTGATGTGACCGATGCCGCAGTAGCGCCGAGACTGATCTGCTCCTGAACCTCCTGAACGCCAGGTCGGGCGTACCCATCACCTGACTCTTTCCTGGCGTGCCAGAGGATTGCAGGAATATGACCGACTTTCTCGGTCGTCGTCAGTCGTGCTGCAGACATAAAAATACTGTATGCAGACCCTGACTGAGTCTCCCTCGATAGTTTGCGCCAGAGACCTGCCTTGATCCAGAATGCCTGCCCCATGTATCCGGTCACCGTCGCCAACTCGGGCGACCAGTCCGGTTTGAAACAGGGCTGACTGCGCACACCTGACGCATCAATGACGTCATGATCGCTGTAGACCAGGTTGTACCGGGACAGCGAAGCATCATACGCAAACCAAGCCAGCATCCAGGGTTCGAACTGAATACCAGGCTGACAAAAACAGATCCATTGCTCACCCCCTGAACAACCCGGCTGATCAAAAGAGTTGGTATCAGGCTGATTGCCATCCAGAAAAGACAAGGCAATACGATCTCCCCCGGTTACTCGGTGCAGGCTTGATTGTGTGATTTGTACCTGCACAGCAAAATCACTTTCTGACCAGGTTCTGGCATCTACAGAGCCCATGCCCAACGAGGCGCGACTCTGGCCAACTACCACATGGATCGCAAAATCAGCAGGCAGAGACATTCGACTCAACCTGACCAGACTATCTGGCGTGACACTTTCGCAGCGGTCAATCCACTCTTGATAGCCGAGATCGGGATAGTGGTAGCGCAGACGTCCGACCAGGTTATTGCTGTGCTCCAGTCGAAGCATCATGCCAGGCCAACGCAAATTCAAGCGTTGCCTGTCAGACGGAGTCATCCGCTTCCAGTAATGCCAGACTCGCAACCCCATCAGAAGATAGGCGCGCGCGGCTGACAAGCCTCTAACGCGGTGCCTGACAAGCGTGGGACTTGCCCCCTCTTGAGCAGGCTCAAGAAATAAAGCAACTGGGCGAAAAGGGGCATGAATCACTTCACGCACCCTGCCCTTCAGGGTAACGGGTAGCCCCAGGCGAAACTCAGCGCCATCACGGCTGACGACCCGCAAAAATAGAATCAGATCATCATCACGACCGTCAACGACTGCGTCGACCAGAAACCAGCGAGACATCGAACCCGAAAATTTCAGTGGCAAACTCGCCATCACGACCAACCGTCCTGCTTGTTGATCATCATGGCATTACGGGATCCACTCGTATACGACATAGCTGATTCAATCAACAGGAACTGACCTGAAAAGCGTTGCACCAGTTGGTCCTGCACTGGCGTGATACATCCTTTCCTACGATTGAATAGTCGCGAGACACACATGCAAAAACTTTTTCTCGATCTGAAAACGGTAATGAACGATGAACAATGACCCAAATCGACCCGAATTGACGCGAAACAATCAAAATCCGGATCATCAGAAAATCAAAGCACCTATGGTCAGACATTGATATCGCCACCTATGCACGCCTGAAAAGGTCACGTAGACCTGTGACAAACTGCCTGATGGCACTTAAACACGGTCAAGCATTGACTCGTAAACATTTTTCAGTCGCTGGGCCAATACATCCGGATGATAACCCTCAATCGCGCGCTTTCTTGCCGCCTGCCCGAACGCCACCCGGATCCGATCGGATTGCGCAAGACTGACCAGCTTCTCTGCGACCGCCTGAGTATCTTTGAAAGGAACGAGGTAACCCGTTTCGCCGTCAACAATCAACTCAGGTATAGCACCCCACTCATAGGCGACCACTGGCCTACCTGCCGCCATCGCCTCGAGCACCGTCCGCCCGAATGACTCCTGAAAGTGCGACAAGTTCACAAGTACGTCCATTTCTAGCAGCACCTGCTCAGGCGACTCGACATAGCCCGCGTAAACCAGATTACTCGGCACTTCGCCTGATGCTTGTCGTACCAGGACATCCTGGAGTTCTGGCGTGCGCGGCCCTGCAACCAGAACCCTCGCCTTCGGCAACAGTTGTTCAAGATGACGGGCAACATCCACCAGGTCATTCAGGCCTTTCTTCGGAAGATTGCTGCTGATCATTCCAACTGCAAACGGCCGCGACGAGGAGCCCGACGACGCCCCGCCTTGATCCCGAGCAGTTATCTGATTTGCCGGATCGTCTGCTCGCGCTGAATCAGGCCATGGCGGCGCAAGCAACGGCAGTTCAAGCAAGTTATTCATTGCAATCGTGTTAGGTACGACCACGACTTCACAATTATCAGACGACCGGGATTGTCTTGCGTCGCTCACTTCAGATGCATGAGACGAAATCCAGCGTGCGACTGACAGGGAGTTAGCAACAACTTGATCTGCAAGGCTCTGAACTCGATGGAGCAACTGCTGTGGTGTTGCATTCAATGTCCAACACAGATCCTTGTCATGATCTGGCAACTCTCTCACGTGGATCAGGCATGGAACTCCGGCCTGTCGAGCAGCGATCAGTGGCTCATCCAGAACAAGCGTGTTGACGTGAACAAGATCGACATTGAATTCCTTGAAAAGAACGCGGAACTGCTCGACTGTGATGGCACAGGACATCTTGCCCGTCTGCCACCAGCCATACGGCATGATTTTGAGGGCGACAGACTCAGCCCGCAATGCATCGCAATATGCCACGTTCACGGCGCCAGGCAAACAGACGACAAGGTTGTAGCCCAGCTGCCTGACTGCACGTGCAACATCCAGCAAGCTTCTCTCTGCTCCGTATAGACGTGGGCCCGCAATATGACCGACAAGCAGAACCGTCTGCCTGCCCGGTTTGTGATGGACTCGGCCCTCCAGCACGGGGCAAGGGTCCCTTGCGGCAGCACGCCCTTCCCGCAAATAGTCTATCAGGGGGTGTAAACCTGACTGCAGTACGGCGGGATATTTTGCCAGATAGCCAGATGTGCTAAAGCATGGACCAGGGTCACGGCCCTGGTCCACACCGTTTCGCCAGTAATGCTCGATCGGGTCAATTCGCTGGCTCTGAAGATCCATGCAGGTTTCCAGATACCATCCTGCATCAAAGAGACCAGAGTACTGGATCTCATCAAGCGGATCGGAGTGCTGGACGGGTAACTTCTTCTTGCAAATCGCCACTGGTGCCGGGAAGGCTCGCACAGACTGGCTTGACGCGAGGTACAACTCACTTCGACCGACGGTTGGCGTCTCGGATGACGTTGGCGTCTGGGGCTTTCTAAACCGGGCATGCCAGCGTCTGGCGCTTTGCATGTAGTCTTTACGCACACCGTTAAATTCGCTGACCAGATGGGTCTCACGGTGCTGGCTCAAAGAGCCCTCGTCCGCCCGCCCGATACTCAATGGGGTCTGAGGATCGGTAAAAACAACTGCGTCATCCCCCCAGACTGCCCGCAGACGCTCCCAGTACTCGCTATCACCATTGACCCGGACCTCATCCCAGAATCCGATGACGTCCAGCACTTCGCTTCGAATCATCAAGGAAGACAGGTTGGGATAGGTCCATCCATAATGATTCAGTCGCCACCGGTGAAACAGTAGATCGTCTGTGGCCCTGACCCACCATGACATGGAGGCCTTGGCATTAGGGTTCTGCTCCAATGAACCTACCTGTCGCGATATCTTGTCTGGATGCGACCAGTCATCACTGTCATGGGTCGTCAAGAAAACGCCCTTCGCCCGCGTCATGCCAGCATTGCGTGCAGCGTAGGCCCCGACATTCTCAGGCAACTGTACGAGACGCAACGAGACACCTGAAGGACAGCGCGACATCATGTCTTGCACGCAGGCTGGTCCTTCGTCCTTGCTGCCATCATCAACCACGATGATCTCGAGCGGCCGCCAGGTCTGTTCGAACAGACTCCTGACCGCGGTTTCGATCGTGCGCGCTGCGTTGTAAAGGGGAATGATGACAGAGACCAAAGGACGGTCCAAAGCCCCACGCTCTACCCCGGCAATCGTGCTCACCAGATCTTTTCTGCTGTCACGCCCCTCGAAGGGCACCGTACTTGCCAGAACGCCAACCAGATTATCAATATGAAAACGCAGATCACTCGGGGGATGCGACGACATCTCTGATGCCTCTGGCCCGTCAACCACTAAAGAATAGGGATCTTTCAACCCCACGGCTGACAAGCCACGACTCAACCAGATCTCATTGAGCAATCCAAGACGTGCTTGTGGACTGTCTTGATCAATCCATGGTTGTGCGTTGACCATCGCCAACGCTGTGTCGGCATGATCCGGATATCTCCGTTTAAGCTCATTCAGAACATCCGAGAACAGCATCTGTGACATAGCGGCGCTCATTGATGGCGCGTGAGCGACGTTCTCTGGATCCTGAGCTACACATACCCGGCTTTGGCGGCATAGTGCTTCAATACACAATAACCATGGACCTGCACCAGCGAGACTTTCATCGAAGTGAGCGATTCCTGGAAGGAGCATATCGAGAACGGCGTTCCAGTCGCACTCCCACGCGAACCATCTAGCCAATGCCCAGCGGGCAGCCAATTTTTCCTGTGGCGTTACCCCTTCTGCTTCAGATCCCGATAGCAGGCTTTGTAATCGGGGAACCATGACTGCGTGCGCGCCTGCCCATAAATGCTCATCCCACACCAGTACACGATTACCTTGGGGCAGTCGTCCCTCTGTCTTACCAAAACGCCAGTAATGCACCCAAGGATCCATCCCGGCGGCAGCAACGTCAGGGTACTCATTCAGGTACCACTTACCGTTGAACCCGGGTTCGGGCTTTGGAATCTGAGGAGTCGCTTTACCCCTAAACCCCGGGACTCGCTTTAGATACTTCCAGATTGATTGCATAAGAGGGTGAGATTGGCCCACAAGTTGTGAACACCGAAAAATGACAATGACCCCGAACATACGGGAAAGTGGCTTCATGGTGATTACTTCATTGTTACTAAATTACCACCTAACGAAATCCTACCTGATTCGGAATCAGCTCGCGGTCACAGTGATGTAGCCCCAGCTTCATTCGCCCCTGCCCGTTACACCTCAGCCCGGCTAACACTGAATTTGGAGACCGAAGCCCTGTTGTATCATTCAACACAACGGTTCGACTGTGACGTCTTGATTCATGGTCGCATCATTTGCGAGTTGGACAACATGGCGATGTAAATAACTGAAAGCGCGACTTGATTCACAATTGGTCCCCCATTGACCACGGAGGATCCGCATCAGGTTCCAGTATGATTCAAACATCATGCACGCTGCGACGGTACCGCGCAACAGATGGGTATTGGGGCGAATTTGACTGTCATTGCATCACGTCAGCCGAACAAACTGACCAGTTGGACAAACCACTTCAACTGATGCAATTTGACTCTGGCATGACGTGCGCCAACAGTGGCAGCTACTGTGCTTCACTCAGTAATCTCAGATGCGAGTCACACCTGGATAGAACAAGTCGAGCCGAGGATGCATCTGGTGATTACCAACAGCTGTTTGTATTAATTTTCCAAGGATAGTCAAAGGCTTGAATTAGCCTTATGAGAGACCCGTATATTGGGTGACGCTCTTGAATTGACTGACTCGATGAGTCAGTTTCCGGGTCATCGCGTGGCCATGATTTATAGCATTGCAGGATTCTGCTGGAGTGAGTGTGAAGTTTGCGTTAGCAGCCATTGTTAAAGACGAGCGAGACAGCATCCTGGAATGGCTAGCTTTTCACCGTGTGATGGGTGCCAGCCATTTTTTCATTGCAGATAACGCTAGCACCGACGGTACGCGCGAATGCCTGGCAGCACTGGCTCTCCAAGGCTGGCTCACATTGATCGACTTTCCTGGTGAGCCGGGGATCAAACCACAACTACCCGCCTACCAGCGAATCCTTGCACAATGCAGGAACCTTTGCGATGTCGTCGCTTTCATTGATGCAGACGAGTATTTGCTGCCGTTGCAGGAACAATCTGACCAAGGACTTGTGCCTTGGCTGGAGACCGTGTTTTCTGACGATGGTGTCGGTGCTGTCGCAGTCAACTGGGCCTGCTTCGGATCGGGGGGCGCCAAGTTCCGCGATGTCGGCCTGATCATCGAGCGTTTCACACAGCGTGCGCCACATTACTTTGGGCCCAATCGGCACTTCAAAAGCATCGTCAGACCAGACTGGGTTCAGGCATTTGGCAACCCTCACTACGCTCGTCTCAAACGCGGTCGATACGTTAATGCAGAAGGCTCTCCACTCGAAATCAGAATTGATAAGGAAGGGAAACAGCGCTCTGGGTTAAGTCAGTCCGTTTGCTGGAAAGGCGCCCGCCTCAACCACTATCTGGTCAGATCGGTCGAAGAGTTCGTGCTCGGCAAGGCTCGCCGCGGTAGTGCTGCAACCCCTGGATACAACAAACAGCGAACATACTTCGAGAAGCATGACCGTAATGACGAAGTGTGTGAGTTAGCCCTGCCCTGGGTGCCAAAGGTCAAAGCAGAACTGGCAATACTTGAAAAGCTTGTCGGGCAAGCACCCCCCCACTTGCCGAATGTTTCGCCACAGGCAACTGAGTCTAAGACGCCCTCAAAGCAGTCAGTGTTTTCCGTGTCGCCCCCTGCAGGCAAGAGTCACCGCGGATCACATTCGACCAGCCTGATTTCCTGGTTCAAGAGAAAACTGCCCGGTGGTGAACCGGCCTCTGCATCACCCGTCTTGCGGTTCGAACTCGACTACCCCTCGGTTAAACGGGATCCGTTCGTTACAAAATCGGGCCGTGTCGTTCAAGGCTGGTTATTGCTGCACCCGGAGCTTGAGCATTCGCGCCAGCAGTTGAAGATCATCGCAGAGTGGAATAGCCAGTTCGAACTCGAATACCCGTTTAACGTTTCCAGGCCAGATGTCATCACGCAGATCCTCGAAGCCGATCCTGAGAATCATGCTCAATTGACATGTGGGTTCAGTTTTACTGTGCCACTCCAACTAAGGCACTTCCGTCTTTGGCTTGACTGTGAGGGTGAAAGGTTCCGTTTACCTGACGTTCATGTCGAGGATCCGTCGGAGTACCCGGATCGCCCCAAAGTACTTAAGGGCGAACACGGCTGGCTCTTCCTCGATAACGACACCAATGGCAGTGTGGATCAGTTCACTGGTCATATGCGTCTGAGCACAGCAGGCCTCACGGGCTGGCAAGATTACTTCACCGAGGCTGGAAAACTTGCAAGTAAGCTCGGTGTGCCATGGGCCCTTCTCATTGCGCCATCTAAAGAAAGCATTCTGGGGAATCGATACCACCCCAGAAAGCCCGGCACTGCAGGTCCGATTGATCAGGTCAGAGCGATTTCCGCAACGCACCCGTTAGTCTATCCGGACGATACTTTGCGAGATCTTGGCGAAGAAGCGTTCATCCCGACCGACACGCACTGGTCGCACCGGGGTGCGATGCACGCCGCACTCGAACTTGCAGGCAGGCTGGGGGTCAACGTACATCGCTGCAAGCAAGCATTTGAGAAAGACGTTTATGCGCTACGAGAGATGGGGGGGGATCTGGGTAACAAACTGACACCAAGACAATCCTCAAAGGTCCAGGTACTTACCTCATTCAATCACGTTCGACAAAAAAAGTACGACAACGGCTTGCCGAACTTTGGACGGCTGATAGTCACCGAATACCCGAAAGCACTAAACAAAGGCACGTTAGTGTTGTTCGGATCATCTTCGAGCTATGCCATGTTCAACCACCTTGTGCGGATCTTCAAACGGATTGTTTTCGTGCACAGCGCAGGCAATATTGATCCGTTTGTTGTTCAGCAGATCAAGCCTTCATTTCTGGCAGCCCAGACCAATGGCCGGTTCGTCATCATGCCGCCGACCGTCGGACAATCACTCCGGTCGCAGATTCAGGAAAAAATTGAGCGACTGACCCCCGATGAACGAAAAACGGTAGAAACACGCCGAATCATTGCAGAGCCCGGTTATCTGCAGGAGATAGGTCTCGAAGCTTTCGAAGAGGCTTTGGTAAAAGCATGGGGTGAAAAGACCGAATAGTCAAACATACAATCTTGAAACTCTACCGCTGCTCACAATCATGAACGCGCGTTCTTATAGAGTGAACAACAAAGTCTCCTGATTCCTGGACGAAGTCTCATCCTGGATGCTCAGACAAGGTGACAAAGGTTCGTACCATCGGTAAAACGCAATTCGACATAAGAATCTCATCACCAACCGTAGGAGCAGCGCTACGCAATGCTTGCATGAGACCCGATGCCAGACTACCTGCATCACCGGCCTTGCACGCAACAATCCTTTCGTACTGGTTGGCGTAGTGCGCGAGCGGATTGACATCTGACACGACAATACGTTTGCCGTAAGAAAGCGCCTCTACAACCTTCATGGGTGGCACCAACTGACAAACCGCATAAGGCTTGCGCGGAATCACAATTACATCAGCGAGCGCATAGTAGGCTTGAACCTCAGTGTGAGGTACGCGACCTGCTCTGATCAACCAGACGGGATCCTGACCCGACTCCACTAGCCTATCGGACAATGGCTTCAGGCGATTGGCCAGTGGTTGATCATCGCCAACAAGCATCAGCTTAAACGACTCGCCTTCTCTATGCAGCCTGTGGCAGGCATCAAGCAACAAATCAAGCCCTTCGTACTCATTGAAGCTACCGATGTAGCCAATGACTTTATCGCTGGACTGGATTCCAAGGCGGCCCCTGAGCGCCCTCACTTCCGACGACCCGGCATCTGGCAACGTCTCCCGTCTCCGGACCGCGTTCGGAACAAGACCAATCTTGCTGGCATCCACACCACGCCGCACGAGCTCATCGCGCATGGGTGGATTCAGGGTAAATATATGTTGCGCCTTCTGCGCGACAAACGTGTCTAATGCCCTCGCCTCCCTGAAAACTTGACGCTCCGTATACGAGGGATTCTTTGCTGCTTCTGAAAGCTCCCAGAATCCGCGGATTTCATTCAAGAACGGTAACCCCATTCGGCTCGCTGCTATCCAGGCAGGGATCCCCACCTTCCAGTCCGAAGCGGCAAGCACAATTGACGGGCGGAATACTCGAAACAGCTCCTGCAATGTTGCGGCACTTGCTGAGATCATATCGAATGGATCAGAAGCCACTTTACCTAAGGGACTGTGCACATAGCGAACGCCATCAATCTCTTCTACCGGACCTACAGATGTAACACTCGTCACTCCTGAACCAGTAAGGGACCACGGCCGACCGGGCTGGACCATGCACAGCACATCCAGCCCATGGCCTTTGAGCGCGGATGCGACACTATGCGTTCTGACTGCATATCCATTGCTGGCGTAGCTCACGCCATGCGCAGCGATGTAAGCAATACGAGATTTGACTGAAGAAACAGGCGCATGGGAGCACTCTGCTAAACCAACAGCATGTTGAATCAGTGCGTCCATGAGCAGATCCACAGCTCTCGCCGACAATACCACCACTGAGTGGCTTTCGTCGCTCTCGAAACTGTCATAGCACAAGCGGAGTCCTTGTATCGAGGAGTTTCCGCCTCGCCTAGGAGAGCAATCAGGGTGTCATTCGCTCGACACAAAGGATTGGAAAATCTCCGAACAAATAGCCCCACCAGGCTCTCTAACCAGGCACTACAAAACGTGATCATCGCGTTGACAGAAAATGCACCAGCGGATTGGTTCTGGACGCTTTGAGCTCAGAGTGCGTGTCAAGGTAATGAGCCGAATCAAATCCGGGACCAGGATCTCTTCCCTCGAAACCGCCAAACTTCAGATAGTGCCGCGCAGGTGCCTTTGAAAACTCAGGATGCTTGGCAACATCGGGGTATTTCTCCAGATACCACTTGGCATCAAACTCACGGCTGTTCTCGATGAGTTCGACCAGTCGCCTTTCTTCTCGCTTTCGTTTGTTACCGCTGAACCATCCTCCGCCTGAGGTTGAAACTGGTTGATCAACCGGCTTGCGCGCATTCTGATCAATCTGAGTTCCTTCTGGAGACGTCGCATTCTCCAGCATCTGCGTCAAGGCAGCAATCTCGGTGTATTTCTCCGAGAGTTGGCGTCGAAGCTGACTCTCGACCGACTGTAAATTAGATGTGAGTTGCTTTTGTTGTTGCAACTGGCTTTCAAGCGCCTGGAGTGAAGACTTCGTTTCTGACAAGGATTTTGCAAGAGATTCTGCTTCGCTATCGCGACGAGCCGCTCGTTCCTCGGCATCATGCAAACGGCTCTTCAATTGAAGAACTTGTTGTTCCAGGTCTGTCTTGATATCTTCTGCATCGATTTTGACTTGTTCAATTGCAGCATCATGCTCAGCTAGTTGCGCTTCGTGTGCTTGCCTGAGTGCATCCCACTGCTCTGCACTCTCCTTCGATTGATTTTCGATCCGAGAGGTCAACTCTTTAGTCAGCGCCTGCGATGAAGCCAACTCGCCCTGGAGCCTTTGATTCTCAGTGTCCTTATCCTGAAGACGTTCTTCAGCCTCGCTCAGATGACTCTTAGTCTCGTGGGACCTCTTAGCCTCGGCGACTAGCGATTGGTTCAGGCGAGTAACCTCTTGCGTCAGTTCACTCTGGAGTTTTTCTCTTTCTGCACGTTCGACTTGAGCCTGCTGTAGGGCGCCATCAGCACGCTTTTGTTCACCAAGCAAGGACTCCTTGATCTCTAACAGCTGCTCCTTTGCTGCTGTGAGTTGTTCTTCACGAAACTCATCCTGAATTCGAAGCTTCTCGAACTCGAGCGCCTGCTGGCTTTGTTCCAACTGTTTTGCAATCAGCTGCTCGGCTTTTTGATCAAGCAACCTGCTGCTGTCAGCCAACCGATGTTGGAGCCTGTCAACCTCCAATCGAAGCGTGTCACGCTCCTCCTGCAAGCTGCTGACGCGCTGAGCCATTCCACCTCGCTCTTGTGCATTTCTTTCTACTTGCTGTTCAATGCGTCTCGCGTACTCAGCGGACTTAGCCTCCTGCCTCGTCAGTTCACTACTTGCACTCTGGTAACGCTCAGAGAGCACTTGAACCTCTTGTTCTTGCACTTTGAGAGCTTTCTCTACTTCTACCAAGCGAGCTTCTCGATCCGCCACGACCCATGCATCGTGACAGGCACGCCCGAGTCTCGCAAATACTTCCCGTGCGACCTGAATGCCTCCTGCGCCGTCGGCAAGCTCAAGCAGTCGCGCGATAAGCAACCGTGGACTCGACCCAACAGCCACAAGACCCACTCCACCGCCGTGAGTAAACGAAAGGGATGGATACTTCTTTGTTAAACCATCGAAAACACGTCTACCGTGATTTCCATCTCCTCTTCTGGCGGTGCCAAGGATTACCATGACTGATTGAGGGGACATCAACGGTGCCCAGGCCTCAACCTCATCTTCTATTGCTGGGGATGATCCGTCGAGCAACAGCAGATCAACCGAACCTTCAGCAAACTGCTTAACGGCATCAACAGCGCTCTGTTCGATACACTGCGAGAAAGCAACATAGTTTTCGTTGCGCTGAAAGACTTCTTCACTCAACTCTGCATCAACGGCATAACAATTCGCATCGAGTCGTAAACGCTCGACCGCCTGGCATACTGCAAAGTGGTGTGCGCCACCTCCAAGATGCAAGGAAACGACGTTCTGAGGCTGAACAGCTTCAACCAACCAGAAAAGCATCGGCAAGTGCTCTAGCCACGGGGAGGATACGAGGTAGTCTGGTTTCCAGAAGACCGCTCCCTGCGCAATCAAACCCATAGCGGGTGTCTGGGCAACCTGGTTGCGATTTGAGTACTGGGGAGTGGTGTCAGTCATGATGGATACTTTTTCTTAACAAAATAGACAATCAAGATTATCGCTCAATGAACAGCCTCGAAAAGCTGTGTAAACAATTCTGTCAAAGTTGGCTCATGTACTCTCTGGATTCACACCGAGAGAGGTTGCCACCATGCACAGTACTACGTCGGTCGTGAAAAACTCAGTTTCGAGCAACATTCGTTGTCTATTGAACACATCTTCACACCGTGGATCCTGTTCCACTGTTTACTATATCGGCCTAAGCTATCTGGTTGATGGTGATGTCAGCACGACAGAACCCGACTGTCATTCAAGTCATCAGTCACAAGCCCAAGTTACCTGAGGGCCAGTCGTGCAGTCACAGACTAGTCCAACATGACGCGCATTGAACACCCTTCACACAAAGAAAGTCTTACATTTGCGATTCATCTTCAAACGGAAAGGTTGCCCTACCATGGACTGGACAGCTGCGTGGCGAAAAATCAATGAGCACAATGCTGAACAAACGCAAGACTGGGTTACTCAGGTCAGAAACGGTCTGATCGATCTGGCCAAAGAGACGATATGCACTCAAATCCACAAGAAATCACACTCTGAGGAAGCAGACCGGAGTCACGCAGAAGGACAGCCATGCGAACAATGCTTTTCGATCGACCACCTCTCAAAGGAGCAATCTCTACATCCACATGACCATCATTCGATGGACTCAGCCAATTGCAAGCACCGGCCAACTGAAGAACCCGATCTGACAACGAATAGGGAATACGTTACACCCAGAAAACTTGCATCAGTAGTTAATGAGCGGATGCACGAAGACTATGCGAGCTTGCATGTCAGAATGACCGCCGCCATGCTGGCTCAATCGATCGAACTGATCCGGCAAATAATTATCAGCACCCGGAATGGTACGGTGTCCGTTAGAGGGCTTGGAGAATTCAAATGCAGAACCTTCCCTCAGCCCACAGAACGCGGTGAAGATGGCCGTCTGATCCAGCGGGTAACGTTCCGACCGGCAAGTGTCGCTACCTCGATTGCGATCTAGCCTCGCAGGCCCAAGTCAAACAGCGTTTTAGCCACGGGCATCTCGTGTCTCGCATGAGCCGGGGTGCCCTGCCCTCAAAAACTGGCCATACCTCCACTGCTGGCTGGCAGAACCTTACCGTCCAGCCATATTTCCGCATCGGCAGACAGCCGCTTCGAGACTTCTCGCAGCAAGGGTTCGACCTTTTCACCAAAATCGCTCTCACTGTCCATGTGAACACAAACGAGATCCACTCCTTCCAACCCGTATAGCGGATCTTCGAGATCAATCGTGGACTCCCACCTTCCCGGAGTCGCTACCGTGTCTAGCGAGCTTGCAGCCTCGACAGGTGTCATACGATCAATGCTGCGCAACTCTACCCAAATATCAAGATTCTTCTCGCGCAACAATGACCGCACCTGCGTCAAAGATCCCTCCGAGAGTCCCAGCGAAACAGCCTGCCCTCTTGAGTTCTGACGCAATGCATCGGCAATGACCAGAGTGGTGATACCCGCACCTATTTCAACGATCTGTCGGTACTTCTTGAACTTGATGCGTTCATGAAGCTTGCTCAACGCGCTGGTCGCTTCCTCGGCAAAACCAAATGACGAAGGAAGGGATAGACTGGCTAGTATCGCAGGCAGTTCGCCGGAAACATCAGAATCAGAAAATGCCACATGTTCAGCTTCGCCAGACACATCCCCAAGAGCCAACTCCTCTGACTCGTCGTCTGCCAGTATCACGGATAACGGAGACAACCAGGCCAACTCAATCAGACTGTTCTCTGTGACTCGCGTTAGCTCTGCCTTGAAAGACTCATTGACAAGTTTCTCACTAAATACCCGCGATCCATCAGGAAGTAACGAGATCATCCGGGCGATAGAGTTCCAGTCAATGCCAGTGTCTGACACGAACTGAGGCCTGAGAAGCACGAGAACTGGTGATCGCACACCACGCATTAACGCCGGCACCAGTGAATCGAAGGCGGATGGTTCCGAAATCCTGTGTAAATTGATCTGCGGATGCCCATTCATCACAGAACCCAGGACACTCAGCATTTCACTGACATCTTTACGACGAGAAGAATAAAACAAATGAAGTCGGGCGTGCTCTGCTCGACCAGCCACATCTTGCAGCCACTTTTTGTCCGAGACATTACCCAAGACTAGCAGACTGGAAATGTCTGTTCGAGCCACCAGAGCACTCGTCAGATCCGACACATCAAGCTCGCAATACTCGAGGTTCATCTGGCTTCGATGTTTAACCGTCGCCAAAGATTCAAGTGGAGAAGGGGAAAAAAAATAACGCTGAGAATAGCGGTCGTTGGTTACGGGTGAGGAGACGCCAGACCATGTGTGCCCGCCGAATTGCTCGAGTTTCCGGATATGACACTGAAGGCGGTCATTCTCTTGTTGTAATTGACTAATCTGCTCAGCAAGTGATGCCCGCTCGCGGGCATACTCGAAGGATAGTTCCTGCAGGCGAAACTCCGGAGAGTCATCAGTGTCTGGCTCGTCGTAACCTTCGCTTTCTGTCTCAGAGGCTGCTTGATCCTTCACCTCTTCAGAAACATCCTCTTCTCGGGGCTCATCAGAGGGCAGGTCTTCTTGTTCAGTCATGGCTCACCTCCATGGCAGCACCCAGGCCAGTGACAACGTTGACCGCTAGGCCGCGCCGTTTTGCCCAAGTGGTGCAAAGGGCTTTCAGTGAATCTGGCAGGTCCGTGCTGATCCACACTTCCCCAGTTTTGGTCATGCGTTTAAATAGGGGCGGCAGCATGGTCAGAAGCACTGTAGCCAAGCGCTTCTCCGTAAAACCAGTTGGCGTGATCACCAGACGGCCGATGCCTTCCAGGCCTTTGAGCGCGGCCTTGTCGGCAGTGATCAGCGGTGTCGACGTCAGCGGGCGGCAGCTCAGCCAAGTAGTCAGGTAGTGTTCCTTCAGCTGCGCCTGGGCCTGCTTGCAGTCTGCGGAATCATTTACCAGCAGGCTGACATGTCCAATCATCTGCTCCCGGTGCGACCGGACCAGCGCCAAATAGGCCGGTGAGCTTCCGATCATGACCGATTGAGTTACGGGATCGACTTGCCGGCTGGTCCCCAGCAGCGTTGCTAGCGGAAACTCGGGGATATCTGCCTTCTCGGATGCCGGTGCAACCTTGTCTTCGGCCATGGCAAAGCGGAAACGTGTGGTGACGTTCAGCCCACGGCGCTCCTTGAACATCACCCGCAGCACCTGGCTGGATTCCACCTGGTTGGCCTTGTAGGAAATACAGCTGAAGACCTTATCGCCCTCGCGCCCCTTCGCCACCGAGAGGTTATCCGGGATCTCGCCCTCGAACTCAATGGTCAGCCGACTTCCTGTGGGGCTGATGACCACCACCTGGCTATCCTCGATGGTCAGCATCTTGTCCTTGGGGAAGTGCCACTGAAAGGTGACATTACGCTGCTGGCCGTCATCGGCAGAGACCGTATCCTCTACCTTCAGCACCTTGGCCGCGGCATCGAAGGCTACCTTACGCTCGTGAACCACCGGAGGTAGCACGTCCAGCCTCATGGTGAGCTGTGGGGCGGGCGCGGCTTCCGAGTGATCGGTCACCTGCCAGGCGCTTAGCCGGTGTTGGAACTCCTTGGCATAGCTGGCATGGGAGATGATCGGCACGTTGTGGCCGGGACGGCCCCGCATGTACTTCCGCACCGGGTCCTTGTTGATGTAGTTGTAAAGACCCGAATCAATCAGCCAGTCCTCACCGCCGGCATAAAGGCTGATATGCCCCTCATCCTGCTGATGGTGATAGCGGCTGGAGCAACCCACCTTGGCGATCAGATGAAAGGCTTTCTGGTAATGCTCCTTGGCGGGCCACTGGTCGCGGAAAATCGCGTAGCCGGACTTGGGATAAACGCGGTTGAGCACCGGGGGCCTAATACCCTGCTTGCCCTGGGTCAGGGCATAGAGGAAGTGCTGGTACTCCAGGCGGTGGCCGAACATGTCCCGGTAGGCATCCGAGGTGGGCAGCTGCTCGGTATCGCCAATGGGCGGCAGCTTGCCGTCCGGGCGCAGGATATGGGTGATGAAAGACAGCGCCTTGGCCGAGAACTGGCTGAACTGCTCGGCCAGATCCCCCAGCACCTCCTCCGGGTAGTCCTTGATGATGCCCAGGAACACCTTGAAAACGAAGATGTGATAGGCAGGGCTGTTCTCGACGTGGACGCCCTCATCGGTAAAGGCAAAGGTCAGCTCGCTGCTAATGCGCCGAATGGCGATCTGCTGCCACTCCCGGGCCTGCTCCCCCTCGAACACGGTGCCGAGCAGCAGCAGCACCCGCGCCTGCTCAAGCCCATGGTTGGTGTGCTCAGAATAGAAGCTATCCTTGGCCAGCCACTGGCCATGCACCACCAGCGCCTGCTCCAGATAGGTTAGAAACTCAGCATGCTTGCTCACCCACTCGGGGGCGTGTTCGCGGCAGTAGTAGGCAAACAGCACCAGCTGTTCCGCACGCAGCGCGGTGGCATGGTCGTGCCAGATGAACTCAAACGGGTAGCTGGTGTCCGTTTCCAGGTAGGCATCCAGCCATGACTGAATCGCCTCGCGGGCCGAGTCCAGCACCGCCTCATCGCCAGAGGCGTGGTGGTAAGCCATCAGGTAAGACAGAAACGACAGCCAGTTCAGCCGCCACTGCCAGCTACGGTTGTTGAGCGGGTCCTGTTCCCAGTCACCCCAGCCAGAAAATGGGACGGCCTTGAAGGGAGCCAGCTCAAGCTGCTGCTTGACGACCAGCTTCTCGCCCAGTTCCTTGTTACGAGACTGAGCCGAAAGCCTCTTAACCTTATTATCGACGCAGCACAAGATTTCATAAGAGTCACTGGGCTTTAACGGCATAACAACCTACTATTAATCAAAATCACCCCAAAGATTATTTGAATTTCTGAAAGCGTCTACCATACCCATGATCAATCAACTTGATCATCACATAAAGCACTCGGAAAGTTAAGCATACGCTAAATCTAGTCGCTGCCGAACAGGTCCCGGGTGTAGACCTTCTCGGCCGCATCGGCGAGCTCATCCACCATGCGGTTGGCAAGAATCACGTCGGAGAGGGCCTTGAAGGCCTCCAGGTCGCGCACCACCCGGGAGCCGAAGAAGGTCGCCTCTTCCAGCACCGGCTCGTAGACCACCACTTCGATACCCTTGGCCTTGATGCGCTTCATCACCCCCTGCATGGCGCTGGCGCGGAAGTTATCTGAGCCCGCCTTCATGATCAAGCGGTAAACCCCCACCACCCGGGGCTTGCGCCTGAGCACCGCCTCGGCGATGAAATCCTTGCGGGTGCGGTTGGCCTCCACGATGGCGCCGATGATGTTGTTGGGCACGTCCTGGTAGTTGGCCAGCAGCTGCTTGGTGTCCTTGGGTAGGCAGTAGCCGCCGTAGCCGAAGCTGGGGTTGTTGTAGTGGTGGCCGATGCGCGGGTCGAGTCCCACGCCCTGGATGATCTGGAGCGCATCCAGGCCGTGAGTTTCGGCGTAGGTATCCAGCTCGTTGAAGTAGGCCACGCGCATGGCCAGATAGGTGTTGGCGAACAGCTTGATCGCCTCGGCCTCGGTGCTGTTGGTCAGCAGCACTTCGACGTCCTGCTTTATCGCTCCCTGGCGCAGCAGCTCGGCGAAGGCCGCGGCCCGCTCCGAGCGTTCGCCGACGATGATCCGCGAGGGGTAGAGGTTGTCGTGCAGCGCCCTGCCCTCGCGCAGAAACTCCGGCGAGAAGATCAGGTTCCGGGTGCCCAGGCGCTCGCTCGCCTCGGCGGTATAGCCCACCGGCACGGTGGACTTGATCACCATCACCGCCTGCGGGTTCACCGCCATAACCTGGCGCACCACCGACTCCACGCTCGAAGTGTCGAAGTAGTTGGTCTCCGGGTCGTAGTCCGTGGGGGTGGCGATGATCACATAGTCCGCGCCCAAGTAAGCCGCCTCGGCATCCAACGTAGCGCTAAAGAAAATATCGCTGCGTTCGAGAAACGCTGAAATGGTCGCATCCTCAATAGGCGAAAGCCGGTCATTCAGCATTTCTACCTTGGTAGCATCAACATCAACCGCTATTACCTCTTGATTCTGGGATAGTAAAATAGCATTGGAAATTCCCACGTAGCCAGTGCCTACAACAGCAATCTTCATACGAAACCATTGTTAAAATCTTAATTAGTAATATGCGCAACAGATTTCACACCATTACGTAGCCTTTTATTAGTCCGCCTAAAGACCAGCTCTAATGTGCCTCCACCGTTACAATCTCTTATTTTTTCCCTCAAAATCCCCATCAAATCATCATTTAGATAAAAATGAGTCGCCTCACTAAAAGCAACCCCTTTAACTTCTTCACGAACCGTTGGGCTGAACTCAAAAAGAATCTCACCATTCCATTTTAGCGCAACTACCGGAACTTCCTCTGAAGCAGTATCTAGAACCCAACCACTAATCTTTTCAACCCCGAGATTATACGCCTCACCATATACACCTATATCGATCATAGGCTGCTTATTCATAGCGCAAGAATAAGGGCTCTTAAAATACAAGGACACCCACCTTTTGAAATTCGAATTTTTTATGAACTTTAAGAAGTTGCTCTCGGCTTTATCGCTAGAAAAGCACAGCTTCTCACCCTGAAATGAAAGCCACTCCCCCTGATCGCTCAAAGACGCGCTATTGAAAAAATTAATTATTTGCTGCATATAAGAATTGCAGACACCATTATCACCATGGGCAAGCAAGTCGTGCCGCGGGTTATTCAATATATCGCTCAAGGTGACATTTTCTTTAAACATACCTCTGCTATTTATTTTATTATAATTAACTTTAATTCGCCTCTCGAGAGAACTACTTTGCCGATGCAGCAACCAAAAGTTCATAGACACTTCATGGGGGGCACAACTGATGGGCGAGCAGCTATTATGCCCACTAGGGTGTTTGCACCCGACATCAGAGGGCATAAAGTACTTGCCCTTTTTCACTCCATCGAAAATTTTTAAGAAACTATCCCCCAAGACATATCTATCACTTCTCCCTGGAACACTGTTTAGCCAATAGCAGTGTAGAACTTTTCCTTTATTAAAATTGCACCAAGTCGAAGCCCTTCGGCGAACCTCCTCACCAGTCACAAGCCTTTTGTTATCTATAAAAACCAAAAACTCATCTGTGTCAAAAAAACCAAAATAACGACACCTCTCCTTAACTGCCTCATAAAACCTTGAATAGCTCTTCCTGCTCTCTGGATAATGAATTAAATTGTGTCCTCTATCACCATCACCAAAAGTAGCGATCAAGCCCACCTTATCACAGTACTTTGAATAAACTTCATGCACAGACGGCTCATCAGAATAGTTATCCAGTATTATTATGCTTTCATAGCCAAACATCTTCCCATAGTGTTCAATCCAGTCTTCCAGCAGCTCAACTTCATTTTTCGTCTTGAGGATTACAAAGAATTCTTTTCTTTTGATGAGCTGAATCTTTTCGACCACACTGTCAATATCGAAATCCAAGTTAATATAACTCAATTACCCTTCTCCACACTCTATCAAAAAACTTTTTGCCAACTTGCGGCGCTGCGGCCTATTGCTAAACTGTGAAAGAGGGCAGCCCAATTCTCTTAAATTTGAAAAAGGTATATTTTCGTTTCTACGTAGAGCATATTCGAGTGCCACTTGATCCAGCATCCAGCAGCTCTCTTCATCATTAAAAACGCCATCAACAAAGCTAGAAACATCTTCCAAAAAAGACATTGAGCTATAATTTCTTTTATAGACCCCTAGCCCAGCCAAAACATAGGTCCAAGGAAAACACCTGCCTTTACCCTCGTTAACATAAAGACCAAAATCGCCGCTAACGAGATCAACAACATCTCTCGGGGAGATCTTAAATTCCAGATCTATATCAGACACCACTATATCTTTATCGTAAATCTCCATAATCTTCCCCGCAACCACATAGCGGGACACAGAGGAGTAAGTTTTAATCTGATTTATACAAATATTCTCAAAAGACAACCCAACAGCACTATCACTTATAAAGCTGATTTTTTTAAAAATATCTTCAACAGGGTTTATAACGTGAAAGTGAACACAAGGTGAGGGATCTAGCTTCTTGATCGAGTCAAAAAAATCTCTTCCATATGCTGCAAGATAGCCAGAATCACAAGACACCAACACAACATGGCCCGCCTTTGATGAAGAGCACTTAACAACCTCAAAACGCCCTGGAAAACGTCCTTTACCACATACTTTGGGACCGTAAGGATTCCTATACATCGGCCCTCCAGTTCTATGAAAAAGCGGTGGCCTTGGGTAGTTTTTATCATAAAGCTGAAAGCTTTTTTCTGCATGCGCATAATCACCAAGAATGTAGTTAACCACTCCTTTAGCGAAATGAGATTCACAATCCCCCTCCTGCAAGCCTCTACTCAAGATTGAAAATTTCTCCAGATTATTTTTAAAAGCATCAGTTCCAGCCAACCTTGCATTCGCAAAGACCGCTAGCTCAAAAACAAACCCATGCCCTTCAGAATTTTGTTCAAAAACTTCCAAAAGCTCATCAACAAGGCTTTCAAACCAATCATTCTGTACATCTTTTTTTGAGCTATGGACATATGCTCTAACAGAAGAAAAGGCATCTGCAATCTTAATCCGGGAACTCAACAACTCAGATACAAAGCCAGAAGGTGAGTAGTCTTTAATATCAATAGCCATAACAAACCTTAAAAATTAACGGCATCAAAAATAAAGAATATAGATGATGCATGAGAAGTAAGACCCTTGATAGCCTTCCACTCCTTTACATAAGGGCATTAACAATGGCCTTTTCCACCGCTCCAATATCAAATTTTTCTTTTGCAAAACCTTTCAATCTGGCCTGATCCCCCGGGCCAGCCTTTATGCCGTCAGCCGCCACCTTGGCATCCGCATACACCCACTCCTTCGGATAGATCTCATCCGCCCCTTCCCAGGGAAGAATGATCGGCGTGCAGCCTGATGCGGCACCTTCTGCAATGGCAAGATGAAAGCTTTCGTGGTCGCTGACAGAAAGGATGACATCGATGCCGGCATACCACTCGGGCATATCGTTACCGTGGGGGTCGAAGAATACTGCTCCTTTCAGGATCGGGTCTTTTTCCAGGCGGCGGTATTGGGTTTCGTACCAGGCCACTTCCTCGGGGCGGTTGGCCATCCAGGGGTAGTCTTCCGGTCGTTTGCCTTTTACCCGCAGGGTGTAACCGTCGTCTTCCTTACGCAGCTCCTTGAGGATGTCCAACGCACGGTCGAGGCGTTTGCTTTGGGGCACCATGCCTACCAGGCCAAGCACCTTGCCGTTGGTGGGCTTGCGGGATACGGCCTGCATTGCTTCGATATCTACGCCGTTGTAGATCACCACGCCGTTTTTCTTGAGTACCGGGTTGCGCTTCTGGGCGTTACGCAGCATGTGCGGGCCTACGAAGATGACGGTATCGAAGGCCTCGAACGGTACCTTTTCAAACAGCGCGCTACGCATTTCCTGCGCGTGCAGCCTGCCTACCAGCTTCTGCTCTTCCCGCTTGTGCTTGCCGTACCAGATGGCGTTGCCCAGGGTCCATTCACAGAACACCGTATCGGCCTGGCGGACCAGGCGCTTGCTGGCGGTCTCGTTGTGCTGGTTGTGGCCGGTCCAGAAGTCCAGCAGCAGGCGAATACCCGCCTTCGAGAAATAGGGGTAGAGCGGCTTGATGAACTTGAGGTCGTGGCCGGCGATCACCACCGTCTTCTTGGGCGCGACGTTGGGCGCTTGCTCGTGAACTTGCGGCGGTTTGCGCAGCGCCAGGGTGGGCTGCTGGGCGCCCCAACCGGCAAGATCGCTGGCCGGCATGGCGGTATTGGGGCGTACCAGCTGCAGCCCGGCGTCGATGGGATGATTCTCCAGCGCTACACCAGGCCACTCGCCTTCGGCCAGTTCCGGGCGTCGATTAAAGCCGATGCGCGCCTGAGGGGCATAGACCGTGGGCCAGGCGAGGTCTTCCAGGTCTTCCGGTTCGAGGTCTGCCAGGGTGCAGGGGGCTGCCAGCAGCCAGAGGCTGCCCGCTTCGGCGCTCTGTGCCTGGGGGCTGTCGCAGGCAATGCCGGCGGCTTCCAGCGTTGCCTTGGCGCCTGCCTGCCACTGGCTGGCCAGAATGCGCTGGGGGCGCAGGGTCTGGGCCAGCAGTCGCCCTGCCGCCGCATTGGTGACCTCTTCGGTGAGCAGCGTGATGGCCGGCGGCTCGGGGGCCAGCATCACTACGCCGGCGGTGCGCAGCATCTGCACCAGGCGATGCTGGGTGGTGTGGGCGCGCATGATGGTCCGTGCGCCTTTCAAGGCGACCCGCCAGCGGTAGGCCGGGTGGTGCAGCAGGTTCTCCAGGGCTTGGGCGGCGTCGCTTTCGGTGCGCACGATATGCCCGGCACCTTCCATATAGCGGTTCATGCCCAGGGCCGGGCCGGAGATCAGCGGCGAGCCGCAGGCGGCGGTCTCCACCACGCGGCGCGAGAACATGGTGGGGGAATCCAGCACCGAGTTGACGTTGATCTGCACCGGGTGGGCCTTGTAGGCCTGAATCATCTCCTCGTAGCTGAGGCTACCCGCCACATAGCCCCCCAGCGGCCCCGGGTACTTGTAGGGGGATTCCGGGTCGTCGTGCTGACGGTCGTAGATCGTGAGGCCCAGCGGTGCGGCGGCGCTCATGATCTTGTCCATGTACTCGGTGCGCTCGGGGTAGCGCTTGCCGTAGTAGGTGCCCCCGTAGGCCGCGGTGGCCTGCCACTCGCGCGTGGAAGGCAGCAGGTTGTGGATCTTCGGCGAGGCGTAGAAGGGGCCGCTGCTAGCGGTCTGGCTGAGGGCACCCGGGGTGGCCAGGTAGGGAATGATCCGCCGGCTGTCGGTGGTGAAAACGTGATCGCACAGCGCAGCCGTCTTGCGGAAGCGGTCGAAGTGGACCGGGTCTTCCTTGTTCCAGAACAGCGAGGGGATGCCCTGCTCGCGGCAGTGGGTCAGCAGCTCGCTTAACGGCGCGAACTCCTCATCGCTGTAGTAGCCCACCTTGCGGTGCCACTGCCAGTCGTTGCCCTTCCAAGCGGACTCCACGAATATGGCGTCGATGGGCTGTTTGGTCAGCTCTTCTCGCCAGTTCTCCGGTGAGAGCGGCACCACCTTGACGGCGCTGGCCAGGGTGTCGGTGGTGAACTGATCGGCGATCAGCCCCAGGGTGATCTGCTCCAGGCGCTTGGCGTTGTTCTTGCCCTTGCCAGATGCAAGAGCAGCCTTGGCCACTTCCGCGGTCCTGCTCCGGCGCACGTGCTGCAGGGCATCGGCATAGCGGCGGGTCACGTGGTTCCAGGTGCGCTCCTGCTCAATCCAGGCGCGGGCGGCCTGGCCCAGGCGCGTACGCTCTTCGGGGCTGTCGATCAGCGCCTGCAGGGCCTCACTCAGGGCCTGGGCGCTGTCCTTGGTAAACAAGCGGGCACGCTCGCCGTTCGGCCCGGCCATGGTGGTATGCGGGGAGACATCCGAGAGCACCAAGGCCTTGCCCATGGCCATGGCTTCCAGGGGTTTGAGGGCAGAGACCATCTCGGTGACCGCCGACGAGAGCCGCGGAATGGGCAGGATATCCATGCAGGAGAGATAGCGCGGCACTTCTTCGAACGGCACCCGGCCGGTAAAGCGGCACTCCTTTTCGATGCCCAGTTCCTTGGCCTTGGCCTTGACGGTATCGATCACCTTGCCGTCGCCTACCAGCACGAAGGTAAAGGCCTGGCCATTTTTCTTGAGAGTGGCCATGGCTTCCATCAGCAGCTCCAGGCCCTCATAAGCTACGGCGCTACCTGCATAGCCGATCACCGGCACGCCGGGCTTGAGCTTGAGCTCCTTAGCTATGGCGGCATCTGCAGCTATGGGCTGGAAGCGCTCGGCGTTGACTGCGTTGGGCACTACCTCGATACGCTCGCGGGGCACACCCCAGCTGGCCAGCTCGTCGGCAAGTTCTTCGGTGAGGGTAATTACCAAGTCCGCTTCCAGAGCGGCCTGCTGCTCCAGTTCGCGCATCAGCTGGTAGCGTTCGGAACCGGCCCACTCCGGCTGGGTGGAGGCCTGAGTGACTTCCCACAGGCCGCGCACTTCGTAGACGAACGGCAGACCCAGGCGGCGTGCCGCCATCAGCGCGGGCAGCGCCGTGATGTGATTGGAGGCGGCGGCGATGATCTCCGCTCCGCTGGTCTGGGCTTCGCGCAGATAATGGTCGGCGGCTTCGGCCAGGTAGTAGTCCAGCGGGGTCTTGTTGAGGTTCCAACCAGCACAAGCAGCGTAGGTGACGCCTTCCACCTCGGCTTCGTGATAGCCCTTGTTCAGCCCCTTGGCACCGGCATCCCAGGGGAAACCGGGCCGCGTGGTGGCACGCACCTTGAAACCCGCCTGCTGCAGGCCCACCGCCACCCCGTGGGAGCGGGTGGAGTAGCCGTTGGTGGCGTGGGGCACCGACTGGTGCAGGCAGTAGAGGACGTTCTGGCGGCGGCTCATCAGGCCGGCATTGGGCTGGCGAGGCGGCAGCGGCCAGCCGCCCTTGAGCCTGGCCATACCGGCCACGAAGGCCTGGAAGTCACGCTTGGGCTTGTCGAGCTTTACGCCGCGGGCCTGCAGGCTCTCCAGGGCACGCAGGGTGTCGGTGAGATTGCCCTGGCGGTAGAACCACTGGCTAGCGGTGGCGTAGTCCACCTGGCTGACGTCGCGCAGCTTGACTTGCTTGGGTGGCGCCACCGGAGCCGCTTGCGGCTTGGCTTGCGCCTCAGCCATCGCCTTCTGCCACGGAGCACTCCCCTCCCCCCTCAGCGCCTTCACCATCGGCTCGGTATGCGCAGAGAACAGCAGCTCGGTACTTGGCTTTGGCGCTGGCAGCTTCAGTGACCTCTGAAGGGCTGTGGCCAGGCTTTTGGCACTGCCGGCCTCAAAGCTCACCACGCCATCAAAATTGGCGGCGTACTCGGCCAGCGGTGCCACATCCGAGACCACCAGGCGCTTGCCGTAGGCCAGGGCCTCGGCGGCCTTCATGGGCGGCACGAGCTGGCACACCGCCAGGGGCTTGCGGGGGATCACCACCGCATCCAGCAGCGCGTAGTAGTCCGCGACGTGCTCATGCGGTACCCGCCCAACCTGAATCAGCCAGGGTGGGGTTTCCTTGAGCCCGCTATCGGCTAGGTGGGCGGCTGAAGATCCTATGAGGGGCTGGCTGTCACCGACCAGCAGCAGCTTGAGTTTTTCGCCGCTTTGCACCAGTTCGGTGCAGGCGTCGAGCAATATATCCAGACCTTCATAGGGGCTGCCCCACCGGAACCAGCCTATAACTTTTTCATCTGGCTTGATGCCTAGCTCTTCACGCAACGTAAGACTAGCCCGTTCAAAGACGTTAGGAGAACCCACACCGTCGGGCATGAGAAATATTTTGCTCTCATTCACTCCACGATGAACCAGCTCTCCTTTCATGAGCGCATTTCGCGTAAAAACAGCCTTCGCATCTTTTGCGACAAAGGCTTCGCGGTCCGCGACTAACTTGGGATCCAGCTGTGGAGAGGTATCTACAACACCTGACTCCATCTCCAGATCCGTGAACGTCCGGGCTTCACAGAAAAATTCGACGCCCATACTTTGAGCGGCTACCCACGCAGGAAGCCCAATCCTCCAATCCGACACCGACAACACAGCACTTGGACGAAAGATCCTGAATCGTTCCAGAAGTATTTCAACAGAATCATTCAGCTGATCGGACTCTGTACCGATCTGAACTGGACCTCGTGAACAATCGAAGTAGCAGATACCTTCTTTCTTATTGTTGAACAAACCTCTTGAGTCATCATCACTATGAAAACCCGGCCCACTGGATGATGCCGACATCCCAAAACAAAGCACTTCCAACCCATGCTCTCTCAGCGTTTGAGCGACCCAATGGGTTCGAAGCGCATCATCACTGCGTCGCGAAGGAAAGTCGCTGGGTACGACGTACGCAATTCGATCTTTGATAGCTCGTATCGGGGAAGTCTTCTGCGACGCCAGCTGATTGGCCAGGACAAGCATTTCATCCATATTCTGTTCTTGTTATAAGTAGAAAATTAACAAAATAGTTCAGCAATCCACCTGAACGGTTACTGTTATCTCTGGTACTTCAGCGAATAATGTCCACGCAAAGAAAGTGCTTTAACAACCCTTACGATGCCGCAATCGTCCTGGCCTGGCGCGCCATCAAGCCCAATAAAACAACTGCAAGATCTGTCATAATCGACGGTGCCGAGTTGGAATATGGACAATCCATGGTACGCAAAGGCAACAAAGTCAATAATCTGAGCACCAGTCGATCCACCTCATGGAGCCGAGCTATCAGCTCGCTACAACCACTCCCCCAGCGCAACCACCTCACTGATTCATGTACGCCGCTCAAGTACAGTTAATCAATCAAGCAATCGCCCAGCAAAAGCCTGATATCCCTGGTCAACGCTTCATCACACCAACCTCTGGCATTCAATCCAACACCAGTGCCATAACTACCTTGAACCGGGTTCGTTCGTGTTGGATTGGAACTTGGACGTTGCCAGAATTCCGGCTCATTGACGTGACGCACTTTACTGAACCAGCCCAAACCACTCGGTAGAGAACTACCCCAACAGTCCCACTGTATCCACAACAGCCGGATGCTTCTTCAATTTCTCGCTCGCATCACCAAACGGTGTGTGTTTGACAAGCACGCACAAAGCGTCAGCCTGCTTGATCGCGTCATCCAACGACACAAGCTGCACGTTATCCATTGCAAGTGATTTCGGAAGTTCATGGATATTGGGTTCAACAACCAGAACCTTGCAACCAAGCTTTGCAACTTGTTGTGCAATTCCCAGTGCAGGACTCTCACGCAGATCGTCGATATCGGGTTTAAACGCCAGTCCCAGACAAGCAACTGTCAGGTCCCCTCTTCCAGCGGAAGGCTTCTCAATGTGCAACTGTTCAATCGCTTGCTTGACCTTGCTCAGAACCCATACAGGCTTGCTATCGTTGACCTCTCGTGCAGAACGAATCATTCGTGCCTGATCCGGGCACGAGTCGACGATGAACCAGGGATCCACCGCGATACAGTGTCCACCCACGCCTGCGCCAGGCTGGAGAATATTGACTCGGGGATGACGGTTTGCCAGGGCGATCAATTCCCAGACGTTGATATCCAGTTTGTCACACAAAATAGACAGTTCATTGGCAAACGCAATGTTGACGTCTCTGAAACTGTTCTCGGTCAGTTTGGCCATCTCAGCCGTGCGTGCATTGGTGACAATGCAATCGCCTTCAACAAACGTCTTGTAAAGTGCTTTTGCAACTGCCGAACACGCCGGGGTCATTCCGCCAATGATGCGATCATTTTGCACCAGTTCACGAAGAACGTGTCCCGGTAAAACTCGCTCTGGACAATGCGCCACCCGGATATCAGACGACTCTCCATGCGTTTGCGGAAAAGTGAGATCCGGGCGTGCTTCAGCTAACCATGCGGCCATCCGCTCGGTCGCGCCAACCGGACTGGTTGACTCAAGCACGACTAGATCACCTTTTTTCAATACTGGAGCGATCGCCTTCGATGCGGACTCGATGTAAGACAGATCCGGACGATGGGTATGCCCCAGATCATCATGAACAAAGGGTGTTGGGACTGCAATCAGGAAAGCATCAGCGGCTTCCGGTGTCGTGACTGCCTTCAGAAACCCTTCAGTCACAGCCGCGTGCACAACCATATCGAGGTCTGGCTCAACAATATGAATCTTGCCCTGATTGATGATATTAACCGCACGTTCGTTGACATCGACACCAATGACTTTGATCTTGCGTGACGCAAACACTGCAGCCGTGGGCAATCCAATGTAACCAAGTCCTACAACCGAAATCGTCTTAAATTCCACAAATATTCCTTCTAGACATAACCCTCGCATGTCCATCGGCTGCAGGGTCATTTAAATAAACGTTACCAGGCAACTTACTTCCAATCGAACTCACGGATCACCTGGGAACCTGAATTGCCACCAGAATTGTCGAGCAATCCTGCAGCTCCCGGAAAAACCAGCAATCCGCAATTCACAACTACCCAGAGCAAACTCGATATAAACCGTTGAACAACTAAACCGCTGCGTTGTGTCATGGACTCTTGCGCAACTGCCGCAGCGAACCTCGAAACCATACCTTTTCTGGCAACCTGGCCCCAAAAAGATGCATGACGACGTGTGCGGCACTCACTCTGCGCGGTTGCTGGCCAACGCCTCGCAAATGCGACCACATGCTTTGCCATCCCCATACGGATTGTGAGCAAAACTCATGCCATCGTATGTTTGCTGGCAGTCCATTAGCTTGGAGACACCATCAACGATGCTCATGGTTTCCGTCCCGACGAGTTTGACCGTCCCTGCATCCACCGCTTCCGGACGCTCCGTCGTGTCACGCATCACCAGCACAGGTTTGCCCAGTGATGGCGCTTCTTCCTGGATACCACCCGAGTCGGTCAGAATGATGTAAGACCGGTTCATGAGATACACAAAGGGAAGATAATCCTGAGGCGCGATGAGATACACGTTCGACAGCCCGTAGAGCAGTCGATTGACCGGCTCTTGCACATTCGGATTCAAATGAACCGGATAGACGATCTGCAAATCCGGGTAGCGCTTGGCCAACTGTGCCAGTGCCGAGCAAATCCGCTCAAACCCGCCACCAAAGCTTTCCCTGCGATGACCGGTTACCAGCAGCATCCGGCGGCTCGAATCCAGGAACGGAAACTGAGCCGCTAATCTTGCGGCCAGCTCGGGTGATGCGTCAAGCTTGGCCACCACCTCTAGCAACGCGTCAATCACGGTGTTACCCGTGATGTGAATGTGCTCCTCTTTAGCGCCTTCAGCGAGCAGATTCTGCCGACAAGCAGGCGTGGGCGTAAAATGCAGTTTTGCTAGCGCACCTGTCAGCTTTCTGTTCGCTTCTTCTGGCCAAGGCGAGTACAAATTTCCCGTACGCAAGCCAGCTTCAACATGTCCAACCGGCACATGCTGGTAGTAGGAGGCCAAGGTCGTCGCAAACGTCGTCGCCGTATCGCCATGCACCAGGACCATGTCTGGCTTGAACTCAGCCAGAACTGGCTTGAGCCCCTGAAGGATGGATGTCGTCACATCCGTCAGGTCTTGACCGGGGCGCATGATGTTCAGGTCGAAATCCGGCTTGAGAGCAAACAGATCGAGCACCTGGTCCAGCATTTCGCGATGCTGTGCAGTCACACACACCTTCGCATCAAAACGTTCATCAGCGGCAAGCTTCAAGGCCAGCGGCGCCATTTTGATGGCCTCTGGCCGGGTACCAAATACTGTGAGAATTTTCATGGGGAGGGATTGGTGGTTTGGTTATTCTTATTCTGGTCGAGCATGGCAAACCGCAAGGTTTCATACTGCACGAAATAATGCTCCAGCAAACGCTGGGTCTCGGCGAGCTGCTCTTCGGCCGTCGGAGTCTGTCGATCTTCCTTTCCTTCGCTTTCCAGACCCTTGGCAATCGCCAGCGACGCTTCGTTGAGATCCGGGGAATACCGTGAATCGGCAGATACAGGTACAGGCGGCGCACTGCGTCCTTCGTTCTTTCCTTTCTCCAGAAAATGAAGCAAGGGATTGATGCCAGCGCTCTGAACATCAGGATAACGTTCGAGGTATGCACTCGACTGGAACTTGACGGAAGGGTTGCGTTTTAAACGCCAACCGTACTTCAGAAAGTGTGTCGCTGGATCAAGACTGATCTGCCTGACATCAGGGTACTGGTTGCAATACCACTCAGCATCAAAGAAACCGCTTTCCTCAATCAATCGGGCATCGCTTTTCAAATCACGAGCTTCAGTAGACTCGGAAGACATATCGGACCTTAAAAAACTTCGACTCACCTGAACATGAACAACACTCGAGCAACCGTATCAACCACCCACCCACTCCACAGCGCAAGGGAACACCGACAACTGACGCGAGTGGAGAGCATGGCAATCAGGGCGAACGGGGCGTAACTGACACGCGTGCCATCAACACCTCCCAAATACCGTTTTCCACTTTGTAAACGGCGCCATGCCAAGCTGTTTTCCAAACGACTCCCGTCACAGAACCTGTAACAGCTAGTTCGCAATCATTGCGAGCTAGCTGATTAGCTCCAATAAGCCATTTGTTTAAACCATCTACCAAGCATGGTCACTGAGCAAACACCATATGCTACCAGTTTCACCTTCTATCGTATGCAATTTTGGTGGCTTCGTTGCGCATCATCAAATCATAATTGATTGTTACGTATCGCTTATGAATATTTCATGACTGTGATTTACGGTGAGGAACGCTGATTACGAGAGTCAATCAAACCGACAAATCGGATCGACAAGTTCTCGCCCGCACACTGGATTTCATTTCAGCACGTAGTGCTTCGTCTCGAACCAACTGGCATATCGCGGCTACCCAGTGCTCGGGCTCGTTATCAATCAGCAATCCATCCACGGCCTGACGCACAAACCCCTTGTAGGGCTCAACATCACTATAGATCCCGACTGCGCCCATTCGGGCATAGTCAAAGAATTTGACAGGTCCTCGGGCGTGATTGAAGCGTGCTGGTAACAGTGGTGCCAGACCGATATCGGCCTGGTGAGTGCTCGAGTAGTGCAGATAACTGGGCCATGACATGGTGTGCATCACGAGTACCCGGGGTACATCCCTGTAGAGTGCACCGACTTTTGCGTCGCCAAAGAGCTGAAACTCCACTCGGGGCTCTCGCTCGATCACCTTTTTCATCACGTCGTGAAGCCAGACAATTTCTGCACGATGCGACAACGTTCCGTGATAGACCACACGAACGGGTGATTCCTTCACCTCTACGGCAACGGGCCGTGCTTCGAGTAGCTGTGCACCAGCCTTAACGTACTTGGCACAAAGAGAGGGGGTGGAAACCCATAGCTCAGAACAATACGTACGAAGCCACGACGCATGATCAACTGCCTTTCTGCGCAAACGCCTGGCGTATCCCTGGGGCAGTCCAACAAGCACGCCCGGATCCAGGAGGTCGTCATCCATAAAGTAGGCCAGACCCGCGAGATCGCGATAACGCGCCTGCAAAACCGTTCGCCAACCAAATGTGATGTAGCGAATGATGACCACCACATCGCCGCTTTCGATCAAATTAAAGTTCGCTGCAGTGGTGGCAATATCGATTTTCTTGACAGGCACGCCAGCAAAACGCTCACAGATCGATGACTCAAAATACGCCAGCGAAGGGTTGTCATGCTCATGCAGGAGAACAAGACGACGCGCCTCCCCCACCTTTGCTGCGTCTCGACCTGGAAGGCGCAAAGGTAGGCGAAACGACAATCTTGCCCGGAGCGAGCGGAGGAAGCCAGGGGGATTATGAATGGTCACGATCAGTCGATTGTACCCAGTCCACGTGGCAGCGGATTCAACTTATCATCGATTTGGTTGATATCGCTCATTCGACGAGCGAATGCTAAGCCATCGTATTTAACGTGCGAAAGGAATCAGTGAAGCGAAGGCGGGTATAAAACGCCAGACATGCTACCCGATATAAAAGCAGTAGAAGAGATCAACAGGCAGCAGGCCCAACCAGGAGAAAGTCAGGATTTCATTCATCGTTTACAAGCATGGCATCCACAATTCCACGCTTGTTTCTAGATTTGCCAGCATCGCCTTCATAGGCAGAGATGCCTTCTTCCACATCATCGAAGAGCTTAACCTGACCTTTCTCTAGTAAAAGAACGCAATCGCACAACTGGCGAACCTGACCCATGCCGTGAGTCACCAGGATTATGTTGGCTTTGCCAACCTTGTCTTTAAAGGCCTTGGCCGCTTTAGCCCTGAAATGCGCGTCACCGACTGACATCGCCTCATCGACGAGGTAGTAATCGAACTCAAACGCCAGACTCATTCCGAAGCCTACCCGGCTGCGCATACCAGAGGAGTAGGTTCGCATGGGTCGATCGAAGTACTCACCAATCTCCGCAAACTCTTCTACCCTTCGAATTATGTCCTGAAGATCAGCACCTCGCTTACCTTGGATACGGGCCACAAACTTCACGTTCTCGCGAGCACTGAGCGACGACTGAAAGCCCCCTGACAATCCCACCGGCCAGGAGATGCTATCAGGCGTAATGATCTTGCCGCTGTCCGGGCGATCATTGCCCGCAATCAGACGCATCATGGTCGACTTGCCAGCACCGTTACGCCCAATAAGTGCGACATTACGTCCTGGCGGAACGGAGAACGAGAGATTCCTGAAGACATAGTGCCGTTTCTTGGTGACTCTGTCCTTGTAGGACTTGGTGACGTTCCGGAACTCGATCATTGCGCCAGCAACTCCCGCTCACGCAACTTGAACAGTAGCATTCCCAAACCCAGTGTCACCACCGCCCATTTGACCGCATAGTTCAAATCGATCCCGTACGTCAACGGGTAATGTTTGAACACGCCAATCCGGATACTATCCATCACATGAAGATAGGGGTTCCAGAGCGCCCATTCAATGAATCTCTGCGGCAACATCCAGGATGGAATGATGACACCAGACAGAAAATAAAGCGGCAAAAACAACAGTCGAATGATCATCGCCAGTTCAGGAACCGCCTCGACAACCACACAAAAAATCAGGCCCAACCCAAAAGAGAATGTGATCCCCACAAAAATCGCCCACATCCAGTACAAGGGCCGATCAATACTGATGTCATAGCCAAACCAGAACCCGAGCACAAACATGAGGATCGCGTAGACACACGACATCAGCACAAAGTTCACAATCAGTCGTGCAATGAAAGTGTCAAACGGCGTGATCTGTTTGTAGACAAACAGGGCCCGGTTGGCATCGACTGCACCCATCAATCCAAGTGCGATATTTCGCATCATAAAAAAAGGCACCAAGCCGGTGAGAAGAAACACCGGAAACTCCATACCCGGAATGCTGCGCAGACGGATGTAGGTGAACACAAACATCAGCACCGCGATGTGTGCCATGGGCTCAAACAACATCCAGAACAACCCCAGACGATGCGAACCGATACGCGCCTGCACCTCGCGCAGTACGAGCGCGTAGACCACGGTCACCATGATCTTCCAGGATGGCCTCTTTTTCATGGGCGCAACCGATTCGCCACGCCACCCTCTTCGAGCAGTTGATCTGACATGAGAGAACTCACCAAATCCCAACTCATCAGAAGCCGTTGGAGACGGTGCGTCCGAGGATCAGGACCTGAACGATCGGCGAGATGATCTGTTGCCACTCGTAGACCGCCGCATTGGTCACATACACCGCATCTTCCGGGTGCACCAGGAACTGGCGTGCCAGGAACATCGCAGCCGGATCCTTCATATTCAGACGAAACACTTCTGGTCTGGGCTCGTCACCAGGCTTCTCAGGTTCGTTGAGGCGAAACACAAACACGCCACTGGCATCAGACTGACTACCTTTAAGGCCTCCAGCCACGCCAAGTACTTCCAGAAGGCTCGGGTTGTTTGACGGCAGATCCAGAAGGCCGGGCGAGGCAACTGCTCCCATCGCCACAAACCGCTTGCGGGCGCGCTCAAGAACGATCTCGGCATTGGGCGGAACGGCTCGATTGCGACCATTTAGCACCTGCTCGTAGTTCATGGAGTAGGAGTTTTTACCCGTTCGCACCACCACTTCGGTCAGATGGGGCTCCAGAACCGGTCCCCCGGCCTGGTTGATTGCATCCAGTAGGGTCAAGGGACCGGTCAGTGTCGAGAACCGACCCGGACTTCTGACGGCACCCGCCACAAGAATGGAACCTGCAAGATCACTGGTGAGTGACACATGGACTTGCGGGTCTACCGCAACATCTCTCACACTGTCCTGGATGATGGTTTCAACTTCGTACAGTGTCTTGCCTTTCACGTTGGGACGCCCAACATAAGGCAATGAAATCTGCCCTCTCGGGTTGACACGAATACTGTTGAACACGGTGCCACCTGAGGCCAGGGGCGCGAACGTGCCACCTTCTGCGACCGTGTCAGCAATCATGATTGACATGGTGTCACCCGGCATGAGACGCACTTCCGGAGTCTGTGTACTGGAAACATAGGGCTCCGGCTCTGGCGCCTTGGGCCGCATGTAGGGGCCAATCGTCTGGGCTGACAAGTCAACCAGTGCGTATTGCGCCTCACCATTCGCATCGCTGGCACCATCCTGGATGGCACCGATCGATGGACCGGTAGCCGGCAGGAATGTCCCTGCGCACCCAGCCAGCAATGTGCTCACGAGCGCCATACCCATGACGTGAAACAAACGAGATTTATATTTGCGATCACCCTGAATTGTCATGCTGGATCCCTTCAATGCTACCGCTGAGCGAGTCGGACTCACCCATCCCTGTCGTGTCGTCGTCATGTCAGTCACTGTGATCTTCAATATTGGCCAGAATAAAGCGGATGATGCCATACAGCAACAGCAGTCCGATCAAGAGCGTCAGCAGGTTGTAAAAGACCCGCGGATACGTCGCTTCCTGAGGAAGATTCGGGCTCACTACCGTGATCAGGCTGCGGATCTTCTTGCTCGCCTCAATCCGGGCGTTTTCTACTGCAGCAACGCTGAGTTTGTAGGCTTCTTCTGCAATCCCGACATCGATCGTGAGGTTACGGAATCGCGCAGCGATCACGTTCAACTGATCCCCGCCCGGCGCTGAGATCAAGCGATCACTTTCTGCTTCGAGCTGCTGCTCGAGCGCAGAGATGCGATTTTTCCTGGCTCTGACAGCAGGCGAATTCTGTGCAAGCGTTGATTGCAAGCCTCTGAGCTCAGCCCTCTCCCTGACAAGCTCGGCCTCGAGTTCACCAATCACCACAGCGCGGTCAGTTGCGGCCCGCTCGGCATCCAGGAACTGGTTCTGACTCTGGAACTCGATCAGACGCTCACGCTGGTCTTCATAGTTGCGCCGGGCGTTGGCCAGCTCTGACTGCGCAAACGACATCTGCTCACGCGCCATGCGGTGCGACAGTTCGTTTACAAACCGCTCACTGGTCGCAAGAATCAGCGTGAGTACCTCTTCCGCGAACTCTGGCGTGTAGGCCTGCACATCCACCAGCAACAAGCCGGTCTGCTCATCGAAGTGTGTGGTCACCACCCGCTGGAAGAACTTCAGCTGTTCTTCCGAAGTCGCATCCTCTGGCAGCCAGTACAGCGGATCGCGCCACTGGCCTGCGTAATGATCCAGCCAGTCCAGATTAGCCTTGAGCACATTGAGCATATCGGGTGAGATGACGTACTCACGCAGGTACATGGTTTCTTCACGTGAGGTCGGATTCATCCCGCTCAACATGAGCGCAAGACCCGGAACCTGCCCGCCTGATTCGCCCGAGGCCTGACGCACAGAGATCTGGGCGCTACTGACGTACCGGTCTACTGCGAAGAACGCGTAGTAGATCGCGGCGAGAATCATCGGAATGACAACAACGCCTATGAACAGCTTTTTACGGTTAACCATGAGAAACCCAGAATGTCAGACGCAACCACCACTGTCGCTGCCCCAACATGTCACTAAAAATCCGGTGAAAGGCGAAACTATACTCCTGACTCACGACGGGAACCAACCGAGCCAGTAGGAACGCGCCTTGTTACAGAACCGGAGCAGACGATCCGATCGCAGTCGCTCCAGCATGCCACTTGCCTGCAGAGTACGTTTTTCATCGTACAACCGGTGCATAACCGCTTCACACGTACTGGCGCCACGCATCTTCCAGTTCCAGTACATGGGGTAGTGCAGCAGGCAGATCGCAATCATTTCCGGCAACGTGCGTCGCCTTCTCGGGCGCACGGGTTCGACCATATCCTGTGTCAACCCCCAGCCAGAATAAAACGGGCGCCCGTAAACAACCACTTCCTTGCCCCGCAACAGGGCATCGAACCCACTGAGTGAGGTCAGCGTATGCACGGCAGTACAGGCTTCGATGCACGAAATGATAGACGCCTGTGTCTCGACATGATTGGCCCACTGCCTGGCCTGCGCAACTGACACTCCGCCCTTGCGGTTACCTGAGGCCACGTCAGGGTGCGGCTTGTAAACAATATAGGCGTCAGGGTGAGCTTTCCTTGCGGCCTGCAACAATCCCGGATTGCTGTTGACCGCCCCGGCGCCGAGCCGAACTGACGCATCGTCAGCCACCTGCCCGGGCACCAGAATGATCGCCTGCCCTGAGCGATGCCCTGGCCAGCGCACGGTCTCGTCAGGCTCAAGGTTGTACTTCGTTATCCGATGTTTGACGATGAACGCCTGCAACACCTTTGCGCGCTCAAGATCCTCGTCTGAGACTTCGACGGTGTTCAGCATCTGCTCAAGTGTACTGACCTTGTGCGGATCAAAGTACAGTCCGCGGGGGTCAAACACCAGACTCTGAGGACGCACGCGATCGGTACCCAGTCCCACCGAGCGGATGAAACCGTCTTCCAGATGACAAAGACGCGCCCCGCTACTCTCGGCGACCTGACTCAGCCCCGCTGGCACAGAAGCGCCCCAGAACACCATGGTGTCATCAGCCCTTGGGTTCAACGACTGGGCCGCACTCGCGTTGCGCACAAAATGCAGTCGCTCTGGATGCAGTGACAACAACGGGCGCAGCGCACTCTGGCGCCAGCGCTTGAACCCTACACAGATCACACGCGCCGGAAACCGGGCAGCATGTTCTTTCTGACGAATCAGCCATTCGATCGCATCAAATATGCTTCCTTGCCTGCCCGTCTCGGGGTCGATGTAACGGGTGTAGTCTAGGTAAGCCGCTGCGAACAGTTCCTGCACCGAACGCGTGCGAGTACGACGCGAGCAAGTCTGCTCATCGCGGGTCACCCCCCAACCCGCATACCAGGGCAACCCAAAGCACCGGACAGGCTTGCCTGCCAGCAACGCCTCAAACCCCATCTGCGAACTGACTGTGTAGACCTCGTCCACACTGGTCAGCAATGCAAAGGGCTCGACCCGCTCACGTACACATACCGTGCGCTCGTCATCGACCAGATGAGAGAAATACCCCGACTTGTGGCCGGCGCTGACTTCAGGGTGGGTCTTGATGACCAGCAATGCATCCGGGTGGGTCGCTCTGGCCGCCTGCACCATACGCGCAAATGTCTGCTCGTTCGCGCCGGCACCCGTCACGCCCACATCCCCAAACGTCTGGTCTATCAGCAGAATCACGGGTGCGAGAACTCCCCGGCCTGCCGCCATCTGAGACAGACGGTGACGCGCGATACGGTCCCGCACCACATCCGGCACAGGCCCACCATTGTTGTATTTACTCAACCGCTTGCGCACGATCAGATCGACAGCCCGGCCCACCTCTTGCTCTCGGCCATCCAGAAGCGCACCATCTGACTGAAGGATTTGTTCCAGCTCACTCGGTTGTGTGCTGTCGTAGTAGATCCCGCCGCAACGATCGACCACCATCGATATCGACGGAAAATCCCGGCCGGTTCCGAAAGATCGAAGGAACCCGTCCTCGAGCTTCCAGTATGGAATCCTGTGTCGGTTCGCGTAGGCAAGCGCATTGGCGTGGTACCTGCCCTCTTTGTTGCCCCAACCGGCGACAGCGAGAACAGTGCTCGCATGGTCGCCCAGGCTGGCTTGAACGGATTCACCAGAAGGGAAAGAGGTTGATGAAGATGCGGATAAAGTCGAAGAGGAAGGTAAAGACGGCGATGCGGGTAAAGACGACAGGGCCAAAGGCGAGCTGTGCAACTCAGCATTCACGCCATTCTGTGAACTGGTCTCCGAGTCAGCGTTTGCGCCTCGCGCGGGTGTCAATTCGGGTGAAGGGACGCCAGGACGCGACTGCGGATTAGGCTTATCGCTGTCTTGTGACAGGCTATGATCTAGCGAATCGGTTACTCTCTCGCCTTGTGCCAAGACCTGTCCCGGTTCGGACAACGTAGTTGAACCACGCTCAGAACCAGCGTCAACCGGGCCATCTGTAACCCCATCCGGACCGCACACGTTCTGGGCGGAATAGACAAAAACTGATTGAACAAGCCGGACAGGACGAACGCGATCACCCGACACCCTTCCTGCGACAGGAAGACCGAGAAAAGATTCCAGATATGGAATGCTGGCAATACCAGGAGAGGAAACGACGACAGCGCCCAAGGACCAGTGAGACCCGCAAGAAAGGCTTGTTAAGCGAACTATAGTACCATTCTATAATACGTCCCCTCAATGTGGGGAAGCCTGGGTGCGAGGAGCGTCGCTGCTTTGGTATACCTGTAAAAGCTCACCAGTTCTCACGAACTGGTGTCAGACAGACATAAAGTTAAAAATCAATACACTCTGCTCAATGAAGAAAGTAGCGATCATCGGCGGCGCGTTTCGCTTTCCCGGTACAACGACGGACCAATACTGGACCGACCTGCTCAATGGTCGGGATCTTGTCAGCACTGTCGAGGCTGATCGATGGTCTCACGAAGCGTTTCTTCACCCTGATCGCAGTCACCCTGGCACGAGTTACACGTTTGCAGCGGGTTCCATTGGCGATGTTTCAAAGTTTGATGCCGCGTTTTTCGGGATCAGCCCGCGCGAAGCCGCTCAAATGGATCCGCAGCAGCGCCTGCTGCTGGAGCTTTCCTGGGAAGCCATCGAACATGCCGGTATTGCAGCTGACCGCATTGGCGGAACCGACTGCAGTGTGTTTATCGGCATGGCCAGTGCTGACTATTCCTACCGGGTCGCCACCGACCTTGGCGTGGTCGAATCAGCGTTTGCGACGGGCAACACAGCCAGCATCGCAGCCAACCGGATCTCTTACATATTCGACCTGAAAGGTCCCAGCATGGCGGTTGACACCGCCTGCTCCTCTTCTCTGGTCGCATTCCACCAGGCCTGCCGCTCGATCGTCAGCGGCGAGAGCACCCATGCTCTGGCGGGTGGCATCAGCCTGCACCTGCACCCGTACGGGTTCATCACGTTTTCCAAGGCGTCGATGTTGTCTCCCGATGGCCGATGCAAGGTGTTTGACGCCAACGGCAACGGCTATGTGCGCTCCGAAGGCGGCGCCATTGTCTTGCTTAAGGACTACGACCAGGCGGTTGCCGATGGCGACCGGATACTGGCGGTGGTGCCATACACTGCAGTGAACACCGACGGACGCAAACAGGGGTTGACGGTCCCGAGTTTCAGAGCACAGGCCGAGCTCGTTACGCGGGCGTATCAGTACTGCGGTATCGAGCCCGATGACATTGATTACATCGAGGCCCACGGTACAGGTACCGCGGTTGGCGACCCGATCGAAACACGGGCTCTGTCTGAAGCGCTGGGCTCGCGTCGTCGCGCCGACAACCCACTGCCCATCGGCTCGGTCAAGAGCAATATGGGGCATCTGGAAACAGCCTCGGGTGTGGCTGGACTCTTCAAAGCGATCTATGCCATCCAGAACCGGATGGTGCCTGGCACCATCGGTATCGACACGATCAACCCGGCGATTCCGCTAGACGAGTGGAATCTGCGTGTGGTTCAGGAGAATCTGCCACTCAAATCCAGCGGTCAGATCACCATTGGCGTGAACTCGTTCGGTTTTGGGGGGCTAACGCACACATCGTGCTGCAGAGCCCTGAAGCAACCAAACCTGTTGAATCCGGAAACGGCACCAAATCCCGGAGTCCCAGCAAAAGAACCAGGGCGAGCAAAGCGGCCAGCACCTCTGATACGCACCGGCAAAGCCTGCAAATGCCGCCCTACGGCGTACCGCTTGTGGTCTCCGCACGCACGGCGGATGCCTTGCGTGACACCGCTCGTCAATGGGCTGATGCGCTGACCAGCCAGCACGGCGCGCAAAGCGGGCAAGACTCGTCAGACACGCTTCAGACTCCTGATGCATACGATATCGCCGGACATAGTGTGTTTCGTCGTCAGTGGCACAACGAGCAAGCGGTCGTTTATGGACGATCAACCGAGGAGCTTGTCGCAGCACTGAATTCGCTCGCAGACGGCAAGCCGCTCAAGCAGATCGCAACCGGCAAGGCGCTAAACAAGGACCAGCCCGGCCACCCCACCGTCTGCGCCGAGACGGTTTCCGGAATTGGCCCGGTATTTGCCTACTCTGGCAACGGCTCTCAATGGCATGGCATGGGTCGCAAATTGCTGGCAGACCCCGTGTTTGTCGCTGCCATCGAACAGGTAGACACCCATTTCGAGCCGCTGGCCGGCATCACCATTCGCTCACTGATCGACTCCGAAGACGAGTCCATTTACGCTGCTACCGAGTATGCGCAGCCAGCGCTGTTTGCCATTCAGGTTGGCATCACTACGATGTTGCGCGAGGCGGGTGTACGACCCACCGCCGTGATCGGACACAGCGTCGGTGAAGTTGCAGCCGCCTGGGCCTGCGGGGCACTGAGCCTGAGCGATGCCGTCTCGGTGATCTATCACCGCAGTTACTGGCAGGGACAGACCCGTGGACGGGGCTTCATGAGTGCCGTCAGCCTGCAGGCCGAGGCGACTCAGCAGTGGCTCGATAAACTAGGCCTCACCGAGTCAGTCTGGGTTGCCGGTGCCAACAGTAGTCGCGGCTCGACCATTGCAGGTACTTTGCAGGGTCTGGAGCAGTTTGAAGCGGCCATGGCTCAGGAGAGTGTGAGCGTCAAACGCCTGGACCTGGACTACGCTTTTCACAGCCCGATGATGGACGAAGTGGAGAGTGGCGTACGCACCCACCTCGCCAGCATCACGCCTCATCAGTCGGCGATTCCATTCTATTCGGTGGTTCACGGTGGACTTCTCGAAGGCACCGCGCTCAATGCCGAGTACTGGTGGCTGAACATCAGGCGCCCGGTTCAGTTTGAACAGGCAACAGCTGCCCTGGTGGAGACCGGTCAGCGCGTGTTTGTCGAAGTGGGTCCTCACGCCATCCTGCGCGGCTACATTACGGACGCGCTCAACGCCGCCGAAGCAACGGGCAAGGTAATTGCGACAGGCCGCCGCGGAGTCGAATCCCCCGAGCACATCCTGGCCGCAGCAGGTCAGGTGGTCATCAATGGCGGTCAGATCGACTGGCCGACTCTGTTTGCAGTTCAGCCCCGATGGGTCGACCTGCCCGCCTATGCGTGGCAGCGCGAAAGCCTCTGGTACGAAGGCACTGCGCAGAGCATGGATCTGCTCAATCGGGTCAGGCTTCATCCCCTGCTCGGGTTTGCCGTGCCACAACAACAATGGATGTGGGAGTCGACCCTCGACACCGATATGTTGCCCAGTTTTGCGGATCACAAGGTCGGAGAGTCCGTAGTGTTCCCGGGAACTGGATTCGTCGAAATCGCACTGGCGGCCTCCACGCAATGGCAACCCGGCGCAGTGGCACGCGTGCACGACCTGGAGATTCTGAGTCCACTGCTGCTTGATGCGGGGGTTTCACGTCAGTTGCGTGTCACGCTCGACCCGGCAGATGGGCACCTCACCATCCATGCTCGCACCATCGGTGCTGACGAGCCTTGGCGTCTTCATGCCCGGGCGCGTGTCTTGCCAGAGCCCAGCCTGGTAGGCTCCCAGGCCAGTGCCCCGGCCCTGCCGGCGCGTCAGGCCGACTTCACCGGTAATGAGCACACACTGTTCACGCTCGGAGCAGGTTTGCAGTACGGCCCTGCCTACTGCGCGATCGACAAAGGCTGGCAATCCGCTCAAGACGGACGTGATATCGCCGCGCTCCTGACGGTGCCCGACTCTATTTCAGCGGAGATTGGTGACTACCTCCTGCACCCTTCGCTGCTCGACAACAGCTACCAACTCATCATCCACTATCTGAGGGATTTTGTGGCGCTCGACGCCGGGGTGACATACGTCCCGACCCAGATGGGCGAAATCATCTGGTACCAGCAGGAAGACAACGTCGCGCACCAGGTACAGGTCCGGATTCTGACCCGCAACCCCAACTCCATCACCGCAGAGTTTGCGCTCTTTAATCGCAGTGGGCAGATTGTTGCCAACGTGCGCGAAGCCCGCTTTAGCGCCATGCACCTCAAGCGCCAGTCTTCCAGCGCGCTGCAGTACCTGAAGTTTCAGAACATCCCGGCACCACGTGCATCGACGCTGACCATACCAGGTCCACTGGGTCTGCACGAGTGGTTTGCATGCATGCAAAACACAGCCCAGACCATTCAGCAAAGTCCTTTTGAAGAGCGGTTTGCAACCGAAACAGATCCTTTGCTGGACGTGCTGGTTGCCCGATATTTCGCCGATTATCTGATCAAGCACGGCGGCAACGACCCGCGCGCGCTGGATGACAAGATTCACGCGCTCGAACTGGCCGCCCACGCCGCAGGCAGCAGTCAGCGACGTCTGCTCGAAGTCCTGCTGGACCTTGCCCAGCAAAATGACCTGCTGTCCAGGCGCGACGATGGCTGGCAGCTCAATGAAGAGGCGTTCAGCGAGGTGTCGGCCAGCGACATCTGGCTCACACTCTTGCGTGACAGTGGCCATGCCTTCCCGCTGGTCCATGCAGCCGGACGTCTGGGCATGCACCTGGAGAACCTGCTGGATCTGCACAGACCCGGTGACAAACAGGAGCATAACTGGAAAGCCGAGCAGTCAGCGCAAGGCAACACCAGCTATTCCAGCACCACGGAAATTGAGTTGTCTGGTACACAAGGCCCAGAGCAAGAAGAACCGACACCTGGCAACAACGCCGGTTCCAGCGACTGGTCCTGGAGCACCATGCTGCCGGTGCTGGTCGGCCCGCACGGCATGCATGCACTTGAGCAGTCGATCCATCAGCGTCTGCAGTACGCGCTGAGCGAACTCGAGCCTGGTCAGAAGGTGTTTGTTACCGAGATCAGTGCTGGTGAACCCTGGTTCGGCAGTGCCTGCACACAAGGGTTGAACGCAGACCTGATCCTGTACACCGCACAATCTGTACCCACACTAGACGAGCAACTGAGTGCGGATCCTGAAGAGGTCTGCCTGCAGATGGCCATTGTGGTGCTCGATGCTGATACGCCGGATGAGGGCCAGCGGATGTTGCGCTGGGCTTGCTCACGCCTGCTTCCCGACGGTGTCCTGATGGTGGTCGGCGCGAACACATCCGACTGGGTCCAGGCCTTGCTCGCTGCTGAAAGCCCAGCCCAGGGCACCCAGGGCATTCCGGGCAGCGCGGGCGTGGGTGCCTGCCAGTTTGGTGCCCAGACATGGGCACACGAAGTTGAAACGCTATGCGGAAAGCCCGTCAAACGTCTTGCGTTGTGGCCCACCGATGAGGGTACAGGGGTGAGCGGACCGTACCTGCTGTTTGCACAAAAGCAGGCGACTGAGAAGCAGACGACTGGTGAATCAAATCAATCACGTGAACCAGTACAAGCCACTCAGACCACTCAGGCCACTCAGGCCGTCCAGACTCGTCTGCCAGAACACTGCCTGATTCTGACCGATCAGCATACTGATCATCCCAAGGACCCGGGTTTGGCCTTGCTGGCTGAACTGAAAGCGACATTCGTGCACTCGCTTGAGCTCAGTCTTGACGCGAAGGCAGTGTCATGCGCTGGCACGCAGGACGAAATCGAGCAGTTACTTGCAGCTTTCTGCGAACAGGTCAACACAACGCCTGATGGCGACGAAACCAGGCGCCCGGCACACATCATCGACCTCAGAGGATTGCTGGGGGTAACAGATGAGTCAGACTCACCGGGCATTCTGGCCAACCAGGCGCAGCGTTGCGCTGACATTGCACACGCAGCAAAGACTCTGCAAAGTGTGCAGTTCACCGGCCAGTACTGGGTCCCTGCAATGCAGAATCTGGCAGATGCTGCCGTATCCGGGTTCATGCGCACACTGATGAATGAGGTCAGCGGCACCACCGCGCGCCTGGTCACCTTCGAATTTGCAGCAACCTGCGACGCGCAGACTGTCACGAGACAGGCTCAAGCCTGGGCACAGGAAGTGCGAGATCCCGACGCCGAGCAGGAGATCGTGTTCAGCCGCGCCGGTATGCGTTCAGTGCCCCGTCTGCGTGCACTGCCTGCACCGCCAGCCAAGGCATGCAAGCCAGGCGAGCATCATACCGGGCAAAGCCAGAGCACAGCAGAGTTCTCGCCTGATTTGTTGCAATCGCGTCAGATCCGTCTGGGATTTGACATGCCTGGCCAGTTGCGCAACCTTCGCTGGGAGGCGGTGGACCGTCCCGCCCTGCAGGATCACGAAGTTGAAATTGCCGTGAAAGCAACCGGCCTGAATTTCCGTGACGTGATGTACACGCTCGGACTTCTGTCTGATGAGGCTGTCGAGAACGGATTTGCCGGAGCGAGCATCGGTCTGGAGTTTGCCGGCGTGGTCTCCCGTGTTGGAGACGAAGTCACCGATTACAAGTCTGGCGACGAAGTGGTTGGTTTTGGGCCCCATGGCTTTACCAACTTCGCGATCACGACGTCCAGTGCCCTGGCACTGCTGCCGCAAGGGATGTCGTTCGAATCGGCGGCAACGGTGCCCAGCACCTTCTTTACAGCCTACTACGCCCTGATCCATCAGGCGCGTCTGCAGCCTGGTGAATCGGTGCTGATTCATGGTGCAGCCGGTGGCGTGGGTCTGGCTGCAATCCAGATTGCTCTCTGGCAAGGCGCCAAAGTGTACGCAACCGCAGGATCCGCTGCCAAGCAGGATCTGTTGCGTCTGCTCGGTATCGAGCATATCTACAGCTCACGCCATCTGGACTTTGCAGACGAGATTCTGCGCGACACCAACGGGCAAGGTGTGGATGTGGTGCTGAACTCCCTGAGCGGAGAAGCCATCAACAGGAACCTTCAGGTGCTCAAGCCATTCGGGCGATTCCTGGAGCTTGGCAAGCGCGACTTTTACGAGAACTCTCGTATCGGTCTGCGGCCATTCCGCAATAACGTGAGCTACTTCGGCATTGACGCTGATCAGCTCATGAAGGTACGTCCTGACCTGACCAGCCAGCTCTTCAGACAGGTAATGAACCTGTTTGAAGAAGGGGTCCTCTACCCGCTTCCATACGAAGCACACGAGGCGGCCCATGCACTGGATGCATTCCGCCAGATGCAGCAAGCCCGTCATATCGGCAAGATTGTGGTCACCTACAACGATGGTGTCCCCGTACCGGTGAAGGTGTCAACCCGTTCGGCTGGAGCAACAGGATCCGGTGCTGGTACTGCCAGTAGTTCAGGTTCAGACTCATCAAGCGACGCCCGTCAGGATGGGTTGCGTCACGATGGCGTGCAACTGGATGCCAATGCCAGCTATCTGGTAACAGGTGGACTTTCCGGGTTCGGACTGCGCACTGCCCAGTGGCTTACCGAGAAGGGTGCGCGGCATCTGGTGCTGCTTGGACGACGCGGTGCGGTGACCGAGCAGGCGCAAGAGGCCGTCGCAGAGTTTCAGCACAAGGGTGTGACCGTGATCGCTCCGCCTTGCGACATCACCCTTGCAGATGATGTCAAGCGTGTATTGCAGCACGAGATGAAGGATATGCCACCACTCAAGGGTATCGTGCACGCAGCGGCGGTATTTGAAGACAGCCTCATCATGAACCTGGATCATGACAAGATCCAGGCCGTGATGGCCCCAAGATCCTGGGTGCACTAAACCTGCATCGTCTGACAATGGAACAGACTACGGCTTTGCCACTGGACTTTTTTATTGTCTACTCATCGGGTACCACCCTGTTCGGCAATCCAGGGCAGGCCAACTATGTCGCGGCCAACACCTGGCTGGAAGCTTTCTGCGAGATGCGGCGCGAGCAAGGTCTTGCCGCCACATGCGCCTTGTGGGGCGCCATTCAGGATGCAGGCTTTCTGGCACGCAATACAGAGACACTCGATGCGCTGCAGAACCGCATGGGCGGCAAAGCCTTGCAGGCAACCGAAGCGCTAGACGCACTAGAGGGCCTGATGCTGTCAGGACGTTCCGGTGAAGGTGTGCTGGATTACGAATGGCGCGCACTCAAGCGCTTCCTGCCTTCGGCAAACAGCCCGAAGTTCAGCGAAATCGCAGCGCTTTCGCCTGATGCAGCCGATGGCGGCGGCCAGTCCTCGGAGATTCAGGCGCTGCTTGACACCATGAGTGACGAGGAACTGCTGCCGATCTTCATGGATATGCTGCGCACAGAGGTGGCGGAAATTCTCCGTATTTCCCCTGACAAGCTTGAAGCCGATACATCGTTGTACGATATTGGCTTGGATTCATTGATGGGTGTTGAATTGATGCTGGCCATTGAAAACCGGTTTGGACAGTCCCTGCCGACCATGTCACTCGCCGATAACCACACGCTGAGCAAGCTGGCAGCGCTGTTGCTCAAACAGATGCGTCAGTCTGGCGGGATTGGTAACGCCGGTGGTACTGGCGGGGACGGAACTTCAGGGGAAATTGAGTCACCTGCGCAGGATGCTGCCTTGCAGTCTCAGGCGCATCATCTTGCCAGACAGCACGCTGCTGACATAACGACGGAACAGATCGAAGAAATTCTGTCCACCATCGAACCCGCATCCAAGGGTGAACAACGATAATGTCGCACCGCTCCCGGCCTGGTCTTTCATCGCAACTGAAAGACAAACTGATTCAGAAGGCACTGGCACGACGGCTGCAGCAGGTCGAACAGGCGACGCCATCGACCCTGCCACGCTCGTCTGCGCACCCCGTGCCTGAAGCCTATTACTCGTTTCGCCACCATCCTGCCTATCAGCAGGTGAAGCTGATCGCAACTGGGGCGGAGCGGCTTGGCATTGAAGACCCGTTTTTCAGGCAGCACACTGGCGTAGCCGGTGCCACGACGCAGATTGATGGTCACACATACATCAATTTCTCGAGCTACAACTACCTGGGACTCGCCGGACACCCGGCGGTCAATGCTGCGGCCAAGCAGGCGATTGACACTTACGGCACCTCGTCTTCTGCGAGTCGTTCGGTCTCTGGCGAACGGCCTTTGCACCGCTCCCTTGAACAGGCGCTGGCCAAGGCATATGACTGTGAGGCAGCGCTGGTGTTTGTGAGTGGTCACGCCACCAATGTCACCACACTGGGCCATCTTTTTGGGCCGCGCGACTTGATCGTACACGACGAACTCTGTCACAACAGCATCTTGCAGGGCATCAAGCTCTCAGGTGCGACACGGCTATCGTTCCCACATAACGATTACGCGAGACTCGAAGCCATTCTCTCGGAACAGCGTATCCGTCACGAACGGGTGCTCGTGATCGCCGAGGGGATGTACAGCATGGATGGCGACTTCCCGGATTTACCAAGACTGGTGGAGATCAAACGCCGTCACTATTGCTTCCTGATGGTCGATGAGGCGCACTCGTTTGGCACCATGGGTACGCACGGACTGGGCCTGCGAGAGCACTTTGGCATGGCTGGTAGCGACGTAGACATCTGGATGGGCACGCTTAGCAAGACGCTCGCCGGGTGTGGTGGTTACATCGCGGGTGGCGGTGCACTCATCGACAATCTTCGTTTTCTGGCGCCCGGGTTTCTTTACAGTGTCGGCATGCCGCCCCCGATGGCGGCGGCATCGAATGCTGCGCTGTCCTGTATGCAGGCGGAACCAGAGCGAGTGGTGCAACTGCATGAGCGCAGCCAGTATTTTCTTGAGAAAGCAAAGAGTGCGGGCCTGGATACGGGACTGAGTCAGGGTATAGCCATTGCACCCGTGATTCTGGGAAGTTCTCTCAGAGCAGGACGTCTGTCGAACGCACTCTTTAAGCGTGGGATCAACGTGCAGCCGATTCTCTACCCGGCTGTTCCGGAAAAAGCGGCTCGATTAAGGTTCTTCCTGTCTTGCCAGCATACGCCTGAGCAAATCGACTTCACTGTCAAAGCAACGGCAGAGGCCATCGCCTCGATCTGAACCGAGTCTGAACGCGAACGGAAGGCCCCATCATCGAATACTGTCAAAAAATACGCTATTTGTACGATTCGTACGATTCGTGCGATTCGTGCGATTCGTATTCAGACCCGGGACTCCGTGAAACTCCGAGTCAGTACTGACCCCGGAGCACTGCCTCTGGGTGAACGCCTGTTAGATCTGAATCTTAATAACGACGATCAATGTACCGAGGCTTCGTGTTGATACGTCGAAGTTTACCCAGACCTTTCTCGAAATCGATGTACTCAACCGTCATCCCGTGTTTTTCGGCCCAGTCGGCGCAGATATCTTTTTCTTCCTGTCGAATGGTGTCGTCCATCCACACTTCGGCGTCTGGAGAGAGTCTCTCTGCGAGTGACGGTAATGCCGGGTATCTCGAATACTTGCAGGTTCCTCCTGGAGGACCGTCCACAAAGAGCAGATCGATACCCTCAAGATCCGACATTTGACTGGCGTCGTACCAGCGAAGTTCAGGTGGATCCTGCGCATCAGAAGCATCGGAACTGCCTCGCGACGCCAAGTGATCCTTTTCCCATGCCGTCAAGTCGTTGACACGCAAGTCAACCCAGACATCCAGGTTCTCACGCACCAGATAACTCAAGGTCTGGTCAGCGAAATCTGTTGAGTGCTCGAAGGACACCAGCTTACCGAATCCATTTTGGCGTATCGCGTCAGCAATCACCAGTGTAGAGCTACCACTACCAAACTCAACCACCAGTCTCGGTCTGTGTTGGCGAACGTGCTCGTGCAACAAGAGCAAGACATCAGGCGAAGCTGCCCAGCCACGTAAAGCGGGCAAAGAATAGGAAAGCTTGAGGGAACGCGTCAGCCATCCTAACTTTTCCAACTGAGCGTACAGTCGATTCTGTACGATCAGCAGATCTCTCGTACTTTTGGAAGACGCGTCCTTGGTCGCCTTAAGCAGTACCGTTTCGACTCGTTTGATGTCGACGTCTACTGCGGGGGTATTTTGATCTTTCTGCATCGAGGATCTGCCATCTTTAGAAAATTGAACTTTGGAACGCCTGTCACTAGTGTTCAAGTCATGGGAAGCTACTGCTAAATAATAAACACCAAGCAACTGGTCATGGACATGTTTTTCATTAAAAAACAGTCGTATCAGCTGATTGGAGAACTCTCCGAGTTTTTATCTGTAGGTTGCAGATGCGAGAACTCGATAAAGATCTTTCTGTACGTCCTCAGGACAGTATTCGCTATGTTTATTACCCACACCGCCGAAATTCGTGTAAACACCTGTTTGCCAGTTTTCGTCGCAAACCAGACCAGTGTAACCTTTGCTCCCAACCGCGATCACCGGAACCGCGCAGGCCATCGCCTCAATTGCACAACGCCCCGGCGCGATCACACACGAGCTTGATCGATAAGCATCTCGAAGTTCCTGACCTTCAAGCCACCCAACAAAAGACACCGGATTTTCTCCACGCACTTTATCGAGCCTGAGTTGAAACTTTTCGGACTGGGTACCATCTCCGACAACAATCCAATCGATCAAACCAGAAAATTGACTTGAAGCGTACTCGACCGCATCAGAAAAAACATCCAGAATGAATTGCTTGTCTTGATCCAACCGAGACACTAGCGAAATACGAATCTTCTCGGATGAACCTTCTCTCTCTACCTCACCCGAAGATTCCCGAGGAGAAAACAGTTTTTGATCCGGAACATTAGGAATATTCACCATTCTTTCTGGCGAAATCTGAGACTCCTGCAATAGGTAGTCCCGTATTACAGATGAAACGGTCAGGACAGTCGCAACCTTGGATTCGTAACTGGAAAGGTCGTCCGTATATTTCCCGTGAATCGTAAGCACAAAAGGAATATTCAAGCGTTCTGCGACCACCAGTCCAAACTTGCGTGACGCGAACGGGTGCGCGTGAACTAGGCTAATCGGCCGTTGCCTGTGTAAATCCAGGACTGACTGCAGAAGATCATCGTAATTAGCGTAGTTGGTTCGTACAACTCCGATCCCATATTCTGCCAGCGAATCTGAAAAAGACCCTGGTGGACATACAATCGTCGCGCTATGTCCGCTTATGATCAAATGACGAGCAGTCGCAAGTATGTTCTCATGCAGGCCCCCATGTGCCGCTTTGAAGAAAACAGGGATAAGAATATGCAAAGGAGCCTCTCGCTTCGACAGATACTTGCTAACCAGTTTATTGAATGACTCGAAAGTCATTCAACAGCATTCAACGATGTCTGTTGAATGAAACAAGGACATGGGTCCCAACCGATCAACACGACACCCTCTATATTACCAACAGGACACCAGGGCATTTTTTCTGCTGGCACCACCGAAGCTGAATCTCTCAGGACAAACGACTTTTCGGATAACACGGATCTGAAAGACGATGCCAAACTGCAATGCACCAAAGAACATAAAGATCCTATAAACGCTAGGTTGCCTCCTATCCATTGCTGCCGTGTCCGTCTCTGATGGTTCTATATCATTGGGCTTGCAGCACATCGGCCCCGTGAACTTGCAGTACGTTCTTTGCCAGATCAATACCGACTGTCGTAATCTTCATGGTGGACGCCCTCCTGTCAGGTAATGGTTTTGACATCCATAGTTTAAGGCACTTCTGATGCCGTAGCCTGAGGTCGGGGAGTCCATACCATTGGTTCAAACTCGACCCATCAGGCAGTGACATCGGTGTCTATACACGCAAGCGAGATTTTCTCGATAGTCCGAGCTGGTGTCTGGCCGGGACGTCGAGAGCAAGACTGCCCCCTTGTCTGAAACCGGGTCCCAGCGATAGCGAGTACGTCAAGAAGAAGCCCAGCGGGTTTCATGGCACATCTGTGATGGGTTATCTGGTCGACAGACAGATCGACACGATCATCGTTCTGGGCGGTGCCACCAGCAACTGTGTACGCGCGACTGTGTTTGATGGTGCGTCTTACAACTATCGGATCATTGTTCCGCATGATGCCGTGTTTGACCGGTTTCCGGTCTCTCACGCCATCAGTCTGTTTGACATGGACCGACAATTTGCTGACGTGGTGGATACTGAAACTGTACTGAGACACCTGAGCGTCTCGAGATAGCCCACGTGCCAACAGTCGTGCGACCAGACAGCACACGCCCAATGTGTAGCCAGACATGGCGACCAACAGCACAAAAATATGTATTTTTAATTAAAGTACAATGAGTTATATAATAAACGCCACTCTACGCCAGGCTACAGAATTGGCGTAGAGTGGCATGATTTGGCGGGCAAATTGCCCCAAATCACTCCAGGAACCCAGCGTTCAATCTGGAGCATAGCGCAGCATGTGTGGACGTACTTAGCTGGTACTTAGCTGGTACTTAGCTGGTACTTTGCCTTCACTTCCACCACTGCGCTCCAGCATGCTTCACAACCTCGAAAACACCTGCCTTGACTCCATTATCAGAACACAAGTTGGCAGAGTCTTGCTGCTTTCACGATGTCAGAAAAAGGTGTACTGTTCTTACACAGTAGAGGTACCCGATGAATACGTTGCCCGAGACCATTCTTCAACAAGCACAATCCCTCCCCGAGGGAGGTGTTCTGTCGCCCAAAGAGTTCCTGCATCTGGGCAGCAGGTCGGCAGTGGATCAAGCATTCTCGCGGCTGGCCAAGGCCGGCAAACTTTTGCGGGTGGCGCGCGGCACCTACGTTGCCCCGGTGGCCGGCCGGTTCGGCTCGCGCTCCCCTACCCCCGAGAAAGTCGTCAGGGCACTAGCCGAACAGATCGGCGAAATCGTCGTGCCTCACGGTGCCAGTGCCGCCAACGCCCTGGGCCTGACACAGCAGGTTCCTATTCGCGAGGTCTACCTGACTTCCGGTCAGACCCGGAAACTCAAGCTCGGCCAATCGGAAGTGCTGGTGAAACACGCACCGCGCTGGATGTTGATCCTGGGTACACGGCCGGCCGGCGCGGCCGTGCGCGCACTGGCCTGGATCGGGCCAGATCACGCCGGCGAGTCGCTGGCATCGCTCCATCGCACCCTGCCCCTCTCAGAATGGCAAGCACTGACCTCGGCACGAGCGACACTACCTGGCTGGATGGCTCAGGCCATCGGCAAGGAAGCAGCACGTGGCTGAATACTTCTTTGATTTGAGCGAGCAGGATCAACGCGAAGCGCTGGAATACGCTCGCGCCGAAACTGGTCGCCCCGCCCACCTGCTCGAAAAGGACATCTGGGTGGTGTAGGCGTTACACACTCTGTTCGAGTCGCCGCTGTCGGCTGATCTGACCTTCAAGGGTGGCACATCACTCTCGAAGGTCTACAAGGTTATCGACCGCTTCTCCGAAGACATCGATCTGACCTACGACATTCGCAAGCTGATCCCGGACCTGATCGGCGAAGGAGGCGATTTGCCGGCAAGCCGCAGCCAGGCTGGCAAATGGACGAAGGCCGTGCGGCACCGACTGCCCGAGTGGATCACACAGAACGTGCAACCGGTGATTCAAGCGGCCCTGACACGCGACCGCCTGAACGCCCGGCTCGAACTCGGTGGCCAGGACAATGACAAGCTGTTCTTGCACTACCCTGCCCTGGCGCAAGGCACAGGGTATGTAGCACCTGCCGTTACACTTGAGTTCGGTGGCCGTGCCACAGGAGAACCACACGAGGTATTTCAGGTGACCTGCGACATTGCAGAACACTTGCCCGAGGTGTCCTTCCCTACCGCCTCGCCGCTGGTCATGAGCGTAGCGCGCACCTTTTGGGAGAAGGCCACGGCCGCGCATGTGTTCTGTGCACAGGGCCGCATCCGAGGAGAGCGCTACGCGCGACACTGGCACGACCTGGCCGCGATCGCGCGAAGCCACCACTTCGCCGCCGTGATGGCGGACCGCTCGGTGGCAGCAGCCGTCGCTCGTCATAAATCACACTTCTTCATTGAGAAAGATACCGATGGGAAGGTCATTGATTATGCAGCGGCGACCTCTGGACACCTGAAGATCGTCCCTGAAGGCGAAGCAAGGGCCGCACACGCCAAGGACTACGCAGCCATGTTGGACGACGAAGTAATGGTGGGCAACGCTCCATCCTTCGACGACCTGCTGAAAACATGCGCCGATCTGGAAATCACGGTGAACAGGATAATCACCTAACGACGATAAAAAGAATTGCCGATATTTCGATCAGCATGTCCGATTTCAAGAAGAACTCGGCGCAGATACTGCATGAGGCGGGCGATAAGCCGCTGGCCGTGCTCAGTCATAATCGGACTGCTTTTTACATGGTGACGCCCGGTTTGTTTGGGGCGCTAGTGGAAGAACTGGCAAATCGGGAACTTGAAGCCATCGTACGCAAGCGTCTGACGCTCAAAGACACCTCTGTTGAGGTGAATATTGACCTGATCTGAATTCGGCGACAGAACTCACTATCGCCATTAGACAAGTACGGCTTTGCGTGCGGATATCTGATGCGCAGCAAAGCCATGCGAGGACTCCAGACGGGTGACCTCGTGCAAGCGGATGAAGGTCAGACATCACCAGGCTGCTCAAAACCACCTGGTACTCGAGGTGCCCCTGGCGGCCCTTTGGTGGCCCTTTGGTGGCCCTTTGGTGGCTCTCTGATAGCCCTGCCGCAGCCCTTTGCGTCGTGCGCACTCGGCGGACTCTCCTTTTAGAAGCGCCTCACTTTTGAAGCAACCCCATGGACTTCAGCCAGAAGCTTGCCAGATTCGACAGACGCATTGGCTGACCCTCTGTCGGGGTGATTGACACCGGTTTTGCATTGCGGCCGGTTGCTGGATCGGTTGCTGGATCGGTTGCTGTTATGCCGGTGTCACCCTCATCCACATTAACATTCCTCCAGACGAAGTAGGCTGTCTCACCAGATGGCTCCCCAAAGAGCGCATAGGGCTTGGTGAGAATCGGAACATGATCGCCGTAATAACAGATGCTGACAGGTCGTTGCATGCGCTCAATGCCTGACTTCAAACTCTCCAGCATGGTCGCTGCGTTGATCACATGGCGCAGATACAAGGTCAGATCCTCACACCCGGCCGGTGGTGGTGCTTTATGCAAACGTTCTACATCACCGGATGCGAGTCGCTCAAGGTGCAAGGGCCCGTGGTTCTCCATGGTGATGACAAACACAAACAGTGGCTCCTCACGCTCGAGCAAAGCCAGGAGTCTGGCTCCCACCGCCTGATCGCCAATATAAGGGCCAGTACGGTCGTCATCGGAGAACGCCGAAATGTCGATGAACTCATCAAACCCTAGCGCGGGAATGATTCGGTCGCGCTGGTAGAAACTCGCCGCATATGGGTGCAGGCAGACGGTTCGGTACCCAAGCGAGCGCAAATAGTGTGCAAGGGTTGGCACCCCCTGGTGGGCAAGCACACGATATGGATTGAACTGGTGTACGCCGAGATCCTGTGCCGTGAGCCCAGAGAGAAACGCAAACTCCGAGCGCACAGTGTTCGCACCCCAGGCCGGCACACGGACCGACCCATACGCTAGCGCCTCTGCACACATGGCATCAAACCCCCGGTACACATCCGGCGCCACATTGTCGACCCAGCGACGGACATCGAAAAACGATTCACTCTGAATCGCAACCAGATGCGCAAGTTGGCCCGACTGCAAAGAAGGTTGCGATTTCGGTAGGGATTTCAGTCCCGACAACGGATCCGACATCCGCTCCAATCCCGCCTTCCGTGCTGACGTCGACTGCTCTGCCTGTGCCGACGGACTTTGGGCAGGATCATCTGAGAGATTCTGTGCCGCGTCGACAAGGTCCCTGTACGGCGAGTTTTTAAGAAAACCGGCTGGACCGTTTGTGCGTGACTGTCGCTCGGCCATCGCATAGGCCCAGCAACACCCGACCAGACCCAGGCGCCTGATATCCTCAAAAGGGTCGAAGGTCAGATTTGGTCGACTGCGACTCGAAAGCCATAACGCGATCGCCCCTGCACCAAAAAGTGGGACCGTCACGCTCAGCACAGCCTCCCAGCCGAACCGGGCGACGATCGAAGGTTCGAGCCAGACCGCGAGTCCGACACAGACCGCGAACGCCAGTGCCAGACCAATCGCGCGCCACCAGCCAAAAAACGGGAAGTAGAGTCTGGGATGACGAAACACATCAATCAGGTACTCGAAGTCCTGCGCCACAAACGGTTCTCGCAAGGCTTGTATCTTCAAGTGATTGATGACCGCAATGATCGCCACCAGCGCCCAGATATTGGCAATGCCGAACCAGGGACGCTGCCAAAGCATCACCTCAAACGCGAACCATAACGACCACAGGCCGATGCCCGCAAAGTGGGCCCACCAGGGCCGCAGCCAGAGGGCTTGTGGACGGGGTTTGACCAGCAGGTAATGAACCAGTACCAGACCTGCCAGGCCCAGACAGTACGGCCAGGCCAGCGCCTGGAGAGCATCTGCCCATCCACCCGACGCCAAAGTGCCTTCAAGTTGACCGGAGACGTTCGCCGATTCATTCACACTCGATGCCAGGGCGGTACTCCAGGTCAGCAACCCTGGTATCAGGCATAAGAAAGACAACCACCACTGCGTAAGCACTGGTTGCAATGATTGCCTGGCGCCTGGAAACCGGATTCGTGAGTACATCGTCAAAAAACCGCGCAGGAACGCACTGACCCTCTGACGCATACTCACGGCTTCCCGTAGCCGGAGACCTTGAGGAACCACTGGGCAACAGTTGGTCGCAGCACCGACAGTCCCCAGCACGAGAAATTCAACGGAAACGGAAAACTGATCCGAGGCGGGTTGCGCCGCAGCCCCTGACCAATCCGACGCGCAGCCTTGTCGGGCTGCCAGAGAAACGGCTTTGGGCCAGGCATCGCCCGGCACATGGGTGAGTCAACATAGCCTGGCAGCACCACCGTCACACCTACGCCATGCGCAGCAAGATACCCTCGCAGACCTTCACCATAGGCTTTCAATGCAGCCTTGCTCGCTGAATAAGCCGGTGTCAGAGGCAGCCCGTAATACGCAGCCAGAGAGGACACCAGCACAATCTGCCCATGCTTGCGTGTCACCATGCCTGGCACCACAGCATCCACCAGTGCCATCGCCGCCCGAAGATTGACGTTCAGAAGTGTCTGGACTTCATCAAACGGCTCAAGCTTGCCGTCGCCTTGCACATGGGTGTTCTGCCCAGCGTTGACAATGACCAGATCTGGCGTGTGTCGTTTACTCAGTTGCGCGATCCAGCGTTGAATGCCCGGCACATCCTGTACGTCGAGCACCTCGAGTTCAACCGTCGCCCCCTTGTCGCGACAAATCGCAGCCACGCGCTCGAGCGCATCGATCCGCCTACCTTGCAGAACCAGCGTGCGGCCAGGCTTTGCGTACCACTGGGCAAGTGCACTACCGATCGAACCGGTAGCTCCGGTCAGAACAATACAGGCTGGATCATGAAAACTAGGCATACTGGACTCGATTGATGGTGGATCGTGAATCGTACCGCAGCGTATCGGATCAACTGGGCCGGTATCGAATGAAGTGGGTCCGACAGCGAGTATTGAATCACGAGTACGGATGAATCACGACCACGATTGAATCACGAGCACAGTTCCCGGGCAGGACTGATCAGTAAGCGACACGCTTACAGGATGAGCCAGACGGGATGAAGCCCTACGAACAAGTCCTGGCGTTTACCTGGTTACGTGGTCAGACCGAACGACGCCAATGAGTGACCTTCGACAAGGCCATTCATTCCAGATATCCGGTCACCGCCAATGTCACCGCCGATCTCACTGTTGATCTCACCGGCCAGGCCACCGCGCTGATCACCGCGCTGATCACCATTGTTCGCAAGGAGCAGCTACCCGTTCAAGTCCAGATCCAGCGAAGCACACTGGATGACGACACGGTTCACCACCACAAGATCTTCTTGAACGAGGATGGCATACTCGCTGTGCGCTGCTCACGAATGTGTCAACATCGGTTTCAACAGAGGTTTTCATACGGGTTGCCACACATGTTTTTTCTGTCGCTACAATAGCGCCGGTCTGCATGGACGCGGCGGACGACAACATCATGCTAGCAGGTCTGGGCATACGCGTATGCTGCACTGACTTTTGCGATGTTCTCGGCAGTCTATACGGTCGTTGCAGTGGCTGCAGTCGTTTCACCCCCATTCAACCTGGTGGTACACACAGCGAATGATGCATAAAGGTACGTGATTGCGTCTGCATCGATCGTCTGCATTGGCACCGGTGTCGAACCGGTGCAAGTAGCGTGCGTCTCACCAATTGACGATGGGGTTGCCGTATCACTGTCTGATTTGCTGCCTGATTCGCTGTCTGATTTTTTAGTTGTTTTTATTGAGTTTGTTCAATATCCGGAGTTGAGTCCGACCGTCATGTCTCACAACGTCTTTGCTTATGGGTCCCTCATGTTTCCAGGTGTCATGCAAGACCTGCTTGGACACCCGGTTCAGGGTCATGCCGTCACGTTGGCAGGCTGGTCGCGCCACGCACTTTCTTTTCGGGTGTATCCCGGTGCGGTGCCTGCAATGTCCACGTCACAGATCGAAGGTGTGGTGTGGCAGGATTTATCCGATGAAGACTTGCGCATCCTTGATGGATTTGAAGGCGACGAATACCTGCGATGCCAGGTTTCACTTGAGCTACCAGCGGGCGACACGGTCAAGGCCTGGATCTATCAATGGAAGGACATCAGCCTCTTGCTGGGAAACTGGGATGTGCAGCGCTTCGCAGCCAACGAGCTAGAGACGTTCGTGGATGTTCATCGAGGCAGTTGATTCGTACGAACGCGCTCTGGATAAAATGAGGCCACGCCTTTTCAGTGGTGGCCACTGATTGACTCGCGCATCCGGTTCATTCCTGCGATACGCAAAACGCATCCCCGAGATCTTTTCAAGGTATGCAGGCCTGCCCTGCACTCATTTCCAGACTTCCTGCCATGCATGAAAATCGCTGAGTCTGAGGCGATAACGGGCGATGTTGCCTTCATGCAGGCTGAGCAACTGGTTGTCGATCACCTCAATGAATCTTTCACGATCTGCTGCGTCAATCCGCTACTGTGCAAAACCATAGATGTGGCTGATTGCCAGTGGTTTACTCAGCCTCTGGCGTACCACGGTAGCCACCACCTCCATAATGTGCTGCCTGTGGTGCAAACGGAAGGGATCAGGTTCACCGAGTGACTGGCGGACAGCAGAGTAGCGTGCGCAGGAACGCTTGTAGGCTCAGACAAACACATCACGCAGAAGCTCAACACGGTTGATCTCGTAGATACCCGATAAGGCGCTGATGTAGACACTCTGCGAAACATCGACAAAAGACAGGGGGCACAGATTGTGCTGAATCAGTGAAATGTTAGCGGCCAGGCGCGAGACACATTTGCTCACATCCTCAAAAGGTTGCCAATACGGCAGATGCACCATCGCAAAGAATGCCTGCTCAAAGGGGTCCCGTATGGCAGCAGCCGTATCAAGCACCTGGTCAAAACATTCTTCTATCCGTTGCGGCCCTTCTAGCGGCAAGAAAATGGTCTGGCCAGTGCCAACGGCATTGGTGCGCAAGCTGCCGCTGGCGGAGGGATCGTCCAGCAGATTGTCTGATTAAGAGGGTGTGCAGATTGAGAAGCGTATAGCAGTTATATCCAGTCTCTGCAGCCGAGTCGATCAAGAACTCTATGGCCTCCTTGTGAGTAATACACACAATTGACAGACGTCTGTCAATAAGATATCTTTTAGATATCTTTAAAGAGGAAAAGAAACCAACATGGCTACTGCTACCGCTCAAATTGCGTTTCGCTACCGCGCACAGGATAGCGCAACAGGCGTGACACGCTCCACCGCGAAACGTTTGGCCGAAGTGCTGGGCGTAGATGAAACCCAGGTCATTCATCTGGCCCTGCATGAACTTGCCACCAAAATGCTTCCTCAATACGAAGCTGACGAGGGCGCTCTTACCAAATCCCAACTCAACCAAATCAAAAAAACAGCACCCCAGGCAAAAGGTGGCACGGTACGCAGTCGCCTTTTTGAAATTGAAAGCGTCTGATGCGCTGGTGGCCGGAACCCATGGCAGGCGATATCGCCTGGTGCCACTTCCCTGACAACGTTCATCCCAAACCCAAGCCACGCCCTGCCCTCATTATTTTGACGAAGGAAGACGATGAGGGCAGGATCTTCGTGAGCGTGGCGTATGGCACCAGCCAAAAAACTGATCGACTCTACAGAGGTGAGTTTCGCGTCACCAAGGGTGAGCATCCCGCCGCTTACGCAAGTGCTGGTCTTAGCTACGACACAAAATTCGACTTGAGCAAAACACTGGATCTGCCATACAACGACGACTACTTTTCTGTGCCGAATCATGCACCCCATGGTCAAATTCCGAAACTTGGCACTCTGCACCCGAGTATGGTCCGGATTGCAGCCGCTGCGTTTGCGGCCACCAGGAAGCAGGCCTAAGCTTTCCTTCCACCAAACCGGCTGGGCATTTGTAGTGGGGGTTTCGCGCAACACATACGTGGACTTGCATCCGCGCGTCAAAAGCAGATCAACAATTGCGCGTGCGATGTGACCATTGCCATCTTCAAACGGGTGCAGAGTGACAAACCACAAGTGCCTCAGGCCAGCGCGAACAAGCGCAGGATCATCAGAAACCAGGTCGTTGACCCAGTCGAACCGGCGTGACATCTCCGTAGCGATTTGACCAGCGGGTGGCACCTCAAAATAGACCTTTTCTTAACCGATCGGGTCTCACACGACCTGTATGGAAACTTTGCGATCATCTCACCAGTCGCCTGCACGGATGGTGCTCATGCCTGAAAATCCGATCGGAGACAGTGGCGTGTGCCAGCCGGACAGACGCTCGACTCTCAGAAGAGCCATCGTATTGCGTTCGCATCCAGTATGACATCGACAATATCGTCCAGATGATGGTCCGCAGGCGCCAAAGAGCCAATACAGTAGAAATCCAGTCGACACCCAATCGGCACACCACGGATGAACGAAGAGACTGTAAATATTTAACTTGGTTATTTATTGGGAATCGGCTATGCTTATCGAATGCCGAATATCTCACCAATCGCTTTGCGCTGGGAGGCGCTGAACGAGACACTCAATGAGCGTCAGAGAAGATTGTTGCTCGGCGCAGAAGCCAAAGCACTCGGTCGAGGTGGCATAGCCGAGGTGGCAGCGGCCACTGGTGCATCCCGCACAACGGTAGCCGCCGGTATCAAGGAGCTCGGCTCGTTGAGAAGTATCGACGCGTCGGAAGAGTCTCGGTCCACGACGGCAACAGGGTCACGTCGACCGGGAGGTGGCCGCAAGCGACTCGAGACAACCGATGAGACCTTGGTTGCAGACCTTTTGGCTCTGGTCGAGCCGACCACGCGAGGTGACCCGGAGTCACCGTTGCGCTGGACATGCAAGAGTCTGCGCAATCTGGCCGATGAGCTCAAGACCAGACATCATCAGGTCAGCCATGTGGTGGTGGGCAATATATTGCGTAGCCAGAATTTTAGTCTGCAAGCAAACGCCAAGGTGCTCGAAGGCAACCAGAGTCCTGATCGAAACGCACAGTTTGAGCACATCAATGCAGCCGTGAAGATCGCACTGGATGCAAACGAACCGGTCATTTCGGTCGATACCAAAAAGAAGGAGCTGGTTGGGGCCTTCAAGAACGCGGGCCAGCGATGGCTGCCTAGAGGTCAACCCGATCAGGTCCAAGTTCATGACTTTGTCGACAAGGATCTGGGGCGCGCCAATCCGTACGGCGTTTATGACATAGGTGCTGATGAGGGTTGGGTCAGCGTGGGAACGGATCACGACACGTCGGCATTTGCCGTGCAAACTATCCGGCGCTGGTGGTTCTCGATGGGCCGAGCGCGCTATCCTGAAGCCAGCCGATTGACGATCACAGCAGATGGTGGTGGCAGCAATGGCCATCGGGTTCGGCTATGGAAGTATGAGTTGAGCCAGTTAGCCAGGGAACTGGGGCTCGAGATTCACGTGCATCACTTTCCTCCCGGGACCAGCAAATGGAACAAGATTGAACACCGCTTGTTCTCGTTCATCACCATGAACTGGCGCGCGCGCCCACTGATCAGTCACGAAGTCATTGTCAATCTGATCGCCAACACACGAACCCGTAGCGGCCTGTCGGTTAAGGCCGAGCTCGATACTGCCGCGTATCCGAAGGGAATTTCTGTCACTGACGCCCAAATGGCGACGATCAAGATCGATCGAAGCGATTTCCATGGCGAATGGAATTACTGCATACGACCCTAGTCATTCGACTATATTATTTGTTAACAGTCCCGAACCATTGAAATACCCAGCGAATCACCTTCCTATTGGCTGGTCTGGACCGCACCCTCAGTCGGTGCGCCCAGGTTCGCCAGATCGAGTAGTGACATGCCAGCACCTGTCGGTCAACCGACAAACCGTCCTTGTGCACGGCTGACAACCACGACCAGCGCTGTTAAAGGCATCAGATTGCCAGTCAGGCCAATGCACCGCTTGATCCCAACCATGGTCGAATGGACTTGCCGTTCAGGCGGTCCCCCAAAAACTGAATGAGGAACGAATTAAACAATCTCGATATCGAACGCTACGATCTGACGTTGCGACCGGGAGAACTCAACACCGATCTGATAGATCTGCTTGCCACTGGCCCGGTACTTGTCGGCGTATCGCTTTTCTTTGATCTGCGCGAGCGCCTGACCTGCGGGAGAGGTCTCGACCACTTTGAACTCAAACAGGTAGACGTTCTCGTCGAACTCGACAGTCATGTCGACTGACCCATAGTGGCTTGCGTCCTCTACTGTGATGGACAGGCCAAGGGCTGCGAAATGACTGTAAAAAATACTGGCGTAGTGTCCTTCGTAGCGAGCGATCGAATTGTTTCGATACCAGTCATGCGGCAGACCCGCATACAGTGACTGCAGGTGGGTTTTGAGTGCCTGAAAATCATTTCTTTTAAGGATATCCAGCAAAGCCAATTGATAGGTTTGCGCTTGACGATGAGAGATTCCAAGCACCGGCAACAACAGATCATTCAGGCTGCTTTCGACTTCCAGATTCGGGAACCCTAGCGTGTAAATCCGGTAACCGAGCATCGGCTCTTCAATGTATTTCACCGTGATGTAACCCGTCTGGAACAGTAACCCCTCGGTTGTGATGTCATCGACATCAAAACGCCCAAGAATCTGCGCCTTGGCCTGCAGAACATCCAGCCTGGGCGTAAAAACGCCACGTTTTCTGAGCAGATCGACCAGAAACGTCGGTGTGGCACTTTCAAACCAGTATGGCGCAAACTCCCGCTTCTGGAACAAAAGCAGTACATCAAACGGGTTGTAGACTGACACGACACCAGGATCACCCCAGCGGTAACCGTTATACCAGCGACGAATGGCGTCGCGGTCCAGTCCGCTCAGTTCCGGTGCAAAGACAGTGTCGACATCCTCGTCGGTGTAACCGCAGATCGTCGAAAACGGTGCATCCAGTGAGATGTCATTGAGATTGTTCAGGCCAGAGAACAGACTGATCTTGCTGAACTTTGAAACCCCGGTCAGCAAGACAAAACGCAAGTGCGGGTCTGCTTCTTTCAAAACACTGTAGATATTCTTGAGCCCCTCACGCAGCTCTCGCGCAGTATGCGAGTCGAGAATGTTATCCAGAATGGGTTTGTCATATTCATCGAGTAACAATCCCCCGGCAAAGCCGGGGGCCTTCATTTGTGAGCCGCTCAAAGCGGCTATCCGGAGACGCTAACGCGGCTCCGTGTCTTGTGCCACCGTTCGGTGGCCAGATTCAGAGCAGATTCAATTGCTCCAATCGAGAGTCCTCTTTTTCCTGGTCCTGGATGTAACGCCGAATGACCTCTTCGTCACGCCCAACCGTCGAAACAAAATACCCTCTGGCCCAAAAGTGCTGCCCGACAAAGTTTCGCCTCCTCTCTCCATACACCCGGGCAATGTGAATCGCACTTTTGCCCTTTATGTACCCAACCACCTGAGAGACCGCGTACTTTGGCGGAATTGCGATCAGCATGTGTACATGATCTGGCATCAGGTGACCCTCCAGAATCTCGCTCTCCCTACGACGGGCTAACTGCCTGAACACCTCACCCAGGTGCTTTCTCAAACTGACATACAACGTCTTTCTTCGACACTTGGGAATAAACACCACATGGTATTTGCACTCCCAACGGCTATGGCTTAGGCTTTCATACTCGTCCATCGTGAAACTCCTTTTCTCGAGTGTGCTTGGCGGCTCACTCGGATAGTTTCATCGATGGACTCCCCTAAATGTCAAACTTCTACTGCCACCCCGGCATAGCCGGGGGATTTCCCATGTTTGTTTAAAACGACCGTCGTTTGACCAAACTTCTCATGCGCATGACGAATCAGCATTGAGAACTCGCAAGACACCAGTTCCGTGCGCGAGTCGGCCAACCCCAGTTGGTGTCGCTGCGTATCCAGTTGGTGTCGGATGTGGGCATCCAGTTCTGATCGGCTTTTGATGACGCCGTCAGAGAAGCTCAAACGAACAACTGGGTGTCTGGTCTGCCAATCCCAGCGATCCTGGATGTGCAGCCCTTCAAAGAGTTCTCTCTTGCCCTCAAAGAGGCAACGCAAGGTATCAAGCAGCAGACTTTTTCCAGAACGTCTGGGACGGGACAACAAGTAATACTTGTTCTGGCGGACCAACCGGTCGATGATGGGCGTTTTATCGACGTAGTAGTATCCCCCCTCGCGGATATCGGAGAACGTTTGAATGCCAATCGGCAACCGAAGCCGTCTATCACTGACTGATGTACCGCTCAAACCTGATCCCGTTAAAAGAGACATTCCGGTTTTACCGAAAACCAGCACAAACCAGGAAAATCACTCGAAAACCTAAAACAGCCATCACCCCAGAAAACGCTTGTATTGCCGCAGTCTGAACACACGGCTCGCTAACCGTCAAAGACGACCAGCGCACGCTTCCAGCGTATACCCTGGAAGCGACTGGCATGTACCAGACACAGCCAGAGTTTACGCCGACCATACAGTTCCCGATACGAAGCCCGTCACATGCGCTGTCGCAGGAAATTTCGATAAGCAACGGGTGTCCACAAGACACAGGGACAGATACGATTGAACACACCCCGGAATCGGCTTCAGACCGATTCCGGGGTGTGTTCAAATGCTCAGTGGTAACCAGTGGTGATCAGCGTGGTGAAGTGACGCTGTGACAGCGACTTGTCAGCTCGGTAGCGACTGAAACTTCTGTCCGGCAAGTGGCAGACTGCGCACACGCTGGCCGATCAGTGTGGCAACAGCGTTCACCACGGCAGGTGGCACGCCAGGCAGGCCTGGCTCACCAATACCACCCATGGGCTGTGCACCGCTTTCGACGATCCGGACGTGCACGCGCGGCATCTGGGTCGGTCTCAGAATCGGATACGCCCCGAAATTCCTGGCAACCGGTTCACCGTTCTCGTAGACATAAGCCTCGACCAGCGTCTCGGACAGACCGAGTGCAACAGCCGAACGTACCTGATCCTCGATGGTCGACGGATTGACGATACGACCCGGATCGATGGCAACCCAGACATCATGGACGATCACTTCGCCCGCGGTATCGACACTGACTTCTGCAATCGTTGCCACCTCGGTTGCGAAGGCAGAGATGAGTGCAATGCCTCTGGCCCGTCTCGAACCGTCATCCGCCGTAAACACACCCGACTTCCAGCCACCACTTAGTTCTGCGACCGTCTCGACCAGGTGCTTCTGGCGAGGACTCTTTTCCAGCAGGGCAAGGCGAAACTCGTACGGATCATGACCGCCTGCGGCGGCGAGCTGATCCAGGAATGCCTCGTAGAAATAGTCGTTCATTGAGTGACCCACCGAGCGCCAGAATCCGATCACTGCGGGGATGTCGACTGGCACCTGGGAGACGCGACGGTGGGGAATGTCATACGGCTTGCGAACCATGCCTTCGACTGCGGACGAATCAACAGCATCTGGCTTGCGACCATATGCTCTCCCGATCGGGCCTTCGCCAACTGCTTCAATCTCAAGCGCCACTGGCATGCCTTCATCATTCAGACCCGCCTTGAACCGGGCCATACCCATCGGACGCAAGGCATCGCGTAAAAACTCCTGCTCGCGACTCCAGATAACCTTGACGGGCTTGCCCACCGCCTTGGCCAGCACGATTGCCTGAGAAAACGGATGTGCCGACGGATACAGAAAATGCCGTCCGAAGAAACCACCCAGAATGGGTGAGTGCAGAATCACCTGATCAGGCGAAACCCCGGCCACCTTGGCCGCTGTACCCTGAAACAGGTCAGGCATCTGGTTCGGCACCCAGAGCTCCAGTGTGCCGTCCGGGTTGAATCGGGCAATGGAAGACGGGGGCTCCATCTGTCCATGCGCCAGAAACGGAGCATTAAAGTTACCGTGAACAATCCGGCTCGCAGACGCCATTGCTTGCTTGACATCCCCCACCGACTCGCCCGTCACCCCGGGCCCTTTGGCGGCTTTGAGTGCCTCAAGCATGCTCTCAGACGAAAAGTTCGCGGGCATGGCGGGTTTGAGATCAGAACTGCCGTACTCCCACTCGATATCAAGCGACTCGACCGCCTTGCGGGCACGCCACCAGCGGTCAGCGACCACGGCCACTGCACCTGGCAGCTTGTGAATGGAGTGCACACCGGCCAAGCCACGCGCCCGATCTTCGTTCTTGATCGCACCTGGCTCACCGCCAAGCCGCGGTGCGTGCACCACTGCTGCCTGCAGCATGTCAGGCACACTGAGATCAATTGCGTACTGGGCCTTGCCCGTGGATTTGTCGTGCAGATCGATTCTCGGAACCGGCTTGCCAATCCATCGTCGCGATTTCTCGTCACGCAGCGAGACGTTTTCTGGAAGAGGCAGCTTGCTGGCCGCTTCGACCAGTTCGCCGTAGGGGATCGAACGGCCACTGCCTGACTCAACCACTCGTCCTGGCTCGGTCGAGAGGCGCCCCACGGGCACCGAAAACTTCTGCGAGGCGGCTTGCAGCAGCATCATCCGCGCGCTTGCCCCCAGGTGTCTCATCGTGTCATACGACGACCGAACCGACAGGCTGCCGCCCGTCAGGCGTCGACCGTTCACAATCAGAAACTGTGGGCCGGGCTCTGCGCAGATCACCGTAAAACTGGCCGGGTCGACATCGAGTTCTTCGCCCACCAACTGAGCCATGGCGGTGTTGATACCCTGGCCACCGTCAACAAAAGCACTGTGCAGCAAGACGGAACTGTCCGGACGTATCTCGATGAATGCCCAGGCATCCGTGCCGGGCCTGGCAGCGTCTGCCCCCTGAGCCCGGGCGAACTTGCCAGGCAGGATCGCGCCCAGCACCATCGCGCCAGCCGACGCGCCCAGGAACTGGCGCCGGGATACTTTCACATCGAGTTTGACAATAGAAGACTTGACTGAAGACCACTGAACGAGATCTTGACTGGAATCCATGGTGAGCTCCTTCATCAGGCCTGGGCCGCTTCGCGAACCGCGGCGGCAATGTCACTGTAGGTTCCACAACGGCACAGATTCGTCATAGCTGATTCGATCTGCTCATCCGTCGGGTTCGGGAACTGCTTGAGCAAGGCAGTTGCTGCCATCACCTGACCAGACTGGCAGTACCCGCATTGCGGAACCTGCTGCCTGATCCAGGCTTGCACAACTCGCTTGCCAACCGGATCGGACTCGATCTCCTCAATCGTCACCACCTCACGTCCTTGCACCGCCGAGACCGGCATGACACAGGATCGCTGGGCCTGACCATCGATCCAGACCGTACAGGCCCCGCACTGCGCAACACCACAACCATACTTGGTGCCCGTCATGCCCAGATCATCCCGGATGACCCATAAAAGCGGGGTATCGGCCTCGACCTCAACCTGCCTGCTCTGTCCGTTAATTTTTAGTTCCATCGTACTCTTCTCCAATGCCCGGAACAGTTAAGAGTGTCCCTGAACAAACCTGATCGATTCCTGACAAACTGCAGCGATCGACTTGCCGCCATCGTCACACAACTGCCTGGCCTGGTTCGCAAAACCGTCAGGTGGCCAGCACGGCCAAGACACTAACCCCAACGCACAATGACCATCACGCATCACTGATCGAATGCTTATAAAGCCGTTCATTGCCGTCGTTCATGCAGCAACAACCAACACAGCAGTAACCAACACAAGATACTAAAGCAATGTTTGCACAACAGACCAGATCCCCGGATGAATATCAGGTCCTGAACCTCCCCATGGCTAAAGTCAGGGGCTTGCGCTCACAGTTGGTCAAACAACGGGCTTTAGCGCTGAAAAATGTAACCCGCCGGATCATCTGCACAGATGGCCGCTCCGCACGTCAGCACATCAGACACCAGGTTGCCTGCCGACAACAATAGCAGCAGGACGATCAGCACTGTAGTCAGTACTGGCCTGGATGAGCCAGCATTGCCACGAGATGCGCCCCCATAGTCATTGTCAGCCTGATCAAGTTTGCGTCGATCGATGAACAGCATCACTGCGCTGAAAATGATGCTGGCAACAAACAACACAAACCCCCATGTGTACATGTGATAACCAAACACCGCGGATCCAAACCCTGGATCACCAGGCGCGATATGCAGAAGGATCTGGCGCACCGAGACGCTGGCACCGACAATCGACGACAAGATGACGATGGCGTAATGCACGGCCGATGCCCCAAACCTGACATTCATTGCAAATCCCAAGCCCACCAGCATCAAACCCACGCGTTGCAACATACACAACGGGCACGGAATTTCTCCTAACGCCAGCTGAAAGTAAAAACCTCCCAGCAAGGCAGTGCAGATACCGGCAAGCGCCAGGGAATTGAACCAGTACGAGATGCCAGCCTGGTGAGCGCTGGAGGAGCGAGCGCTGAACACAGTTTGCATAGTGTCTCCCTTTACAAGCTGATGTTCATGGGATCGTTCATGTGAAAATACATCGCCATGAGCATGCTCAGCAACGCCAGTACCCAGCTAGTCAACGCAGCAGGCCTGCGTCCGGTCAGTGTGGCCAGTACGGCCAGCACACCAAACAACAGAGAGGGAAAAATAATCATGAATGCTCGCTTGCAGTGAGTCGGTTGTTCGCGAGGTGCGAACACAGATACCAAGCGTTACATATCTCGCAAGTCACGTAAAGAGAAAACTGCTAGAGAAATGAGGGAAAGACGAACGAGAACAAACGAATCGGGCAGTGCTGGACGATTCGTAGCTCGAGTAAAAGTATGTCACCACGTCGTAGCAAGGCAGCAAGCGTCACTGAATACCGTCTGACACCATCAGTCAACTGGCAGAAGGTTGGGAATACACGGAGCCACGCTCGACGGCGACTTTGAGCCAGCAGTGCAACGAGCAGCCTCCCCAGCGCACTGACACGCACATTCAGTTGCTCTGTTTTGCATCGGGCGTTGGTGGGCGCGTGATCGTTCGTGTCCTGCTCGTCAATCGGGCCTGATCTACCTTCAACACCCCGGCGCAGCAGAACGCTGGTTCCCAGCTTCTTGGACCCCGCTCCGGCATCAGTTGCTACTCCCATTTTCGTGGACAGCATCAAATGCGCATCACGCCAATTGCTGCGCAAGAAGCCCCCATCCAGAAGCACGACTGGAAGGGGGCTGGTCGCCGTCGCACCTCGTTTCGTCTTGCAGCGGCACCTCGAACAATCGCACACGCAGCGCTGAAAAACGAAGGCGCGGACAAAGGCAAACGCGAGGACGTTTGCGATATCCGCGCTACCGTTGTCCGCCCTGAACGGCGGCGCTTGTCGCGAACAGGATCAGGTCATACTATCCGAAAGCGAGACGACTCTCAGTGAATCGAGGAGGGGTGCCTGGCCAGTGGTGTGACCTTGATCTGCATATACGGAAACAGAGGCAGATTGCTCAGCATGGTGTGCAGCTCGTCGTTGTCCCTGGCTTCGAAGACACTGTAGTTGGCGTACTCACCTACCACGCGCCAGATGTGCGGCCACTTGCCTTCTCGCTGCAGCTTCTGTGAGTATTCTTTCTCCTCGGCCTTGACGCGGGCAGCCTCATCAGCAGGAAGGCTTGCGGGTATGTTGACAATCATGTGAACCAGAAACAGCATGATGAACTCCTTTGGTTATCGGGAAGAACCGTATAGATCCCCCGGGACAGAATGAAATAAAACCGGGGCGCCAGTTGGCTGCAAGTCTGTCGCAAGAACGCTCGTAAAGACGGTCGTTAGCACAGCCCTCTGCGTTGCACACAGTGGCACCCGCTCACCCGCCTAGCGCCTCGATTTCTCGAGAAATGCCAGCACAGCGTCGTTGTAGTCTTTCGCCGCTTCAACATTGGAGATATGCGAGACTGGTAGTACCACCAGTTCCGAACCCGCAATCGCATCATGCATGGCCTGCCCGTCTGCCACGGTGGTGGCCGGATCAAACTCGCCGGCAATAATCAATGTCGGGTTGGTAATTCTCCCGAGGTGGGGACGCAGATCCGAACTGCCGAGTGCATCGCAGCAACTGGCGTAACCCTCGGGATCAGTGCTCGCAATCACGGCCTGCATCGCCTGGACCGCTTGCGGGTCTCTTTCCACAAACCCTTTTGTGAACCAGCGTCCGGGGGCTGTGCTGGCGAGTGTTTGCATGCCGTCCTTGCCGTTGGCACGAACCAGGTCGGCGCGCTCTTTCCAGGCTTCGGTGGTTCCAATCCTGGCTGCACTGTTACACACGATCAGCGCCTCGAAACGCGCCGCTGCGTGTATGCCCATCCAGAGCGCGGAATGACCACCCATGGACACCCCGCAAAACGATGCCTTCTCTATCTTGAGTGCATCCAGAATCGCCAGAGCATCCTCTCCAAGCCCGTCAAACGTATAGGGGCCTGGGGCGACCGGACTGCCTCCGTGGCCGCGGGTGTCATACCGGATCACGCGATAGTGTCTGGTGAAGGCCTCGATCTGCGGCTCCCACATCTCCAGAGTGGTGCCAAGTGAATTGCTCAGCATCAGTACGGGTGCGCTTGGCTCGCCCTGATCACATACCCGGAACTTTCCTTGGCGGGTGTCGAGCAGGTAGGGCTGCTGGGATTGGCTCATGCTTGTTCTCCTTGTTCGATAATGATGGCATACGGGCGAGCGCTTGTTTCTTTCACTGATCCCGCAACCTTCGCTGCCATCTTCCTTGACTGGCGTCCTGCTTGCAATCAGTTCTTGCACAAGACACGCCTCCCGCAGGAATGACGCGACTATTTCTGAACTCGCTGGATGCTCAATCCGGTCAAGGCCTCCAGGTCTTCATGACTGACGCCATCAATTGCGTCGATCAGCTTCAGTCCGTGCGGCGTGCAGGCAAACGTGGCGAGATCAGTGTAGACACGCTTGACACACGCCAGTCCCGTTAACGGATAGGTACACGCGTTCACCAGCTTGCTCTGGCCCTGTCTGGTTAGCAGGTCCATCATGACCCAAGTCTGCCTGGCTCCAATGGCCAGGTCCATGGCACCACCGACGGCCGGGATCGCCCCAGACTGACCTGTGCTCCAGTTCGCCAGATCACCTGTCTGCGAGACTTGAAACGCACCCAGCACGCAGATATCGAGATGACCGCCACGCATCATGGCAAAGCTGTCCGCATGATGGAAGTACGCCCCGCCCGCCAGCAAGGTGACAGGCTGCTTGCCCGCGTTGATGAGGTCATAGTCTTGCTCACCTTCTGCCGGAGCGGGCCCCATGCCCAGGATCCCGTTCTCGCTTTGCAGAATCACCTCGATATCGCGGGGAATGTGGTTGGCAACCAGCGTAGGCATGCCGATACCCAGATTGACGTAGGCACCATCATGAATGTCCTGGGCCACCCGACGTGCCATTTCGTCCCTGGTGCGACGACGGAGCTGATCGAGCCGAAGGCGGGTGTCGTCATGAGATGTCGCTGTCGGTAAGTTTTGAGTCAAGCTGATTCCTCTGATTGTGCGCGCAAAGATGGTCGGGGACGTTTGGCCCCGGTGATACTTGCCCGGTGATACTTGCCCGGTGATGCCTGACTGACGGGTTCTGGTCTGTCATTGTTGACCTGACCGGTTGTCCGTGGGCTCAGGAAGACGTTAGGCTTTGAACCCACCCGCCTGGGTCTTCACTCGGGGGACCTGAACAATTCTGTTCACGTGAATGCCCGGCGTCACCACCGCTTCGGGATCGATTGCACCAAGCTCCACCACATCAAACACGCTGGCAATGGTGGTCCGGGCAGCAGTGGCCATCACCGGACCGAAGTTGCGGGCAGCCTTGCGGTAGGTCAGATTGCCCCAACGATCGCCGCGTTCGGCCTTGATGAGTGCCACATCACCACGGATTGGTTCTTCAAAAACGTACCAGCGACCGTTGATCTGACGGGTTTCCTTGCCTTTGGCAAGCTCGGTTCCATACCCTGTCGGGCAAAAGAACCCGCCCAGCCCTGCGCCGGCGGCACGCAGCCGCTCGGCGAGGTTGCCCTGCGGCACCAGTTCGAGCTCGATTCGTCCACTGCGATACAAATCATCAAACACCCAGGAGTCTGCCTGCCGCGGAAAGCTGCAGATGATCTTGCGCACGCGACCTGTTTTTAACAGTGCAGCCAGGCCCTGGTCACCATTTCCGGCATTGTTGTTCACGACTGTCAGGTCACGCGCACCTTGCTCGATCAAGCCATCAATGAGCTCAAACGGAATGCCGGCCGTCCCGAACCCCCCGATGAGTACCGTAGAGCCATCCTGGATATCGTGTAGCGCCTGCGCAACGCTGGCAACTTGTTTATCGATCATGATTCGCGTTCCAGAAAAGTAGTGAGTGGCTCAACAGTGACCGCGCCCGATACGGCCTGAGAGCCCTGAATCAGAAGCGATGCAGATGCACGCAGATGGATGCAGAGGCGGTGTGCCGCTCTCAAATGATGAGGCATCCAAGGTCGCTGCTTTGCTGACATTGAAGCAATGATGCGGTAAGCAATGCTCGACAGTGCAGAGTTGAGAGGTCATGCTGAATCGACTGGCAGGGGGTGTCCGATCATTGACTCATCCAGACACCCTCACCTGCCGATCCAGGCTTCACAGCAAGTAGCACTTCCTCAGACCAGGCTACCTCAGGCAGATGCCCGGGCCCGTTCGACAACCTGATTGTCAACGCCATCGATCAGCGGGGTCAGATGGAAATCGAACTTGATCTCGGCAAACGGACCCTTCAGCCCGTGAGCCTTGATGCTCGCCTCGTCGGTGTGCTCGATCACAGGTGGAACCAGCCCTTCGCGAGTTGCAAACGCAAAGTCGTCGTTCACCAGCGGATCTCCATCGATGTTGATCTGCGTAGTGAGCTTGCGGTGTTCATCTGCTGACACGAAGAAATGGATGTGTGCCGGACGGTTACCGTGACGGCCCAGATGGTTGAGCAACTGCTGGGTCGGGCCATCGGGCGGACAGCCGTAACCCTTGGGCATGATGCTCTGAAACTTGTAGCGGCCCTCACCGTCTGTGATGATCGTGCGACGCATGTTGAAGGGCTGCTGCTCACCCGTGGGGTCAAAGTGCGAGTAGAACCCTTTGGTGTTGGCGTGCCAGACTTCAACCTGCGCGTTCGGTACCGGTTTGCCGTCCGAACCAAAGACCGTACCATGCATGATGAGAGTGTCACCATTGGTATCGCTGCCATCATCCAGACGTGCGAATCCGTGCTCGACCGGTGCACCAGCCACGTAAAGGGGGCCTTCAATGGTGCGAGGCGTTCCTTCCGGCTCACCAATGGACTGGTCTTCGGCATCCATACGCATGTCCAGGTACCGGTCAAAGCCCAGTCCGGGCGACAGCAGACCGGCTTCCTGGTTTGAACCGAGTCGGTTGATGTAGGCCACGGCAGCCCAGAACTCGTCAGGACTGACGTCGTACTCCTCAATGACCTTGAACAGATCGGACACGATGCGATGTACCAGTTCCTTCACGCGTGGGGTTCCACCGTCCTGGTTCAGGCCACTGGCCAGCTTCAGAAAATCCTGGACTTCCTGACTCTCAAAAATTTTGACACTCATGTTGCTCTCCTCTGGATCTCAAAATTAACCAGGCGTCTTTCGCACGGTTGCGAGACACCCCTTTGTTGATGTCGGATCGTCGACATCACGGTTTGACTACGTTTGCGAGCGACTCCACCCCATATGCCCGGGACCAGGCGTTCACTCAAAACCCTTTCCTGACACTGTTGCAACGTTCAAACAAATCCGGCCGCGTCAATTCATGTGTCAATTCATGTGTCAATTCACCTTGCGGGTGAAATGGCGCACTCGGTCTGTGTCTAGCTCAATACCAAGACCGGGCAGTGACGGCACCTGCAGCTCGAAGTCCTGATACTGCAACGGATTCACCAGGATTTCCTCTGTCAACAAAAGCGGCCCGAACAGCTCGGTTCCCCACTGCAACGACCTGAAGGTCGAGAACACATGGGCCGATGCCATGGTGCTGACGGCCGCCTCCAGCATGGTGCCGCCATACAGCTCGATATGTGCTGCATCGGCAATGGCTGCCACCTGCTGCGCTGCTCTCAACCCACCTGATTGTTCGATCTTGATCGCGAACACATCCGTACCACCCTGACTGGCAATTTCCATCGCCGATCGTGGACCTGTGAGAGACTCGTCGGCCATCACAGCAATCGGGAACCTGCCTTTGAGTCGCATCAGTGCCTGCGCGCTCGATACGGGTTGCTCAACCAGCTCACATCCCGCATCGGCGAGCGCGGGCAGACCTTGATTGGCCTGCAATTCGCTCCAGGCCATGTTCACGTCCACGCGCACGCTTGCCCGGTCTCCAAGCGCCTTCTTGATGGCTGCAACGTGTGCCACATCTTCTGCCACGCTGCGCTTGCCAATCTTGAGCTTGAAAATGTTGTGACGACGCTTGTCGAGCATCGTCTCGGCTTCTTCAATATCTCTGACTGTATCGCCAGAGGCCAGCGTCCAGGCCACTGGCAGACTGTCGCGCACCCGACCACCGAGCAGTTCAGAGACAGGCAACCCGACGCGCTTGCCCAGTGCGTCGTAGAGCGCTGTTTCAACCGCACACTTCGCAAACCGGTTGTCCCGGATGGCTGTATCGAGGCGTGCCATCAGTGCCGGCACACGATTGGCATCTGCACCAGCCAGACAGGGAGCGAAGTACGTATCGATCGCGAGCTTCATGCCCTCTGGAGACTCGGCACCGTAGGCGAGTCCACCAATTGTGGTGCCCTCTCCGATACCAACCGTCCCGTCCGAGCAATAGACGTGCAGCAGCATCAAAGTCTGACCGTTCATGGTCGCCATCGAGAGCTGGTGCGGGCGGATGGTCGGAAGGTCGACCAGAACGGTCTCGATGCGTTCGATCACAACCATGTCGCTCCAGCCTGTCCGTCTAGAAGTGTTCTGCATGACATCTCAATCTGAATTCGTTTCAACCTTGCAAGGCGATATGTTCGGTACGATCAAGGCATTCATTTGATGGGCGCTGAAGGCATGAAGCACTTCAGGCATATCTGGCGAATGGTGCTCTGGCCTGTAGCCGACTTTGTTTCCCTGCGTCTGACAAATTAGAAATCCAATTGCAATGAATGGCCAATATGAAATCAGTCACGATTGATACCAAAAAAGTATAATGACATCTACTTAGATACTGTAAATAATTAACTTGGTTATTTATTGGGAATCGGCTATGCTTATCGAATGCCGAATATCTCACCAATCGCTTTACGCTGGGAGGCGTTGAACGAGACACTCAATGAGCGTCAGAGAAGATTGTTGCTCGGCGCAGAAGCCAAAGCACTCGGTCGAGGTGGCATAGCCGAGGTAGCAGCGGCCACTGGTGCATCCCGCACAACGGTAGCCGCCGGTATCAAGGAGCTCGGCTCGTTGAGAAGTATCGACGCGTCGGAAGAGTCTCGGTCCACGACGGCAACAGGGTCACGTCGACCGGGTGGTGGCCGCAAGCGACTCGAGACAACCGATGAGACCTTGGTTGCAGACCTTTTGGCTCTGGTCGAGCTGACCACGCGAGGTGACCCGGAGTCACCGTTGCGCTGGACATGCAAGAGTCTGCGCAATCTGGCCGATGAGCTCAAGACCAGACATCATCAGGTCAGCCATGTGGTGGTGGGCAATATACTGCGTAGCCAGAATTTTAGTCTGCAAGCAAACGCCAAGGTGCTCGAAGGCAACCAGAGTCCTGATCGAAACGCACAGTTTGAGCACATCAATGCAGCCGTAAAGATCGCACTGGATGCAAACGAACCGGTCATTTCGGTCGATACCAAAAAGAAGGAGCTGGTTGGGGCCTTCAAGAATGCGGGCCAGCGATGGCTGCCTAGAGGTCAACCCGATCAGGTCCAGGTTCATGACTTTGTCGACAAGGATCTGGGGCGCGCCAATCCGTACGGCGTTTATGACATAGGTGCTGATGAGGGTTGGGTCAGCGTGGGAACGGATCACGACACGTCGGCATTTGCCGTGCAAACTATCCGGCGCTGGTGGTTCTCGATGGGCCGAGCGCGCTATCCTGAAGCCAGCCGATTGACGATCACAGCAGATGGTGGTGGCAGCAATGGCCATCGGGTTCGGCTATGGAAGTATGAGTTGAGCCAGTTAGCCAGGGAACTGGGGCTCGAGATTCACGTGCATCACTTTCCTCCCGGGACCAGCAAATGGAACAAGATTGAACACCGCTTGTTCTCGTTCATCACCATGAACTGGCGCGCGCGCCCACTGATCAGTCACGAAGTCATTGTCAATCTGATCGCCAACACACGAACCCGTAGCGGCCTGTCGGTTAAGGCCGAGCTCGATACTGCCGCGTATCCGAAGGGAATTTCTGTCACTGACGCCCAAATGGCGACGATCAAGATCGATCGAAGCGATTTCCATGGCGAATGGAATTACTGCATACGACCCTAGTCATTCGACTATATTATTTATTAACAGACTCTTAGATGAAGTATCAATAGCTTAAATTCGTCATTAGAATGAAACATATCGTTTACCCTAGGATAGAGTTACACATTCTCACAAACTGGCTATCGCTTGCATCCTGAACGCTGATGCGGGGCCTGTGGCAGCGAGTCCGGAACGACGTACAGAAGATTTCTGTCCGGGGGTATCTGAAGCTGAGTACCGCTGAGCACCTGCAGTGTATTGACCTTTGTTTGCCTGCAAGCGGGACCAGACGCCTGCACGGCAGACCCGCACGCTGCCTGTAGACGCTCATTGCTGCGCGTCGTACCTGCTATTTCGTAGTGAGTCATTTGGTGGATATCCAGTATGGATCTGAGACAAATCCGGTATTTTGTGGCGGTGGCCAATGCGCGTAGCTTCACTAAAGCATCTGCACAACTACACATTGCACAGCCCCCTTTGAGCAGACAGATACAGATGCTCGAACAGGAACTTGGAGTGCAACTGATCTCCCGGGAGAGTCGGCCACTCCAGCTCACTGAGGCGGGACGTGTTTTCTACGAACAGGGATTGCAGGTGCTGCACCGGGTTGAGCAGATGAAGGCGGCAACCATACAGGTCGGGCTGGGTCAGCGACAGCGACTTTCGATCGGGTTTGTGGCATCCACCCTTTATGAAGGACTTCCGATTCTGGTCCGAAAGATTCGCCAGCACTACCCGGAAACCGAATTCCAGTTCCTGGAGCTGACTTCGATTCAGCAAATTGCCGCGCTCAAGTCAGGTCGGATCGACATCGGTATCGGCCGCATCCGTCGCAACGATCGCCAGGTGTCACGAATCGTGCTGCGAGAGGAGCGACTGGTACTGGCGGTTTCTCCCACTTCATTGCTCGCTGCAGACTCGGGCCCAGTTGCTCTGGACGTCGTGCGCGATCAGGCCTTGATCGTCTATCCAAAGGAGCCTCGACCGAGCTTTGCGGATCACGTGCTCACCGCCCTGTTCGACCACGGCATTGAACCCCGGGAGATCCACGAGGTGGCTGAACTGCAAACCGCACTGGGACTGGTTGCAGCCGAGGTGGGCGTATGCCTGATTCCAGCCGCTGCAAAACTTCGAAGCGATCTGGTGTACCGCCTGATTGATGACGAGAAGGTCACCTCCCCTATCATTTTGAGTCACCGTGCCCACGACTCATCCTGGTACATCGATGCCTGCAAACGTTTTATCCAGGAGATCTATGCCGAACAGCCGCCATGGCTCAGCTTTGACCAGGCGAAAAAACCTGACAAGAGTGAAGCCTGAACCAGAACCGGGCAAACGCGTTTACGCGAGTAAAACACTGCATGCACGACATGCATTGCATGCGGATCGCCCGAGTCATTTCCATGACTGACAGCGATGCTTGCTGCTTGATTTCTCTGCGCGCAGGCAATGCAGGAAATATCCGGAAAATGGCCAGAATGAATTCCATCACCGGGACTCATGGTGTTTGAAAGCCTAGCGCTCTCTGAGCGCTTCGCGTACGTTCTCGAGCGGCCTGAAAATGTACTCCAGCACCGTCTTTTGCCCGGTCAGAATGTCCACGGTCGCAGTCATGCCAGGCTGCGGAACCATCCGCATCCCCGCCCGTTCAATGCCAGGATTGGTGATCTGCACCAGAATCTTGTAATGGCCCGGCTCGAAGTTGACTGAAGAGGACAAGGAGCTCGAAGCCATCTGGCTTTCTTCCATCACAATATCCGGACTGATCAGTTTGACGATACCGTCAAGTTCGCCGAATCGACGCGAGTCAAAGGCACTGAGTTTGACACGTGCAGGCTGACCCACGTCAACATACGCCACTTCGGATGGCAGGATGTATGCTTCAACCAGCATTTCATCATTCACAGGAACGATCTCCATGATGGTCGCACCCGAATCGACCACTGCACCGATCGTATGAAACCGGATATCCTTGACGATTCCGTCAGCAGGCGAGACAACTGTCGCTCGCTTGAAAGCTTCCTGGTGCGCCAGCAAGATTTCTGAAACCTGCTTAAGTTCGGAGTCCACCCGCACAAGCTCCGAACTGGCTTCGGCCAGATAGTTTGCCTTGAGTTCGGCGACCTGTCTTTGCAAAGTTGACTCTTCTCGACGTAGTCGCAACACTTCGACTTCCGAAATCACACCTTGCTTGACCAGAGGCGAGATCAGGTCGATCTCGCGCTGCAGGACCACGCGCGAATTCTCCAGCGCCTGAAGCTGGTCTTCAAGCGCTGTACGGCGTGTGTTGTAAGCCTGTTTTTCTCTTTGCACAAGAGACTTGTCTTCCTGCACGGTCTCGGGAAACTCCAGCTCGAGCCCGAATGCCTGGGCTCTTAGCCTGGCTTCCTGGGCCAGCAATGATCGCCATCTCTGTGTTGATTCCCGGTAAAGCGGCCCGACCCGGCTGTCGTCGAGTTCAAGCAGTACATCGCCCTGCTTGACATGCTGCCCTTCCTCGACATTGATCTTACGCAAAATACCCGCCTCAAGCACCTCCACCACCTGAGAGCGACTGCTCGGAATCACTTTGCCACTCGCCACTGTCACTTCGTCCAGTTCAAAGTACGCCGCCCATGCGAACGCCAGCACAAGCATCAATGACACCAGATAAACCAGATACCGCCCCCAGCGACCCACACCCTCGTCGCCATCTGTCCCTGTGTAGACAAAAGCGTCTTCCTGCGAGGCCGATGAATGTCGCCCATTCGCCTGCACACTCGCTTGATGATTCTGTCGTTTGCTCACGCTGGATTCACCGGATTCTGGTCTGTTGGAGGGGTTTGAGCAGTGCCGGGCTGGGCACGACGTCTCTTTGCGTTCTGGGCCAGCTCACGCAGAATGTCGTCGCGCGCGCCTTGTTTGACCACCTGACCGCCTCGCATGATCGCCAGCTGGCTGACCAGAGACAGCAACTGCGGACGGTGGGTGGCCACCACCAGCGTCCTTCCCGCAAGCCATTGCCCGAGCAAAGTAATGACTGCAGTCTCGGTGTCCTGATCGAGGTTGGCAGTCGGCTCGTCCATGAAGACATACACAGGGTCACGCAACATCATCCGGGCAATTGTCAGCAACTGGCGCTGCCCACCCGACAAACCGCCCCCGGACTCTGTCAGCGGCATATCCAGCCCTCTGGGATGTGACGCAACCAGTTTCTGCAGACCAAGCCTGGAGAGCACATCCCTGATGCGTTCATCAGTGATCCACGTGTCTGTCAGCACCAGATTGTCGCGCAACGTCCCCATGAACAACTGGGCATCCTGACCAACGTAGCCAAAGTGAGATCGCAGATGCGCGGGATCGATCTGCAACATGTCCAGATCGTCGACTTTGACACTGCCCGTGGTTGGTTGATACAGACCACTCAGAAGTCTTAGCAAAGTGCTCTTTCCGCACCCCACATGTCCAAGCAAAGCCAGGCGATCGCCTGGTTGCAGCTCAAGTTGAACTCCCTCGACCGCACTGGCCGGCGCACCCGGGTACTTGAATCCGAGATTCCCGGCTGACAATTTTCCTTCAAACTTCTCCGGAATGACATAGCGCTGGTCGTTATCGTGATCAGTGGGTCGTCGTATCAGCCCGTCAAGGGTGTCAAGCGCTGCTCGCGCCTGCTGATAGCGTGTGGCGAGCTGAACAATCTGACCAAGAGGCATGAGGGTACGGTTAACCAGAATGTTGCAGGCAATCAGGGCACCTAGTGAGAGCGCGTTGTCATGGATCAGGTACACCCCCATGACGATCACGGCAATCGATGAAAGTTGCTGCAGGGAAGTGGTCAAACCCGTCACCCACAGATTGATCCTTCTGATCTTGATGTAGGACTGCGAGGATGCCGCGTTGGATTTCTCCCAGCGTCTTTGCAGATAACCTTGCGCGTTGTGCGCCTTGAGCATCTCCATGTTGGTGACCGCTTCCACCAGCACACTCTGCTTTTCTCCCGCATGCCGCATATTTTCTCGCATGGCATGCACGAGTCTGGGTTGCACCACCAGCGAGAGAATCACGATGACAGGTAGAACCACCGCCGGGATGATGACAAGCGGACCACCAATCACCCAGACAAGTGCCAGGAACATGAAAATGAACGGCAGATCGGCGATGGTGACAAAGAGGGTAGAGGAGATGAACTCGCGCAACACGTCAAAATCGCGCATCGAACTCGAAAATATGCCCACTGACTGCGGTCTGGCATCGAGTCGTACCGCCATGATTTCTCGAAGCAGCGTTGCGTTGACCGCCAGATCGGCGCGCTTGCCTCCTTCGTCAACCAGTCGACCTTTGAGATGCCGCATCGCAAATTCAAGCAGCAATGCCACCACCACGCCGATCGTAAGCGTCCACAGCGACACATACGCCTGTGAGGGAATCACCCTGTTAAACACGTTCATTGTGAAGAACACAGTCGCCAGCGTCAGTACATTTGTCAGGACGCTCGCAACCATTGCGTCGTAATAAAAACGACGAAAGCGCCACATCGTTCCCCAGAACCAGTCAAACGCCTTTTTCTTGTCCGCCACAAGCTGCTGCTTGCCTGCTTTAGCTGGTCGCTTCACAATCAGCGTGTCGCCCGTGAGCAAAGCATCCAGTTCCTGGACGGCCATCTGGTACGACTTCATCCCTGAGTCGGCGAACAGCAAAGTCGCCTGACCGTCATTGACAGACTGCAGAACCACCGCTCTGCCATCGATCAATGGCGCAATGACAGGAAGCGCATAATTGGGGAATGCCGTGGCCTTTCGCCGGTTCCATATCGCCTGAAAACCGTTGCGTGCGGCAACCTCTGGCATAGAAGCCGCTGGAATGTGGCCTCGAGAGTCGAGTGCAAAACCCGAGCGCAACGCTGCCACCGGAACGGGGTGCTGCAAAAGGCTGGTCACCATCGCAAGACAGGCCAGTAACGGGTCGCTTTGTACGGGATCCTGATGCGGCTGCTCAGGAAAAGAATCATTCGCAATATTCACGGAGTCTGATAGGCTGTAGCGAGCCTGTTGAGGACGGCCAGCAATCTGGCCCGGGCAATGAGCTCCTCGAACCGGGCGTTATTGGCCTGGGACTCATACTGAAAAAGGTTGTCCTGGATGGTTAGAAGATCCAGCAATGATCTGCGACCCACCCGAAACTGTTGATCGTAGCCCACAACAAGTTTCCTGGCGGTCGCCACCTGACGGGTACCGACCTGGGCACGTTGCCGGGCAGAAACGAACTCTGCCCAGGTACTCAGTGCGTTCTCTCGCAAAACAATTCTCGCCTCCGTCATCCCCTGCTGCGCTGCCTCTAACCGTGACTGCGCACTTCGGGTGGAGCCGTAGGCAGCCCCGCCATCAAACAGGGGCACACTGAGGTTGAGTTGCGCAACATAGTCGCCCTGGCCCAGTCCCTGCGTTGTCTGCTTCTGGTAACTGAAGTTAACTGTCGGAGAAAAACCAGCCCTGGCCTCCCGGACAGTGGCCTTGGCCGCCTTGATTTCGGAAGTCTGCTGGGCAATCACAGGGTGGCTATCCGTGATTGCGCTCAGGGCCTGCTCACTCGACCCGGGAAAAGTGCCTTTGATCGTTTCATAACCTGTCGGTTTGGCGGGCAGACTTCCCATCAACATCCGGGTCAGCCGCAACGCAAAGATCTCATTGCGGGCCTGGCTATCTTGCAGAGCCAGTCGGGCGTTCTCCAGTCTGACCTGCGCCTGCTCGACATCGATCCGACGACCTTCGTCCGCCGCAGCAATACGTCCGATGTCGCGTCTGAGCCTTTCATGCGCAGCTACATTGCTCTTCGCAATCTGCACCAGTTCTCCGGTGCGCGCCCAGTTCAGGTATGTCTCGATGACAAGAAATGCTACTTCATCCCGATTGATACGTTGTTCGTGTCTGCGAGTGTCGAATGTTGCCTGCGCGCGTTCGACACCAGACTGAATACGCCATCCAGACCAGATATTGATATTGACCGCAGGAGACTGGATCCAGGTGTCATTCGGACCAAACGGTGTGGTCGGAACGTTGCTGTAAACACTGTTAGTGCCTTGCCAGCTGACTTGCGGAAAGTGCCCGCTCCTGGCCGTGACAATGTCGTAATCTGCTGCCTGCACTCGAGACTGTGCCGCCAGAATCGAGGGATACTGGGACAGTGCAATTGCAACAGCCTCTGACAGCGTCTGGGCGCTGGCCATGCTACTGGCACTTGCCATGCCACAGGCCAGCCAGAACATCATTGATGATGTGCGCATAAAGTATCGCTCACTCTTTAGAACAGCAATCGTACGAAGGTGATGACAAGACCAGCCGTAAAAATAGCAGTTTTGCTAACAGCACGTCATCACCCATCCGTGCACCCTGGTTTGTTCAGTGCGACACACTTTTTAAACCTGGTACGTGACAGAACGACCGAATAGGGCTGTGCATCAACCTGGAGCACCCTGGCGCGCAACTCTTGCCAGTCGACAGATCATGGACCAACTCAACCAACTACCTGAGAGACAGCGTACGTCGGCGGGATCGCGATCAGCATGTGTACATGGTCCGACATCAGGTGTCCCCCCAGAATCGCGTTCTCCCTGCAAAGAGCCAGCTACCTGAACACCTCACCCGGGTGCTTTTTTCTCAACCTGACATACAGCGTCTTTCTTCGACACTTGGGAATAAACACCACATGGTATTTGCACTCCCAGTGGCTATGACTCAGGCTTTCATACTCGTCCATCATGAAACTCCTTTTCTCGAGTGTGCCTGGCGGCTCACCGGGTTGGTTTCATTGATGGACTCCCGCAAACGTCAAACTTCTGCTGCCACCCCGGCGGAGTCGGGGGATTTCCTATGTTTGTTTAACCCGGGAATCTCGATCAACATGGAGCAATCAACAGGCAGTAAGCAGACAGGTGTAAGCGCGTAGTTGTAAGCGTGTAGTTGTAAGTAACAAACGCCCCGCTAACGTTCACGATACACCACCAACTCGGGAAAGGGCCAGTGTCCTGGCAGGCGCCAGGACAACCATGGCGAGGCACCATCACACCGACATCCCTGACGGCACCGACGGCACAGACGGCACCGACAAACCGAGAGTGACCTGCACTGCACTGCACTGCACTGCAATGCGGCTTGAGGATCTGGTTTTCACATAAAACAACAAATCTTGTATCGGTACTTAATATTGATTGTACCAATACACTATCAATACGATAATTACTCCTGCTCCAGCAATTGCTGGTCAATTGCTGATCAATTGCTAGTCAATTGCTCACACAATTCCCTTTTCAAACAGAGGACAAAATGAGTACCACCCTGCCCATAGGGGGCCAAGATCCGGTCATGACGGCGCCTGCACAGGACTATGCCAGTCTCCTGCAAGACACTTTGCGTGGCGGCTACGGTGTGTCCGCGGGACAGAACGATCGCCAGCGCCCGTTTCCACTCAATCTCTTCGCTGCCTGGCGCAAACGCCAGAAGGCGATCGCACAGCTTCGCTACCTGATCGAAACAGCACCAGACCACATCCTGAGCGATATCGGACTGAGCGCATACGAGGTCGAGAAAGAGATTCATCGCCTGGAAAGCATCCCTTTCTTCAAGCCTTGAAGCAGCATGGCTGACTCTGCAGTTGCATAGCGATCACCCTCACAGGCGTGCGCGCAGAAACATCGAGGCACAGGGCCGCCGGGTCATCCGACCCAGGGCCCAGCCTCATGAGCAAGATTGCGAACCTTCACTGGACACCCAACAGCATGTGAGTATGCCTGGATCACACGGACACACAGGCATAGAAAACAGCGAGTGTCTTGAGCTCCTCGCGAGAGACAGAACCAGAACACTGGGGTATCCACTCGTTGCAATGAGACACTTTGGGCATGACAATGTGACAACTATGATTGCGAGTCTTTTTTTGTCATGAAGCTTTTGTCACCCTGGACACCTCGCCTGGCCGATTCGGAAGGCTTGATTCACGAACGGCTGGTCGTTGCCGTCACACAGGACATTCTCTGCGGGGACATACCTTCGGGCGCCCGGTTACCCACTCACCGTCAGGTGGCGGATCAGCTAGGCGTGAGCATCGGCACGGTCACCCGAGCCTATGCCACCTTGCAGCGTCAGGGTCTGGTGAAATCAGAAAAGGGTCGAGGCATGTTCGTGTTGCCTCATATCCGGCACACAGAACGCAGACTTGATCTGAGTGTCAATGCACCGCCACCGGTCGTGACAGGCCGGATGCTGACAGAAGCGATTAACAAACTCGGTGCCACAGTCGATGCCGACTTCTTTACCCGCTACATGCCAGCAGCCGGTCTACCAGAACACCGCCTGATGCTGGCTCGCATGCTCTCGCACAACCATGACTTGTCTGTCGAGCCTTCACAGATCATCATGACCAACGGTGCCCAGCAAGGACTGTTCCTGGCCATGGCAGCCGCCACATCTGGCCCACTGGCCATTGAACAGCTAACCTACCCCGGTGCCTTGCGTGCCGCCCGTCAGTTAAAGCGGCCACTGGTTCCACTCGCAATAGACGAACAGGGCATCGTCCCCGAAGCGCTCGAAGCGGCAATGACTAGTGACAATCCGCCCACGCTGCTCTACCTGGTGCCTTCGGTTCAGAATCCCACCGGCGCCGTGATGGGGCTTGAAAGAAGACGAAGCATTGCAGACATCGCAAAGCAATTTGATCTGACGATCATCGAAGACGATGTCTACTCGCTATTTACGCCCACCCAGTTGCCACCCCTAGCCAGGTTTGCACCTGAACACGTTCTGTATGTGGGCAGTCTGTCAAAGTGTCTGGCGCCTGGTTTACGGGTCGGATACATCGCCGCACCCGCGCGCATGGTCGACGAGGTCAACCACTGGCTGCTGGCCACCCAGACCATGGCCACACCGCTTTCCGGATTGTTGATGGCCCACTGGCTTAGCGAAGGTGTGGTGCAATCCATTGCACAATCGATTCGGGCCGAGGCCACCAGACGCAACAAGATCCTGCGATCAGTGCTCGGCCCGTGTCTCTCGCCTTTGCACCGGGATGCGCTACACGCCTGGATTCCCATGCAGACCAGCCGTGCCCGAGACATCGTTCTGGCAGCGTCTCAATCCGGTATCACACTGGCCCCGCCAGACGCCTTCATGGCAGACCCCAACCTGAGTGACTCGGGTATCCGGATCTGTCTGGGCGGGCTGGATGACAGCGAATTAAGAGAAGCGCTTGGCCGCCTGGACGCTCTGCTTGCAGGTGCCTGCACATCCCGGTTGAACGTTGCCAGCATTGTCTAAACCTCCCCATGGCTAAAGCGAGGGGGTTCTCGCGTTCGCTGGGTTCAGGCCAGAGGTCTCTGACTTATGGGTGCGCCACGCAATGAACACCATTCCACCTGGTTCAAGCCACATTTATACGCTCATGCTTGACCGCCAGACAGCGTTATGGCGCACACGCGGCCAAGGCGCGGTCTTGCAGTCGCTCCTGTAAAACACGACCGAGCTGCCTGAGTGCGGGAACGAACAGTCTGACCGCTTCATCATGCGAGTAGTCGTTGATATTAAAACTGACGTTGGTCACAAACACACCTTCGGTCAGTATCAGCGGCACGGCAATGGATTCCGTTGCCTGATTCCAGACGACTGAACAATAACCTTCCCGCTCGAATGTCTGAAATGCCAGATCGAGCTCGCAAGATATCCGCTGCCATCGATCTTCAGGATGTCTGGCCGCGCATCGACGCAGCAGTGCTTCACGCTCATTTTTCTCGAGAGCAGCCAGATAGGATCTTCCGACCGCGTTGATCTCAATTGGCTTGCGATGCCCGGCCTCGATGCGTCTTGAGTCTCGTGAGGAATCTCCGTAGACAACATGCAGATAAACCATTTCCAGCTCATCCCGGACAGAGAGACCGACATTGATTGACCGGTCCTCACCCAGATCCTGCATCAGCGGCAAGGCCTCATGGGCAACCTGGGAATCAAGCATCACCGCATGCGCCAGGCTCAACACGGAATAAGACAGTCGAAACTCGTTTGAACCCGCCACCCTGCGTAAAAAACCGTTGTTCACCAACGTCTTGGTTAATCTGCTGACAGTCGCTTTCGGGAGTCCTGTCTTTTCCACCAGATCCATATTGCACAACGCACCAAGCCCGGGCCTGAAACACCGCAGAATCATCAAGCCTCGCTGAAGTGAGCGGTTCGGTGACAGATTCTCTACGGGCAGACTCGACACAGGGTCTGCCTGCACGGGTAGCGTGGACCTGGCGCTTCTCCCCTGACTCTCCATTGCCATCTCTCCCTGTTACACGTGTTCGGATGCGTGCCATGCATGGCCAGTTTCTTCTAGTGAAACAAGTCGCTTTTACTACAGCCGCCCTGGTGAAACAATTTCTCCCGGTGCTGACAGACAAAGCCACCCTCATAAAGAACAACGGAGACAAGCATGAAACTGATCAAACTTGCAAAAGGTGCCTTCGCCACGATTTGCCTCACCACACTGATGTCGTCGGCGTTCGCCTACCCGGATCGACCGGTCAAGATCGTGATTGGATACCCACCTGGCGGCACGCTTGATACGCCTTCCCGCATTCTTGCCAAGGAACTCTCCAACCTGTCGGGTCAATCATTCGTCATCGAGAACAAACCCGGCGCAAGCGCGACCATTGCTGGCAACACCGTTGCCACCGCAGAGCCAGATGGCTACACCCTTCTCGTGAGTTCCTCCGCCGTCTCGTCGGCCAGAGCACTGCTCAAGCAGATTCCGTTTGACCCTGTCGACTCGTTTGAGCATATTGGCATGTTTACCACCTTGCCAACCCTGATTGTGGCGCGCGCCGACTTTCCGGCCAACTCCCTGCAGGAAGTCATCGAGATGGCCAAACAAAAACCGGGTGAGCTCACCTATGCTTCGCCAGGCGTTGGAACGGGTGCCCACATGGCTGGACAGGTCCTGAACAAATACGCCGACGTCAACATCCAGCACATTCCTTTTAAAGGCTCTGCGCAGTCCCTGAACAATCTGATAGGCGGACACGTTGATCTGCTGTTTGGCGGACTGTCTTCTCTTAAAGGTGCACTCGACAGCAAACAGATCAAGGTTTTTGCGGTGACCAATGCAGAGCCCTCACCAGATCTGGTCGATGCGCCAACCATTGCACAGGCACTGCCGGGCATCGAGATCCCCAGGGAGTACCAATTCACATCGTGGCTCGGACTGTCTGCACCAGCGGGCACGCCAGACGAGGTCGTGGAAAAACTGGCCGAGCTCCTGGAACAGGCGCTTCAGAACCCGTCACTGCGTCAGGAGCTCATCGGTGTGGGCGTCAACCCCAACTATGTCGGGCGTGAAGACAAAGTTCAGCACATTCAAACTGAAGTTCCCGCTTATGCCCGGATCGTCGAGGAGATTGGCATCACGAACTGACAAGGATCCTCGCCATGACAACTCCTGCAATCCGGCCTGATGTGCAGTCAGAAACCAACTGCCAAACAGTCCTGCTGAATTTCGATGGGTACGTCGCCACCATCACCCTGAACAGGCCAGACCGTCTGAATGCGATCACGCCTGAAATGGATGAAGCTTTACGCCGGGCCTTCGAAACAGCTTTCGCTCATTCACCCTGTCGTGCAATTGTTCTGACTGGGGCCGGACGGGGGTTTTGTTCGGGAGCCGAACGGGGCTCACCGTCCAAGGGACCGCCCAGCCACTGGCAACCCATTCCAGCCTCGCTTGACCAGTTCAGGTTCAACTACCTGATCGAATCACCTGTTCCGGTCATCGCAGCGATCAACGGTGCTGCGATTGGCGTAGGCCTGGTGCTTGCCTGTTACTGCGATATCCGGCTCGCTGTCCAGGATGTAAAACTGGGATTGCCCTACTCCCGTCTGGGGCTGGTGGCTGAGTATGGGATTGCCAAGGTGCTCTCTGATCTGGTCGGTCAATCGAGGGCCAGGGAACTGCTGCTATCGGGCCGCCAGTTCAAAGCCCAGGAGGCGCAGGAGATGGGTTTGGTCAGCCACATCGCACCTGCAGAAACGTTCGATCAGATGGTGAAAGAGTACGTCACATCGCTGGCCTACGAATGTTCCCCAGTCGCGATGCGTGCGATTCGAAGGCAGCTTCATGCGGCAACGCATCAGGACTTGCTGGCGTGTGCGGCGATGGCAGGCAGTGAGCTCGAGGCGATCAGAAAAACAAATGATTACACGGAGGCGTTAAACGCCCGGCGCGATAAGCGCCCACCGATGTTCACTGGCACCTGAGTCAGCCGTGGGCAAGCGTCTTGAAAACAACAAGACAGCACCCTGTCTGCAACTGACACATGCCAATCCCTGCGCCTGCGCACATTTGCAAAGAAGCAGGTTCAATTCTAGGAACGATTCATGACATCACCTCAATATCCCCTGGAGGGAATCACAGTCCTTGATCTTGGCCAGGTTTACCAAGGGCCTTACTGTGGATTTCTGCTGGCCATGGCCGGGGCGCGAGTCATCAAGATCGAGCCGCCCCATGGCGACTCGGTCAGATCGCGTGCAGAGAATACCAACGGGAATTCGCTTGCATTCTCGATGCTCAACTCGAACAAGGAGGGCATCGTACTTGACCTTAAAACCGGGACTGGCCGCGAACTGCTCCTGCGTCTGGTCGAGAAGGCCGATGTTCTGGTACAGAATTTTGCACCAGGGGTCATGGACAAACTCGGCGTGGGCTACGACGTTCTGAAGGAGCGCAACAACCGACTCATTTACGCCTCCGGCAGCGGGTACGGATCGAGCGGGCCTTACCGGGACTATCTGGCCATGGATCTGACCGTACAGGCGATCGGTGGCATCATGTCTGTGACCGGATTTGAAGACGGACCGCCGGTCAAGGCGGGTGCCGCTGTCAGTGACTTTCTCGGAGGGTCACATTTGTATGGCGCCATCATGACGGCGTTGTTCCACCGCGAGCGTACTGGCGAAGGGTCAGCCGTGGAAACCGCCATGTTTGACATGTGCTATCACCCCTTGGCCTCGAACCTGTCGATGACTCATCTTCAAGGAAGACTGATCCCCCGGACCGGCAATCGCCATGGCGGCCTGTCTGTTGTTCCGTACAACGTATATCCCGCCAAAGACGGCTACATCGCCATCATCTGCGTCAAGGATGCGCACTGGAAGGCACTCTGTCGAACCATGGGCAGAGAAGAACTGGCAACCGATCCAAGATATGCCATCAACAAAGAGCGTGCGGCACGAATCGATGAGGTCGACAAGATCATTTCAGAGTGGTCGGGCACACTTGAAAAGGAAGAGATTTTTACACTCTCGCAGAAAGAAAAATTTCCTGCAGCACCAGTACGCGACTTGTACGAACTCAGTTCGGATCCTCACCTTCACGAACGCGGCGCCTTGCAGAATTTCGACCACCCCATTCTGGGTCCGATCGTTCTGCCGCACTCACCCATCCGTTTTACGCACCTTGCGCTCAAAGAGTTACGAGTCAACCCCAACCTTGGAGAACACACGCAAGCAGTGCTGGAGGATCTCCTGAATATCGATGAGGACCAGATGCGCCAATACCGGCACGATGGAGCCTTCGGTAGCTAGTCTGTTAACTGATTGAAGATCGAACACTTGCGACGGTACCACCAGAGTCAGGCAGAGGAGACGAACGAAGCAAATCTCTGCTTCGCTCGTCTCCTCTGCCTCGTCACGCGAGCCACTTCTGCTTGAAACTCACTGGATCCAGTGGATGGCCGAGGTGGTAGCCCTGGGCGTAACAACAGTCAATGCTCTTGAGAAATGCCAGTTGCTCTTGCGTTTCCACGCCTTCGGCGATGACATTCATACCCAGCGACTCGGCCATCGCCACAATCGTGCGGATCACCGTCTCGTCGTTGCGGCTGTTTGGCACCCTTGAGACGAACGACTTGTCGATTTTAAGAAACTGCGCGTGCACACGGGTCAGAAAGGCAAGTGACGAGTAACCTGTCCCGAAGTCATCAATGGCCCAGGAAAAACCACTCGCCCGGATTCGCTCCATCTGGCGGATGCTGATCTCAGGCGCGCGCATCATTGCCGTTTCAGTGAGTTCGAACACGACACCAGATGGATCGCGGCCGGCCAGAATCGTCAAGACACGCTCCGCAAAGCCCCTGCTCTCCAACTGTATGGTGGATATATTGATGCAAAGCTTGCCAGGCAACGAAGTCCCGCTGGCATCCCATTCGTGGAGTTGGCGGCAGGACTCCCTCAGAACCCAGTCACCCAGTTCGATAATGAGTCCTCGTTCCTCCGCCAGCCGGATGAACTGACCGGGCGGCACCCATCCCATCTCTGCATCATGCCATCGACAAAGCACTTCGGCACCCACCAGCTCTCCGGTTCGAAGGTCAATCTGGGGCTGGTAGTGCAGCGAGAGACCGCCTTCACGCAATACATCGGACAGCCGGTCAAACATGCGCTTTCGATACTGCCGGGAGTCCACCATGCTCGATTCAAACACCAGCACCGACTGGCCGAGCGCCTTGGCTTCTGCCAGACTGACACCAGCACGGCGAAGCAGTTCGTAACCAACGGACCGAAACCGCTGGCCATCGAGCTGACTCGCAGTTGCCGCGCCGATTGTGATGCCGATTTGAAACTTTGCCGAACCGGAAAGAATGGACGGCTCAAACCACTGCTGGATCTGCCGGGCCTGGTCGAGCACGGTTCCCGACCATTCGTCAAACGGAATGATGACGTACTCGTCGCTCGATAGTCGCCCCAGAAAACCCAGTCCTGACACACGTGATTTCAGGCGCTCACCGACGGCATACAGAACCGCATCTCCAATCAGATGGCCATGTAGATCGTTGATGTCCTTGAAGCGCTTTATATCCAGAAGAATGACTGATTGAACACCTGGCGTTTCATCGAGCCAGTCAAGAATTCTGCGTCGGTTGGCGAGTCCTGTCACTGCATCCTCAAAAATGAGTGACTGGATCCGATGCTGGTTTCGTGCCAACTCCATGTTGGCCCCGATCTGGGCCGCTGCAATCCGCATGATCTCCTGGTCAGCCTCACCGAGCTTGACCGGGCGCTTTGCCAAAGCGATGAGGATCCCAAGCTTCTCACACGAAGATGTCAGGACCGGCATCCCGCAATAGCTCTGAATGCCGAAATCCTGCAACATCTTGTCGTCTGGAAACTGCGTCGAGACGCTTTCCGGGTACTGACACAGTTCGCGCTCTGGAACTGTTTCGCATGGCGTGCCGTGAAGGTCGTAGAGGATGTTGTCAGCGGACTCCCCGCGAAACGACACCGCAAGCGTCGTGGCCTGATGGCTCGCTTCCGGGACGGCAGCAATCATGACGTAATCGACATCCAGAACCAGTGCCAGCTCGTTCACAAGCGTCTGAAAGAAATCCTCATAGCCACTGCGAATCAAAGCGTTCGCGAGTCGCAAAAGTTTGGCTTCAGAGCTCAGAGCAGTCAGCATACCGCGTTTCATGGGGGTCGCCTGATATCGAGGCCCCAACAGGTGTCAGAACGTTTGGCAAAGGGCCTTCAAGCAGTGTTCACATCAGTCTGACAGAGCTTGACGAACATCATGAATATACCTTACCCCATCACTGTCCGGTTAACTCAGTAGTTTTTCAGTGAAAACGAGTACTGGTGCGGCTTCTGAGACGATCTTGTTTGGTGCCGATTTGAAACCCGGAAACCGGGATGTGACCCTGTCTGAGGGTCCACCTTAGCGTGCACTCAAAGATGGGGACGTTTTCGCGCAGAGCTTTCGGATTCAGGAACTGTGAGAAATACCGTATGGGAGTGCTGGCGCTTAGCGGCTGGAATGGACTATTTAAGGGGGATGGATGAGCTTCGCTGACCTCGTTCATGGCGAATTGCCGGAAAACCTCACGGCTGAACGACCGCCAACTGCTATCTATTTGCTATCTTTTCCGTCAAATGCAGAACAAGACAAGTAGCGAGAAAGCCCTAACACGTTGAATGAATTAGGAAAATCTGGTGCCGATGAGAGGAGTCGAACCTCCGACCTTCGCATTACGAATGCGCTGCTCTACCAACTGAGCTACATCGGCGAAGCGCAGATTTTAGCAGAAACAAGAATTTTGTTCAGACAACTCGCCTCTTCACACCATAGACCGGTGAATCCAACGATTTGCACAACACGATAGATGCTGCCAGCTCGAGCACGCCCGAGGAGGCTGAGTCTTTACACTGCCAGAGTTCTCAATATACAACTCAGGAAATACCGTGCTCGACCGTGCTCGTTACTCGGGTTGACTTTGCGCTCATCTTCGGGCTTGCATTGAGTCGCATCGGCCTACCTCCAATGGCCGGCTTTTTTCCTAGCCGGGTTTGCTTACAACCTTTCGGGCCTGGACAAGCCTGCAGCACTGGAGCTGGTTGCCGATCTGGCCGTGACATTACTGCTGTTTACGATTGGTCTGAAGCTGGACATCAAAAGTCTTGCTCGTAGTGAGACCTGGCCAAGTCTCGCAGACCCAGGTTGCAAACTATAAAAATAATTGGTATAGTCTTGTTTCTTCGCGATTCCCCAATAGCTCAGTTGGTAGAGCGCCGGACTGTTAATCCGTAGGTCCCTGGTTCGAGCCCAGGTTGGGGAGCCAAAAAATTCAAGCACTTACGCCAATCCTCCGGGGTTGGCGTTTTGTTTTGGTCGGCTCATGTCAGCACTTTGCAAGTACTTTTCATCAATCCAGAGTGCAGGACTGGGCATGTTCAGGTCTGCGCACCTTTATAAACACTAACCACCTCCAGACCGCCACCATAGCGCCAGATTCGGTCAAGGGTTAGTCAAGGGTTGAAGGTTACATAGGAAACGACTACTAATATTGCATGGCAGGAAACGTGCCTGATAGTTTTGAATAGGGTTCCGTCGCACCATAAGCACCACACCGTTCGGACAATGCCACCCTGACGCGCTCCGGCCATGCAAAGTGAAAGAATCTCACTTCGTGACCACGCCCACGCCAGATGATAAAAACCCGGTTCGGAGTACGACTCCGGAATCACTGGTCACGATCCCGGAACCTCAGAAATACACAGTCAGAAGTCGAGGTGGTCACGATGACCGGAATGAGTGGTCACGATCATCGGAATTCGCACTCAGCCCTTGGCTCACCTAAAAACCATGAAACAAGAAGTCGATAGCCCCCACGATGACATCGTGGCGATGCTGAAGGCTGGATACCGGGTTCTTGAGCTCTTTAGCCGGAACCGCAGCCATGTATTGGGTCACCATGACATGCTCGACACCGTCAATGTCGAACAAAGGGTTCAGTGTGGCCGCGGGCTTGGGAGCGTCGTCCCGTGACAGCAAGGGCACCACAACACGCGTGTTGAAAGGCTGCATGATGTCAGCCTGTACATTCAGTAAATACCCTGGACCTGACGGGTTGGGGTAAACGTTGTAGCGTTCCAGACCCATCAGAACATCCTGTAATTAGCCAGTGGCAACCCGTGCTTTTCAACGAACGCATTAGAGCTTTCAATCGCCTCATGGTTTTCGGCAAGCCAACGCTCTGCGCGCTTGCGTGAAATAGCCTGCGCAATTCCCGCTTCGGCGGCCTGAGAAATATTGATGTTCAGGGCCTTGGCCTGGGTCAGGATGTCTTCGGCCAACGAGACGTTTGTGGCGCGCTTGGTGGCGCGCTTGGTGGCGCTGCGTGCTGGGCTTGCGGTGAGCATTATGAGTCTCCTGAAGCAACCACGTAAATGATGCGCATAGTCATCAACACATTATATGTGTATATTTTTGTTCATCATATACGGCCTGTTACCAAACATGCTTCATAAACAAGCATGCTTGGGCCCCGCGTTCGACCCGGTAATGGTAGTACCTGAACTGGCGATTTTGACAGCTCAAATGATAGCGTTGAAGGTGCTGCCAAGGGTCGGAGACTGTCGCTTGCTGTCGTTCTCTGTCGCGTACGTGTTTGATTTTAATGTTACAGGCGTTCTCTAGAGCAACCAGAAACCATGCGGAACTGGACTGTTAATCCGTAGGTCCCTGGTTCGAGCCCAGGTTGGGGAGCCAAAAATCCTAGCACTTAGGCCAACTCACAAAGCTGGGCTTTTTGTTTGTGCGCCATGGACGCACACTTTCGGATGCAAGCCCCGCTGCGAGCTGGTCACAGTGACCAAAGTGAAGCAAGAGGACGAGAGGACGAGCAGGCAAGCAACCGGAAAGCCCTTGTGACCAAGGCGATGTGGTGTCAATGTGGCGGTTATATGACAAAGGTGGATGGAGGATGATCTGAAGGCGTTCAGATTAGCCGAAATGCCGGTGGCGATCGTCTGCCATACCCGCTTAGCGATCTCTTGCAAGGATTCCGAGCATTCGGCCAAGTGTCATTTCGGGTACAAGCCAAGGGCGCGCAACTCTCCGTTTACGCTGGATCAACCCACCATCTCGTCAATGTCTCGAAAAATTGAAGCCCATTTTTCGTCGTCGATCTCCAAACCAACGAGGTTTCGCAGAAAAAATGCTCCCTCTCCTGCCAGAAAGGCTAGTCGGCGCTGCCGGCTTTCCCGATCATTTGCGTCCAGACCGTCCATGCGAACCCGGTACCAGTTTTGAATCTCTTTGCTCGCATTGCCGCTGCTTGCCAGAGTGGCGAGCAGCGCGGAAGCGGTCCGGCTGACATGAGTCTCTTCTGTTTGTGTGGACTTGAGGTGAGCTTTCAACCGGGCACCAGGAGAGCTTTCATTACCCAGAATGGCCTGATACGTCTCGGCTTCGCGAGCCATCCACCTGGTCAGAAGTGCCTCAATCATTGTCTCGCGGGTTCCAAACACCGCTTGTACACTCGCCTTTGACAAGGAGGCCGCTTTCGCCAGTGAGCCAAATGTCAACGAAGCGCCCCCCCTTGCGCAACCAAATCCAGTGCTAAATCGAGCAACTGTTCACGATCGATCGATCTTGGTCTGGCCACTTGATTTTCTCCCTGATTTTGTTAACATACGATCGTATTATAACTGCTGACGCAAGATTTTTAGTCAATTCAAATTAAGTCGGATTGGATGTGAATGATGCTCTCTCCACTCGCTCGCCGGATCACCTACGTTCTGCTCTTCGAAACTTTCGCAATCGCATCGGCGACATTGCTCCTCATGAGTTTGAGCGGAGGCGAGGTACACGGATCGTTACCAGTGGCTGCAGCGAGCTCTCTCGCCGCAGTGGTCTGGAACTTTATCTACAACACACTCTTCGAGCAATGGGAGACGCGACGTAAGATACGGACTCGATCCACGGCCCTGCGCGTTGTCCATGCGATGGGATTCGAAGTCGGACTGGTGGTTATTTTGATCCCGCTATTCATGTGGTGGTACCAGGTGGGGCCACTTCAAGCGCTTAAGATGGAAGTGGCGCTATTGGTGTTCTTTCTGGTTTTCACGTTTGTGTTTACGTGGATTTTTGATCGCATCGTACCGATCAGACGCGAGGCATGAGTCTAGAGATGTTTCTCGCTCGTCAAGTCAATGATGATCGGCAACCATCTCTGCAGATTGTTCGACTTATTGCGTGTACGAACAACCTGGAAGCGATTGAGATCGGATATCGTGGCCAAACCACTGACCCAAAGGTGGTCACGATGCCGGAATTCCCGGTCACGATCGACCGGAATACCTAGTTGAGGCTCGTCGCGAATCAGGAATACTAAAATAATAACGACTATGGTAAAGCCAAAAAGCAAAACAATCCCCTGGCCCATACTGGGCATCGTCTATGCCTGCTTGCTATTTGCCATGTATATCAGCCTCAGTACGCTTGTATTGGGGTTTTGGGGGCAGACGACGGTGGGCACAATAGACAGCTATGAGAGCCGCCTTGACAACCGAAATGCGGGTGAAAACCGTTCTCGCACCGTGTCGAAGGGTTACCACTTCACGGTCAACGGGAAGGGTTACCGTGGTTACGTTATTTATCTCAGCGATGAGTCATGGCCACGTCTTTCAGCTGGTGAAACGCGTACCGAACGCATCAGTTATCTGCCCGTTTTTCCCTACATCAACAAACCCGGTGCCCTGGTCGAGTTCAGCAAAATGGGCGAATTGGCCATTGCTTACCATTTTCTAGCTCCGTTTGGTTATCTGTTTTTGCTGCTGCTGGTCAGCCGTACGGTCATACGTCAACGGAAAAAGTCTCAACGCTTGTCAGATCAGAGCGTCAAGAAACCTATGGCTGCATCCAAAGCCACTGAAATAACGTGTTCAGCGTGCGGCAGAAAACTGCCAGGTGACGCGCAGTTTTGTTCGGGATGTGGTGCTTCGACGAAGCGGCCAGACGATCACTCGTGCCACTCATGCGGTTGAACCCTTCCTGAACATGCGCGATTCTGTGCAGGTTGTGGTGCCCAGAGGCCGACTGCCCGTGATTGAAGCGACATCACAGGCGTCGGCTTTTCACGCATCGACGACTCCAACGGTTGGGTTTTCAAACCATGCAACCACCCGGAGAGTCTAGAGGCGGCATGTAAAAGCCGTAAAAGCAGTATCGGCTGCACGTGGATACTGACCCTGGTGCCGTTGTTCGGGTTTGTAGCCGCGGACTTGCTGATCGAGGAACTTCCTTTCGGGGAAGCCGTTGTGATCGAGGTGGGTGTTGCCTTGTTTATGCTTGTTGCGAACCTGAGTGCGCTGCGCAGAGCCAAAAAACCTGCATGGGAAGGTGTCGTAATTAACAAGTCCAGCAAAGATCGCAGCAAGTGACAAAGAAAAGATGACAGCAACTATATTACGTACACAGAATACACCACGGCAATTACCACCGCGAACGGGAAGAAAAAACGATTGTCGAGCAAGACTGCAGAAGGGATATCTACGACTACTTGTCAGTGGGGGATCGGGTGCGTTACCACCCCGCATTCGGTACCTACGAAAAATACGACAAGTCGAAAGAACGTATTATTTATTGTAATGTTTGCTCAATGAGAAACCCAATCCATAACGACCATTGCAAAAGGTGCAACAACCTGCTACTCAAGTAGGTCGTGTTTTTCTGGCTACAGTGAAATGCTGTCGTCACCAAAAAGTGTCAATTACATGAAAGGGGAACACGTTGAATAAAAATCGGTCGGAGGTCAAAAAGATCGTTGCAAATACCGTTTGGGTTGCAGCGGCTGGTGTCATTATATTTGCGCCCTGCACGGTGTTGCCGGCGGCTCAGGCCCAGCAAGTCCACACATCCAAAAAGCCAGCAGTCAATGGAATCCGTCTATCCACCGCAGAAAGGCCGTCCATTGAGGACTTCAAATGGTATCTGGATGACGTGGAAAAGAACGGCGTGCCCAAAGGAGTCACTCGCGAAACGGACTTCGACAACCTGGCCGCCAAATGGAAATGCCTGTTTATCTACGACCCTGAGGCGAAGGACACCGGCCGACTTTATGACTTCCTAACGCTCACGCTGTCGGGGGCCGAGGGGAATGGTGCGGTCACTCTGGACTGGTCTCATATGTTTGCGGGTGATGAAGATATTGATGAAACCCGGATGGAAGATACCGTCTTGAACATGAAATGGAAGAACGGGACGTTGTACGGGTATGGTCCGATGAATCTGAGCATCAAGCAGTTCTATTCTCACAACGGAGCGCAATATGCGGTAGGCACGCTGACATTACCCGATGGTACCGAGGGACTGGTGGCCATGACACGTCCGTGAGTCGGGTCTGGCAACAGGCTCTTTGCCAGATCAACGCCAATGACTGTAATCTTCATGATGGAACTCCTCCTGTCGCGTATTGTTTGATTTAATACCCTCACTTTAAGGCACCTCGATGCCATAGCCTCAGGCAGGGGCGACCAGACCATTGCGTAAGGACACCATTATGAAACAGTTTAAATCTCTGCATGAGGCTGCAGAATATGCCACAAGCCTTGCAGGTCAGTGGTCTTTTGCCAATTCTGATGCCGCGTATGCCCCAGAGGGTTTGTTAGTACTGGCGCAAACCAGCGATGCTGAAGACCCGATTGATGAAGACAGCGTCTACGTTGTATCTGATGGGGGCTCGATTGGTCTATGCGAAGACGAAGAAGATATCGACTGGCTGTTCATCGCCGATCAAGAAAAGGATCTGGCTCTACCTGACACGTTTGCTAGTGGCGGCACTCGGCGAATTTGCAATCAATGCGGGCAAGAAGTTGAGGCGGACGCCCACTTTTGCGACCAGTGCGGAGCAAGCCTGAACTGACTTAAAGCCACGAAACCCGGTGCCAAACTTCAAGTAACCCTGTCAATAACGCACCATAACTGGATATTTGCCATGAGCGCTTTCGCCGTTGTCTTTCGACCCCTGTTTTTTGTGCTCGCGTTATGGCTGTGTGTGATTCCGCGGATGGCACAAGCACAAGCACAAGACACAAAACTGGCTATCGAGTTATGGGCGGAAGCCGAATCTTTCAGGTCACTGGCTTCTCAGAATTTTTTGATGGCTTTGCGTAGTGCCTCGACACCCGACGCCAACCTTACGTTTGCTGAATTGGGCAAAGCGTTATGGCGCGAAGACGCAGGTGCCGATGGTTGGTCGGTGTTTTTTCGTCATAGCTTGATCAACTTCGTGGCCGGTGGTTCCGAGCTTGAATTCGTTGCTTTTCAACACCCTTGGGCCGACATTGTCCTCATGACAGGATGGTCTCGTAGCTCGACCGATAGCCGGCTGCGCATTGTGGTTGTGGGCATGGCCATGGGCAGTGTCGCACGTGGCGCCAAGGCACCGTTTCCAACGGGTCTGGCCTGGATGAACGGGAAGCGGTATGCCCCCGAAGCAGTCGGTGAGCTCAATGCCTCCACCACCAATGCCATCGCCAGTTTTGAGGCCGGTATAACAAGAAACCCGTTTGCGGATATTGGCGAAGCGGGGGGCGAGGCCATGGTTGCAGGTGCGGCTCTGCAATGGATGGAGCATCAGGTCAATCTGTCTGCGCTGTTTGGCAATCACCCCAAAGCGAGAGCGATGCGCTTTGCCTGGAATGAACTCATTGTCGCGGGCCAGCGTGGCACCTTGGGGAAAATACTGCCACCCGCTATTTCAGCCGACATTTTCAAGGCGATCGAACCTGAACTATGGGCAACTCTGGAGCCGGTTGTTTATCTGGAAAGCAGTAAAACCGCAGTGGCACTTTTTACTTCCTGGCGCAATCCTGATGTTTATGCGGTGCTAACCCTGCGCGGCGACGATGATCATATGGAAATCGTTGATTTCGGGTTTTACAGGTTTTCCGGCTTTATCACAGAGGACGCCCAATGAACGCTCGTTTCGTTACTGCTGTCGGTTTGTCACTGGGTATCGTCGTGCCTGTCTTGGCCCAAACGAAGGCCGTTATGCCGCCGCCCAGCAGTTTCAGTGTCGTCCCGTTGACCCGCAGTGACGCTGAAAACAGTGAGCCGATCTGGGTGTCAGCTCAGTCGGGCAACGACAGTCAAACCAGTAGCCTCAGCTCTCTTGAAAAAGGCCTTCTGAAAGGAGGCGAAGTGGTGACCTATGCGCCTTTCGGTGCCGCAATCAATGAAATAGAGAAGGGGGCAAATGCTTACGGTGAAATGGCGCAAGAGTTCATTAAAGAGACTGCTGAAAAAAAAGCCAAAGATCCCAACGTTGCAAAGTTCACTGACAAGCTGAAACCCAAAGTACCTGATAGCAATGCCGCCGTCAAAACGGCCAAGAATCTGGAGAAAGTCAGTCAGCCGTATGACGCCAAAATAAGCAGCGCAAAAGACAGTTTAGACAGCACGAGAAAAGCAGGGACAGTACTGTCAAAGTTGGGAAGTTTTCTCGAGATGCTTGATGTCGTGTCGATAGCAGCTGAAAGTGCGGGCTATCTTGTTGAAGGCGACACGACCGGAGCCAAAGGCGCGCTCTGGCGAGGAGGCACGAAAAAAGCCGCAGAAGGGGCCGGGGCGATGGCAGGTTCATTCGTGCCCGGCGGTTCAATCGTTGGAGCGTGGGCAGGTAACGAGGTTTGGGAAGAGAACGTCAAACCGGTTATTGACCAACGCGAAGACGACGAGCGTTTTGAGAAGCTCAAACGCAAAACCCTGAAAAAGCCATGGTTGACACCTCAAGAGTATATGGACAGCAAAGGGAACGTCCGTGATCTTGAGTTTGACGAATATGTCGATAGCAACACGGGCATTATCCGTCGCCGTTCACCCGAAGATCAGGAAGAATTCGAGCGCGCTGAAAGAGAAGCGTGGTCGAAGCAAAAGGACTGGGAGCGAATCAAAAAAGACTACAAAGCCGGCAAGATCAGCGATGAGGTCTTTAACATGGCGTATCAAACCCAAGACCCTTTCGACAAATATGACGTGAAGGCTCCCATGGGCAAGCTGCCACACGCGGTGGCTCCCGTGAATCAGACCGTATCCAGTGATACGCTCGCACAGATTGAACCTGTCCAGGTGACAGCATCGGGGTCACTGACCAGCACCTACGGCGAAATAAAGGTGGTAGAGACATATACCTTTACTTTCTGGAATATTGGCGCCTATTCAACCCGTTATGGCAAGGCCAGTTTGAAGGTGACGTTTTCGAGCATGTTCGACAGCCATGTGATTGAAGGAACGTTTTCGGGGGGGCCGAACGGGGTTGTGCGCATTTTGACTGAAGAAGGGGCTAAAACGTTCAAGTTACATGATGGCAAGCACCTGGTTGGCCAGTTTGAGCGTGCCGTAGACGAAGGGTCAAAGCTTGAGTCCGTGATCATGACATTGCCGGTTGCAAATCCTTCAGCCTTTTTAAACTGGCCTAAAGACTTGAAGTAACCTTGTGCGGGAAGCGGGGATATTCCAGACCAGAACCGGCAGCTGAACATTAAGGCTTTCGCCGCGAGTTTGACTACGCGCCCGGTTCAAAAGTTCAGGACTGGATCATTCACAAAACACCCTGGATTACGTTCTATCCAGGTTTTCCCCGACAAAAGAGCTATCTTTGCACAGGGTTCTGGTAAAGGTTACGGTGAAAGCAATGGCGACTGATTCAACCGGACTCTGTCCAAGCAATTCGGTTTCCACCCCGTTAATGGTGCAGGTATTCCTGCGCTAGCCCTGAAAGGACACCTCGATTAACAACTGATTTAGACGAACCTGGCGAAGTTCGCGCGACACCTGGCTGTCATCGGCAGCAATTTTCCTGATTCCGTGAGCGATTTGCTCACTTTTTGACCGGATTTTGCTTCGAATCGCCCCGGATTTCGGCGATTCGGCCCATTTTGGGCGTCAGAAGGCCTTAATGTCGTGCTTCTGGAAGTACACAAACCGCTTCAGGTTGTAGCAGGTGGCCATCATCGTCATGGCAAAGTAGGCTCTGGCCTGACCGATGGTGCGGATCATCTTGCCGCCCATCTGCTCCATGGTCGCGAACACGTGCTCGACTCGTGCCCGGGTCTTGGCGATGCGATGGTTGCGACGCTGCTGGGCTTCGGACAACGGCTTGTTGGCCTGACCTTTGCGCTGGATCTGGTTGCGATAGCCGTTCTCTTTGAGCCATTGATCTCTGGCTTTGGACGGATAGCCTCGGTCAGCATAGACATCTGCACTGGTGTTCATCGGATCAATCACAGCGTTGAAATGGTCACTGTCACCCACACTGGCGGTGTCAGTCTCAAAGTTGCGGATCACTTTGTACTTGTTGTCGACATTGATGGAAAGCTTGTAGCCAAAGAAGCTCTTGCCGTGCTTCTTCGTCCAGGTGGCATCGGTGTCTTTCTGACGTCGCTGGCAGGCTTGCAGTCTGCGGGCATGGCACCTTGCTTGATCAGATCACGCTCGGCACTACGGTTGTGCTGCTTTGAAGCCGGAATGATCGTGGCATCAATGATCTGTCCAGAGCGGGCGATGAAGCCTTTCGCCCAGAGCTGGCTGTCAACCCCATCGAACAGCGCCTTGGCACCTGCTTCACCAATGCGGTTTTCAAATGTCCAGATGGTCGTGCGATCGGGAATGGTTCGGGAGTCGGTCAGGCCACAGAACCGCTTGTAGCTCATGCGATCCAGCAGTTGATACTCCATTGCTTCGTCTGACAGGTTGCACAGGCGCAGTCAAGAACCTTTCCTATTGCACCAGGATCCTGACCATGGTTTCAGTCGGATAGGCAGGACGCCCGCCTTTGGGTGAGGCCACCCGCGGTGCCACCTTGTCAACCTTGGCGGCCAGGGCAGCAAGGTCGATATGCTTCTCGATTTCGGCCAGTGGATCACCGAGCGTATCGATCTTGCTCTTGTGTTCCTTGTCAGCGAAGAGGTCGTGCTTGATGGCGCTACGGTGCATGGCAATTCAATCAAAATGTAGTGATAGCTACATTTTACCAAGATCTAAACCAGTAGGCCAACGAAAGTCAGAGGTTTTTCGAGGTGCCCATTAATGGGTACGGAAGTGGGGTCAAAATTGGAAAAATAAGAGGGTAATTTTCCTGAGTTCTGCCAATTAGTACGTGTTTGCGAGTTCCAGTAGGCCGACCAACTTTTTGACCAATGAGGATTCCGACTGCATCCTTAGGAAATGGACGAAGCCGGTCAGGTTGTTTCGAATCTGGACATCATGCACTTTCCATAGATCATCGCGAATTCGCCCGATCGAGACGCCAGTTTTGATCTCCAGATACTTCGCCATCATCAAGGCTATGAAGCAGATGACGATATGCGAACGAATCGCATCCTGCGTGCGGTGATAGATCGGTCTGGCCAGCAAGTCTGACTTGCTGATCCGGATTGCCTGCTCAACGTCGGAGCATGTCAAGGGGGTTGTCGCCTGAATCATGCAACAAATCGCTTTTTATCTTTGATCTGAATCTCGGCTTTCACCGCCTCCTCTCGTTCCGGGTTCAGGGTGACTGCACCGACCGGCGACCAGTTCCTGGTTTGTCCTGACCAACGGGCCGGATTCTTCCGTTTCTGTTGTTGGTACAGCGCATGGCGGGCATCCAGAATCTTGATGTCTTCACCACGATGCCGTTGATCCGGCGTGACGTGCTGGATGCCACTGTGGCGGTGCTCATGGTTGTACCAATGCACGAACGTCGCCCCCCACTGACGTGCAGCTTCCAGCGACTTGAATCCATGGGCCGGAAACTCGGGTCGGTACTTGGCTGTTTTAAACAGCGATTCGGCGAACGCGTTGTCATCGGACACCCTTGGGCGCGAGTACGACGGCTCGATACCAAGCCAGTGCAGCATGGCCAGCACCGAAGTGGCTTTCAGTGTGCTGCCATTGTCACCATGCATGACGGGCTTGTCGGCCATGGCATGCACCCCTTCAGCCAGCGCCGTGCGCTTGAGCAAGGCGACAGCATGAGTTGAATCATCCTTTTCATGCACCTCCCACCCGATGATCTTTCGACTGTACAGATCCAGAATGAGATACATGTAGAACCAGTGTCCTTGCACGTGCGTAGGCAGATAAGTCATGTCCCAGCAGTAGACCTGACCCGGTCCCGTGGCCACGTGCGTGGTGGGTCTTCTGGAGGGCTGTGGCGGGCGTGTACGGCCTCTGTGAGTGGTCTGCCCGTGCTGCCTGAGTACGCGAGAGATCGTAGCCTCAGAGCCGATATAAACGCCTTCGTCAGCCAGCATCGGCACGATGCGCGCAGGCGGACAGTCAGCAAACCGGCTTTCATTGGCCACGTCCAGAATCCGCTGACGTTCCTGCGGTGTCAGTGCATGGGCCGGGGTTGGTCGGGCAGCAAGCGGGCGACGATCACCCACCGTGAGTTTGTCTTGATCACGTTTCCATCGCTGAAGCGTCCGGATGGTCAGACCCGCCAGTGAACAGGCACGGTCAAGCCTGGCCCCTTGCTGATGGGCTGTATCAATGTGCTGGACAAGTGTCTGGCGATCTTTCAGGGCAATCATTCGTCCTCGCCCCTGTCCTTTGGAAAGATCGCCGAGAGCTTTTTTGAAAGCACCAGCAAGGCGGCGGTTTCTGCCAGTGCTTTGTCCTTGCGATTGAGATCGCGCTCGAGCTCCCGGATCCGCTTGCGATCGACCTTGGATCGCTGGCCATTGGCACTCGCCTGATCCTGCGGATCGGCCAGCGACTGGGTCGCTGTCTGTCGCCATTGATCAAGCTCCTGGGGGTAGATGCCTTTCTCCCGGCACCACGCATTCTTGCCTGCCTCGTCCATGGCTGCGGTGACGAGCACCGCCTCGAATCGAGCCGCCGCTGACCATGCCCGCTCGCGAGCGGGCATGGTCAAAGCTTGCGCACGCCAGCGCTCAAGGGTTTGAACAGAAATACTCAACTCACGAGAAACCTTTTCCAGCGAAGCGCTCTCGGGAGGCAACAACCGTGCCACTGCTTTGTCTTTAAATGCTTGTCCGTATCTGGCCAATTTGATCTTCCAAAACCACCCTCGGGTTCAAAACTTATCGAGGCGACAACCATTCTGACACAGAGGGACGTGCCAGAAGACATCGATCCTGGTGTTGATGAACGGCATGATCTCGGTTTCCGTGTCTGGCTTAAGCCCAAAGGCTGGCAGGATTTTCTCGATTTCGATTTCTTACTTTTCAACGCAGCCTGGAGGAAGGTGTGTTGCGCCACTAAAAGGGTTGAGCCATTGTTCAACCATCTTGGGCATGATTAGGTCTCGAAATGAGGGGCTTTTAGCTGCCTTTTGCATTTCATACACAGTGTCCGTCAAGCCTTTTCCAATGGCGCCAACCACCGACTCCATATCCGCCTCATCCAGCTCTAGCGCATACCTGCCAAACTGGAAAAGAGCGTCCAGGCTCCACCAGTGCTTTTCCCACCTTTCGTTGTCCAGCGTTAGCGCTGGATTTTCAAATTCCCCCTTGCCATAATCAACATAGGCGCACGTTGAAACAAGATCATAAGCGGGTGAAAGTCGAGGCTGCGCTTTCCCGTCACTCAGGATGGCGAAATTCTTTAGGTGCGCATCTCCATTTTGTGTTGCGACCATGAAAGCCAGCTGGGAGAAAAACGCCAGACCATCAGCCTTTTTGTTACCACAAAAACGGTAAATCGCATCTGCAACAACCTCATAACTCGCCAGGTATTTCTGATCATTGGAAAATCCCATGAGAGCCCCGGCCTCATCAAGGCAAAGACGGTTGTCGCTATCTGGCAGAGTATCAAAGCGCTCCACCGCGATGACGGATAAGTCTTGCGAAAGGTGGGTGTTTGCCGTGTTGATAACGGATCGTTGTGAAGCGCGCATTGTCCAGAATTCATTTTCGGCCAACGCAGGAAAGTCTTCTTCAACAAACCCCTTGATAATGAATTTTTCGCTAAGAACAGTACGTGGATCACGCTTGCTGAAATCTCTTTTTCCTGCTCGCGGATCGGTCTGTGCCAGGATTTTTTTCTGAACGCCAGAAACACCCTGTCCTGATCCATAATCAAGCAAAATCCTCTCAAAATGTTCGCGTCCGCTTTTTGTGATCTCATCAAGCGCGATAATCGGTGTTGTTGCGTTGGGAGGTTCTTTGCCTGGCGACACGCTGACTCGGCCCACCATGTTTTGCCCGATGATGGACAAAATGCCAAAATCGTCAGAAACATCAACGTAGCGTCGCAACTCAAGGAACTTCTGGAGCCGCTCACCCTCAGGGAAATTCTGTTTCAGGCAAAATGGCATATCATCAAAAAAATAAGCCTTTTTAGAGACCGGCAAGGTTAGAGAAATGTGTTCATCGGGTCTGACATGATCTTCGTAGAGCAACCGATAGCCTGGTCGGCCCGATGTTGCCGCCTCCTCGTGAAGGGTCGCAACATGTCTTTTGTTCACGAAGATGTTTAATGAGCGCATATCAAGCCGACTCGCTATTGTTTTTGTTCAATCTGCGCGCATAACTCATGCGAAGCAGCTCTTCGGCATCAGGCGGTACATTTGGCCCTACGTCAATGCGATAGTTCACGGCGCGCAAAGCTTCGACAACGGTACCCAAGGCCACTTTGCGAATGTCGCCGCTCTCCATTTCGGAAACGGTTTTGCGGCTTACGCCAATGGCTTGAGCCAGCGCGGCTTGTGTCATCCCCTTTTCTTTGCGTGCTTTCGCAATCATCGGAGACAAAGCGTACATGGACTTGAGCATCTTCATAATGTAACTTTTAATGGACAACACGAGCGCTATAATCTCATGGTAGCTGGATTTTTGCAACCTTAAGGTTTCAAAACGGTTCGGTTCCCCATGGCAGATGGCTATGCGAACCACATGGTCGTTCTGCCATCATCGAAATCGTTGCCTTTTCGAGCCAATCGATTGGAGCCTGCGCAGGCTATCGATCCACAAAACCCGCTGTGGGAGCGAATGTTGGGCATGCACATGAAGGAAGTTCGAAGTTCAGCAGCGGGTGAGCGGTGCGGCCATTGCCATCAACGAACGGGTGAACCCTCACTAAACGAGTGCGCAGTTCGGCGGCACGCTCAATGGGGTGCATCTGCCCACCTTAGTCGTACCAAGCGATGATATTCAGCAGATCTGGGGTTTGACCCTAAACACGACCGCTATGGCTCACCCCTGATGCTGATCTTTGCCTGGGCCGCGATTTCGCGGGCGTGCTCAATATAGGCCGCGTCACCAGAGGCCTCGGCGTGGGCCAGATACGCATGTATGGCTTGCGCGCTTTGCAAGTCCTCGACCAACACCTCGCGGCCAACTGCCGGGGCATCAACCCATTCTCGTTCTTCAGGCGATAACGGGTAGGCCCCGGAGGTTTCGGCTCCAGCCAGCAGTTCGTCCAACGTGTAACGCGGCTTGGTCATCTGCGGGCCTCATCGAGCCATGCCAGCGTTTCAGCATCGCGGGCCGCCACACGGGTCAGCAACTGACGCACGAAGGCCGTCATGCTGATGCCGTGTTCGGCCAGGACGGTAGCCACTTCTGCCTTCACAGTCACAGGGACGGTGGCGCTTACTGTTTTCATGATCGTACCCTCGCGTGTTCCAGGCGGTTGCAGCAGGTTCATTTCATGTTGTCGCATTCGCCGATGTATTCGGAAAATGGTGGTTTTCTGAACAGATGAAAACAACAACCCCAGGGTAGAGGCATGCCACGATTTCTGACCGCACAACGCACCAACAAGTCCAGCATCGACGCGCTTGCGGACTCCCAAGGGAAAGCGGCTCTCATCGACTTCCTCATCATTAAGCGGACGCTGGCGATCAAGGGGCAACTGAGCAGAATCCATCGGCACGAGAAAGGTGCAGTACGAAACCGGTCATGGGGACATCGCACTGGTTGCTGAAGCCTAAAGGAAGTTTTTTGTGAGTTGAAGGGAAAATCCCCCCTTTTGATTTGTAATCGTTCAACTTACGAGTGCATAATTTCTGTATGGTGGAGATTTTTAAAGAGTATGCATCTCGCCATATGTAGCCACCTACATCGATACTCTCAGCTCAAGAAGTGACTCCTGTCGGTGGAGCAACAGAATTTGCAGATATGCGTGCGGCTTGGGATGCTTTAGAAAATGAGAGGAAAGTGGAGTTTGAACCCTTAATTGCAACGCATGACTATTTCCACTCACGGATGCTGACCGGTTTCAAAGTTGACTCGGTTCCAGACGACTGGTGCCAGCGCCAACCCCCGGTACAGCAGGTTCTCGTCAGAACGCATCCAGCCACAGGTCGTAAGTCGCTGTACTTAGCATCTCATATTTCTCATATCGGTCAGATGAACAAGGAAGACAGCCTGCGACTACTTGATGAATTGATGCAGTTTGCCACTCGTCCCGAATTCACTTACCGCCATCGCTGGCGGACAAATGATGTTGTGATTTGGGATAACCGCTGCACTATGCACCGTGGCAGACCTTTTAACGAATCAGACAGGCGAGCAATGCGAAGAGCTACCGTACAGGATTCAGCTCCAACGGTTGCTGCAGATCCAGCATTGGCATGATTGACATCGACAGAATGCTCGAAATTCCAGATGAACTCTCCCACCGCTCAACTCCTTGCGTCGTTGTAGCGGGGGCGCTTGCGGCCAGCAGGCAAAGCCGCCCCAACTGGCTGGAGAGGTAAGCGCCGCTGGCACTGTGGAGGAACCGGGCAGGCAGGTCGCGCAAAAAGCGGGCCTGAACCGGAGCGTTCATGTAGGACATTCTGGACACCGCCCCTGGGCGGTTCACATCGTTGTTTCGCGACAAAGTGCTGGAAACTGGTGGCCAATGGGTGGCGATTGGGTGGCCAATGGGTGGACGCACCAACCCGCAAACTCGAACCCGGCCAGTTCCTGGCCGAGACGGGGACTCATCCTCCCCGTGAAACGCCATCCTTTGCTGCGCATAGGGTAAAGTAGTTCATTTTCGCAAATGACACCCAGACTCGGCAGCATCACCCATTGGCTCAAAGAATATCGAGTGATCGCCCGATACCGGGCGCAGTGGCTACTTGCGCTGTTTTTACTAGTCATGGCGGCAGCCGCTACGCTCACCGTACCACTGGCATTTCGGGATCTGGTCGACACAGGACTGACCAGCGAGACCGTCAACCGAAAATTCTTGAATCTGCTAATCGTTGCAATGGTGCTCGCCCTGGCCACATCCGGGCGCTATTACATAATGTCGTGGCTAGGCGAGCGGGTCGTGGCCGATATCAGGCAGACCGTCTATCGAAACATCCTTCGCCAGAATCCCGCCTACTTCGAAACATTGCAGACCGGTGAGGTGCTCTCCCGTCTGACCAGTGACACCACACTGGTCCAGACACTGGTTGGATCGAGCGTTTCAATTGCATTGCGAAGCGCAGTCATGCTCGTTGGCGGCATGGCCATGATGCTGATCACCAGCCCGACGCTTGCCGGCATCATGATTGCACTATTGATTGGTGTGGTGCTGCCACTCTGGGCACTGGGCAGACGCGTCAGAAAGATTTCACGAGCCAGCCAGGACAAAGTTGCAGACACCAGTGCCATGGCTGGCGAGGTACTCAATGCCATGACGACCGTTCAGGCTTTCGTGCGCGAGTCGCATGAACAGAAGCGATACGAGAACGCCGTTGAACTAGCCTTTAACGAAGCCAGAAAGCGCATCCGCATGCGATCTGCGCTGACCGCACTGGCCATCATGATGACGTTCTCGGTGATCGTGTTTGTGCTCTGGATGGGTGCACGTCAGGTAGCAGATGGCAGCATGACCATTGGCCAGCTCACCCAGTTCGTCCTGTATGCCGTGTTTGTTGCCGGTTCGATTGGCGCTCTGTCTGAAACCTGGGGAGACCTGCAGCGCGCAGCAGGGGCCACCGAGCGACTGGTCGAGTTGATGCAGGCAGACCCCGATCAGAAACAGGCGGTGCACGAAACCGCTTGCCAGCCACTTCAGACATCAGACTCCATGGATGTCCATGTACAAGATGCCCCGACTGGCTGTTCACCGCCATCTGAGCCTGGGTCAAGGCCAGAACCAGCCATTCAGTTCGTCGACACGACTTTCTACTACCCTTCCCGGCCTGATGCACCCTCACTGGATCACTTGAACCTGACCATTGCAAGCGGGGCTCGCTACGCACTGGTCGGCCCATCTGGCGCGGGTAAAACCACCCTGTTCTCGCTGCTTTTGATGTTTTATGAACCCTCGGCAGGTCACATTGATGTACTCGGGCGCAACATTACCCAGTGGCCTTTGAACGAGCTTCGACACAAGATCGGAATTGTTCCTCAGGAGCCCGTGATCTTCGCATCCACTGCCATGGAGAATATACGTTACGGGCGGCTTGATGCCACAGACGACGAAGTGATAGCTGCTGCCATCAGTGCCCACGCGCATGGTTTCATCTCAGCACTGCCGCAGGGATACCAGAGCTTTCTGGGCGAACGTGGCGTGCGTCTTTCTGGTGGACAGAAGCAGCGTATCTCGATCGCCCGGGCAATTCTCAAGAACCCGCCCATCCTGCTGCTCGACGAAGCCACCAGTGCACTGGATGCCGAATCCGAACGCGAGGTACAACACGCCCTCAATACGGTTCTGCCGGGCAGGACATCAATAACCATCGCTCACCGTCTGGCAACCGTTCAGAATTCAGACTGGATTCTGGTAATGGATAACGGCCGCATTGTCGAGCAAGGCCTGCACCGGGACCTGATCACACAGGGCGGACTGTATGCACGACTGGCCAGACTGCAATTCGCCAGTGCGAAGCTGTCTTTTGCATAGCATTGACAGCGAAATCAGAAGACGCGGGGACAAATCAAAAGCGGCCATACTTCACTACCCGACAGACCGGTAAATTTATATTAGTATCACTGGTACCATCAAGCTGATACATTGCGCGGTCCCGACGTTTCGCAAGATCGCAAAATGGCAAGATAGCAAGGTGTCTGTCGACAGTGATCAGATTGCCAGGCAGAAACTGGACTTCAGACAGGGCAATCGTGCAAACAAGAAGCCGATGTACTCCCCAAAGGCACTCATGCTAGATTCACTGAAAAATGCCCGGCACCATGCGTGTCAAACTGGCGGGTGTTCTGAGGCAAGCCCCACCGAAAACCAGCAATCGCTCATACAGTCGCCTGGACTGCAGTCATCTTTGTATGCCAGGGGCTATCTGGCCTGGTTGCCCGGGATATCTGGCCGCCTGGGAGCGACGTCAGAGTTCACCGGTGTCCATGGAATCGGCGCACTGCCTGAACCCATCCAGGTCGACCCCGGGCATCTCTCGCCAGAGTCTGCACGACCAGCTCCAATGGGGCATGACGGGTGGTGCGCGCAGTGGCGCACCCATCAAGACCGCCAGATCACCCTTCAGTACGACTCGCGCCTGCCGATCAGCGTCGCAAGTCGAGATAACTGCTATGTGCTACTGCTCGGACACGTTGTTTCGCTGGCTGACGATCCCGGCCAGCCTGACCATCAGGATTGCCCGGACATCTCGGCAATGCTGGCAAGACGGCTTCTGAGCGGAATGGACGCGTTTCTCGATGCGCTGGATCTGTGTTCGGGCCGATTCGTCTGCTTCTACAAATCTGCCGATCATTGCGAATTGCAGGTCGTGTCAGACGCCACCTCAATGCGCAGCGTCTTTTACTCGGAAGCCTGTGCCGGGATCATTTCCTCCCACCCCTCTTTGCTTGCACAAGCACTTGGGCCGGTAATCGGGTGCCGACTCGACCCGGCTGTTCAGACATTCTTGAGCGAAGCCAGACCTCGCCCATACAACATGAGCTACCTGCCCGGGTTTGCAACGCTCTATGAACACGTCTATCAACTTCCTTCGAACAACGCATTGCGTCTGACGGACAATCATCTCACGCGCATATTTCCCAGAAATCCCAGAAAGGAGCTCTCGCTTGACGAGGTTGTTAGCCGTTGCTCAACCCTTTTTCGTCGCACCGTCGAGTCGTTCTCGCGCAACTACAAAACCGTGGCGTCTCTAACCGCAGGACTGGACAGCCGACTGACACTGGCGGCATGCCGAACTTCCTTGCCCCGTCTCTCGTTCTTTTGTTACACGCGAGCCCGGGAGCCCGTGAACTATGTGGATGTGGCGCTTGCCAACCAGATCGCAGGCCGGTTTGGACTGCAGATTCACAACGTCACGTTTGACTACGAGCACCCGCCGTCGGACCCTGCATACACCCGGCTATTGAAGGACCTCAAACAAAACAATACGTTCGAGCATTTCTATCCACTGGCGCACGCTTACGCGACCCAGATACCCGGATACGACCTGCATCTGCGCTCGAACATCGGCGAAGCACTCAGAGCCTACTACCACCGGGGCGCGGTCGGACGCATCACCAATGGCCAAGCCAGCCTGATCGAGAAGTTTGCTGCCATCTACTGCAAAGAAGCCCTCTGCAAAACGCATCCGTTCGTGCTGACCCAGTCCGAGCGCTATCTGCGTCTGAGCGGATTGCTGGAAGGCAGCCTGGGTTTTGATGTGATGACCTTGTATGAACTCGAACACAGCATTGCAGTCTGGCAGTCAGGGCTAGTGCGAGAAAGCGACATCGCCTTCGAAACGGTGTGCATCTTTAACTGCCGGGAAGTCCTGCGACTTTTCATGTCACTGCCATTTGATGACTGGCTTGAAGCCCGGGGCATGTACGGGTGCCTCGAGATGCTGTGGCCCGAACTACTGGACATCCCGGTCAACCCTTCCCTATCGGACCTGTCTGACGAGGCGTTCGAGTCGTTGCCCTTCGTTGACATGGGACTGGTGCACAGCAAGACACTGATCAGATGTCGCATCGAGATTCTGGGCAACTCCCTGGTGGCAACAGCATCTGTACGAGACGTATTCGCAGCCAATGCCACACTCGAATACGCCTTTTACGTGTACGTGAACGGAACCAGACACGACACTGTCTGGTACACCCCATCCCCGGCTCTGACCTACCCACTGGATGACAGCATGCGTGGCGCGGAGCTTTCCGTTCGCGCATTTGCCAGACATGTGCAGGCACCAGACACCAAGGTCGCCAGCACCAGCCCATCTTTGCTTTATCGATAGACCCATTGATCGACACATCGCTTCTATCTGTAGCGCGTGTCATGCTCGCGCACCGCAGTGGATTGTGCGGTCAGCGTCCATGGAATCTGTGGCAGTAAGAATCAGTGAGAAACGAGCACATTCAGGCCTGGGAGGTCGTCTTTGACATGCGGCAGATCAATACTTTTTACAAAGCCCCACATTCGCACCTGAGGTGACTGCCAAATATCTTGCAGACATGCTAAAAAAAGCAAAGAATCCTGTCATGCATGTTGTCAATAAAAGGTGAATGGTGCCTGCTGAATGCGCTTGGATGTCGACTGTCCATCTCACACTGATCTGGTTGTCTCGAATCCAGACCCTTCGGGGCTGTGGCTATTTTCATGGTGGGACTGTGCCACATATCAAACATCGTCACCAGCACGATCAACACCGTCCGAGTGATCAGGTCAACAAATACAACCAGAACACTCATTACTTTCAAAGTAGTCACCCGGCCGACGAATCTCGTCACTCGATGATTTCACGGCAGCCACCCCGGCGCAGCGCTTGCCGATCCGACAGATTCCACCTCTTACTGCAAACCAGTTACCCATTGCCGCCCTGTCGTAGCGCGCCATCCGGTTTCGCCAGGGGGCAGAGGCACATCTCGTATGCGCAGGAACCGGAGAATCTTGCACAGACCCAGGCAAGGCTCTGGACCAAATGTCTGACACAGTGAGTCAGTGCAGTGAGCCAGATAGCCCGGCATGCGCGACAGCCCCAACCGCCCTACCCGATACAGCAACACGTTTTTCCGATAGAGGAATCATCATGACAGGTGTACGAAAAGAATCCGATAGTCTCGGCGTGGTCGAAGTCCCCGAGGACAAACTCTGGGGAGCCCAGACACAACGTTCGCTCGAACATTTCAGCATTGGCAAGGACTTGATGCCTCGGGAAATGATTACCGCCTACGCCACGCTCAAGAAGGCTGCTGCCAATGTGAACCATGCCAGCGGTCGTCTTGGCGACACGCAGCATGACCTGATCAACCAGGTCTGCGACGAGATCCTGAATGGCCAGCACCATGACATGTTCCCGCTACACGTCTGGATGACCGGTAGCGGCACCCAGTTCAACATGAACGTCAACGAGGTGATCTCCAATCGTTGCTGCCAGCTTGCTGGCACCGCACTGGGCAGCAAGACCCCGGTGCACCCAAACGATCACGTCAACATGTCGCAGTCGTCTAACGACTCGTTTCCGTCTGCAATGTATATTGCCGCAGCGGTCAACACCACGCAAAGACTGATCCCCGGCGTTCAAGGTCTGCGCGATGCCATGCACGCAAAAGCCGAGGCATGGAAGGACATCGTCAAGATTGGTCGCACGCACATGCAGGACGCCACACCGCTCACGCTGGGTCAGGAGTGGTCTGGATATGTCGGCATGCTCGACGATGGCATGGAAAGAATCACAGACTCGCTCAAGAGTGTGTATCACCTTGCACTAGGCGGCACGGCAGTGGGCACCGGGATCAACGCGGCACCCGGATTCGACGCAGCTGTGGCGAGTGAAATTGCCAGGTTGACCGGCCTTCCGTTCATCACGGCACCCAACAAGTTCACCGTTCAGGGCTCGCATGATGCATTGGTTCACCTGTCAGGTGCGCTGCGCACCATGGCGGCATCGCTTTTCAAGATCGGTAACGACATCCGCCTGCTGTCATGCGGACCCAGAGCAGGCTTTGCAGAATTACATATTCCGGAGAACGAGCCGGGCTCATCGATCATGCCGGGCAAAGTCAATCCGACCCAGGCCGAAGCGCTCACCATGCTGGCCGCACAAGTCATGGCAAACGATGTCGCAGTGGGATTTGGGGGTGCGAGCGGCTACCTCGAGATGAACGTGTACAAGCCACTCATGATTTACAACATCGCGCACTCGATCACGTTGCTGACAGACGGTTGCCAGAATTTCCGCAAGTATCTGGTTGAAGGGACAGAGCCCAATCACAAGAAGATTGCCGAGTACGTCGAACGCTCGCTCATGCTGGTCACCGCGCTCGCGCCGGTCATTGGCTATGACAAGGCATCCCAGATCGCACACCATGCCATGGATCACGACATGACACTCAAGGCGGCCGCACTGGATCTGGGATTTGTATCTGAAGAGGAGTTTGACCAGGTTGTGGACCCATCCAAGATGGTGCACCCCTACGTGGCTCACGCCGATCAACCCAGATAAGAAACCGCAAGCCAGAGAACCAGCTCTAGAAGCCCGATACACAGACAGACAGGCGGGGTTGCCGTCTGGCACACCCGCCTGGCTGCATGCACACCCATCGCACAGCTCGCGGCCTCGTAGCAAGTCAAGCTTTCAAATCACGTTTCATTACAACCCAATCGCTCATTCAGGAGTCATTTCATGTCGAACAGTCCTTCAGCCAGTGGCTATACCCTGTTGCATGACCCCGTTCAGAACCGTGGCACCGCATTTAGCCAGCAGGCCCGTCAGCAGTCCGGTCTGGAAGGACTATTGCCCCCGGCGTCGACACACTCGAACTGCAAATCGCACGCGTGCACACCCAACTTGACATGCTCGACAACGACCTGCAGCGTTATCTGTTCCTCATGGATCTGCAAAGTCGCAATCAGACGCTGTTCTATGCTGTGCTGATGTCTGATCCAGCACGTTTCATGCCGCTGGTCTACACCCCTACAGTCGGTGAAGCCTGCCAGAAGTTCGATCACATCTTTCGTAGTGCACACGGCCTTTACCTGCCCATTACAGCCAAAGGACGGGTCAAGGAGTTGCTGGCGAACTGGCCCCAGAAGGATGTCAGGTTCATTGTCGTGACCGACGGCGAACGCATTCTCGGACTCGGTGACCTGGGTGTAGGTGGAATGGGCATCCCGATCGGCAAACTGGCGCTCTATACGGCAGTCGCTGGCGTGCCACCTGAGCTGACCCTCCCGATCACGCTCGATGTTGGCACCAACAATCACACGTTGCTCGAAGACCCCCTGTACCTCGGGCTGCAGCAACCCAGAGTGCGGGGCGAGGAATACGACGCGTTCATTGAAGAGTTCGTCGATGCGGTCCAGACGATGTACCCCAGTAGCTGCATCCAGTGGGAAGACTTTGCAAACTTCAACGCTGTGCCGATCCTGGCGCGATACAAGGACAAGATCTGCACCTACAACGATGATATCCAGGGAACCGCTGGCGTCGCACTGGCCGGTATCTACGGTGCATTGCGGATTTCCGGACAGAAACTCACTGACCAGACCTTCCTGTTCATGGGTGCCGGGTCGGCTGCCACCGGCATTGCCGAACTGATCAGTCAGGCGATGGTGATGGAAGGGCTGACCATCGAGCAAGCGCGCGCTCGCAACTGGCTGTTCGATATCAATGGTCTGGTCGAGAGCAGCCGCACCGATCTCGCGGACTTCCAGAAACCGTTTGCACACGACAGCAAGCCCTGCAATTCTTTTGTCGATGCCATCAACATGATCAAACCGCAAGGCATCGTCGGGGTCAGCACAGTTCCCAAGCTCTTCAATCAGCCGGTGATCGAAGCCATGTCGGCTGTTAATGAGCGGCCCATCATCTTTCCGTACTCCAATCCGACCTCACGCTCGGAGTGCACTGCAGAAGAGGCCTACAAATGGTCCAGAGGCAAGGCGATATTTGCCAGTGGAAGCCCTTTTCAGCCGGTCAGTTACATGGGTCAAACGTTCGTGCCCGGCCAGGGCAACAACGTGTACATCTTCCCGGCCATGGGCATGGCAGTGCTGGCAACCGACGCCAGGCGCGTGACAGAACAGATGTTCATCGTCGCCGCCAAAGCGGTTGCTGAACAGGTCAACCAGGCCGAGCTCGATACAGGTCTGATCTACCCGCCTCAGTCCCAGATACTGGATGCCTCACTGCATACGGCGGCCCGTATTGCCGAGTACATATTCGAGCAAGATCTGGCTCGGGTCGAGAAACCGGCTGATATCGAGGCTCATATCAGAAACATGGCCTACAAGCCGGTTTATACCAACTGATCGACCAGGGCTGTGGATTGCTTGCGGCAATCCACCCGGCAATGACACCAACGGGGGGCAGCGAAACAGTCACCGTCACCCCTCCGTTGACACCGTACCGAAAAAAGCGGTCAAGTTTGATCGCGCGGCATGGTGTACTTGGTCTGGTCATTCGGTTTGGTTACTTCCTTCACGGTTTCGCGCCCTAAAACCGACATATCCCGACTCAAGAAGATTCAGGCATAGCAGACGCATGAGCACGACACCCATCGAGATCATCCACCAGGTCATCACCCTGCTCATGGCCAACGGTCAGACCACACACCGCGTGATTCAGGACACCACGCGACTGGCCACTGCATACGGCCTGCAAATCCAGATGGTGCCACAGTGGGAAGGGATTGCCTGCCAGATCGTGCCCATCGACAAGGAGCCATCCGAACAACCAGGCGGCAAAGTGGCTGGCATGCTTTCGAAGCAGGTGACCACCGAGCTCGTGGTGGTTCGACCAGTCGGGGTCGACATGAACAAGGTTTCCCGAACGCTGGGTTACATCAACCGGATCTGCAAGGATGCACAACGGCTGAGCCCTGAACACCTCGGGCGTGCGCTTGAGGATTTGCAGGCCATTGCCCATCTGCCACCAGCCAGTCATCTGCGGTTCATTCTGATGGCGGGGTTAGGCGCCAGTGCACTGGGCATTATCTTCGGAGTTTCTGACCTGAGCACCCTGCTCCTTATTTTCATGGCAGCCACCCTCGGCGCAGGGGTTCGCCGTCTGCTGGCCGCCCGCTCTTGCAATCTGTACGTGCAGCCTCTGGTCGCGGCGCTGATCGCTGGACTGACCGGTGGCCTGGCCCAGCACTTTCTCTCGGACGCAGGACTACAGTTTGTGGAGATCGCACCTTGCATGATCCTGGTTCCTGGCGCACATATCCTGAACGCATCCCTTGACCTCGTGCGAGGCCGTCTCGGACTCGGGTTGCACCGGCTAACCTACAGCGCCATGATTCTGCTGGCGGTTTGCACTGGCCTGTTGCTGGGCTTGTCTGTGACTGGCGGGTCGCTGGCCTCTGACGGGTCATTGGCCAGCACGCCGTTGTGGCTCGACATTCTGGCCGCAGGGGTCGCAGTCGCTGCCTTCGCGGCCTTTTTCTCGTTGCCCTGGACGATCGCATCCGTACCGGTCATCGTCGGGATGATTGCTCATGGCAGTCGCTGGTGGGTACTGGACCTTGGTGGTGGTGTGGTCGCAGGCGCACTGATCGCCTGCATTATCGCAGGCTCGGTGCAGACGTTTCTTTCGCGTCGTCTGAACTTGCCATTTGCCGCGCTCGCCTTCGCCTCAGTCGTCTCGTTGATGCCCGGAATATTTGTGTTCAGGTTCGCAGATGGTTTGATCAATATCTATGTGCAAGGGGCAGCAACCCCGTTGCCGGTCCTCGCACAATCTGCCGCCGACGGCACAGCCGCTCTCCTGATCGTGCTGGTCATGACACTCGGACTCATTATTCCCAAGATGCTGATTGAAGGGCTGTTACTGGACGCTCACGAAAAGTGACCGGAAAAGTGAAACCACCCCATCGCGATAGCGCTTCGTTACATCACCAACAGGCACGCCTGAGCGGGCCCGTTGTCTTGGGGATCAGAATTTCAGTGCCACATTATTTAGCTTGTTGAGTTGCTGCGGCCAGGTGCGATTCCGGGCTGATTGTTCAAGTATGCGGCCCCACGAGACCCAGGCGTCCCACCCAACGCGCTTGTCCCAGGAATTGCCCCACTCAGCCGTACGTTGCAAACCAGTCGTAGCTGCCTGGAGTGCCGGCTCAAAATGACCGGCAGTCAGGTGCAGTTGCGCCAGCAGAAAGTACGGTTCGGCCACCCAGGGGTTGTTCTCTATGCACTGTTCAAGCACATCGATGGTTGCCTCGGGCGACACCATGGGTTGCTGCTGCTGAATCACTGACCAGTACAACGCAGTCGCCGCAGCTTCCTTGCGTCGGTCAAGCGCGTGCTGACAGCCGTCAAACACGAGCGGCACCGGGAGCAAATCTTTGATTGCCGGATGTTGCAGACACTGCCCCAGAAGCGAAACCTGACTGATCCGGTAGGTCGTAGGTCGCATCGGACCTGGCCACAGCCCCGCCACCCAGTGAGTCGCGGCACTCTGCGCCTCGTAATCCGGATACCCGGAATAGATATCGTCCTGCCAGCTGTACCACTGCTCACAGATATCAGCCATGGTCACGATCGCAAATGCAGCCACGTCGCGCGCTTCAAGCGTAACTGGTCCGTCAGACGAGTCGAGCGCCAGACTGCCGTCACCCCGAATCTCGTTATTAAACAGTGCCCGCACCAGATCCACACGGGCAATCACGCAGTAGAGGTAGATCAATCGCTCGGCAGATTCACCGACCAGGTCCCGGACGCGCCCGCGCTCAGAGGCCGGATCGAACTTCATGATGTCGACCTGGGCATTGCCGTAGACGCTGTGAAGCAATCCAAGCAGACGGACATCGTCTGGTTGATTCCAGAGAGACAGACTGCGCGCCACACCCACCAGATGGTGTTTGAAAGTGCCCGCCTTGTGCCAGTCCTGTCCGACGCCACGCCCGAGCACGATCGGCATCACGGGTGCGAGCACCGGATCCTGAGCAATCCATTCATCATCCAGAAAGCTGATTGCCCTGGAGAGCAGGTCATCCTGTTTCACGTGTACTTCCTCTATCGCGAGTGGGTAATTGGGTACAGACTGCAGCGGCACTGAGTACGCTTGACCGGGTCGCTGTTCTGCATGGACTGCCTAGCGTAGCCAACAATATCACCCTGAACAAGCGATCTGGCAGGAACGGACACAAACGGGCAACCACGGATTCGGGCGGACCGCTTTGTCCAGGCGGCTTGCCGCTTACCTTGGATCAACGCCCAGGAGCGAAGGCACGCAGAATGCTCACAACAGGCTCACAGGTGTTGCAAAAAAGACACGTCATTGGCTCGGGCCAGATCTGGCCTGAACATACATCTCCCGGCCTCGAGTGCCCCTCTGAATACCCCCGAAAATTCGTTACATCGCTGGATCACCGAGCTGGAACTGACCGTCCACAAGAAGGCCTCTGCCGTGCTCCGGCTCCGTTCGTGGGTCGGTCAGGCCACGGGTCAAACAGACTGACCGCATCAGGAAACCGCAACGGCCAGCAGCGTAGACCAGCGCAGCCACCTCGCACGCAGTCGTGTCGGCGTAAGGGCAATAGAAACACGCCCTTCGATGTGTAGTTTGCCGTCTGAGCGAAGCGCTGGGGATGACGCGCTGGCGGCACCCATCAATACCTGGGGCACGCAGCAGGCGCAGCGGTCTCGGGTGATTCTGGATGAAGATCATCCGGGACAGAAGCCTGACGAAACAGGCTTTTGTCCCACTCCAGGTCGCGGAATCAGTAGATTGTGAAAGACAAAAGCTGACCGAATAAAACCAGACGCCCGGGGGAGGTGCAACCAGTCATACATGCATCCTGCACACTGTTGAGGTGAGTAGTCCTGCATCGGCCTGTTATCCGGGTGATTAGCCCGCCGTTCACAGAACGTTGTTAACTGAGCACCATGAACCGCTCTGTATCTTAGAAAAACTTTGAGATAGGGTCCGATTTTATTTATACTGCTTCTGATGATCAGTGATTGATCAATGATTGGTTACTCAACATCCAGACCTGGTTTGCAGTGTACTGACAATTTAGCTTCAGGTTCGGTCATTTGAGGCCTGCCCGGGATTCACGATCAGTCAACAAGCGGCGCTTGCTGTCGGCTCACCACTGAGGTTTCCAGAATGCCCGGCATCAACCAGAAAGATGAAGTTTGCCGCGTTCTTGCTGCATCAGTCGTATGTATAACTCCACATCGTATTTAGCCTAACAAGAGGATCACCATGATCGGGCAATCCAAATCTGCGAGATCAGCACTGAACAAAATCGTGACGTCGAGCGCTCTGGGCCTGGCGATCGGTGCCGGTGCGTTCTCCCATGCTGCTGCACAGACAGCAGCATCCACTTCCACCACTCAAACGCCAGTCGTTCAGATTACCGAAGATCAGGAACGTGATCTGCGCTCGGCAATGTCGCAGGTCAACACGATTTCTCCCCTGACACTGGAACGACTCTACTACCCGTCACTGGGTGCTGGCATTCCATCAGGCTTTGGTGCCAACTGGGGTGACGTGATGGTGGGTGTCGCCTATTCAGGCAGCGACAACCTGCGCAGTGAAGATGACGGTAGCATGTCTTTCACAGCCGGTTTGCTGGACTCGCGCAAATTCGTCGGTCTCGAAGTCTCGGCCAACATGTTGTCGATGCGCAACTTTGGTGACAACTGGAGCTTCGATGCAAAGGTTCACCGCATGCTGTACGAGGGTGATCGCGGATATCTGTCGGTCGCACTGGGCCGCAATAACTTTGCCTGCAGTGGAAGCGATGCCTGCAGCTCGACCTGGCCCACCAAAGGCGGTCTGGCACCCGATGTTGCAAGCAACTACCTCGTCCTGAGCGGCTTGACTCCAGTCAAGAACCCGTTTGGTTCTGGCACGGTCCCTCTGAATGTGTCGCTGGGCGTCGGTAATGGCAACTTTTCCAATGACATGGATTCCGGTGCGCAATACAGTGTTTTTGGTGACATTGGCATCCAGTTGCACGACCAGTTTGGCACCAGTATCGGCTGGAGTGGCAAAGGGCTGAACGCCAACCTGTCCTTCGTTCCGGTCAGAAGTTTTCCGCTGGTTATGAACGTGCTGTTTGCCGACATCACCAATCGCACACCTGCCGGTTTCAACGTGATTGTGACCGCCGGTATGCCGTTCAATTTCCTCAGATAAGCGCAAGCTCGGAGAGAATCATGTCTGCTCGTAAAACGCAATTTATCAGCGCCGCGTCAAGTGCTTTGCTGGCCCTCGCCGTATCGGGATCGGCACTGGCTGGAGGAACATCGGCTGGCGGCGCAAGCGGTGCCACCATTTCTGGCTCATCCAGCACTCCCAGTGCTTCCATGAGCTTCTTTTCCGGGTCTTTGACTACCGGTGGTGGAACAGGTAGTACTGGTGGCTTTGGTGGCGGTACAGGCAGCCCCACCATCCCGACTCCGCCGTCACTTTCGGGGATTCTGGGCGGGTTTGCACCGGGAACCCAGGTCACGCTGCAAGGACCCAGTGGCAGTTTCATAGTGACTGTTGGCGATTCGGGTGCGATTGACAGTGTCACGCCTTCAAGCAATTAGAACAGCGTTGCCTGGCCCCCTCTGACCCGTCCAGCATTCGTTCGGGATCTGGCCTGGAATACGAAATACCCCATGAGCTCCAAAGAGATCATGGGGTATTTTTCTGCGATGTGCACCTTCAGCTGACTGGCCGGGACCAGGATTTTTGTCAGTGCAGGCTGCGGCGCTGATCAACCGGGGTTTGGAGCTGTTCGCACCAGACTGTCAAAACATCTGACCGGCGACGATGTCATGTGGTGTGCACATACCCGAATCACCGCCATATTTACTTACCAGTTGCTTACCAGTTGCTCGTCCCTGCATCCATGCCAGCGGCGGTCAACGCACCTGCACGCGTCTTCATCCAGTCCTGCTCAAACTCCGCCGCATTGGCGTGCTTGCGGCTCTTGACGTCCTGCCAGGCTTTGGCGAGCACTTCCTGACGTTTGATCAGCATGTCATTGTTCTTCTGATCCTCATCCGTCCACATACCCTTGGACTTGAAGAACTCAATTGCGCCCTCGTGATACGGAACCACCCATGAAAGGCTCTGACGGTCCATGGCCCAACCCACGTTTCCGGGAGCAGCATCCTTGTACTCGTCAAACGTCTCGTCCATTGCATTGAGCATTTTATTGACCAGCGACGCATCGGTGGATGCGTTGGTCATCAGAACGGGGTAAGGATAGGAAGCAGACTCGGCGGGCTTCTCCGGGCTCAGGTCGGCGCCTTCCGTACCCATGGCGGGGATCATGTACGGGGCAGCAGCCTGCAGACGCTTCCATCCCTCGACATCACCTTTGGGCATTTCAAGGTAGACCATGCCCCGGGGGACTTGGCCACTTCGTAGGCCTTTCCGGAAATGGAAGACGTGAATGCTGCGTCAACACGGTTGCCGACTACGCCGTCCATAGAAGCGCCAAACCCGCCAAAATCGACTTTTTCGACGTCATCCCAGGTCAGCCCGCCAAATGCCAGAATGCCTGTCACAGCAGCGTTGACCGACGGTGCAGCAATCACCCATGACACACGCTTGCCTTTAAGGTCAGCCGGTGTCTTGATGCCCGCGTCCGCTGCAGCAATCACGGTCAGAATCTGGTCCGAGTTGTTCAGCAAGACCGCTCTGACGGGCTGAGGACCCCACATTGCCTTGCCAAACTCGTCCATTCCTTCCTGCGCCATGTAAGTGCCCGCAATGCCGGTCGCGGCAAACTGCACCTGACCTTGTCTGAGCGGCAGCGAACGTGACGCGTCATTCTTGCCTGGAATCACCCGCAGGTTAACGCCATACTTCTGCTTGAGCGCGTTGCCAATCGCAATTGCCTGGTTATAACCACCGGAACCCACGTCATACGCGCTCCAGGCCAGTGTGCTTGGCAGGTCCAGTGTATTCTCCTGTGCAACAGCGCTGGTTGCCAGCAGCGAGCTGGCCAGTGCCAGCCCTGCAATTCCAAGACTTTTCTTCATTATCCACTTCTCCTTGATACATTAACTCCGCCGATGCGGAGCAAAGCAAAACCAGTGTGCACGTCCTTGCGATCGACGCATTGAAAGACCCGGCCGTCCGCAAAGATCTCAGAAGGCGAACGGATAACGTGACGACCGTAGTAAAGAAACGCACGCAGTAAAGAAACGCCCGCCACTTTCAAGTATGGCTTATATATATCGGAATAAACATCCTGCAGCAAGCGAGGTTATCAGATAGGTGAGGCACTCAAACCTCGACTGCCGCCCCATTGTGTCGACAGCAGTCCCCCCCGGTATCGATCAGGTACTGAAAGTTGGTGAACTGCCAGACCCAGGTGTCGACATTCGCGTCAAGTCCTTGACGACCCCCGGGTGAACAATGACCTGATTGCGACCTGCCTGCTTGGCTTCAAACAGTAACTCATCGACAAATGGCAACCCCTGTCGCAACAAGACGTCTCCCTTGAAGCAGGCCAACCCCATGCTCACCGTGCAGGTGATGCGAATACGCGAACTGCCAAATGGCGTTTGTTCAAATGCAAGTTGCAGGCGGTGTGCGATCGTCTGCGCATCACTGATTCCGGTGTCAGGCATGACCACCACGAACTCCTCTCCACCGACGCGGGCCAGCAGATCCGACGCACGCATCGTGGCGCGGATCACATCAGCAGCCTGCACAAGCACCTGATCGCCCATCGCATGCCCGTGCGTATCATTGATCCGCTTGAAGAAATCCATGTCAATCACAATCACGGAGTAACACTGAACACCTTTGAGCCGCTCCCCCACTTTGATAGACAGCCCGCGACGGTTATGCAACCCGGTCAGAAAGTCGATCTCGCTCAGTTCGCGCTCAAGCAACAGACGGCGGTGCATGACGGACATCATGAGCGACATGGCGACGACCGACAGGAAGACCGTGAAGGTGATCTGGGTCACCACCCAGTATGTCGACAGGTCAACCCCGTACTCGTTGCCCTTGTAGTCAATCATCCACATAAGGCGAGGCAGCATGGTCAGTGCAAATAGCAGCAGCGAATACCACAACAGCCTGTCGGCCCAGAACCCCGCTCTGAGCCGTCGTGACAGCCACACAACATGAAGAAAGAGAAGAGAAGCTGCCATATGCAGCGTAGCCGTCACATACAGACTGGATGCGCCCGAGTAAGCGAAGTAAACCCGCAAACAGATCGCCACGACAACCAGCACCAGGGCAGCACGCCATGGATAGGATTTGTCCGAAATGGACGCCAGCGCTGCGCAGAACATCAGCACAGCAGCCAGATAGATGACGGCACTGAGCCCGACATTGAGCGGACGTGGCAGTGCAGGAGGCCACACTTGAAGCACCATCGCCAGGCTATAAGCCAGGTAGCTCACACCGAAGCAGATCATTTCATGTCTGCGGCTATATCCAATTCTGGACATCGCAATCAGCCCCCCTGCGACGACGGCGATGACAATCGGATGGCTCATGGCAAGATACAAGCCGGCTTCAGGCATAGGCTGGCCTCACTTGCAGCAAGCACCTGGTACGCGGGGCGGACTCAAACAGGCAGAAAATCACGATAAACATCTTGACACACAACAGTGGAAGAAAAAGTCTGGACAAGGCTGAATTCCATTACCTCCAGCCCCCGGAAGCGCTCGCGTAAAGCAAGACCATGAACCCATGGATCGTCAAGACCAGTCCGAAGAAACCATTCCACTCATTGAGGCATACTCACTGGGTCCACACAGCAATCCTGCCCTGTGCCATACGGGACGGTGCCTGGATCAAACGGAGATCGCAGACAAAGCGCCCGAAAACATAAAGCAGTCGAAAGGTCAGACGTTAACACTTGCTCGAGGACCTGAGAATTCACTCAGGAAATGTATGCCTCTGGAACACATGCTTCAGGTACGGGCCGGGCACTCACCTGCCCAGGTCATTGCGGATGAGATCAAGCAGACTGTCGGGATCGAGCGGCAGCGCAAGCATACGTTCAATATCGCCGTCGCTTAGTGCATCGACCAGCGACTCGCGAACGCTGACATCGGCCACGAGCACACGTCGGGTCTGCGGATGCAGATGCCGTACACGCCCGAACAGATCGATGATCCGGGACCGTGTCTGTTCACCTGACGAGGGCTGAATACAGATCAGGGCGTCTACCGGACTGGTGGCAAGCTGAGCCATCGCGTCGGCCGTGCTGTGGGCCTGCAGAACCCGGAAATGGGTCTGATAGAACAACATCTCGAGTGTCTTGTGTGACACTGATTCGGCTCCGATCAGCAACACCGAGCGCGCCTGACTGGGCTGTGCGGCATCAGGCAAGACCTGATAGCCACTTGCAGCGAGCAGACTGGCCAGCACCGTCTCCAGGGGCAGAGGCTTGGCGAACAGGTAACCCTGGAATTGTGTGAACCGAAGGCGCTTGAGGAAGGCAAACTGGCGCTCAGTCTCCACTCCCTCGACAATCACCGTCAGCTTGAGCAGCCCGGCCACTGCCAGCACTGCTCTGGCAATGGCGGCATCGGCCGGATCCTCCACAATATCGTTAACGAATGACCGGTCGAGCTTGATCTTGTGAATAGGCAGTCGCTTGAGGTAGTTCAGGCTGGAGTAGCCCGTCCCGAAATCATCGAGCGCAATCCGCACACCCAGCGCCCCGAGTTCTCGCAGCTTCTCGATTGCACTCGCAAAGTCGTCAAGCAGCATGCTCTCGGTAATCTCGATTTCAAGCCACCGGGCCGGAATGTTGTGACGCTTCAGTACATCCGTGACCCGCTCCACAAAATCCGTCCTGCGAAACACCAGCGTGGAAATATTGACAGCAACGTAGATGTCATGTGGCAACCCCTGATTCATGCGGGTGGCAGCACGCGCTGCACAATCGAGGGCCCATTGAGTGAGTTCCACGATCTGTCCAGACTCCTCCGCCATCGGAATGAACCGGTTTGGCGGGATGAAACCGTGACTGGGGTGATACCAGCGCATCAGCGCTTCGTAGCCGACGATGGCACCGGTCCACCCGTCAACGACTGGCTGATAATGGAGTGTGAGCTGGTTGTCTTGCACCGCATTTTGCAGGTCAGTCGAGATCGACATGCGCTCAGACACCGCAGCACCCAGATCTCCGGTGTAATGACACCATGTGTCACGTCCGAGCTTGCGGGCTTCGAGCATGGCCAGATCGGCCTGCCGCAACAGCGAGCCGGCATCGATTGCATTCGGAATACTGGACGCAATACCGATAACCGAACTGACGCGCAACAGATGCGGCTCGACCCTCACTGGCTCAGCAACAGCATGGACCAGGTCTGCGGCGAGTGTATCGAGCTCAGTGCGCGACAGCCCGAGCACACAAATTGCAAAGTGCCCGCCGTCAATCCTTGCCACCATCGACGTGTGTGGCACCCGCTCCCGGACCTTGGCTGCTGTCGCACGCAACAGCCCATCGCCCACGGCATGACCAATCGAGTCATTGATCAGTCGCAACCCCTCCATCGACAACAACAGCAAGGATACGGGTCGCTCGCAATGCCGGTGCTCCTGACAGTAGCCCTCCAGGTACTGTTCGAGCATCTGGCGGTTAGGCAGTTCGGTGATGACATCATGTAATGCCCGGTGCTGCACCTGTCTGGCGCGCGCATTGGCGATGTATGCCAGCCTCTGGCTATTGTTTACAATGAAGGTGAACACCAGTCCCAGACCCAGAAATACAAGCGCAAACGGGTTTTGCATGCTCAGAGGTTCGGACGGGTTGATCCAGTAACGCACCTGATAATTCTCGCCAGAGAGTTCAAACGACGTACTCGCCAGGTAAATCTTCAAGTCAGTCTCGTCAGCACCAGTCGTGCTGCCCGACCCTGTGCCCGCCTGCGTGCCCAGGTCCTGTTGTGAGCTCCGGGTTTTCTGGAAAACAGGAATTCCCTCACTGAGTACTTCCAGGCAGCATGGCACCTGACGCAGATGAAACGCCCGCTCGACCAGTTTGGGCACATCCAGTGTGGTCAGGACGATCCCGCCCCAATCTTTGTCATTGCCCCAGCCGGCGGCTACGAACCCGACCCGGTCCGGATCCGGAGAAAGGTGCGGCGTGATCAGGTCAACTCGCCCCTCGTCACGGATCTGGGCAAGCATCTGTGACGGCGCATCCTCGCTGACCAGGTGACGCATATCCTCGTACCCTTGCGTACTGTCTGGCCTGCCGTGGACGAGATCAAGATTCGCATCGAGTGCAACAATGGTGCTGGCATGGGGCATGTCCCGCAGATAGCTGAGGAACTCCAGATCGATGTAAGAAAGAGAAGGTGGATGATCCAGACTGTTCCAGCGCTCGGCCATCCTGGAGAACACCGCGATCGACTCCTTCAGGGAGTCATTGAGGGTCTCGGCAATTTCTTCGACCCGGGTCTCGACCATGCGCTGGGTCTGTCTGGACTCTTGCGCCACCAGCCAGTAGGCCCCACCGATACTGAAGAGCGTGCCCAGCACAGTCATCACGATGCTGGCACGATCCGGCCAGGCATACAGCAGCAACCTTCTGGCGTCCCCAAGCACCCACACAGAGCATATGGCGACCCAGACAATCACGTAGCCCAGCACCTCAAAACTCAGCCAGTGGCTTTGCCACAAGGAAAGTCCCCGACCTGCCACCAGGGTCAGCACAGTCATCAGCGCAGCCAGTACCGCAAGCGGCCGGGCAAACTCAGGGCGCAACTGTGCTATCACCAATGAAAGCGAGGCACCCAGTAACGCAATCGAGACTTGCGGTGCCACAAATCGATACGGCGCCAGCGGTTCACCCAGGTCCCGCAAGCCTAACAGACCGAACAATCCCAGCCAGCCGGCAGCCACACTACTGACCAGCAGGATGACGCGAGCCTGATGGCGCACGGTCAAATCCCAGTCGCCCGTCACCTGAGTCGATTTGTCGACTCGGGTGTCAAGGCCAGAAGAAAGACGTTTGTTTGTGGGCATGGCGGATACGCAAACACTCCTGCAAGACTCGGCAAGACGGCACGTGGCGCCTTGCCTGGCGATGATCAAATGAATAGTGGTCCCGAGATCCAGAGGATGAGAGAGCAGGAGAAGCTGCATCGCCCGGTGCCTGGAACAGTCGGATCACCAGAAAATTGAGAGAGATCCGCCTGACATCTCGTCGTATATGAGCAAGGTTCAGAGCAAGGGGAAACAGAGACTGGGGACACGTCAGATTCCGCTTCACGCCACAGATCTGCGGCCCGCTCTCGAACTCAGCCTGCGCTCAAACGATCCGGCGGTTAGCAAGGAAAGAACTCACAGAACACGAATCGGGAAAGTGCCATGAAAATGCCGGGAAAGTACGTAAGTCGAACCGGCAAGCCTGCGGCACCGAATAAAACTACCCACCGCATGAAACTACCATTTGAAGCTACTGACTGACTCTCACATTATGACAGTCATGATACGGGTCGGCGTGCTTGAAATTCAGTTATTGTGCACTGCATCATAGCAAATCAGAGCTATGTCATTGATATAAATAATGATTGATATGCAAAAAAAACAACACTATATTAACGGTACCTTGATGATATAAAAATGATATTGATCAAGTATTACGCAACCACCCCTGCTGACATCTGCGAGAATCGTGCGGGACTCGCCAGCTTGAAGATGAAGCCAGGTTTGAGCCCGACTGACAACACAGGATATCGAACGTAATCCGCCCGGCTTCTGCTCAGTCCGTGGAGATCTGGCGAAGGTACTGATGTAACAGAAAAATCGGCTCACACTCCCGAAAAGCTATCCCAGCATCCTTGGCATCCTTTTCAGAAAACCCGTCCACCGCCGCAAGTGCGCAGGTGCGCAATTGCACAAGTGCACAAGTGCACAGACTTGGAAATGTACGGTCGAGAAAGCGTGCGATCGAGAAAATGCCCGGATATGAGCAGGTGGAGGCGGGAACCGCTACAACCTGAGAACACGTGCACACCGCGGGTGACAGCACCGGAGTTGGTTGCAGATTATTCGGTGCCAGGATCTGGCACTGATTGCGGGCGAAGCACGCGCTCCCTGATGGTGCAAGCCATTGAAGCTGCTCGCCTTCAATCAAATACGGGGCGCGATCCGAACTGGATTGCGCCCCGCACTGAACACCTGTCAGGCGACAAAAGAATCAGACCACGCCCTGGGCCAGCATCGCGTCTGCCACCTTCACAAAGCCGGCAATGTTGGCCCCGTCCACATAACTGATGCGGCCATCCGGGCGCTCGCCATACTGGATGCAGGCACTATGGATACCTTGCATGATCTGCAGCAGACGGGTATCGACTTCGTCTCGTGGCCACGGCATGCGCACAGCATTCTGGCTCATTTCCAGACCGGACGTCGCCACACCCCCCGCATTGCTGGCCTTGCCGGGTGCGAACAGCACGTCATTCTCTTCAAAGACGCGAACTGCCGCCATCGAAGAAGGCATGTTGGCACCTTCTGCCACACACACAACACCGTTGGCGACCAGCGTACGGGCATCCTGCTCGTCCAGCTCGTTCTGGGTAGCACAAGGCAGCGCCACATCCACCGGCACATACCAGGGACGCTTGTCCTTCTCAAACTGAGCGCCAATACGCGTGGCGTAGTCACTGACCCGGCCGTAGAGGTCGTTTTTGATTTCCATCAGAATGGCCAGCTTTTCACGGGTGAAACCATCCTCATCAACCACTGTTCCACTGGAGTCGGAAACCGTGACGACCTTGCCACCGAGCGCCATGACTTTCTCGATCGCGTACTGGGCGACATTACCGGATCCCGAGACGCTCACACGCAGACCTTCAAATGACCGGCCCCGGGTCTTGAGCATCTCTTCAGCAAAGTAGACTGTTCCGTAGCCTGTTGCTTCGGGACGGATCAAGGATCCCCCAAAGCTCAGACCCTTGCCGGTGAAGACGCAATCAGAACGGTTACTGAGTTTCTTGTACATACCAGCCATGAAGCCCACTTCACGACCACCCACGCCGATATCGCCGGCAGGCACGTCCGTGGAAGCACCGATGTGGCGATAGAGCTCGGTGACAAACGCCTGACAGAAGCGCATCACCTCGCCTTTGCTTTTGCCCTTCGGATCAAAATCCGAGCCACCCTTGCCGCCGCCCATGGGCAACGTGGTCAGTGCATTCTTGAATGTCTGCTCAAACCCCAGAAACTTCAGGATCGACAAGTTCACCGAAGGATGAAACCGCAGGCCACCTTTGTACGGACCGATCGCAGAGCTGTGCTGAATCCGGTAACCACGGTTGACCTGAACGTCACCGTGATCGTCGATCCATGACACCCGGAACATCACCACACGCTCGGGCTCTACCAGACGCTCAAGCAGACCCTGATCGGCGTAATGCGGGTTCTTCTTGATGAAAGGCCAAAGACTGTCAATAACCTCCGTAACGGCCTGAATGAACTCAGGCTGCCCGGGATTGCGCTGGGCGACATACTGAAGAAACTCCTGTTCGGAGTCATATTTCATCCTGTTTCTCCTGAAGGCGAGATCAATTTCTGGAACGGTGCAGATTTTTACACATCCGGGCACCAGATCAGGGCCGAAGTCACTAATTTTGCAATAAAACGGTCAAATTCGCTTCGTTTAAGGGCTTGTTGCTCTATTTTGGTGCAAAACATCGCTTTATGAACAAGCCCGTTCCCCTAAATCCAGATCTGGATCAACCCATATCAATGCATCCCTCACATCTGGTCCAGGTAGCGTATCAGACAGGACATCAAGCCCCACCACCCCCGCCTGGATTGCCTCCTTCTCCTGCCAGCAACACCCCCCCAGAAGGATCTGCGACTCCAGCAGGCCCGTGCCCGGCAGGAAAATAGGCAAACAAACCTGCAGGCAAGTTGCGTCACGGGGTTAGTCCGCCTTGCACTGGTCCACTTTCCTCGGGCTCTTTCGTGCCGGCGCCTCTTCTCCCGTACTTACTCAACTGCACCCGTGCAGCGCCCCGCGCTTGAGGGGCTACGAACCATCGATATCCCCATGCCAACGACTGGCCTGTACACGTTCAGTCCCCTTCCATCACAACTGTGCATAGAAACACTCAGCCCAATGGATAGTTTCAATTCTTTTGTTATATTTATTTATATATTATAATAAATTTATCTACTTGGTAGTACCTGACCAGCCATAGCCGGCATTGAGTGCCAGGGCAATGTCTAGCCACGGCCAGGCGGCCAGAATCATGTTGCACAAGTGCGTTGATGGTCCCGCAGGTACTGCCAGCGACATCACAGACAAGCCTGAACAAGGTTTGCTTCATGACATTCGAGGAACCCCATGAGCACCGATCCGAACCGCACCAGTCAGTCTGTTTACACAGGTCAGGACAATGCCGGGCGTCATATACTGGCTGACAGCACACTGGTTCACTTTCCGGTCAATCTTTTTGCATCCGTGATGGGATTCGCGGGGCTGACACTGGCATGGATGGCCGCAGGGCAGATCGGCGTTGCGGGTGCTGATGCGATCGGCGCGGTCCTCAGGGTGTTCACGACAGTGTTGTTTCTCGGGCTTGTTCTGGCGTACACCTTCAAAACTGCGTGGTACTTCCCAGCCGTCCGGGCCGAGTTCGAGCACCCTGTCAAACTCAATTTTTTTGCGACGATTCCGATTGGCGCAATCCTGCTGGCCCAACTCTGGTTACCTGCCTACGATGGCATTGCCCGTTTTCTGTGGGCGACAGGCACGATCGGGATGCTTGTGAGCACACTGGCCACTGTGAACAGCTGGCTGCATCAGGAGCGGTTTCAACCGGGTCACGTCAACCCCGCGTGGTTCATCCCGGTGGTGGGTAACATGCTGATCCCGGTTGCCGGGGTACCACTGGGCTACGTGGAGCTGAGCTGGTTCTTCTTCAGCACGGGCTTCGTGTTCTGGATGATCATGATGACCATCGTCATCGCACGTCTGATCTTTCACAAGCCACTGGCTTCCCGACTGCAGCCGACACTCTTTATCTTGCTGGCACCGCCAGCAGTCGGATTTCTGGCACTGCATGCTCTGGAAACCAATGGACTGACAACATTGACACGGGTGCTCTTCTACACAGGGCTGTTCATTGGTTTGCTGCTGGCAAGCAACCTCACCCGATTCATGCGCCTGCCATTCTTTGTCTCGGGATGGGCTTACGCGTTTCCGGTGGCAGCACTCACGCTCGCAGCGATCCGGATGTTTACGCTGACTCAGTACGCAGGTCTGGCTATCCTCTCGGTCGGACTGCTGGCCGCCCTCTCTTTCCTCGTCGCCGTACTCACCGTCAAGACCATCAAGGCCGGACTCGGCGGAGATCTGTTTGGACCTGAACCCGCGCCTGAACCCGCGCAGCAGAGATGAGCCCGATGAGACCCCCCGCTGGCCCAGACAATGAGCGAAGTCCTGGCCGGGAGAACTTTACGTGCGGCAAGGGATGCAAGCTGTTTCTGGTGCTCATGGTCGCCCTGCTCGCTCTGGTCTGGTTAATGTACGAGCCGAACCCCACCTCTGCGAACATGTGTCACGTGTATGGATGACAGAAGTTCGGCTCAGAAGTGGGCTGATATGGAAGGAGCCGACATGGAAGGGGCTGACGCTCGACCTGGTACGGCAACCCGCCGCGACACTGAGCCAGAACAAAAGGCCGCACTGCCACGCAGAATAACTTGGGAGAACGTAGCGCAACGCACGGACACCGGGTACAGGTGAGTCGCACACGCCCGTGCTCGTTCGTCGGATGCAGATCCGACTTACAATCTGGGGATGGGAATGTTCACGCGCAAACGCCAGCGTCTGTTTGGTCTCTGGTTACTGACGGCCATCTTGTTGAAGATGGTTGCGCCAGCGTTCAGCCATGTCATGCTAGCCGACTCGACCATCAATGATCGATGGATGGTGGCGGTCTGCACGGCAACCGGGTTGAAGTACATCGATCTTCGATCAGCCGCCGAGCCGTCGGAAACCGGACTGTCCGGGTCAGAGGCTCCCGCTGATGGCATCTTCCTTGCGGATCACTGCCTGCTCTGTGCAAGCAGCCATCAAGATGTCTTTCCAGGCCCCAACCCGAGCCTTGTTTTTGCGGAAGACCCTGGCCTTCTTTTCACAAGGGTCCTGGCACTCAATGATCCGCCGAGCACGCAACCGTGGCCGGGCGCACTCCCCAGAGCCCCTCCTGCAGCCTGAGTCAGTACGCAACATTGATCAATGTGAGTCTGACTCACTTTGCTGATTCTTATCTGTCGAACTATTTCTGCTGAATTTTTTCTGCTGAGTATTTCCGCTTATTGCTGGAGTTTTAATCATGTCACGCTTAGTCTCAATTGCCGCTGCAGCGGCCCTCTCCCTGTCCACGTTCGCATCCGGCGCGTTCGCCCAGGAATCAATCACGTCCTTTAGCGACAGCTGGATTCGCGGTTCCGTGCCCGGACAAAAAAACGGTGCTGGCTACCTGACGATCACCAATCAGTCAGACCAGCCCCTGGAACTCGTGAGCATCGACAGTGACCGCGCTGACCGCATCGAACTGCACACCATTGTGCGCGAAGGCGGTGTCGCCAAAATGCGCGAAGTACAGGGTATTCCTGTGCCGGCCAAAGGCGAGGTCAAACTGGAACCGGGTGGATACCACATCATGTTCATCGGGCTAAAGGAACCCTTCAAACCTGATGACCATATACCGCTGGTTCTGAACTTCGACGCAGCCCAGCCAGCAACCGTCGAATTCGAAGTGATGCCGCCGACTTACCAACCCAGAAGCGGCAGTGGTCAGAACATGGGTAGCCACGGCATGGGAATGAGTCAAGGGCAAGGTCACGGACACGGCCACTAAACCAACGAACCCCGGACAGGCGACTCAGGCCACTGAGTCGCCTCTGAGATCCGGCCAGACACAGGGTCTGTGGGAGTGCAGCACTCGACAAGCCGTCGGACTCCGGTTCAACCCCCGGAAAAATGCAGTTGCCGCGCCTTTACTAAAGACCCTGCTGCTCAGATGTGACGTGCCTCGGTCACCACATCTGGTCCAGCCTCTGCCCAGGACAAGCAGTCGAAACGGACTTTGACGAGATCCCCGGTACCGAGTCCCGTCAAGGAGGGGAGAAAGCGTACCGCCAGCATCTCGAGTCCCGGATTGTGTCCGACGATCATCAGCGACTCGGTAGCGTCATCCACCTGAGTCACGATCTCCCACAAAGCGTCCTGCGTCGCCAGGTAAAGATCATCCACCACCAGACTCGAACCGACGACACCTTGAGTCGATTGCTGAATGATGTTGGCTGTTTGCTGGGTACGGGTGGCGGAGCTGACAATCATCAGATCAACCTTGACATTCTCGTCCTGTAAAAAACTGGCCAGTTTGCTGGCTTGCTCGGTTCCGAGATCAGTCAGACGACGGTCTTTGTCCTGATTGTTGTCCTCATACGGAACAGCCTGAGCGTGACGTACAAGCCACAAGGTCTTCATGTTGGGTCTCTGTTGGTTTTTCATCGCTATCTATCATACGCATGATCAACACCTGCTGATGCTATATCGGCACTCCGGGATGCGACTATAAAAGTGATCAGGCGGACAGCCAGCTCTGGCACGTGGCAATGCAACCAGGGGCATGAAATCATTGCCGATCCGGGATCGGCAATGATAGTGACTGGCTATTCTGTACGAATGGCCGTTCTGGCAATCATCGGATCGGCCATCACGTGATAGGGCAACAGGCTTGTGCTTGAAGGTCAGCCAGCGATCCCGGACGTATCGGCCTGATATTCGACCTTCACGCGACCTTCATGTGACCTTCAGGCAACCTTCAAGCAACCATCAACCGACCCTCTGCCCGTCAATAACGGTAAGTCACCGTCAGTCCGTAGTTGATCCCTGGCTGCGTGTACAGATCCACAGGTCGACTCATGCCTCGTCCGGCACCAGACGGAACATCGAGTGCGTTCCAGTAGGTTTTGTTAAAGAGGTTGTACACGCCAGCTCGAATCGTCAGTCCCTTGACCTCCGCAGGCGACCAGTAAGCAGTCACATCCACGATGCCGTACCCTGGCGCCTGAAAGTCCGGGCCCTGTCCTTGAGGTCCCTTGGTGGGGTACGCAACATTCGAACGTGACGTTGCCGCCTTGATCTGAGCAGCCACGCCCCACGTGTCCTGCGAGTAACTCACCCCCAGCATCGCGGTCAGTGGCGCAACGGAGTTGAGATACCGGTCTGTACCCAGGTCCTTGCCGACTGCCCAGGCCAGCGAGCCCGACAGTCGCCATCCACGCGCAAAGTTCCAGTGACCGCCTGCTTCAACACCGTAAATCCGGACGCTCTCGAGGTTGTCAAAACCTTGAATCAGCATGGGATACGACGGTCTCCTGAAGTCCATCCCGGCTACAACAACCTGCTGGATAAAGTTGCTGTAGTGATTATCGAAGTAGGTCAGCGCAGCGCCTGCCCTGGCACTTTCGTAGCGAACACCTGTTTCCCAGCCATGGCTGGTCTCGGCTTTGAGATGCGGATTGCCCTTGTAGAGATAGGTCTGCGGCGTTCCATAACGACTGAACAACTGCGTCGCCGTTGGAGCGGTGAATCCTTTTGCGTACTGGGCGTACACACTGAAATCCGGCAAGGGTGACCATGCCACCAGGACCTTGGGAGACCATGCTGCGCCTGAGGAATCAGGCAAGGGAACGTGTGCAGGGTTCGCCACAAAGTCAGACGTGTTCTGAGGACGTTGCTGGTAATAGTCATAGCGCAGCGTCGGCGTCACTTCAAACTGGCCGAACGTCATGCGATTCTGCAACCAGAGTCCCCATTGGTTGCCTTTGGAGTTCGGCATGTCGGCCTGATTGGCCTTGATGAATGGGCATGAGCGAGCGACAGGTTCAGGGCAGTTATCAGAAGCGCCTGCAAACTGGGTCAGACGCGTTCCATACCATTGCACACCGGCTTCCCAGCGTTGCCTGAGTGCGGCACTTTGAAGTGACTTCACAACCACCCCCTGGGCCGAAAGCGTGGTTTCCTGCATGCTTGAGTGGCGCCCATAGGGCCCAAACGGGTATTTCAGTCGGCCACGAGCATAGCTCTTGATGCGGTTGCCATCGAGCTGGGTCTCAAGATCGGCTTGCTGCCAGTACGCATTGAGTGCAACTGAATCGAGTATCCCTGTGCCGGCAGGATCATCCCAGTTGTAATCCAGTGCAATCGCCTTGCGCTTGACTGTATCGCTGGTGAATACCTGCCCAGGGTAGTAGTAGGTGAGCGATGCACTCAGATCTGTTCTGTCGTCCTGACGCTCAAAGTATGTGCCAGACAGTCCAAGCCGGTGTCCGCCCTCGAACTTCTGGCGTAATTTGAGGATGTAGTTTTGCAGGCTGTAGTTGGCCGGATTCGCCTGCGACCGGGTGACTCCGTATCCTCCCTCGGTCCCTCGATTGTGTGTTTCATGGCCAAACTGTCCACCGGCCTGCAGCATCCATGTCAGGTCGTCTGTGACATGGCCAGCCAGTGCCGCATTGACCAGCCAGCTCGAATCTACCGATTGCATACCGGTCTTGATCAGAGCAGCAACACCGCCCCGGCTGCGAGGTTTTGCAAGCAGATCCTCAGGCTCGAGTGTCCGAACGTCGACCAGGCCTGCCATGGCGCCCGATCCGGCTGCAGCAGAGTCTACCCCTCGCTGGATGGTGATGTCGGACACTGCATTGAAATCCAGGCTGCTCAGCCCACCGCGAACACTCGTTCCATAGCCATACCGGATATCCGACAGCCATGACTGCCGGACCCCGTCAATGCGGGTCAGAACCCTGTTCTTGTCCAGTCCCCGAATGTTGATGCTGCCATCGGTGGCGTTGAAGTTCACCCCGGCGTCGACCCGGTTAGCCAACTGGTTCCAGTCCTGAACCTGCCACTGATCGAGCCTCTCCCGACCAATGACTGTCGTCCATGGTTCGTCATCCAGCGGACTGGCGACAACTTTGATCGGACTGAACACGCCTGAGGCGAGCACCTGCTCGTCAGTGCCCTTGACCCCTTCAGCATCCCGGGGGCTCTCGGTCATTGCGCCACTCGGCGCAGTGTCGGTGACCGGACCCTGGTCGTTTGGGTCACCGACACCTTGCCTCTCGCCATCGGACACAAAACCAGTCTCTGCGAGAGCAGCAATCGCGACCTGACGCCGCCGGGCCGTCGAACCACTCGTGCCAGACGAACGCACCGGGGACGGTCTGACTGGAGGACGAGCGGCGTTTCTGCGGGTCACTGGAACATGAGAGCGTTCCGCCGTTGCGAAATAGGATTGACTCGGCGCAGGCATCTTTGCGTGTGAGGGTGCAGGTACGGCGGCGGCCAGCAGTACCCCGAACGCAAGCCATGATGCCAGTGGATGAAGCTTTAAAGCGTTGGCAGCAGGTTGATCATCGCCTGCAATGATTCGAAGCACTGGATTCGCTTTGCGAGCGCCCTCGGCCCAAGCGGCATCGGACTGCCGCTCCGGTACTGTCACGCCCTCAAGAGACAAAGAGGAGTTTTCTGCTTCGTTGATACCTTCGCTTGCGGGTTCTGACTCGTCTGCAATAGATTGTTCATGATTCTTCATGGTGAAAAAAACCGGTAGTTGACACAGGACCGGGCACCAACTGCATCAGTTCGACCGGGATACATACCAGCAAACGAAACGCATAGTGAGCGCAGACTGGGATCAAATGTGACGTCGAGATTTCTGTGAGGCAAGTCGGATGACATGGTTCGGATAACAAAAGGATGATTGGACAGGAAGCCGGGGAGCCAGGAGGCTTGCTGAGACAGACACTGAAATGCTGACCGGGTCACGAGTGCTGGTTCGCTGAGTGTTCAGCTGCGAGCAGATGGCGATGCGCCTGCTCGCAGCAAGACGACAGCAGCGGCCGAGGGAGCATCAGCGGTGAACACGGTGCGACTCAGAAACTCGCTGCTAGAAAACTGGTCTTCACGGACTTGCAATCAATCGCAACGTAGAACAGATGAACAGGTGAGAGGTTTTGGTTGGTAATCACGACAAGGCATCTGACTGGGTTGAAGACTACGAATCGGGGTGGTGGCGAGTGGTGGAATGCCATCACGAGAGATAGATGAGCGAGAGGCTACGAATAGCCGAGCATGCATGACTGGGAGTGACTAAATGAGAGTGGCTGAAAGAGAGTGGCTGAAAGAGAGTGGCTGAAAGAAAGGAACTTGATTGAAGCGACCATAAAAAATGGCTCAGTGGCTAAGTCAATGCGACTGACCTCATGCCAGTCGCATAACATTCGTCAACTCACTCACCGACGCACCAAGGAGTGAGTCTGCGATCACTCACAGGCGGATATGTTTTAACAACATCAATACTAAATATTACTTATTTTTAAGGAAGAAAGCAAAACATTCCTTTTTATGGGATGAAATTGAGATATTTCGATTTCCCATGCTTATGAACGCTCCCTGTTTTGGCATCGGGTCTACTTTCTCGGCAGCGTCGGCAGTCCAACCCTGGAGACCGTACGTGCCGATGTCGATACCCAAGAGAGCGCAGGGCACGCCCGCAAAGCCCGCGCAAAAGCCAGGACAAAAATCAAACTTCCCGCATGACCTCCTCCTGTCCGGTCGGCTTCGCCTGACAGTTCGCACGCGAACCAGTCAGACCAGGAAGGGGAATGCGCGGGCAAGTGTGCATCACACGACCAATTTGATATATTGAAACTTCCACTCAGATAAAAAAATCCTGACTAAAAACAAGTATCCACTGATGTTGCACTGCAATGCAGTGCAACCTGTTAAGCTTGCAGGTTAGCCTTTTCCCCATTTACCCATTTCCTCCTTTTCAAATCAGCTGACATGCCCTCTCAGACATTTGAGCGAGACTGGCGAGATATTCTGGATTCATTCGATCAGGAACGTGTCGAACACATGTCCGGGATTGCCCAGCAATACGCTCAGGATTTTGCGACGACTTTCTATACGACCTTGATGGCCGACTCGCAGGCACAGCATTTCCTGAATCACCAGCAGGTCAAGAGTCGGCTTCACGATTCCTTGCAGGACTGGATCAAGCAGATGTCCGCCCCTGACTCCCGGGCAAGCATCGGGACGATTTACGCACGCCAGTCCAAAGTGGGAGAGGTGCATGCCAGGACCGGCGTACCGGTCAGCATTGTGCTCAAAGGCGCACGCCTGCTCAAGCGCGAGTTTGAGCAAAAGTCAATGCTGTACGACGAACCACTGGAAAAACGCCTTCAATGCATACAGTTGTTTGGTCGACTGATGGATCTTTCCATGGAGGCCATGAGCGAAGCCTACGCCACCTCGATTGACCAGAAGACGCGCAGCAGCGAGGCCTACCGCCTGTTCTCGCTCACAGAAAACCTGGCAACCGAGAGAGAGCGACAGCGTGCCGGGGTGCTCGACTGGCAGAGCCGTTTCATGTTTGAAGCGGCCGTGGCCAGTGACCGCAGCCGCCTGCCCCGGATCCGTGAATCAGAGTTCGGACTCTGGTTTCGCCACAAGGGCATGTACGCCTTTCAAGGCGCGGGTGAGGTCGATCTGATATCAAACGCGATGACCCAGATCGACGAAGAATGTCTGACATCGCTGTGCGAGCCTGAGCTGGGCAACGTAAAGCGTTATGAACTGATTCATCGAACCAAAGGGCTCGCAGACAACATCCTTGCCCAGATGAACACACTCTTTGCCAAGAGCCTGGAAGTCGAATCAGGCAAGGATGTGATGACGGGTCTGCTGAACCGCCGGTTCCTGCCATCGATCCTGACGCGTGAGATCGAGTTTTCGAGACAGCACCAGAAATCATTCACGCTGGCATCCATCGACATTGATCACTTCAAGGCAATCAATGACAAGTATGGGCACGAAGCGGGCGACAGTGTGCTGGTGGATATTGCAAGCCTCATTCTGGCACGCAGTCGTGGCGGAGACTTTGTGTTTCGCATGGGTGGCGAGGAGTTCCTGGTGGTGATGGTCGACGTCTCACCCGCTCAGGCAGAAAAACTCTCTGAGCGCCTGCGAGAGTCAATCGAGCATAATCTCTTCACGCTTCCAAATCAGCAAAGCATTCGTGCCACTGTCAGTATCGGGCTCACCAGCTACAACGGCCATCCTGACTACCAGTATCTGCTGCGCAAAGTTGACCGGGCGCTGTACAAAGCCAAGAGTCAGGGGCGTAACCAGGTCTGTGTGGCAGACTGAGTCGGCCACTCACCCGTCGCGACGCATCTGGCCTGTGGGAGATCGCCGATCACCTGACTACCCAGCCGTCTGGCTATCGGGTGACCTGGGTGACTGTCTGCAGGGAGCCCCTTGAAACGGCCCCCTGCCCTGTCTGACAGGCAACCATGCCATCAAAACCACCGACACCAGGTCGACGGGGCGCGGTCAAGATCACTCAGGTCGAGATCACTCAGGTCGAGATCACTCAGGCCGTCCTGTCCCCCACGTGTTGAACGACTCCCTGCTCAATCAGTGTATTGATCTGTTCTTCGCTGAATCCCGCCTGCGCCAGCACTTGAACCGAGTGTTCACCCAGTAACGGGGGCACGCTGACAGGTCCTCTCTGATCATGATTGAAAGTCACCGGATAGCTCACGTGCTTGAGGTCTCCCACAGTGGGATGGGGATGGCTTGTCACAATTTGTCTGGCAAGCACCTGCTCGTTTGACAGCGCCTGATCCAGCGTGTGAATGGGTGCGATTGGCACGCCTGCGTCACGCAACTTGCGGATCCAGTTCTCCGAGGTGTCATTGACCATGTAGGTCGCAACCAGTTCATTGGTCTGTTCAAAGTTGGTGACGCGGTCAGCATTAGTGACAAACCTGGGGTCATCAACATGCGCCTGCATACCGGCGACTTCGCAGAAGCGTCGCCATGCGCGATCGTTGGCGACTCCCAGCATGACATGACCATCTGCGGTCTTGAACATCTTGTAGGGGCACAGAGAGGGATGGGCAGTTCCCATGGGCTTGGGCACCTTGTCACTGGCCCAGTGGTTGTGGGCCATATAGACCATGAATCCAACGGCCGTGTCCAGAAGCGAGACTTCAACGTAAGCGCCCTCTCCGGTTCGCTGCTGATGCAACAAAGCACCCAGAATACCGGATGTCGCATGCATGCCAGTGCCCAGATCCACAGGTGAGAAGCTCACTCGTGCATACTCGCCATCAGGTTGTCCGATGGTGCTGATCAAACCGCCAAAGGCCTGCAGCATCACATCGTAGCCAGGCTCCTTGCCCAATGGGCCGTCCCTTCCATAGCCGGAGATTTCGCAATACACCAGCCTCGGATTGAGCGCCTGCAACGTCTTGGCGTCGACCTTGAGTCGCTCGGCGGTCCCGGCACCAAACCCCTGAATCACCACATCCGCATCGGCTACCAGCTTGTGCAGGACTTTCTGGCCAGCTTCCGACTTCAGATCCAGCGCCAGGCTGCGCTTGTTGTGATTGACTGACATGAACGTAGCTGATTCGCCATTCTTCTTGGGCAACCAGGCGCGGGTATCATCCCCGACACCCGGCGGCTCCACCTTGATGACATCGGCCCCCATGTCACCGAGAGATTGAGCACATAGCGGCCCAGCGAGCACCTTGCTCAGATCAATGACCCGAATGCCTTTCAATGGCTTGAACATCTTTTTGTCTCCCCTTGCCTGCACCCGCACTTCTGCGGGTCAGCTTGTTTTGATACGACTCACTGCCTGTGCCTGACACCTCTGGTGACATTCGACAAACCTCCGCCAAACCTCAGCCTGAATCCCTCGACCAGACTACCCGGCAGTCCTCTCGGCTACTTTGCCAGTCCCGACCCTCACTGTGTCGGGTTTCGCTTTCTCAGGAGATAGCGATGTTCACCCTCAAGCACCACTTCGTCACGCTGGTTACGCACGGTCGTTTTCATCACCAGCACACCGGTTGTACGTCCCGGAATCAGCTCGGATACCTGAAGACTGCTGTACAGGGTGTCACCCACATACACGGGGTTCAGGAACTTGCTGCTTTGCTCCAGGAACGCCTTCAAGGACTCTTCCACCATGTGTGGAAACAGCCCGGCACCTGCGGCAGTCTGAATCACCACCTGAAACCCGTGTGCAAGCATGTGCGGCATGCCGTGAGCCCGGCAGAACTCGACATCGTAATGAATCGGATGGTTGTCACCACTGGCCAACTGAAATGCAGCAAAGATGGCATCGGTCATGGTGCGTGATGGGTTATTAAAGACCTCTCCAACAACAAAGTCTTCGAAGTAACGCTGCTCGCAAAGTGCATGAATGGGGTGGGATGTTGGCATGTCCTGTGTCTCGTCCTTTCCGGTTCTGGATAGTGTCGTTAACATGGACCAGTTACCTTGCCGCTGCTGAGCGCCGCCAGCAAAACACTCCGTCCACGTCTACAGACGAGAACCTAGCATGATGGACCTCTTTGCGGCGAAAGTGAACATCTTCGACTCAGCCATGACTTACGCTGAACGTCATATCCGATCGGCCCACAACAGCGCAATATCTATCACGGCAGGAATTTCTCCGTGTCGCTGCCGTCTACATTGTCGGAAACGGATCCGGAATCAAGCGATGGGCTGGACCTTGTCGCGCAATGCGCCTTCAACCACCACGCTGTTGTTACTCCTGCAAAGCAAGAGACCAATGTTGGACTTGCCCTGTACGACCTTCCCCCCCCCCGCATAGTCCTCACACATAAGACAAGCACCTAGAAGAACAGGCACCAAATGCACAAGGCCGATCACGGGAAATCGGCCTTGTGCATTTGTCACTAACCGGCCAGACATCTCGCCTGACCTGGCTGCCCTCTGGGAGGGCACTTGCTGACGAACCTGTACGTTCTTGTACGTTGCGTTACGTTCGCACACTCATGGTTCGTCAGACATCACTTCGGCAACTTCGAATTCACGCCCTTGACGTAGAAGTTCATCTTGCCGAGTTGCTCATCGGTCATGGTCTGACCGGCAGCCAGAACTTCCTTGCCATCCTGACCAATGATCGGGCCGGTGAAGGGATGGAACTCGCCCTCACGGATCTGTTCGGTCACCTCAGCAACCTTGTCCTGAACCGCCTGGGGTACTACCGGGTTGATGGGAGCCAGCTCCACAAAACCCTCTTTAAAACCACCCCAGATCGACTCACCCATCCCCTCTTTTTCCAGCATACGCTCGGCGATCTCGGTGTAGTACGGCCCCCAGTGATGGGTGGTAGCCGTCAGGTGAGCATCCTTGCCGTACTTGGACATGTCGGAATGATAGGCCACTGCATAAGCGCCCTGATCCTGGGCAGCCTGCACCACAGCGGTCGAGTCAGTGTGATGGGTGATCACATCAGCACCCTGGGCGATCAGTGCCTGGGCAGCCTCACGCTCCTTGCCCGGGTCATACCAGCTATTGACCCAGATCACACGAACCTGAATGTCAGGATTAACGCTCTGGGCACCCAGTGTGAAGGCATTGATACCCTGCAGAACCTCAGGAATCGGGAAGGCTGCGACGTAGCCCAGGATGTCCGACTTGGTCATCTCACCCGCGATGATCCCGGTCAGGTAACGGCCTTCGTAAAAGCGGGCGTTGTAGTTCAGAAAATTTGGACCGCCCTTGTAGCCCGTGGCGTGCATGAAACGCACGTTGGGGAATTGTTTGGCCACACGCTCCACGTAGTTCATGTATCCAAAGCTGGTGGCAAAAATCAGATCATGACCACTTGCCGCCATTTCACGGATCACACGCTCGGCATCCGCACCTTCCGGCACGCTCTCCACGAACGTAGTGGTGACCTTGTCACCCAGATTGTCGATCATTTCCAGACGGCCAAGGTCATGCTGGTAGGTCCAGCCGGCATCACCGATCGGGCTTACGTAGACAAAGCCGATCTTGGCTGGATCGTCAGCCAGCGCCATGGGCGCCTGCAGCATCATGGAAGTTGCGGCAGCGGCAAGGCCTGCCTTCAAGATCATGCGTCGTTTCATTATGCGTTTTCCTTCAAGAACGGTTTACCTAGAGAGGCGGGTGAATTCATGCGAATCATTTTGACGTTACTGGAGATCAGCACCAGGACCAGAATGGTCGCCAGATACGGCAAGGCCGACAGAAACTGGGAGGGAATCTCGATTTGCACCTCAGACGACTGAAAGAACAGTTGCGAAATCATCACGCCCCCAAACAAATACGCGCCCAGGAGCACTCTGGACGGACGCCAGGTGGCAAACACCACCAATGCCAGTGCAATCCAGCCTTTGCCAGCAATCATCCCTTCAGTCCACATCGGTGTATGAAATACAGATATGAACCCGCCGCCAAGCCCGGCCATCGCCCCGCCAAACATGACGGCAAAGTACCGGATTCTGATCACAGGCAGGCCAATCGCATGCGCGGACACAGGAGACTCTCCAACCGCCTTCAAAGCCAGTCCGGCCCGTGTTCGCGCAAGAAACCAGATGATCAGTGCGAGCAGCACCCAGCTAACATACACCATCCATTGCTGGGCAAACAACGCCCGTCCGATCAAAGGCAGATCCGACAGATAAGGCACCACGGTCCTGGGTACGGCCTCCAGCACCTTGGCTTCAAACGGCTTGCCCAGAAACGCAGACAGCCCCACTCCGAAGATGGCCACCGCCAGACCTGTTGCTACCTGGTTGGCCATCAAATGAATGGTGATGAAGCCATAGACAAGACTAAGCAAGATCCCTGCCACCATGCCGGCGACGAGTCCGGCCACCGTTGAATCCATGGTCAGTGCAATCGCAAATGCCGACACAGCGCCCACCGACATCAACCCTTCTGCACCCAGGTTCAGCATGCCTGACTTCTCGGTCACCAGTTCACCCAGGGCAACCAGCAACAACGGCGTCCCCGCCACAATCGTCGCAAACAGGATGGACTCGAACAGGTTGATACTCACGTGGTCGCTCCATCTTCAGGAACCCGGGCGCTGGCGGCAGGAGGTGCTGGAGATTGACCTTCCCGTCCCCAGCGAATGCGAAACCGGATGAGCACATCCGATGCCAGCAAGTAAAAAAGCAGCATGCCCTGGAACACCATGGAAATCGATCCAGGCAATCCCAGATACTGCTGGGACTGTTCTCCACCGATAAAGAAAAGCGCCATCAGCAAGGCCGCCAGCCCGATCCCTAGCGGATGCAGTCGCCCCACAAACGCCACGATGATGGCAGCAAACCCGTATCCATTGCTGATCTTGTCAGTCAACTGGCCCATGGGTCCGGCCACCTCGGCCATGCCGGCAAGACCGGCACAGGCACCACCAATGAGCAACCCAAGCCAGACCATGGCTTTTGCACTCACCCCGGCGTAGCGGGCAGCCTTGGGCGATTCACCGGCAACCCGCATCTTGAATCCAAGATGGGTTCTGTACATCAGAATGTAAGTCGCCATGAGGACAATCAGCACAAAACCAAGCACCAGATTCAGTCGAGTACCCTGCACCAGAATGGGGAGCAATGCCTCGGACTCGAACATGACTGTTTGCGGAAAGTTAAGCCCCATCGGATCTTTGAGTGGACCAAACACCAGCCAGGATGCCAGCAAGTCGGCCACATAGACCAGCATCAACGAGACGAGAATCTCACTGGCGTTGAAACGCGTCTTGAGAAACGCCGGGATGGCCGCCCATGCCGCCCCTCCAGCCAGGCCAGCCACCACCATCAGGACGAGCGTGAAACCGGGATGGCTGCCCATATGGACGGCTACAACGGTCGCACAAATGGCGCCCACGATGAACTGGCCTTCTGCGCCAATGTTCCAGACATTGGCGCGAAACCCCACTGCCAGTCCGGCCGCACACAGCGCAAGCGCGGTCGCCTTGAGCACCAGTTCACTGATGGCGTAAGTGGACTTGAGCGGATTGATAAAGAACACCTCAAAACCCTGCCAGGGGTCCTTGCCCAGCAGCGCAAACATCAGCAGTCCCGTGAGTACGGTCAGTACAACCGCGATCAGCGGCGACAGCCAGCGCATCTTGTCGCTGGGAACCGGGCGCTGCTCAAGCCACAGCATGGTTAACCTCTTCACGGTTGCGATCGCTGCCACCACTGTCCCGACTGTCACGATCCCACAGCCCACTCATCCAGGTTCCGATCTCTTCCACACTGGTTTGTCCCACTGTACGCACCGGTGATATTTCACCGCCCGCGATCACACAGATCTCATCGCTGACCTCAAACAACTCATCGAGCTCTTCAGACAGGACGATGACGGCACACCCTCCTCTGGATAGATCAATCAGTTGTTGACGGATAAAGGCCGCCGCGCCCACATCGACCCCCCAGGTGGGCTGGGCACAGATCAGCACGCGCGGACTCTGCAACATTTCGCGACCCACGATGAACTTCTGCAGGTTGCCACCCGATAGCGACTGGGCAAGGGCTTCAGGCCCTTGCGCCTTGACCCTGAATTTCTCAATGCACTGTTTGGCAAACTCACGGATGCGTGAGCGCTTGAGCATGCCGGATTCGGTCAGGCCAACCCGGTCTGCAGCCGTCAGTAGTGCGTTCTCAGCCAGCGTCAGCGTACCGAGAGCAGCGGTCGACTGACGGTCCTCAGGCACGTAGCAGATGCCCCTGGCCCGCCTGGCCCTGGGGCCAAGATGGCCGATCTTCTCGCCATCAAACACAATCTGCTCCTGCGACACGGCTGTTTCGCCGCCAAGCAGGCGGCACAACTCTTCCTGACCACTGCCGGAGATTCCAGCGATGCCCAGCACCTGACCACCCTTGATCGCCAGATCGACTCCCTTCAGTGACACGCCATACGGATCGGCCGGTTCAAGTCGGTCACACCGGACGTGTAGCAACGGACGCGCATCAAAAGACTTGGGACGAGTCGGCACATCAAAGTCATGGCCGATCATCATTCTGGCCATGCTCTGTGGCGTTTCATTGGCAGGGATGCACTCACCGGTAACCTTGCCACCACGCAAGACAGTCGCGTGGTCACACAACGTCATGATCTCGTCGAGCTTGTGACTGATGTAAAGAATCGCGCACCCTTCATCACGTATCTGGCGCAAGGTCACGAACAGACGCTCCACCGCGGCGGGCGTGAGAACCGACGTCGGTTCGTCCATGATGAGCAGACGGGGCTTTTGCAGGAGACAGCGAATGATCTCGACCCGCTGGCGCTCTCCGACCGACAGGTCGTGCACATACCGGTCAGGATTGACGGCAAGGCCGTAGCGTTCGGATACGTCTGTGATCTGGCGTGAGACCTCTGACAAGGACAAATGCCCTGGCAAAGAAAGTGCCGTGTTCTGGGCAACAGTGAGCGTCTCGAACAAAGAAAAATGCTGAAACACCATGCCGATGCCAAGCGCTCTGGCCTGAGCAGGACTGGCGATCTGGATCTCTTCGTCTTCCCAGAAGATCTTGCCCCGAGTGGGCGTTGTCACACCGTAGATCATCTTCATGAGGGTGGACTTGCCCGCACCATTCTCGCCGAGCACGGCGTGAATCTCACCCGCATCCACTCGCAGACTCACATCCTCATTGGCAATAACCGAAGGATAGACTTTAGTGAGAGACTCAACGCGCAGACGGGCCATAGGCGGTGCTGGAGATCCGGATTCAGAAAAGAAACATTGCAAACGCAGGTGCAGTGCAGTGGCAACTTACAGTGGCAACGTACAGTGGCAACTTACAGCGACAACACTCAGCAGACATGTTCAACAGACAAGCGCAATGCAAATCAACAAGAGGCGACTCGCCTTGCGAGAGAACCGATCCGGGCCGGAATCAGAAAAATGGAATGATGATAAACCCCAGGAGGATGTCAAGCCTATTAAAACCTGTGAATTCTCTTAAAAATCAGTACAAAAGTGTCGCCTTATCCCCACAAAGCAAGTCATTCTTTGCCAGCTCAAAGACTGCCCCGTCAGCCCGCAAGACAATCCCGCACTCCCCGCTTCCGAGATCAAGCCTATCAGCCGGCATGCACATTGGCCAGTGCCACCACGCCAAACACGACCAGCCCGCAACCGAATGTTCGCCAGAAGCCCACCTGCTCTCTCAGGATGACCATCCCCATCATGACGCCCACCATCATCGACATCTCTCTGGCTGGAGCCACCACACTCAACGGAGCGCCGAGTCGCAAGGCCCACAGGACCAGAATATAGGAAAGTGGTGATAGCAGTCCGACTGCAACGCCCAATCCCCACTTGCCTCGCATGCGCAGAACCGATTCCGACCGGTTTCTGAGCACATAGGGGAACAGGATGATCATCCGGATCAGGTTTCCAAACCAGTCCAGCACCACCGGATGCACTCCCACGACCTTGACTGCATAGGCATCCACCACGGTATAACCCGCAATCATGGAGCCAGTCATTGCTCCCCAGCGTACGCCGACTCTAGCCTCGGGTTGTAGCAACATTGCCAGACGACCACGAGTGCTGATCAGCACAATCCCGAGCACCACTGCCACAAGACCGACCATCCCCGCCAGCGTGACGGGCTCGCCCAGAATGAGAAACGCGGCAAGTGTCGAGATCAAAGGCCCGGTCCCTCTTGCGACGGGATACACAACCGAGAGGTCTGCCACCTGATAGCCACGCTGCAAGAACAGGCTGTACGCCAGATGCAGAAAACCACTGGCGAGAATGCATAGCATCATTGGCATGCCCCAGGGCATGACATGATCGAGGAACAGATAGACAACCCAGGGGCCGTAAGCCACACACGCAACAACCGTGTAGACAAACACAAACGCCGGTCCGGCACTGGCTGCACGCTTGGAAAGCAGGTTCCAGGTCGCGTGAACAAAGGAGGCAAGCACGACCAGCGTAAGCGTGAACAGCGACATCAGGTTTCCAGTGGACAAACGACTCGAGACACAACGACTTGCGACACGCCTCAAGCATGACATGTCACAAACGTAACAAAACGTTAAAGATTGCCAAGTTTAGTCGAACAGACCGCCCCCACATGCATACATAGCATCCGGTCACAGGGGAAGCTACAGAATAGGAACGGATCTGTTGTGCTTTAGTTGATCTGTCTTCACCCCCCGAACGCATCACACCTGACGCCTTTCTTGTGTGTTCTTGATATGGTGCAACCGATTCCCATTGAGCTTTGCGGAAATGCCGGTCGAATAACCCCAAAGTTGATACCATTCGGGTTATTACCTGTTCGATCAAGTTGACCAGATCAGACCAGGTTGATCGGCTCTGGACCAATCACATCGAGCCTGAACTTCATTCGTTTCAGATAGTCCATAGCATCTGCAAGCCGCCACACAGCGCAACATCAAGCGGGATGCCTGCGGCCTGTTCAGGCTCTTTGCTGTTCGCCTGCTCTGGCAGGTCCTGGCCATCTCTCTGCTCTTTGTCTGTTCGTATGACTGCTTCCAGGGCGATGCCGATGCGGTTGTGGCTGGCGGTTGTTGCTGGCGTTGGTCGCAACAGGTAGCCGCTGGAGACTCTTGGCTTCTGCCAGGGGCAACCCTTTGTATGTTCTTGTTCTGAGTTTCTGAGTGCCTCGACATGTTCTCTCGTATCAGTACCCACCCCGTTTCAGTCCGCAACACGCTTTCATCATTGATGAACAGCGCCGTCCGCCACGCGAGAATCCTGCTTCTGGGTATGCTCATTGCGCTGGCCGGTTGTTCGGAACGGTCACCCGACTGGACGCTTTATGACGTCAGCGGTCACCTGCCTGATCTGCAATTTGAGTTACAGGCCGCAGGCGACAAGACATTTACAGACGACAATCTGGACGGCAAAACAGTCTTGATGTTCTTCGGCTACGCCAGTTGCCCGGACATCTGCCCGACCACCATGGCACAGCTCAGTGAGATCATGAGAATGCTGGGCGATGACGCGAAGGATGTGCGGATTGTGTTTGTCAGTGTGGACCCGCACCGGGATACGCCTGACATTCTTCAGGCTTATGTCAACGCTTTCAATCCCAATGCAATCGGACTCACAGGTGATGAGCGCACCATTGCCCGTCTGGCCAAACGGTACCGGATTGCCTATCAGATCGAAAAGCCCAAACCCGGCGACAGTGAAGACGTTTACAACGTCACTCACAGTCAGGGTGTCTACGTGTTTGATAATCGAGGCAAAGCCAGATTGCTGGCGTCAGACTCCGAGGACACGCAAGCATTTGCTGCAGACGTCAGGAAACTGATTGAGCAGACCCGGACATGACGCTGCTCCGATGAGGGTGGGGCTGCGCAGCACACAAGCATAGCCCCACGCCAGGATCACCACATCGAAATACGACCCTCCTATTCGGATCCTTCCCCTGCATCCCAGTGGATGGCAAGCCACACAGTTGGCTCGTCCGGAGAGGTTGACTGAACCCGATGCCTGAGATGAGCCGGTATCAGAAGGTGGTCGCCAGCGTTCAACCTTACTTCCTGAACCGCGTCGTCACATCCTTCACTGTCCGCACCCCTCAGGTCTGGGCATGCTACCCCTTCGGACCGTATAGTGCCCTCCCCGTACGCTGGCTGGACCAACTCAAGAACCGCTGATCCCCGAATCACCAGCACCCACTCATCCCAGCTCTGGTCATACCAGAACCCCGGATCACAGGCGTGACCGTGAGAGACGATACGCTCGATGCGTACACCTTTGAGCGCGAGGATCTGGTCGAAACGCTCGTTTCCATCAGAACTGAGCAGATCGTGAAACAAATTGCCTGATACTCCCATTTTTCCTCCCGCAACTGCCTTCGGGTTTCCTATCCACTGCAGAGTCTGCCGGCCATGAGCGATGACTTGAGGAGCAGCGCAACGCTTCCGATCAATCGCGTAGTAGTCCGAATCGGGAATACGAAACTCTCAGGATCACTACATTGACTCGCATCGACACCCTTGGCCACGCGCTTGTAATCCCGGACACGCCGCGATCGTCCGGAGTCTGACCGCTTAACGTGTCACACAATCAAGTCCAAACCGGGTACTCTGGTCAAATCGTCGAGTTGTTGTACCTTCTTACGATACCGTATGCCTGCGCTTGATCGCCGCTCAGTTACGGGATCTGTAAGCATTGCGCACAGGCTTCGTATCGATGCGCACACAATTGCCTGGTACGTCCCGACAGGGAGACGCATAGACTGAGCGCGCCCAAACGCCATTTCACTCAACAATCAATATGACACCTACCGAACACGACCGATTCGTCGAGAAGCTCGCAAGCCACTTGAAAGAATCGCTGGTGGCCGATACAACGGCGTCCACTTACGAGCCAGTTGTATCGATCATACGGACCCACATCTCCTCAGTCATTCTGGCTGGTAACAACGCTTACAAGGTCAAGCGCCCGATCAAGTTCCCCTTCCTGGACTTCTCAAGTGTGGACAAACGCCACGCACAATGCCTGCGCGAGCTGAACGTAAACCGACGGACTGCACCGGAGATTTACAAGAATGTCATACCGATTACTGGGTCAGTTGAACACCCGGAACTGAACGGAGTGGGTGCCAGTATCGACTGGGCAGTCAAGATGAGACGGTTTGAGGCAGGCATGCTCTTTAGCGAACTGGCTCACAAGCATGCTCTAACCTTGGAGCATGTCAGCGATCTGGCCCAATGCATTGCGCGCTTTCACCTTCAACAAATGCCGATTGAGGCGGACTATATAGCCGGGCAAAAGCCCACGCAACGGTGGTTACTTGAAAGTCTCGACGAGATTGAGCAATTCGTTAAGCAACAATCACTCCCTCCCCAAGTGCAGGCCTCAAAGCGGCAGGATCACCACGAGGTAACAGTCGATCAGTCGAAAACGTTGATAAGCCAGATAGATCAACTTAGAACGCTCGCATCCGCGTCATGGCGATCCAGCGAGGCACTACGCACCCAGCGAATCAAAGATGGGTGGATTCGCGAGTGCCATGGTGATCTGCACCTGAAAAACATCACACTCATCGATGATCGGGCCGTCATGTTTGACGCCATCGAGTTTGATGATGAACTGCGCATGATCGATGTGATCAACGAGGTGGCGTTCACTTTCATGGATTTGCACGCACATGGCCTGCCTGAACTGGCGTGGCAGTTTCTCAACGAGTATCAGCAACAGGTCGGAGACTACACAGGACTGAAACTGCTGTCGTACTTCACTCGATACAGAGCCATCATCCGGGCCAAAGTCACCTTGCTATCGGCTGAACGTCAAAGCGATCAACCCCAAGAGCCGATCGATTCGAATGACTCACACGACTCACCCTACCAGGGCCATTCGGACCCTCATTCATCGCATCCGTGGGAGTCCGACGGGTTCAAACCCTACTGGTCGCTGGCCCTGAATCCACCCATGGGACTGTCGCCACCACACCTGTTTTTAGTCGCGGGGTTAAGTGGCAGCGGCAAGTCCACCGTTGCATCCATTCTGAGCCGAAAGGCTGGAGCCGTCTGGCTACGGGCGGACAGCGAACGAAAGCGCCTGTTTGCTGATGTGGGCACAGAAGTGCGTTACTCAGCTGAGGCATCAGACCAGACGTACGAGCATCTTGCACACCATGCCAGAACGCTACTTGGAGCCGGATTCAATGTCGTGGTGGACGCCACATTCCTGAATGAGCGACACGTCAATCTGTTTGAACAGATTTGCAACGAACGAAAGAACTTAGACGCGGGCAAGGCAGGCATCGAGCCACATCCAGCGCCCGACATGATCTTTATCGTTTGTGAGGCAGATCCAGATGTGATGGCAAAACGCATCAGGCATAGACAAACAGAAGGCAAGGATCCGTCGGAGGCAACTGAAAGCGTGCTATTCAACCAGATAAAGGCGACTAAGGAGAGCGCGTCACTGTGGTCAAAGGCGACAATCAGGCTCCAGAACGATGGAACACTGAAGGAACTTGAACACACTCTGGATGAAAGCGTACTGAGTTCAGAACGCTTTTCAGGCAATCAAAACAAACCAACATTGCAGCAGCGATAGGCCCTCAACACAGGCACCAGGCACCTCGGAGCAGTTGTGCCCTTGTCTGATCAACGAAGGGCGAGTGTGCCTTCGCGTGCAGGACGAAAGCCGGGTGTGCAGTTCCTTCGCGCTAGCCGATTTCCTATCAGTATCTGATGCACATCCCTGTGTTTGTACAAACCCAACTACGAGGCTCCAACCCGATCGCATCTCTAAGAACAAGATCAACTGGAGTACAAGCGATCATGACCGTGCGATGACATGACAGGAGAGGGGAACGATGCAGCCTCAAAGGTATTCCCTTGACACGTGTACGGCATGCGTACAATCTGCTGGTTTCCTCTCCATCACCTCGAAGGGTAACCATGCAGATTGACTTCGCCAAGCTTTCCACAAAAGACCGCTACAAGATGCTTGTCAGCAGTGTCGTTCCACGTCCCATAGCACTTGTGAGCACGATTGATCATAACGGCATCGTCAATGCAGCGCCTTACAGCTTTTTCAACGCCGTCTGTGACAGTCCGCCCACAGTCGTTCTTGGCGTGAACTCCCACGGACCAGACAATGCGAAGGACACAGCCAACAACATTCGTAATACGGGTGAATTCGTCGTCAACCTGGTGACCGAAGAGATCGCTGAGGGCATGAACATCACAGCAGTAGATTTCGACCCGGAAGTGGACGAGTTTGATGTCGCCGGCTTCACCCATGGGCAGAGCGTCAAGGTCAAGCCACCTTACATCGTCGAGTCACCGATCTCATTTGAGTGCCGCCGCATCGTCAATCTTGAACTTGGCATCGGTCGCAACCTGGTCGTTGGAGAAGTGCTATACATGCACGTGAGGGATGATCTCATTGACATGGACAAACTTTACATCGACACCGCAGCTACTCACATGATCGGCCGCATGCACGGACGAGGCTGGTATACCCGCACCAGAGACCTGTTTGACATGCCACGCCTTGACGACAGCAAGGCGGCGGAAATCGTGAAAGCCTCTAAGGATCGCAAGAAAGTCTGACTGGCCCAGATCGGGCATGCGACCACGACTATTTTGTGAAGGCATGCCCACCCATCGTTTTTGCACTATCAGGCGCGCTCAGCGAACCGCATGCCATGGTGATCTGTGTAACGTGAATACGGCATCCCACCCTTAGCTCAGCCAAGGTGTCGAATCAAAACTCCACATCAAACGAAACGTTTAACCTAGTGACGACACTTGCAGACTTGACGCACCCTAACCTGCCCAGCACCTCGATCGAACTTCGATGAACAGTCACCATGTCCTGACGACAATCACTGGCATCCTGCTTTGTGGCTTGGTTTTTTTTCTTTCCTGTAGAGGAGTCAGGAGCCAACCCCATTCTCAGAGTCACGATGACCTACCAGTTTCAGGGGATTGGTTTTTTTAAAACACTATTCGAAGATGGGTTGACCGCAAGGTCCAGCATGTATCTGGAACCGTGACGCAACCTTCACGACTCTTAAGATAGTCCTTAGACACATCAAGTTGCCGTCAGAACGCGCTGCCTCTCGTTCTCGTTGATCGACACCTGTTTTTCAAAACATCCACTGGCGTTATCCAGACAACACCAACCTATCTACCCCACCAACTTTGTTTTGTCCGGGGAACCGATGTTCGGGTTGTTTCCACTTGAACCTCCCGTGTCACAGACTCCTGAGGGCGGTGGATTCACGATGAATGGATCACCATTCTGGGCATTATTCGTAAAGTTCACCGAGTTGGCGATGATCCCGCTGAAGCTCACAGGATCTTCCTTATTACCACCTCCATTCCCGCTCATTTGGATTTTCAGACTCGAGTTGGGGGCATAAACGAGCCCACCAATCGATACGTAAGCATTCGGCTGATTCATCAGAAAGCCAGAGTTCTGCCCCGACATCCAGATGGCGATTCCCCCGTACGACCCATCGCCTGATTTGCGTGGCGTGATTTTCAAACCCGAACTGTTACCGCTTACATTGGCGGAAAAATTGGCGTTGGGCTTTAAATGAATCAGTGAATCCTTGAAGTGAACTTCACTGTTGTTTGGATTGATGTTGAAATTGAATGTATTGTTAATAACGTAGGTGCCGAGGAATGTAATGTTGCACTTGTTCTCATTCTGAGCAATGTTCACATTCCAGTTATCACCGCAATAATATTCATCCGCCTGACCATAAGAGACTGTAAATATTTAACTTGGTTATTTATTGGGAATCGGCTATGCTTATCGAATGCCGAATATCTCACCAATCGCTTTGCGCTGGGAGGCGCTGAACGAGACACTCAATGAGCGTCAGAGAAGATTGTTGCTCGGCGCAGAAGCCAAAGCACTCGGTCGAGGTGGCATAGCCGAGGTGGCATCGGCCACTGGTGCATCCCGCACAACGGTAGCCGCCGGTATCAAGGAGCTCGGCTCGTTGAAAAGTATCGACGCGGCGGATGACTCTCGGTCCACGACGGCAACAGGATCGCGTCGACCGGGAGGTGGCCGCAAGCGACTCGAGACAACCGATGAGACCTTGGTTGCAGACCTTTTGGCTCTGGTCGAGCCGACCACGCGAGGTGACCCGGAGTCACCGTTGCGCTGGACATGCAAGAGTCTGCGCAATCTGGCCGATGAGCTCAAGACCAGACATCATCAGGTCAGCCATGTGGTGGTGGGCAATATATTGCGTAGCCAGAATTTTAGTCTGCAAGCAAACGCCAAGGTGCTCGAAGGCAACCAGAGTCCTGATCGAAACGCACAGTTTGAGCACATCAATGCAGCCGTGAAGATCGCACTGGATGCAAACGAACCGGTCATTTCGGTCGATACCAAAAAGAAGGAGCTGGTTGGGGCCTTCAAGAACGCGGGCCAGCGATGGCTGCCTAGAGGTCAACCCGATCAGGTCCAGGTTCATGACTTTGTCGACAAGGATCTGGGGCGCGCCAATCCGTACGGCGTTTATGACATAGGTGCTGATGAGGGTTGGGTCAGCGTGGGAACGGATCACGACACGTCGACATTTGCCGTGCAAACTATCCGGCGCTGGTGGTTCTCGATGGGCCGAGCGCGCTATCCTGAAGCCAGCCGATTGACGATCACAGCAGATGGTGGTGGCAGCAATGGCCATCGGGTTCGGCTATGGAAGTATGAGTTGAGCCAGTTAGCCAGGGAACTGGGGCTCGAGATTCACGTGCATCACTTTCCTCCCGGGACCAGCAAATGGAACAAGATTGAACACCGCTTGTTCTCGTTCATCACCATGAACTGGCGCGCGCGCCCACTGATCAGTCACGAAGTCATTGTCAATCTGATCGCCAACACACGAACCCGTAGCGGCCTGTCGGTTAAGGCCGAGCTCGATACTGCCGCGTATCCGAAGGGAATTTCTGTCACTGACGCCCAAATGGCGACGATCAAGATCGATCGAAGCGATTTCCATGGCGAATGGAATTACTGCATACGACCCTAGTCATTCGACTATATTATTTGTTAACAGTCCCTAAGTCCTGCCACATGAACTCCCAGTAATCTCCGGAAGCGGTTTGCAGGATTTCTCTGCGGGAACTGTTGGTGATGGCAAAGCAGAGCAAGGATCTGCCATCGCAGTCTTCAACGGCTCTTGGTTTCCGTTAATCGCACCAGTAATCCCCCCCACTGCCCGCGCAATACCTCCGTCAAGAAGCGTGATTGCGCTGTTGTTATTCACCTGAATACCAGAGTTGGAAACGATATCACCTCTCACGCGCACAGCGTCGGCTGCATTGCCATGGGATTGAATGCCTTCTCGTCCTGTGCCTGTTGCCAATACGCTCGGCACAACTACTGGCTGTGGAGTCTGCCCTCCAACAGCAACTGCAGTCGCACTGGCAGTCAGCGTTGAAACATTGAACAGCCGAACAAAGAATGTATCCCAGGTTGACATTGCTTCGACTTCTATGCAGTTATTGAGAGCAGGATTGTGTGGACACCGGGCATTGATTGCTAGAACCTTGACGTCATTCGCCGAAAATCCTAAGGGATTAAAGACAGCAGCATTCTCTGGAGCCAGCATGGCGCCCGGTTTGCACCTTGCCGTCAGACCACACGCCACGGCGGCCGCATCAGCCTCTGCCTGCAAACGTGTCTTCTGAGAAAAATAGTACCCATAGTCGATCGTCAATCCTGCGAAGCCAAGCAGCACGACTCCGAGCATTGCGACGATGACAAGAATACTTCCGGATTCGCGATCGCCGCTGGCATCGGAATCACTGCCGATCAGGTCACTATCTTCACACCAGATTCTTGACACGGGCTTGCTCCTGCATTTCAGGCTCAGATAAACACAGGAAAGTATAATGACAATCAAGAGTGAGAATAAGATTTATTCAGGACTTATTCATAAAAAAATATTTGTAGTTCTTCGCTGATGCTTTCGGACTGGCGTAAAAACCTGACAGGAACTACTCTGAGTGCGTGTAGGAAAATTGCCCTGAAATGCCGATGCACCGACTGCAGGGACAGTCATAGCGTCATCTAGCACTTTTTGGCAAATAACAACTAGTGGATTCTGTTCCAGGTCAGGCTTCAATTCCGATCAATACTGCAATCGACAGTCTGCAGTTCTGAACGATATTGAAGGACTTTCACAAGTGTGAGTCTTGGTGAGAATAGAAGAATCAGGCCGATGTCCGCACACGCTACTCGTCCTTGATGATCATTCAGATCGACACCAGAAGAGATGCTCAATGGACGAAAAAAGTGCATCAATGACCGAACACTGGCTTTGTGAGCGCTGTGGCTTTGGAGACAATCACTTGATCAAAGCAGTTCGGCCAGAAGACCCCGATCCTTCTGTACCAGTCGTACCTGAATTATTCTGAGCACAGACAGAGTTCACAGGCGGGGGCCAAGTTGAAGCTCTCCGCTGGTCATGTCGACATCAATCGAGTTACCAATGATGCTGGCAAATCCGAAAGTGTCCTTGGCATTGTTGGTTTCAGAATTATCAATGATGATGTCTGAACCAGGCGCGTAAACAATACCGTTCAGAAAGAGATCAATACCCTGCCTGTGGGCATAAAACGTGAGTGGCTCGCCACTGTCGTTCCAGTAAACAACACCTGAGTAGTCCTGTTGCCCTGATGGAGGCGACTCATATGGCGAAAACTGAACGTTTCCCTTGCTGTTGCTCGTGATGAGTGAACCTGACTTGTGATAGATGAATACACCCGCAGTGCCATCTACCCCGTTGCCGTTTGGTGACTCGGTGATCTCCCAGTCATCCTCAAAAAAATAATTGCCAGTGGACATCTCAACCTTACAACCATTCGTCACCTCAACCCGGGTCGTTCCACAATAGGTACCCGGCAGCATGCTGGCTGTGCATTGTGATTCCGTACTCAAGGTAAAGTTATTGAAGTCGCAACTGTCAAATGTTTGTTGAGGTGGAACTTGTGCTTGCAGGGCACTGCACGGATCCTGAATACTGTAATTACTCTTGACCTGACTCTCACCCTGCATATCGATCCCACCCGCTCCAGTAACTGTGCCGGAAGACAGGACATCTCCAACAACCGTAATCGTCGCCTTGCTACCTTGAGTAAAAGTGATGTCACCGCCAAGTGCCAGCATGGCAGGAACAATCATCTTCTCTTCAACCGACCCACCTGTTGCTGTGGCCTCAGCCCACGCCGTCATCTCGGGAATGTTGAACAGTCGGATGAAGAACGTATCCCAGGTCTTGCTGGCCCTGACCCGAAAGCATATGCCCTCGTCTTCCGGACACTCATCGTTCGGATCGGCAGCCCCGTCAAGAACTATGACACGAAGGGGAATGCCCTGGGAATTGATGCCAGAAAACAACTGGGCATTCGGATCACTTGACTCGGTGGTTGACTCACAGCCGCTGTAGCCACAAGCCAGTGCTGCAGAGTCGGCAAGCGCCTGAAGTCTCGTTTTCTGTACAAAGTAATACCCGAAATCGATTGCCAGGCCAGCGAAGCCGAGCAAAGAAACCATGACAATTGCGACAATAACCAGGATCGTGCCTGACTCACTGCGATCAGCCGCGCACCCTCCCTCACTGGATTTGCCCATCTCGATATCAGCTGGCTTCACAACGCCCCCGCACTTTCATTGTTTTATGTCGCAATCGTATCCAATTGATCGGGAATCCCCAAACGTTGCATTACGCAATGTTGTTCCGGGTGCGCAACCTCACTCAGATTCTGGCTGAGCTTAGTGGAATTCAAAATTCTCTTGAAACTGGAGTAAGCACGCGCATTTCTACTGTTTCTCGATGCAGTTGTCACTCCAGAGCCTACAGCCTGTTCATGTCAAGGCGATGCAGAACAATGTCCCCACGCTTTGACCGAGCATGAATACAACAAAAAGAGAGCTGGATGACGATAGTTTTCCAAGAGGACGGCAAGACTTTCTCGCTACCTTCATACCAGGACGACTCTAAACGACAATCAGCCTGGCCTACCGGACGAGTTTGACCCGACCCAGCAATCCACCACCTTTTAAATTGCTGCATGCCCCACCCGGAGGAGTATTGACTGTCAGCAGAGTGCTACCACTCGTCTGAACGGCGGCGGCGACAATTCCAGTCGAACTGTAAGGCCAGCCACTGTGATTGGCACTAAACGATAGCGTCGCTCTCGGCGCGTAGAAGATACCATCGATCCTTGCACCCGTCGCACCGCTGTTACGCGTCTGGAACGACACATCTCCCACCCCATCATGGAACATCAGCACGCCACTTTTAGTGCCCGATGTAGCGGGTGTCAAGGTGACGCGCCCCCCAAGCAGGAACTGGACGGCACCAGTCTTGTTGTAGATAAAAACCCCTTCACCGTCGAGCACGGTGTTTGGGTTCGACTCGATATTCAGACCATCTCGAACGTAGTAGTTACCCCGCATCCTCACCGTACATTGGGTTGGAATCGACAGTGCCTGGTTATTGGGTCCAGCAAGACTGCAATAGGTGCCAGCGGGAATGGTGAACGGGTTGGAGCTGCTGCAGTTGCTCGGAAAACTGGGGGGAGGCAGGCATGACGCAAAGTTCGCTTCACGCTCCATATCCTGGCGTCGCAACGCACCTGCGCAAGGATCAGCAAACAAGCTTGCAATACCTTGTTTACGTCTGGCAGCAGGCAAACTGTTGAATCCTGTAATCACACCGACTGCATTGAGTGTGCCTGAGTTCTCGGTCTTCGGTAACGGATTAACTGTGACCGAGGTGCTTCCTGTTCTGACAATATCCGAATTCGAGTTAACGTCTCCTGAGATGGTAACGGTTCCGCCAGTAAAACTGACTCCTGCCTGATCTCGAGATAGCGCAAGAATCGCGGGCACCGCACCCGCCTCATCAGGTGGAATCACCTCACCACTGATGGCGGTTGCCACGGCATTGGTTGTCAGCGTCGAAATGCCGAAGATCTGCAAGAAAAACGTGCGCCATTGCTGCGTCGCGGTCACCTGAAAACATTTGGTAGACGTTCTCGGGCAGTCTGTCGGCGCTGCCGTCGTTGACGGCAAGACAATTTGGACCGCAAGCGGGGTCGCGTCCTGATTGATGGGTGCAAATACCGCATCATTCTTGTTTTCTTCGGCAGTACTGGGCACACAGTCGGTGTATCCGCAAGCCAGGGCCGCAGCATCCGCAAGCGATTACAACCGGGTCTTTTGAGAAAAGGCGTAACCATAATCGATTGCCAGGCCTGCAAAACCCAGTAGCGCAGTCAGCGAGACAGCAACGATTACCACAACGCTGCCCGACTCGCGCTGTATACGTTGCTGCCCTGATGAGCTCACCTGTTTTTTGTTCATTTCCGATTTCCGTGCAAAACATGTGGTTTGACTTGACAACGCCACGTAGAAATTGCGCTTACAACTGTATTTACGTTAGTCAATACTAATATCAAACCCCACCGTTTCACACGCGAAAGTCGAAACCGTTACACATCAAAACCAAGCGTTGTAGCACCACAACGAAGGGATGCATCCCACGGGTCAAGGCGCTTCAGCCAAGCAACTTGCATTACGGCGCAGTAAGGCAGAAAGTTCATCATCTTCCATCCACTGACACCGTTGATACATCCGACCGCAAAGCCGTCCACCCAGCGAACTTCAATCCATGCCCGTCGCCCTGAGCGTCGCTCCAGGCTTGGGGTTGAAAATCTTCTGGATGGCGATCACACCTGCCGCCACGGCAATACCGATCAGATCCGTTCTCCAGCCGCCTTCGATCATAAGAAGCGCAGCCACCACCAGACCGATTCTCAGGAACCAGACTGTGCGACCACCGAAGAACCATCCCTGAACGCCAGCTGACAGGAAGTAAACGCCAACCACGGCCGTAGCACTGGCACGCAGGACCTGCCACCAGGTTCCATCCATCAGCAGCGCCGCGTTGTAGAAGAACATGAAGGGCACGATGAAGGCTGCGATACCGATCTTGAACGATGCCGTGGAGGTTTCCATGGCGTTGGCCCCGGATATCCCGGCTGCCGCGTAAGACGCGAGTGCAACAGGTGGCGTGATCGCCGAAACCACCGCAAAATAAAACACAAAGAAGTGTGCCGTCAGCATGGGAATACCCAGTGCAACCAGACCCGGAGCCACCACAGACGCCGCGACAGCATAGGCAGCCGTAGTGGGCATGCCCATCCCCAGCAGAATCGAAATACACATCGCAAAGAACAGAGCGAGCAGTTGCGACTGATCAGCAATATCGAGCAGAACATTCGAGAATCTCGCACCCACGCCAGTGAGCGAAATCACACCCACGATGATCCCGGCGCATCCACACACAGCGATGATCTGGATCGACATCTGCCCTGCGTTCTCGAATGCCTTGATGACATCCTTGATACCCATCCTGGTCGGTGTCAGCCAGCTCACCACAGCCGCACTGACGATTGCCAGCGTACCGGCACGAATCACTGAGTACCCCATGAAAAGCGCAATGATCAGGATCAGGATCGGAATGAAGAGGAACACCTGCTTCAACATCTGGACCACTTTGGGCAGCTCGTCGTCTCGCATACCACGCATGGCCCGTTTGGCAGCCTCCAGATCGACCATGAAGTAAATCGATACGAAGTAGAGAATCGCTGGCACAATCGCTGCAATGGCGATCTCGGCGTACGGAATCCCCGTAATTTCAGCCATGATGAAGGCACCCGCCCCCATGATGGGTGGCATGATCTGCCCGCCTGTCGAGGCGGCTGCTTCGATCGCACCTGCTGTTTTCTTGTCGTAGCCAACTTTCTTCATCAAAGGAATCGTGAGCGATCCCGTCGCCACCACATTACCGGCGGATGTACCGTTGATCATCCCCATCAGCCCTGACGCAAAGATGGCGACCTTGGCTGGGCCACCACGCGCCCTGCCCGCCAGTGCAAAGGCGAAGTTCACGAAGTAGTCACCCACCTTGGATGATTGCAGGAACGCCGCAAAGATGATGAACAGAATGATGTAGGTTGAGGATACGGCTGTCGTCGGACCGAGGATGCCTGTATCCGTGTAGAGCTGACTGAAAAACCGTTCCCAGGTGACGCGAGGGGAGTTCAGAAAGCCCGGCAAGTTGTGTCCGATGAACACATATCCGAGGAAGATGGCCGAAATCACCACCAGCGCCAGACCTGCCACCCTGCGAGTGAGTTCCATGATCAGTAACGTACCCGCCACAGCAGCGATCGAAATGCCAATCGGAGCAAAGGGCGTGCCCGTTGCGTTACGCATCAAGGTGCCATAAATCACGATCAGATAGGCCGCCACTGCCATTGCACAGACCGCAAGCACCACATCAGGCATGGTCACGGCAGCACGATCCCGTTTATGAAACCACGACAGAATGATCGCGCACACGGTCGAGACCATCAGTGGTGCACCATAGAGCCAGGTTTCACGGAACTTGATCGTCTTGTCAATCCCGTTCCACTTGGCTCCCCCGGCTATATCAATCGCAAACCAGATGGCCATCCCGAAAGCAAACAATGCCGCCAGCAGCAAGGGAATCGACAACCAGTCGATCCAGCGAGACTCTTTCTGTGTCGAAGTCGGAAACCCGCAACCGGCATAAATCAGGAACCCAAGTCCCAGCGCGCCCGCCAGGTGAACAATCCGGAAGTTCCAGGTCTCCAGCGGCATGCTCGGCAGAAACTCAAAATCCAGCACACCCCACGTCATGGCAGACAGCGACAGACCGTTGAGCGCTGCCACATGAAAAAAAGCATAGACAGCCATGATGGTTGCGATGACCGCGAGGCTCACCCCGGTAAACAGACGACGGTTACTCTCAACCGGCTCCTGGTCAACCCCTTCCACGATGATGGGGGTCACGTTTTCTGGTGTCGAGTCTGTTCTGGCTGTCATGGCAGTCACTTCCAAGGCGGTTCAGATGAACCGCGTAAGCCCGGATCCGGGCAAAAAATTGTCATTGGGCACACAAGGGCGAGCCAATGGGTTCCAGATGGTTCCCGGCTGGATCACCGCAGTTCCCCGGACCTGTCCCGTTGGCTCGCCCCATTTCAGGTATCGCTGCACTGGCTCGCAAGTTCAACCTGATCACTGATTGATCGACTTCAGAGTGTATGACGCAACATCGCTTTCTGGTTCGCCCGCATTGCCTGCTCGGGAATAACTGAGTTCGAGCTATTTCCTGCTATGGAGGTCGACTTTCTGGACACTCGCCTCAAGCACACCACTTGCCAGCACACCACTTGCCAGCGCAACATTGACTCGCAGTATTGACTAGCTGTATCGGATACAAGTGTCGTCAATACTGCGAGTTATTCACCTCAAATCACTTCTTGTGGACCAGATCCGGGCTGATGTTGGCACCGTTCTCGTTGAACCACTTGGCTGCACCCGGGTGCCACGGCATAAACGTGTTCTTGTCCGCGTTGGCTACTGTTGTCTCGGTAGCCGCCTTGTGAATACCGACCATCCGGTCGTGATCTCCCATCACCGTCTTGACGGTCTCATAGACAAAGGACTCAGGCAGATCGCAGTTGGCAATTGCAAAGTTCCACATCGACACCGAACGTGCGGGCTCAGTCAGAGACTTGTAGGTTCCCGCCGGAATCTCCTGAGCCGCAACCGGGAAGGCCTTCACAATCTTGGCCTGCTCTTGTTCCGTGAACGGGATAATGTTGATGTCGGTCTGTACTTCCAGCTGGCTCACTGCCGGAACCGGCACGCCTGCAGCAAATGCCACGACATCGATCAGACCATCCTGGAGCTGACCTGCCAGGTCTGACCAGCCACCGTTACGGCGATCGAACTTCACACCAAGCTCTTCGAGCATCTTCGGAAAGTATGTGTCAGAGCTGGAGCCTGCCGGACCGAATCCGATTCTGGCACCGGGTTTGATGTCAGCGATCGAATTGATCCCTGAGGAAGACAGCACAGTGACCGAGAATGGTGTGGTGTACATCGGGAACATGGCACATGCATTGGTGAGCGGCACTCCCGGCGCGATCGGGTTTTCTCCGTCCATGGATTCCCGTGCAGGACCCATGGTGGTCATGCCAAACGGCAGATCACCGGTGCTCACGAGTGCCATGTTCTGCATCGGACCACCCGTTACTTCGGCGCTACCTGTGATGCCGAGTTCTTTGGCCACAAGGTTGGCCCATCCCGAGCCGTATGTAAAGTAGGTGCCGCCCTGCGAAGCAGTACCGACAGTGAAGCTCTTGGGCCAGTCGGATCGGTCAGCCTGGGCCATGGCTGCGCCAGCGCTCATCAGCATGGCAGTCGCACCGGCGGCCAAGGTCATCAATTTGCGGTTTCTCATCTTCGATCTCCTCTTTAGCGTTCAAGGATATCCCACAACCTGTGCAGGGGTAATCCTAATTGCTTTGTGTTAACGACCCAGAAATTTAATCAGTAACTGCCGCAGTTGTCATTGGTGTTTACCTCAGTTTTATTTGAATTCTGCGACAAACCGTAGGGTTATTCGATCTTTCACTGAGCCAAGGTAGCCGCCACCATCCTGATTGCGCGGCCCCGGCGGTGCGACCGGTGATATCAACGCAGTCACGGTTGCGATAACAGAGGGCTTCGATGTCCGTCAGGGGTCGTGAGATTTGCCGCCGCATTCACTGGCCCAGGCCGACGTGGCATTGAAAGACGGGACTGGTCACACTCTGCGGTCGGCCAGTTTCTTCTGAACCCACTATTTACTATTGACGGCTAACTTGACGGCTAACTTGACGGCTGACTTGACGGTTCACTGCCCTGCTGTCACGCTCCGTTGAACACCCACCCAGTGCACTTCGCTCCGTGCCGGACACTCAGTGCCGGGAGCACCAGAACGGGATCAAAGCGATCCAGATCAGCCGATTGCTTGCCGATCAGTCGTTGAAACGCCAGAGAGCAGCTGGAAGCATCAGAAGAATCACGTGCTGACGGGGGGAGAAAATATTCCGCCTCGTCGGTGGACCAGAGCCCCCCTCTTGCAGAATCGATCAGACATAAAAACACAGAAAGAAACCATATCAGGAGAATTTCTGGCTTTAATGTATGCTTTATGATGTTTTAAATATTCATAGGTGGGTTGGTGTTGCCTTGGCAAGATTGTGGGTCGAGAAGAACGCCGTGACTGCGCTCACCAAAGCGGCGCGGCTTGTTGTTGAAACAGGCGAAGCCGTACTCGATTCGGGCGAGATGGATTCAGCGCGATCGAGTCCATTGTTTGCCTGTCCCGCAAGACCTTTTCCGCACGGGCCGCTGTCAGCCTGACTTTGTTCCAGCAATCGTGTTCCAGGGGCATTTTTGATGCAGGTTGCATTGAACAACTTTTGTCGTGAGAACAGGGCTTGTGCGCACTCTGCAGGCGCAAACGGACTGACGCCAGATTCAACACTCGCACAGGGCATGTTGCCACCCGTGATGGCCTTTGACCCATACCGAGATTTCTCTGTTCACTACACCATCGTACGGTTTACGCTGTTTGACTATGCCACGGCATGACAACGAAGGCCCGTTGTGACTCGCCCTGGCAACCATTCTTTCGCGTCTGCGCGACAGGAACAAACCCGTGCCGGTGCCACCTGGCCAATTCTTTTTACTGAGGAGTTACTTCAAGATGATAGGCTCACCCCACCCCCTGACCGAGAAACTTCTGGTCGGCAAGTCTGACCAGATTGGCTGGATCACCTTTAACAATCCTGCACGTCACAATGCAGTGAGCCTCTCAATGTGGCAGGCGCTGTCGCAAGCTGTCGCGCAGTTTGCTGCCGACGATGACGTCCGCGTTGTGGTTCTGACGGGAGCAGGAGACAGGGCATTCGTGTCGGGCGCGGACATTTCAGAGTTCAACGACAAACGTGGCTCTGAAGAGGCTGTCGAGTTCTACAACAAGACATCGCAAGAAGCCTCTGCGGCACTGAAGTCGCTGGGCAAACCGACAATCGCCATGATTCGCGGCTATTGCATCGGTGGTGGTCTTGGTATTGCACTGGCTTGCGACATGCGGATCGCCTCAAAGAACTCGACCTTTGCCGTGCCTGCAGCCAAACTTGGGCTGGGATACGAGTATGAAGGGGTTCGGACACTCATGAGCGTGGTCGGTCCCTCCTTCACGAAGGAGATTTTCTACACCGCCCGTCAGTTCAACTGTGACGAGGCACTGACCATGGGCCTGGTCAACCGTGCCGTCGAGACCGAAGAACTCGAGTCCTACGTCACCCGGTACGCCCAGACCATTGCCGGCAATGCCCCTCTGACCGTGCGGTCAATCAAGACGATTGTGACCGAAGCGTTGAAGGACGAGGGCAAACGTGATGTCGCGCTGTGTGACGCGGTTGTCAAAGCGTGTTTTGACAGTGAAGACTACGTCGAGGGCCGTACCGCTTTCATGGAAAAGCGTAAACCTCAGTTCAAGGGTCGCTGAACCTGCGCAGTCCGACTCAGTCTTGCGACTGGATCTGGGTCTGAGTCTGCGAGCGGTTTCATGTTGAACTTGCCGAGTTCAACGGGGAAAGTGACCATGTGCACTTGCTGGTCAACAGCCTCAAGGGCGTTTCAAGCCGCTTGCTCCGCAAGCAGTTCCCTGAGCTTGAGAAACGGTACCAGAAAAATGTGCTCTGGAGTCGCAGCTATTTTGCCGCTTCCTGCGGCGGTACACCGCTGGAAATCATCCGGCAGCATGTCGAGTAACAGAAAACACCGGCTTAAACCCAGGGACGCCCTTGGCATGCACCCAATCGGGTCACCTCCGGCTAAAGGACGCTGCGCGTCCAGGCCCGACTGGAGCGAGGGTTTACGGCCAACTGGCTAACCAGCGACATCGTAACAATCCTGTAGGTCACTACTTCGACACTCGGCTGCCTGACAGCAAGCCTATCCCTGCCCTTTACGCCAGGTCGCCTCAGCGCGACCGCTGCCTTGAACCGCGTTCGTACTCCAGTTCGATCTTGCGCGCAGCGTCCCTGACCGCCGGCACAATCTCCTCACGCAGACGCTGCGCCGACACGTCAGCACGCGTCGCACCGCAAGTCAGCACCATCCTGCTCCCAAAGCCCTTCAGATAAAGAGGTACGGCTGCACCGCAATTGCCATCGCGCCAACTGTCGATGGCCGTGCACGCACCCAGCTCCCTGTACTCATCGCACGCTCTGCCGACGACTTCATTGAGCTGATCGGGATTCAGACCTCGCTGGCTGATGAGCAAAGCCACCAGTCTGTCGCGCTCTGGTTGACTGCAGCTTGCAAGATAGGCTCGACCCATGGCGGTACTCTCCAGAGGTGTATGAACACCGGCCTCCAGATTGCCGATCTCGGCATGACCTGCACGCACCACTTCGACCATCAACATGCCATGGCCCTGCAAGGCAACCAGTCCAGCCAGCCCGTTACAGAGCTGGGCCAGATCATCCAGATGCGTCATGGCCACATGGCGCAGCGTCAACCCACCCCGCATGGCATAGCCCATGGCCAGCACTCTGGGTCCAAGCCGGTATCCGCCCGCCTGACCCCATTCCGAGTCGTATTCCAGATATCCCAGCTTGACCAGCGTATGCGTGAGCCGTGAGACAGAAGGACGTGGCAGTCCGGTGGCAGCAGCCAGCTCACTGTTGCTCAGCACCGGTTGCACGGTCCGGAACGCAGACAGAATTGCCAGGCCACGCCCAAGCGACGCCACCATCTGACGATCCCTGGATGCCGGTTGCCCTGGCCCCTCAAAGCCTTCAGACATCTGCTCGTCCTCCATCGCCTCTTCCTGTTACTGACAGCCTTCCTGTCTTCTGCATTCATCTTGCCACGATTTCGCAGTGCGAAACAGCCCTTTGCAGACGTCCCTCTGACCCATAGACTGTGTCGCAACACGTCAATCATGCCGAAGCACAGGGTCCTGACCTGGAGCACATAGTCGAAACACCTGTTTCGAACCACTCATTCGAATCACCAACTCATACAACTCGTACAACGCAGTCAAGTGCCACAGAGCACCACAACAGGGGAGACAAAGATAATGGACTTCAGAGCCACAAACGAGGCCATAAACGAGGCCACACATCGAGCCACTAATCGAGCCACACACAGCGCATCCAGTCATACTGAAAACGGCAACGCGATCCGTCATGACGAGGATCGCACCTCAGTGCTGGAGACGCTTGCGAGCAAAGCACCTCATGAGCTGGTTGCACCGGACTGTCGAGGCCTGAACTTTTACCAGATCGACCAATCGGCCAGGGATCTACTTGCCTTGCGCCTGCGGGAAGACGAGCATGCCCACATTCAGCCTCACCTGGATCGTCTGGGAGAAGTGGCCGGCAATGAGCTGGATATGCTGGCAAGCCTCGCTGACAGGAATCCTCCAAAGCTGCATGCAAGAGACCGCTTTGGCCGGGACGAAGACTGGATCGAGTATCACCCGTCTTATCGAGAGATGGAACGCATCGCGTTTGAGGAGTTCGGCATCCACGCCATGTCCAGAACAGAGGGTGTGCTGGGCTGGTCAGCACGTTACAGCCCGCTTTCCAAGTACGCATTTCAGTATCTGTTTGTGCAGTCCGAGTTCGGGCTGATGTGCCCGATCAGCCTGACCGACAGCTCGGCCTACCTGATTGAGCGCTACGGCGATGCCGCCGTCCAGAAGCGCTTTCTGCCGGGCATGACCAGCACCCGCCTGTCGAGTCTGCTCAAAGGCTCACAGTTCATGACCGAGCGCACCGGTGGTTCAGATGTGGGCACCAATCGCCTGCAAGCCATTCACGATGGCAAAAACTGGCGCTTGTATGGAGACAAGTGGTTCTGCTCGGCGGCCGATGCCGACGTGGCACTGATTCTTGCAAGGCCGGCCGATGGGGGCCCAGGCACAGCCGGGCTGGCCTTGTTTGCGGTACCAAAGCGCCTGGACGATGGATCGCGCAACACCTATCGTATCGCCCGGCTCAAAGGCAAGCTCGGTACGCGTTCCATGCCCAGCGGCGAGATCATCTTCGAAGGCGCCCATGCCTATCTGGTCGGAGACGCCAGCCGGGGCCTGAAACAGATGCTGGATCAGGTCAATCTCTCGCGTCTGTCGCACGGTGTGCGGGCTGCCGCCATGATGCGACGCTGCTGGAACGAGTCCTGGGTGGTGGTGAACCATCGTCACGCGTTTGGCCGGCGCCTGATTGATCTCCCCTTGCAGAAGCGACAGCTACTCAAGATTCTGCTACCGACCGAACAGGCCCTTTCCTGCTTCACGTATGCCGCCCAGTTGATGGACCAATCCGATCGCGGGGACAACCTGTCGGGTCTGCTTCTGCGAATCCTCACCCCGCTGCTGAAACTGCGGTCCTGCCGCGACAACATCCGGGTTGCCACGGCAGCCATGGAGATTCGAGGCGGCAATGGCTATATCGAGGACTTCGTCAACGAGCGACTGGTTAGAGATGCCCATCTCGGCGTCATCTGGGAAGGCACGAGCAACATCAATGCGCTTGATGCGGTGCAGCGGGCCGCTGGCAAGGACGGCTCCCACCATGCACTCACACAGACGCTGCTGGGCGAACTGTCGGGCTGCGCCAGCGTTCCGGCCAGCTTGCGCGAGTCACTGAGTGCTGAGCTCGTGTCGGCATGTGCTTTCATGGACGATGTGGCATCTGATCAGGATATGGAAGACCAGTGTCGCAGTGCGGCGACCGATCTCTACAACACCGTGACTGCCGTACTGATGGCGATCGAGGGTGCAACCCTGGGCACCCAGGGCAAAGACGCAAGGCGACTCCTGCTAAGCCATCAGGTACTTGTGCACCGGGTGCAACAGGCCCGTCGCCGCGGGAATGACGCGGCTCAGGACAACGCAATCATCAACCACCTGCTCAGCACCGATACGGTCACACTGGAACAAGCTCATGCCCTGCTGAGTTAGACCGGGCCGGTCAACGCACTGGCCACTGAACGAACGACTGAGCAATTGTCATTGCGCTCAGGACATCGAACACCGAACACTGAACACACTTTCTGGAGAATCAAATGGACATGCCCGTCACATCGAAAGAATCCGCCTCGAGCATTGGCGCTGCCTCACCACACCACGCCCCGGCGTCGGACGCGATGGCCAGCAGCGCCATTCCGGACGGACAAGGTCGCAATCTGTACCGACTGGATCCTGACCTTCCCCGCCTGCTCGCTCTGTACCTGTCGGAGCAGGCGCTTGATCATTTTCTGCCGCACTTTGACCGGCTCGGGCAGATTGCCGCTGAGCGCCTGGACGATCTGGCGTTTCTGGCTGACAAATACACTCCCGAGCTGTCGACGCGCAATCGTCGTGGCCAGGATGTCGACGAGATCTACAAACACCCTGCCTACGTCGAGCTAGAACGCTGGGCGTTCAGTGAGTTCGGCATGGCGGCCGGCTCCCATGTCCCAGGTGTACTGGGCTGGCACGAGACTTTGCCGACGCACGCCAAATACACCCTGTTTTATCTGTTTACCCAAACCGAGTTCGGCCTGACTTGTCCGGTCAACATGACCGACTCGCTGACCCGCACCCTCAGGAAGTACGGACATCCTGATCTGGTGGCCAAGTATCTGCCCAGACTCACTTCCCTGGATTTTGAGGAGCTGTTTCAGGGAGCCATGTTCATGACCGAGCAAGCCATGGGCTCAGACATTGCTGGCACCGAGACCCGTGCCGTCCAGGAGGATGGGCAGTGGAAGCTCTATGGCGACAAATGGTTCTGCTCGAACGCAGATGCTGATCTGGCCATGGTGCTGGCCCGACCGGACGGGGCGCCATCCGGTATGGCTGGTGTCACCCTGTTTCTGATGCCTCGCATCAAGGATAACGGGCAGATCAACGATTACCGTATCCTGCGCTTAAAAGAGAAACTTGGCACCCGCTCCATGCCCAGCGGCGAGATCCGTTTCAACGGTGCCCAGGCTTACCTCATCGGAGAAATCGGCCGCGGGTTCCAGCAGATGGCCGAGATGGTGAACAGCTCGCGCCTGTCCAACGGCATTCGATCGGCCGCGTTGATGCGCCGGGCACTGACCGAGGCCTTGTTTGTCGCGCACAACCGGGTGGCGTTTGGCAAGAAACTGGTTGATCTGCCACTGATGCAAAGGCAGCTTGCCAAACTGGCCTTGCCGACCGAACAGGCACGATCCTATGGATTTCAAACAGCGCAGGCTCTGCAAAAAGCCGATCAGGGTGATGCCCACGCCAAGGCACTGGTGAGAATCATGACCCCGCTTCTGAAGTTTCGCGCATGCCGCGACGCCCGCAAAGTAACGGGTGACGCAATGGAAGTGCGTGGCGGTTGCGGCTACATCGAAGAATGGGTCGAAGCCCGCCTGGTGCGCGAGTCCCACCTAGGCTCAGTCTGGGAAGGAACCAGCAACATCATCGCACTGGATGTATTGAGAGCGATCCGAAAGAATCAGTCCCTGCCTGCACTGCACAGCCACTTCCGTGACCTGCTGGCTCAGGCAGGACAACAGTCAGCGCAATCTGCGCAGCTCGAGCCGCTCTGCGATCAACTCGCGCAAAGCCTGGACAACGCAGTCGCCATGGCACAGAAGATTGCTGATGAAGACCTGCAACCGTACGCCCGCGAGATCAGCTCCTTGCTTTATCACATTGGGTGCGCCATCATTTTTGTATGGGAGGCGAGACAGCCTGGACTCGATCACCGTCTGCAATTCGGCATCGACACCCTTGCCCACCACATCAAACCACGTGAGGCTTCACTGCGAGAAGATCTGCCAACTGCCGAACTCAGCGGTTCGGAATAAGCAGCTGGAGTTTGACCCCGGAGTGATCCTAAAAACAGCAGTTAGCCGGTCACGGGCAGTGTCAGACAGGCTGAATGATCGTCCATCCGGGGTGCAATTTTCTGGCATACGTACTTCAGCAGGGTGCTCCATCGGTCGACATCCTTGAACTGCTCCGCGGTCAATCTGACATGCCGCAAAGCCGCACGAATGTTGACCAGCAACTGATTGATGGTGTCCGTTCTGGCATGCATGGACGTCAGATACAGAGTCGTCTGTCCGGCATGGCTCGCGGCCTTGCCCACCGCAGCGAGCAACAACGGGCGACTCGTGATCGCCTCGAGTCTGCCGCCCGGGTGTGCGGCCCGACAGTACCAACTCCACCAGTTATAGATGAGGGCTCCCGCACGTGCAGTCGTCTGACTGCGATTCAGGTCCTTGGTAGTGAAACCTGACAGTCCCCACTGATTCTTCAGCTCATCAAAGCCATTCTCGCAATCACAGCGATCCCGATACAGTTGGGCAATCGATTCCAGGCGATAGTCCGCGTTGGTCACCAACACGGTGTATTCCCACATCCGGGCCGCATCCAGGATATGGTGATCGGCAAAGTCCAGACGCAACTGGCCATGGTCATCCATCGTCTCCCGGGCGATACCTTCGCGTAGCCGGCGACACAGGATCACCACCCGCCGTGGCTGGCTCCAGCCCGAGAGCTTGACCTCGTCCTGAACCGCCTGGAAGCCCTGCGAGTCGGTTCGGCTCCAGTCCAGCCGGTCAAACTGGTGTCGCACCAGGCGTTGAACGTTAGCAGTCTGGCGCAGCCGCAGCAGATAGGGTTGCTGGCGTTGCTCAAGCGCCACCAGAATCCCTCGTTGCCGTAACCACTGTCACCGCACACCAGGGCAGGCGTTTTGTCACCCAGATCGCCCAGCTCGTCCAGTAGCTGTTCCAGACCTGCTCGAGCATGGGAACTCGCATGCTGGTTACCCGCTGTCAGCTGCACATCCAGAACCTGTCGCAGCGGACTCACCCAGTACGTGTGCAGCACGTGACTGGGTCGGCCGGGCTTGTGCGGGTTGTAGCCCTTCAACGCCCCTTCCTGTTTGCCGTACAACGGTTTAACGCTTGACATGAGTGCCGGGCGCAACCACGCCTGACTAGCTTGCTCGTCCATCCGGGCCAGTGCCCGGCGCAGGGAGTCCTCGCTGACGATCTTGTTCATGCCCAGCGATTTCGCCGCCACCTGATCACCCCTCTATCGTTACGAAAGGCGGTCACGTGCGCATACCGCCGGTGTCCGGCCAGGATGGCCAGCAGCAACGTCCCCAGCACATCCCGGTTGCCCGGAGAGTTGGGACTGGTATAGGTCAGAGGGCAGCGCTCGACCCAGCGATCAAAGACGCCCGTGCAGGCAAGAAACTCGGCAAAAAAGACCAGCTGTCCGTTGGGAGTCGCTTGCGCTGACTCGTCCCAGTGCACATGGATGCGACCGCCCATGGTGTCCACCACCAACGGCTCAGAGACGGTCGCAACGGCTGTTTTGGCGTGTTTTTGCGCTCACCCATTTGGTGAATACCCCCATCTGATGCAAACCCGCATAAACAATTAGCGTCTAGACGAATTGGAAGCAAGCAACTGACGGATTTAGGATCACAGATCTGAGCAATGAAATCGCGGCTCCCAGACACCGACTTCGCATACGTGTTCTGCGCATGGCTACGGGGATCTGGGCGCCGTCAGCCGTCAACTTGACTCCAGAAGCGCTGCTATATACAATTGCCGTATAGCAGCACGAAAGGAGAGCAGCATGTCCATCGGTACCGTCTTCATCAACAACCGCACCCAAGCCGTCCGGCTGCCGTTGGACGTCCGTTTGCCCGAGGGCGTCCACAAAGTCGAGATCCGCGTCAAAGGGCACGAGCGCATCATCGCGCCACTTGGTCAATCCTGGGACAGCTTCTTTCTGGACGGCCCGCGTGTGAGCGATGACTTTTTGCCCGAGCGTGCCTCTCAGCATCAGCCGGAGCGGGAAGCCCTTTGATGTTGCGCTACATGCTCGACACCAACATCGTCATCTACGTGTTGAAGCGCCGCCCGCTCGCGGTGCTTTCCACGTTCAACGCCAACGCCAGTCGAATGGCCATCTCGTCAATCACCCTGGCCGAATTGATACACGGCGCCGAGAAAAGCCAACGCGTCAGTGAGAACCTGGCGGCCATCGAGGACTTCTGCAGCCGCCTGGAGGTGCTGCCCTACGGTGCCAAGGCCGCCCAGCACTACGGCGCCATCCGCGCGGCCCTTGAAAAGCTCGGCCAACCCATCGGGGTGAATGACCTGCACATTGCGGGCCATGCCCGCAGCGAAGGCTTGGTGCTGGTCACCAACAACGTCGCGGAGTTCGAACATGTGCCAGCGCTCGAACTTGAGAACTGGGTGAACACCGCTTGATAGAGGTGATCAATCCGGCCCAAACCAACTGACAGCAATGCAACACCATCCTCCCCCCCGACGAATTCCCTTTGGTGCCCAGTCTCGAGGTCGTCGCAAGGCGGCGTTTATTTCCGTCAAAAACAATATTCGCCGCCATACTGGGATTCTCGGCGGCCTTTTCTCCACCCATGACTATCTGCACGGAATGAACGGGTCGACTGCTTCTTCCTCGGCAACAGGCCGCCAGTGTTTTATAACTGCGTGATCGATACCACGCGCAAGGCTACAAGGAACAGGTGCGGGTGCTGGCCTATGAGCAATCCCAACCCTATTTCATACCGTTATAACGAACTGGAAAACTGGCACATAGAGTCGAACGCCATGGCTGATCCGGGCCAGCGCCCGGCGCAAGGAGTCCTCGCTGATGATTTTGTTCGTTCCGAGCGATTTCGCTACGACCTGATCACCCCTCTATCGTTACCAAAAGCGGTCACATGCGCATAGCGCTGGAAACCCGCCAGGATAGCCAGGAGCAAGGTGCTCAGTACATCCCGGTTGCCCGGGGAGTTAGGGCTGGTGCAGGTCAGCGGGCAGCGCTCGACCCAGCGATCAAAGATGTCTGACCGGCGAGAAACTCGGCAAAAAAGACCAGCGGTCCACTGGGTATGGCTTGAGCCGACTCGTCCCACTGCACGTGGATGCGACCACCCATGGTATCCACCTCCATCGGCTCAGAGACAGTCGCAAGCGCCATTTTTTTCTTGTTTTTGCGCTCACCCATTTGGTGAATCCCCCCATCTAATGGCAACCCGCATAAACAGTAGCGTCTAGCAGGATTGGAAGCAAGCAACTGACGGATTTAGGGTGATACGAACCTGAAAGGCAGGCACCCTGCAAGCATATCGGTATGCCGCTCTGACAGGGTGATCACCGCATCAGTTTTCTGAGCACGCCTGCAGAACCCGCTTTCAGCCCGTTCTGCCGGTTCCTGCTGACAAACACAAGCTGGCAGCGGCGCCTCAGAAACAGCGGGCGTCGCTCACGGTTGCGGAGCTCAACGCCTGTCCGATCTGCCCAGCAAGCTTGAGTACATTACTCTGCTGGGCAGCCACCAACGGTGCCACACCGGGCGCGGCCGCGGTCCTGAGTTCTGAATAACACGTCAGGCTCTGGCCAGACTGCCTGGTCTGGCCAGGCACATCAACCTGCCATGCCACGTCCAGTAGCGCTGCCTGGCCTGGCAGCAAATCAAATCGCTGCACGTCGACACTGACCTGTGACACGGATCGTTGCCCAGGCCCTGTCGGGTTTGATGCAAGATTCTGTAAAGGGGGCACCCCCATCTCCCGCGTGAGTGCCTGGGAGAGCGCATCACGCAACTGATCCGACAAAGGCGCGGTCCAGCGATCGAATGTCAGCACCATCAGCTGATCCGGGGATTGCCTCACAACCAGAGACGTATCATCCACCTGCGCAGGTATCGTCACCGAATTGATCCGGTACGCCACGGGTGTCGAAGAGCCGGTGCTTTGCATCGCCACGGGCTGGCCCGCTGGTGGTGCACTCAAGGTGTAATACAGCGTCGTGGGTGACGAGCACCCCGCCAGCAGCAACACGGCCACGACCGAAGTCGCCAGCATGGTGAACCGGGCGCGATGACGCAAGCAAGCAAGCGCACGATCCACGAACCCAGCCACCACCACACCGGCCAATACTACACCCCCCACAACGCCATCCATCCATTGGCTTATGGGATCATGGTCTGCTTGCGCGAGGTTTCTGCATCCAATCTGTTTCACGGTTGATTGTCTCCCAGCGTATCCCTGGAGTAGTCTTGACCTGGTGTGCCGAAGATGATCGAGTTTGGCCTGGCCCGAAGTTCGTCAATCAGCGCACGGGTCGAGCGTATCGTCCGGTCAATTTCCCGAAGTGACGAATCGACCTGGCCCGGTATCGAACCGCTGGCGGCCAGCAGCCCATCCAGTTCATCGAGCGTCTTGCGCAAGGCGACCAGTGAGCGGGTCAGTTCAGGCGTCACACTGCTGTCCATGTTACGCACCATCTGCGTGATTTCCTTCAGGCTCTCATCGAGATTCGTGCCGATGGACTCGAACGGGATTTTCTCGAGCTGATCGACAATACTCGTGATCTGTTTCTGAAGATCCTGCAGACTCTCGGACGGAACCGTCGGAATGACAAACGGCAAGTCAGCCTTGATATCTTTGTCCTTGAGCGGCGTGTCGTGATAGCCAAGTTCGACGAAGGCACTACCAGACAGAATGTTCGACGACTTTAACTGGGCACGCAGCCCTCGCTCCACAAAGTCCACCATGTTCGCAGCAATATCCTTCAAGTCGCGACTGCGTTCCGCCATCCTCTCAAACGCGGGTCCGAGGCGAGACGGATACAGGGTTCCGAGAACCTTGGTGTACATACGCATCCGTAAGCGATCAAAGCGCAACTCGACCGATTCGACCATCCCTAGCTTGAGCCCCTGGAACTCGATGGAAGCACCCACATCCAGCCCTCTGGTCGACTGCTCGAAGTACATCGCAATCGGTATGGCAACGCCGGTTGGCACCTGCTCTGCCTGACTACGATCGGTGTAAAGCTTGAAGACATCCTTCTCCCCCAGACTCTTGGCAGGCCCGAAGTTCGCGAATGCCAGCCCCCCGGAAATGATCGAAGCCAGCGACTCGGTGCGCACTGTCAGGCCTTCGGCGTTGATATTGAAGTAGATGCCGCTCTCGTTCCAGAATCGCGTACTGCCACTGACGTACTTGTCGTAGGGCGCATCAATAAACACATTGATATCGACAAACTGGCCACCCTCATCGAGCTCGTAACCCGTCACGATGCCGACCGGAATTCTCAAAAAATAGATGGGTGTGCCCGCCCCTAGCGAACCGAGCGAGTCTGCACGCAGTCGATAGGTTGTGCCAGGCCGATCGCTCTTGATGGGAGGGGGCTTTTCCAGCCCGACAAAACTGAACTTGTTGGGATCGTCCAGAAACGCAGAGTCCGTATCAGCTTCAATGTAAGAGCCAGACAACAGGGTTGCCAGACCCGACACCCCTTCAAGCCCGATCGATGGGCGCACCACCCAGAAAACAGTGCCTTCGTTGGCCAGACCTGCCGCATCCTTGTCCAGTTGCGCGCGCACCAGGACCTGGTCACGGTTCTCGCTAAGACGAATGTCGTCAACAACACCCACCACCACATCCCGATATCGAATCTGGGTTTTACCTTCCTCGAGCCCGGACGCCGACTGAAACGTGATCGTGATGCGAGGCCCTCTGTTCGACATCTCGTGCCAGATGATCGACAGACCGATAAACGCGGCTGCGATCGGTATCAGCCAGACCCACCCCTGGCTACGTCGCCGCTTGCGGATGACGCGCGGAGCCGGTAATTCTTTCTTCGGGTCAGGCTGGGTGGGTTGCATGTGAATCTTTTATACCGACCGGATAGAGTATTAAAAAAAACCGCCTTGTTGATCAGGCAGACTGCGCCGTTCCGGCACCGGCTGAATTGGCACTTGCGGGAGCCGCTTCACCAAGATGGCGCCGATGACCTGCCCGCCGCCAGGCGAGCCGGGGATCAAACCCCATGGCAGCCACCATGGTGAGAACCACCACCCCGCCAAACGCTGCCGCGCCGGTGCTCGGTTCGAACTCCAGCAACGCGCCAAATCGCGCCAGCGCCGAAAGCAGTATAACGACGAACACATCGAGCATCGACCACTGGCCAATGAACTCGACCATATGGTAGAGCCGGGTTCGGCGTTTGAGCGCCACTTCGGAACTGCGCTGCGTCAGAATCAGCAGGACAATCAGTCCAATCAGCTTGCCGATCGGCACCACCACACTGGCAATGAAGACCACGGATGCCACACTGTAGGACCCCATCTGCCAGAGTTCGATCACCCCGCCCATGATGGTGTGCCCCGAGCTGCCGTTAAATGCCCGGATATACATGATCGGCAGCAAGTTGGCTGGAACGTAGAGGATCAGCGCACCGATCACCAGTGCCCAGGTTCGCTGCAGCATCAAGGGCGAAGGTGGGCGTGGCAAAGGGGGATGGCTGACAGACAAGCCCATATCGTGGGCCATGAAACGCAGGCGCTCACTGTCAAGCCGCGTCAGACCGGTCATGATCACCGCCACGGCGATCGTGCCAAACAGACCGATGCCTGGCTGCAGACTCGCCAGGTCGACGAGCTTGACAATCGTGACCAGTGCTCCCATCAGGAATACCGGGACCATGCTCCAGGGCTTGACCCAGTCGATCCAGCGCACGGCCGCTTCGAATCCGAGTGGCAGACGTCCAAACGCCAATGCACCAAACACCCACAACAGCAAACTCAGATGCAGGAACGGCATGGCAAATCCGACTCCGAAGGTCAGTATAGCCACCAGCGGATAGCCGGCATCCCAGGTTACCCTCGCCGCATCAAGAAATGTCGCGGACTGAGTGGACCCCTGAAACGAGAGCGTTACCACCGGAAACGCGTTGGCGAGCACAAATGCGATGATCCCGGTGATGATGATGGCCAGCCACGCATGCGGCTTGAATGTCGCGTAGGCATCGAGCACCGTATCACAGCGCACACACCGGGCAATCTGCCCAGGATCGAGCATCACGCGACGGTACAACGCACCGCAGTGGTGGCACGACAGCATATCGCCTGGGCCAGATCCGGACTTCTCAGTTTCCAGAACGCCCTGCGCCTGCTCGTCAGTGTTCAACGCGACCGGGTTTGTCATCAGAAATGCAGTTTCTCAAAATAGTTCCTCATAAAACCCCGTCAAGCGGTCCCTCACCCCTTTCATTTTCCCCTGTCTTGCATCATTGCCGGAGCGTCGCTACACGTGGAATCACGTATGCCGTATGCGCCATGAGGAGCGAATGATCCGGACAGTTGACAGATACGTACTCACCGCATTCTACGGTTAGCAAAACGCTTTGTGTGAATTGTGTGAATTGTCTGATTAACGTGTGTAACCTGGGTTGTCCCGGCCCATGAGAAACAGAGGGCAGTTGCCCATCGCAATGGCGTTCGGCCCATGATACTGTCAATCTGGACACTGCATCATGTTATCTACAAGTTACGACTCGATCATCCTGCGGGAGAATTTATCCTCCACACCTGTCAGGATAGCCAGCCCCCAGGCACCACACCCGACACAACACTCGACACCGCACTCGACACCGCTACGGAATCATCACAGTCGAGCCCTGTGACATGACGACTGTATCAATCCCCTCTGAAATCAGCTTCGGTGTCTTGCATTGCGTTGGCCGCCTCCGATAGACTTTGAGGTTTGACGCATGTCACCGTGCACAGGTTCACCGAGCACCCATTATCGACTCTCCAGTGTGATGGAACGAGTCAGCTCTGAACCAGCCGCTTCTCGGCAATGCACGTAAATGATTCAAGGGGATGTGAAGTGTCATACATTCAGGCCAACGGGGCGCAGTTGTATGTGGAAGAAATTGGCGACGGACATCCCGTCGTGTTTGTCCACGAAATGGCCGCCGACTATCGGGAATGGGAAACACAGGTGCAGTGGTTTGCGCGCCGATATCAATGCGTGACCTACAGCGCCAGAGGTTACATCCCGTCTGAGGTTCCAGCCGACCCTGCTCTGTACGGACTCGAGCACGCAGCTGACGATATCGCGGCCGTCATTGACGGACTCAATCTGGGCAAGGCACATGTGGTCGGGCTCAGTATGGGGGCCTACGCAACCTTGCGGTTCGGGATGAAGTATCCCGACAAAGCCAGCTCACTGGTGGTGGCGGGTGTCGGTTCTGGCTCACCCGCCCAGGACCGGGATGCGTTCGTGGAGAACTGCCTGCGCATGGCACAGATTTTCAGGGAGCAAGGCTCGCAAATAGCTGCCCAGGAAATTGGTTACGCCGCGACGCGAATCGGTCTCAAGCGTAAGGATCCTGTCGGATGGCTGCGTTTCATGGACCACCTGTCTGAACACGACCCGCAAGGCATGGCGATGACGCTGACTCACTATCAGGCGGCGCGCCCCTCGATCGAATCATTTGACGAACAAATCCGCAAACTCAACCTGCCGGTACTGCTGTTTGTGGGTGATCAGGATGCGCCCTGTCTGCAGACCAACCTGTATCTGAAACAGGCACTGCCCAACGCAAGACTGCTGGTCTATCCAAACACGGGCCATGCGGTGAACCTTGAGGAGCCCGCTGCATTCAATGAAGCGGTACAGGCATTTTTTCACGATGTCGAACACCGGGCTGCGAAGGGACTCAAAGCCGGATAAGGCCACAACTTGAATGCATTAAGGCGCTGGCCAGGAAGAACCAGACCTGGCATCAAGAGTGAGGGGAATTTCCGTTCGGACTCCCCCCATTGGTATCGCTTGCCGGAGCGCTGTCATTGTTCGACGCCCCGATGCAATTGAGCCGGTTGAGATTGTTGCTACAAAGTGGTGAGCTGACTGGTGCAACCTTGAGCTGGCCACGCCCACCACGCCTGGTACACCTACCGCATCTATTTCACCTGGCTCACCACACCTGGTTCGTCACACCATCCAGTCAGATGCTCTTGTAAAAGATCTGACTGCGCAGATCCCGTTTGAGCACATCCACCAGTCTGATCAGGCGCAAGATCTCCGCGGGCTGGCACACATTGGATGGAAGATCCATGACAAGATGACGTGTGGCAACTACATCCCTGTCAGATCGTTCATAGTGAGCTTTGTACATCAGGCCATTCTCTTCAAACACAACATCGTCGGGCACCTGTGTGAAGACCGTCCCATCATCGAGCGTAATGTGGAATGTTTCCTCGTAATCAGATGATGCGCACGGCATCGGGTTTCGCGGAGTCGAGCGGCGGAGCTTGCTGAAGTCGACCATGATGCCGGACATCGGATTTGCTGTCAGTCCGTCTGGAAGATTGAAAGCCCCCTGCCCCGGAAAGTTGGTGATGGGTTCGAGCTCGAATGTGAAATCAAACTTCAGGGGATTGGCCAGATCCCACAACCCCGAGACCTCGATCTCCCCGTTCCCCGGGTGCATGCTTGCCGCCAGCATGCGTCGAATCAGATCCTGAGGATCTTCACGATACAGTTTAGTCATCCAGTACCGTGACCCCATCGAAACAGGCCCGAACGCCTCGCTGTGCGACTTGCCTAGAATGACGCCATCGTCACGGATTCTGAGCTCCACCTGGCTTTTGACCATGTTGTCAGCGGGTGTCTGCCTGGGCGTGCGTACGACCTTGCCGTCACGCACCAGCACTGCAGGCTTGTCCGTATCGGTATCAGGCAACACCCCAAACGGTGTCAGCGCGTTAGTCGAGTCGAGGAACAGGTTCCATTGTGGCAGGTAGGTAATCACATGGTTCAAGCTACCCATGCCGCCAATCTTAGGGATCTGGTAGGAGTAACCGTTATTGATCAAGGCACCCTGCGCATCAATTCCTTTGGCCTTGAGCAGACTGATCAGTAGCGTGTTGTGATCCTTGCAGTCACCATAGCGGTTTCGCAAGATATCCGACGCCATGTTTGGCACAACCGTCGCGTCCCCCAGGTATATGCCAACATAGCGGATTTCCTTGACCACCCACTCATACAGCGCCCTGGCCTGCTCGAACGGATCTTCGATACCCTCTGTGATCGCGTTAGCCAGCGCCTCGATCTCCTGGGTCGGCATCTCGGCTGGCTCGGCTCGCATTGCATACTGTTTGCCAAGCATCTCGACGGACCCCATCGTGGAAACGATGAAGTATGGCGAGAAATCTGCCCAGGCGACCGAGGTCAACTCGTACTTCTCTGGCTTGTCGCGACGAAAACGGTAACGATGCAGCGTCACCTTGCCATCTGGGCCTGTCTGCGACTCATCGACCAGTCCGCGCGTTTCAAAATAGACTTCGATACCCTCGTCATGCGTTAACTCAATCATGAAGTCCCGGTATACGACCTCGGGAGACAAGAGCGTTTCCAGCGTGAACTGATTGGGGAACGTGGTCTTTTTGATGTTCAGGCGACTATGAAAATGCAGACGCGAGCCAGGCTCGACATTGGGAAATACAACGACACGCTTCTTCTTGTCGCTGTAGACCCCCTCCAGGCCAGTATGCTCATCAACGTCCTGAATTGCATCAGGCAGGACATCAATACGTTCACCATCGGGACGCTGTGTCCACGCACCGAGGATTTCCAGGTGATCCAGGCTCGTGCTGTACGTCTCACTTTGCTGAGCAGCCATCTGCACACCGATCTCGTCATATGGGGTGATATCAACCTCTCTTTCCACGACTGCGGTGCCATCGGCGTTCACATGAATCCGGATGTGGTGGCGGTCCATTGCGTAGTTGATCGGCGTTGAATCGTCGGCGGGTTCAGGGAGGTTCCCGGGATCAGGCCTGGCAATGGAAGGGGAAGCAGCAGACGAATCAGCCGAGTCTGTGGTGATCTCGGCCTGAACCGAACCACCTGCAGCTGCCGGGGGAAAGTGGCCCGTCGCATGGGAGCGCGCGGGCCAGATCTCGTTTGCAATAAAAGGGGCGCTTGCAAGCGCGGCAAGAAAGCAGACACGTTTAATCCTGCTCCTGGTTGCCATCGAAAGTTTCAACTGAGTGTCCTCTGAGTCATCAGAAAGTCAAATGCTCACCACGAGACCGCTGACCCTGACCATATACGCTTGCATCGCACGGCGCATGAACGCCAGTCGGACAGCACCAGATCGCGATGCGACGCAGTGCTGGCGCACCCGGACCGCTCAAAGGCCCTGCCATGTCGACTGTGTTATGGAGATGCGATGATCAGACTTGCATGGTTGAAGGTAGCTTGTGTCAGGGACTCGTACTCGATTGCTCGTATCTGAGTGCCCGGCACAACAGGCTCATGGAAAGCCACCGATTGCCCGGAAAAGAAGGAGATCAATCCGGCAAGGAGATGACAATACACCAACTGAAATTTTGATGGTTGGATGATCAAATATCAGTTACACCGATATCAATTCTGGTGCTACCAGGACCACGAAAGCACCATCCGGCGAGTTTGAGGTTTGACGGCCAGGCAATGCTCACTCCTGCGCGGATGGGCAGTCCTTGCGTAGCCAGTCAGCGAGACCAGCCACAGGCGTAAAAGCCTGAAATCAGCCCTGGAAATCAGCCTTGGAAACCACTCCAGGAATCGACCAGGATCGTCGTCAATCCCCCACCAGTGCCAGCATGGTGAGGTAAATGATCGATGCCATGATCGCCGACGCCGGAACCGTGATGACCCATGCGGCCACGATTTTGTAGAGGATCGAGCGCTGCACCAGTTCGGTCTTGTAGACCTTGCGGATCTGTTTGACTTCTTTCTTCTTGAGCCGCACAGACGCTGATCTGGCCTTGAGTTGCTCGAGCATCACCTGTTTGGTCTTGACGTCCGCCTGCGTGAACTCTTCAAGGTAGGCTTGAACGGCTTGCGCATCATGTCCATCATGATGCAGCCTGATTTCCTCAACCATCCGGGAGTAGTTCGCCTTGAGATGTTCTCTGAGAAACCCGACACCGAGTACGCCACCAATGGCGATGTGGGTCGAGCTCACGGGGATGCCGAGCTGAGAGGCAATAATCACCGTGACCGCTGCTGCCATGGCAATACAGAAAGCTCGCATCTGATCCAGATCCGTGATCTCCCCACCGACAGTACGAATGAGTTTGGGGCCGTACAACGCCAGTCCGATCGCAATACCCACAGCACCAATCATCATCACCCACAGCGGAATTCCCGCCCTGGACGACACTCCCTGATTCATCACTGTATCGGCAATTGCAGCAAGCGGTCCGATCGCATTGGCCACATCATTGGCCCCGTGCGCAAAACTGAGCAAGGCGGCCGCAAAAATCAGCGGGAATGTAAAGAGCGCGTTGATACCTTGTTTGGAATTCTCCATTGCACCGGCCCGGCTGGCGATCACCCTGCTCGTGAGCAACCAGACCAGTAATCCTGATACGACACCGATGACCAGTGCCATGGTGAAGCTGACGGGCATCACCTTGCTCAGTCCCTTGAGCATCAGGTAGGTCGCAAATGCAAACCCCATCAGACCGATCAGAATCGGTACCGTCGTCTGTCCGGCGCGGACCATATCCTGCTTGTAGGTGATCGCACGCTTGATCCAGAACAGAAAACCCGCTGCAATCAGCCCGCCCACTGCGGGCGAGATCACCCAGCTCGCCACGATGCCACCCACAACACCCCAGTCGGCTGCGGCAAACCCGCCTGCTGTAACACCGGCACCCAGTACGGCACCTACAATCGAATGGGTTGTGGAAACCGGCGCGCCGGCTGCGGTTGCCAGATTCAGCCAGAGCGCGCCTGCCAGCAGACTGGCGGTCATCATCCAGATGAAATGATCAGTGCTCGGGATCAAGGCCGGGTCGATAATGTTGCCACGAATCGTCGAGACGACATCCCCTCCGCCGATCAGTGCACCCGCCATCTCGAAAATCGCTGCAATCACGATCGCACCGGCCATGGTAATGGATCGCGAGCCGACTGCCGGACCCACATTGTTGGCCACATCGTTGGCACCGATGTTCATGGCCATGTAACCACCTATCATGGATGCCACGACGAGCAGAATACCCTGCTCGCCAGTCAGCCCGATCCCCAGCGTGGTGTAGATCATGATGCTGACAACAAACATCAGGCCTAGACCAAATCGGAAGAACTCACGCTGGGTTTTAGTGGTGCGACGATTCTCGGAAAGATCGGAGAGCTGCATGGAGGGTGCGACGTCCTGTTAGACGGTGTCGTTATGATGTGTGAGTCGAATTGTACCGAGTGTATTGTCGGATGACACAAACGTGACATCCGAATGTCACATGTACCACCAGGGAACATGCTTGCACAGACCCAAAGTCTTTCTGCAGGACACCACAGTGTCAACTGCGGCTCCGGGCCACCGCGTCCATCTCATGCCCTGATGTACCAGCCATGATGTACCTGCCCACATGCACCAGACCACAGCACCAGACCACAGCACCAGACCACAGCACCAGACCACAGCACCAGACCACAGCACCAGACCACATGCACAAAGCCTCGAACCTGAACAAGTACTGAGCAAGAAACAGTGGCCGCTGCCGAACTTCTTGCACACAATATGATCAATAGGGTGAGGCGTAATGGATCAAGCAATCGATGTGTACACAGCAATCAATCAGCGTTCATTGAACCCTGCACTGCACGCCACACACCCTACGTAGGGGCCACCCCTGCCACCACACGGAGTCAAGCATGCTGGATTTCCTGCGTTACCTGCTTGAACGCAACGCGAAAGAGGTTTCATCCAAAGCATCCCGGTCATCCTGCGTTGTCCACAGAACTGGTACCTTACGCTGCATCGTCGATCCGAATCTTGATACCACCGACACTCGCGCGCAGGCAGATCGCCCGCAAGCAGATCGTCCGCAAATGGACGCCACCGGCGCAGCGCAATCCGGACCTGAAAACACGCCCGGCAAGAAGAAGGTTTGATCGAGAAGACACTGAGCGAGCACAATCTGAACGAGGCGACCTGCAACGACAACGCTTTGAACGAAGACGGTGAGCTACTCAGAATCCTGTCAACACGCAGCCAGAGACCAGGGATGGGCGGGCAGGCCGTAATCAATCGCCGGTGCATCTCTCGCATGCTGTCGCATCTGAAAATGCCTGCGAGAGCATTCGCTTGATCATTTGATTGAACGCTTGATTGATCGTTTGCCTGCTGCCCTACCTTGCCGGCCTGACCAGTGGAGCCGCCTCGCTCTTGAGCGCAGGCATGTCGGTCACTGCCTCATCAGAGACGATCATTGCACTGGCCTTTTGCAGATCAGCGCCTAGCCAGGTCGCAAACTGCCGTTGCGGCAAGACAAGCGGCGTACGCTTCTCATCGCCAGGCTTGTGAAACCGGCGCATCTCCGGGTGACGGTCTGCGTTGATGGTCAGCATGGTGAATGACACAATCAGCTCACCCGTTTCTGGGTGAGTCCAGCGCTGCCACAGACTCGCAATCCCCATGGGTTGACCATCTGTGCGCTGGATTTTCCAGCGCACAGCCCGTCCTGTTTCGTAACAAGGCTCGTAAAAATGATCCACCAGCGCGATCGCAAAGTGACAAGCCCGCCAGGCGTGGCGGTAGCTGGGCCTGTCTGACACGGTTTCAGAACGGGCGTTATACGTTTTTCTGGAGATCGTCTCGTCCCTGGCCCAGGGCGGGATCAGTCCAAACCGGGCAGCTCCGATCACCAGCTTCTGCCGGACATGACTTCTCGCGACAATCAGACCGCTCTGTCCAGGATAGACATCTGATGGTGAGGAATTCACTTGCCCGCTGGCGCCAACTCCATCTGAACCATCCTGATTGCCTTCTGGTAACAGATGTGCATCAACGTCCAGGCCAAACGTCTCGCGAATCCAGTCCCGACGGTAGGATGGTCGGTATACCGCACACATACTGCCCCTCCATTTCTCTGGGCCCGGAGTCGCAGGAATCAAGCCGCCCGGCAAACGTGCTCATCCGCGACTAAAATCAAGAGTAACCGTAAATTGACTGGACGGGAACGACGGACGTCACGGGATCACGCAACTGAACGACCCGACTCTGGATGCACGACATTGATGCGCACCAGATGACCACGTCGGTCCAGACATTCCCGGCAACCGGTCTGATTGAGCACTTATTCAAGCATCACGACTTTGCATTGATTCTTCCACTATTCACACATGGCGACTGACATGACCACTATGAACACATCTCAATCTGTTTCTCGCACATCCTGCCTGATCAGGCATTCCGTGCTCGCCGTAGCCGCTGTCTTTGGACTGGCTGCCAGCCAGGCTGCCATGGCGGCCTGGCCAGATGACAAGCCCATCCGTGTCGTCGTGCCCTTCCCGCCTGGCAGCTCACCAGACATTCTGGCGCGCACGATCACTGAGCCACTGGCCGAAGCCCTCAATCAGGCCATCGTGATCGAGAACCGGGCAGGCGCAGGTGGCAACATTGGAACCCGCCAGGTGGCCCAGGCCGACCCAGACGGTTATAGCCTGCTCTACACCATCAATGGCCCACTGGTGACCGCACCCATCCTCTACAAGAACACGCTTGGCTATGATCCGCTGAAAGATCTCGCCCCCATCAGCCTGATTGCAACCAGTCCCAACGTACTGATTGCGAACAAAGAGCTGGGTACACCGGATCTCGCCTCATTTGTCGCCAAGGTCAAGGCAGATCCTGACAAGTACAACTATGGATCGGTCGGACCCGGCAGCGCCTCGCACCTTGCAATGGAAATGTTCACCAATGACGCCGACCTTGATCTGGCGCATATCCCGTACTCGGGATTCCCGAACGTGATCAACGCGATTCTTGCTGGCGACATTCAGGCGAGCTTCATGGTGCCGGCCATCGCAATGTCCCAGGTCAAAGCGGGCAAGATCGACGCGCTCGCGATCTCGAATCTGACACCTGTCGACACGCTACCGGGCATTCCAGCCTTAGCTGAAAACGGTTTTCCGGGGTTTGAAGCCATTTCCTGGAACGCGATGCTCGCACCTGCAGGAACTGACCCCGAGATTCTGAACCGGGTGAGCAGCGAGATCACGCGCATCATGCAGGATCCCGCTGTGGTCGAGAAGTTCAAGTCTGTGTACTTCAATCCCGTCGGATCAGATCCAGAAGAGCTGACCGAATTGATCGAGCGCGAGCAAAGTACATGGAACCCGGTTATCGAGAAGCTGAACATCTCGCTTGAGTGATTTCAGTACGCTAACCAGCAATCTGAGCAACCCGCGCCTGCCTGCAGGCCGGCGCGCAGTCAAGACACAACCAGGGCAAACCCAAGGCAAACCCAAGGCAAAGCGCATGAACACCAGACCGTTTCAGCAGATTGACGTCTTCTCTGACCAGCCTTTCATGGGTAACCCGCTGGCCCTGGTGCATGATGCCCAGGGCATGAGTGACGCCGACATGGCCAGCATGGCCAGATGGACTAACCTGTCTGAGACGGCGTTTCTGTTGCCGCCCACCCATCCTGATGCGGACTACCGCGTGAGGATCTGGACACCCAGGATGGAGCTACCCTTCGCCGGTCATCCAACTCTGGGTAGCTGCCATGGCTGGCTCACCAGAGGCGGGGCTCCCAGGCAGCCCGGAGTCATTGTGCAGGAGTGTGCGATTGGCCTGGTGAGAATCCGCCAGCACAATAACCGCCTGGCCTTCGCAGCCCCGCCGTTGCTTGAAACAGGTTCGATCGAACCCGCACGTCTGGACGGCGTTATCAAGGCACTCGGGTTACGCGCATCCCAGGTACTGGATCACCAGATCATTGATAACGGACCCGGCTGGATTGGACTGCTTCTGGACAACGCACAATCGGTTCTCGCCATCGAGCCCGATCCGGTCGCGCTTGCTCCCTACAAAGTGGGCGTCATCGGTGCCCACGTCACCAAAGATTTGAACGCAGACCCACTGACCCCTGCAGCAGCATTTGAAGTCAGAGCGTTTGCGCCTGCTGGTGGCATCCTGGAGGATCCTGTCACGGGGAGCCTGAACGCCGGCCTGGCGAGCTGGATGATCGCAGAAGGGATCGTCACCCGGATGTTGCCTGCAGAGGCGGCAAACCACCCCAATCCTGCATACGTCGTTTCCCAGGGGACCCGACTCGGTCGTCGTGGCCGACTATTTATCGAGCAGACTGGCCAGGATATCTGGATCGGCGGGCACACCCTGACAACAATCGAGGGCTCACTGAATCGCTGACATGTTCGGGAGTCGATAAGCGAGACACAGCGAATTGTATGATCACCCTTCAGATTGCGGCAAAAGAGGGACTGCCTCCATCCTGGTCAGGAGCAGAGACAGGGCAGGCGTGAATGCTGTTTCGATGGTTCCGGGCCCAACATTGAGACCGAAAAAGTTCACATCAAGGTTGTTCGACCCAGATCAGCCACAAATCCCTGAGCAAGCGCCTTGATCGAGGGTCACACAGTGCCGGATCAAATCGGTGTCTGGACCTCAGGGTGGCAATCAGAGAGTAACCGGATCACTTCGGTTCCATCCCTGGAGAGATAAAAACGAAGCATTCGCCACAGCGCCTTGCATTGAGACTGATGCATATGTCTCGAAGGACTCACACTCTGTCGACTGCCCGGCAACATCCGGCTCTGGATCTGCAACCCGGAGCGGGCACCTCCGTGGAAGTGCCCGCTGCCGTGGGTTGATTTACTCTGTGATGCCCAGCACTGCACGCGCCAGGATTTCGCACTGGACCTCGGTGCTGCCACCATAGATCGTCGAAGGGATGGAGTTAAAGAGGATCGCAGGCGGATTGAGCGAACTGACATCGGTGTCGTACGCTGCATCCACTGAGCCGCTTTCCTGTGCAGCTTCCATCAAAGCCTGGCAGACACGCTGGTAAGCCTGCGTTCCCCAGACCTTGAGCAGCGAGACACTGGGCGGCAGGTTGTCACCACGCTTGATGTACTCAGCGAATTCCGAGTAGGCTGCGGCCTGATCGTCCACGTCCATCAGCAGTTCCGCATACTTGGCACGAAACACCGGATCTTTGAAGAGATCGCGCTCACGTGCCAGCGCATTGAGCTGGCTCAGCGCATAGCGCCCCTGCTTTGGACTGCCCAGGAAGATCCGCTCGAATCCGAGCAGTGCCTTGGCCATGGTCCAGCCCTGGTTGACCTCACCCACCAGGTTACGCACCGGCACCCTGACATTCTCAAAAAACACCTCACAGAACTCGGTGTGACCCGCGATGTCCTTGATCGGACGCACCGTGATGCCCGGTGAATCAAGATCAATGAGCAGGAAGCTGATACCGGCCTGCTTCTTGGCATTGTTGTCAGTGCGAACCAGCGCAAAGATGTAGTTCGACGAGTGTGCCATGGTGGTCCAGATTTTCTGGCCATTGACGATGAACTCATCCCCATCGAGCACCGCACTGGTTTTGAGCGATGCCAGATCAGACCCGGCATTCGGCTCGGAATACCCCTGACTCCAGCGGTGTTCGGCATTCAGCATCTTGGGCAGGAACTCGGCATGCTGCTCAGGCGTGCCATATTTGATGAGCAACGGCCCCACCATGATGACGCCCTGGTCGATGGTCCGGGCGACACCATAATTTTCTTGCTCTTCGACGTACGCCAGGAGCTTCTCAGGCGACAGACCCATGCCACCAAATTCCTTTGGCCAGCCCGGTGCGATCCATCCCTGACGCGAGAGCGTCATGGTCCAGTCACGCACTTCTTCCCAGGTCAGGCGACGCTGGATGTTGCGAAGATTCTCCGGATAGTTGCGACGATAGAACGTACGCAGCATGTTGCGGAAATCGCGATCCGACATCGCATTCCAGTCCTGATCCTGCGGGATCTCGACGTCCACAACTTCCTGCACCGCGTCCGACAAAGCCGGCGTCAGTTCAAGGTAGCGGGCGCGATGCGTCGATGCATTGCCGAGCCAGGCCGACAGCACCATGGCACGCTTGAGATACAGACCAATGTCATACTCGTCGGTGTATCCGATTGCACCGTGGAACTGGATGCACTGGCGAGTAATCGACAGGGCCGCTGCCGAGCAGCGTGCCTTGGCACGGCTGGCCTGGCGCGCCAGAACTGCGTCTGACCCATCTGCCTGAGCAGTCGCAATCGCATCGTTCAGTGCAGCACTGGCAACCTGGATTTCTACCCACGCATGTACAGCACGGTGCTTGAGCGCCTGAAACGAGGCGATCGGCTTGCCGAACTGCTTGCGCACCTTCATGTAGTCAACCGTCATGTCAAAGGCACGACGCATGACACCCACGAGTTCGGCAGCAGCCATCAGGCGGGTCATGTCGTTGGCGCGATTGACGTTCTGGAGCGTCCCGTCACCGGCCATGATGACACGGTTTGCGGGCACTTTCACGCCGTCAAACACGAGATCGGACAGCACAGAGCCGTCGACTTGCGGATAGTCCTTGCGTTGCGGCTTGTCTTCGGCCGCCACCCAGATCAAGGCACCCTGACCATCGTCGGTGTGCGCCACCAGCAACCAGCCATCTGCCCCCTCAACCGGACCCACCAGCCGCTTGGTGCCGGAAAGAACCAGTTCTTCACCCTGACGCGTCGCCGTGACCACAGGGTCCGTGATCTCGAGCTGCCCCAGCGTTTCCTGCCAGGCCAGCCCTGCAACCAGCTCACCGGCCATGGCGCGCTCGAGGAGTTCATCGCGCAGCGCGCCAGCAGGCGCACCCAGCAATGCCTGAACGATCTGCACCGACCCGGCGAGGTAGGGTTCTGCGAACAGCTGCTCGCCGGCCTGCTGGGCAATCACCGACAGATCCGCCAGGTTGCGCCCCAGGCCGCCCGCTTCTTCGGGCACCAGCAGCGAGAACCAGCCAGCCTCGGCCACTTCGGCCCAGACTTTGCGGTCAACTGCCGGGTTTTGCGGCTTCTGGCGGCAACGCGCCATGTTGTCGTGGCGGCCAATGAGGTCCTTGGCACTATCGCGAAACGCTTCCTGAAACTCCGTGTCGAGCATCACTTTCTCCTGTCAGCTGGGCAACCGGGCTGATCTGACCCTCACGGCCACCGTCCGATTCCCTATCGATCATTGCACCCGGCATTCTATCGCCCGGCGTCACATTCCTTAACCTTTTGATTAAACCTGATCTGGACAGGATCTGCGGGACCCCTGCCTCTGCTTCCCCGAAACCTTCGCTTAAGCGCGAGCAAAGTCACGCTTTCGAACCGAGGTGAGACAACGCTAAACAGCGCGATATGGAGCGAAACAGGATGACACGCGCATCAGCAGTCCGCATCAGAAGTCGGCACCAGTCGCCGTTATCCGCCTTGCCAATCAGCCGCCCTGCAGGAGCATCTTGCGAAACCGCCGCATGGCCAGCCAGAAGAAGATGGAAGCGATCACGAACATCGCCAGCATCTGCGGCCAGACCACCTCGAACCCGGCACCGCGATACAGAATGGCCTGAGCAACGGCCGTGAAGTGCGTGGTCGGGGCTGCCATCATTAGCACCTGCGCCGCCTCGGGCATGCTTTCGCGCGGCGTCATGCCACCCGAGAGCATTTGCAACGGCAGCAAGGTGAGGATCAAGAGCAGACCGAACTGCGGCATGCTGCGGCTCACCGTCGCCATGAAGATGCCCATGGAGGTGGTTGCCATGAGATGCAGCGCCACACACGCCATGAACAGCAGAACCGATCCCTGGATGGGCACCTGCAGGGCCCCTTCAATGACCAGCGTGAGCGACAGTCCGGTCGCCAGAAACACCACCAGTCCGGTTGCCCAGACCTTGGCGAGCATGATCTGTCCCGGCGTGACCGGCATCACCAGCAGATGCTCGATCGTGCCATGCTCGCGTTCACGAATGAGCGCAGCACCGGCCAGAATGATGGAAATCATCGTGATCTGGTTGATGATCTCCATGATCGAGCCAAACCAGGCTTGCTCGAGCGCGGGGTTGAATCGCATACGTGGCACCAGCTCAACCGGCAAGGTGGCGCTACCGCGAAACCCCTGCACGAACTCTGCCACTTCATGATTGACCATCTGCTGCACATGCCCGCTGCCAGCGAATGCCTGACTCATGCGCGTGGCGTCCACGTTTAACTGGACCGCGGGCTGATCGCCAGCCAGCACATCGCGCTGAAACCCCACTGGAATCGTGAGCGCAAAGGTGTAACGCCCTGAATCCATCCCGTCATCAATCTCGGCAGCAGACCCCACCTCGAACACCACAAAGTTGGGTGGATAAAAGCTCGAGACGATCCGCCTGGACAGCGCGGACTGATCTTCATCGATGATGGCAATAGGTGCCTTGTGCAGCGTTTCAGGCAAGGCCGTGGCAGCCGAGGACACCGCAAGCGTGAACGAGTATGCGATCAGGATCAGCATCATGGGATCCCGGAGCAGACTCCAGAGCTCCTTGACGCCGAGGCGAAAGATGTTTTGCAGGTCGCGGCTGATCATTTGTCCTGCTTCCTCAATGACACCACCGCCAGCAGCATCACCAGCGGCACACTGCCAGCGACCCACAGGATCGACGGATACAGGTCACCAAATCCGAGTGCTTTGGAGAAGGCACCGCGGCTAATGATGAACATATAGGTGGCCGGAAACACTTCCCCGATCGCCCGGCCAATGCCTTCAAGCGAGGTAACCGGATTCATCAGTCCGGCAAACTGGACTGCCGGGAGCAAGGTGCCGATCAGTGTCACAAAGATGGCGGCCACCTGGCTTTTTGTCCAGGATGAAGAGAACAGACCGAATCCTGTGGCAAAGATCACAAACACCAGACTGGCCAGCGTCAGCGTCAGAAAACTGCCTTTGAGCGGCACGGCAAACACCCACAGTGCCAGCAAAAGCATCAGAATGTAGTTGAGCATGCCCAACGCAATGTAGGGCAGCTGTTTGCCTATCAGAAACTCAAGCCGGTTTACCGGCGTGACGTACAGATTGACGATCGATCCGAGCTCTTTTTCCCGGACGACAGAAAGCGCCGCCAGCATGGCCGGAATCATGAGTAACAGCAATGGCATCACCGCCGGCACCATGGCCGGCAGGCTGCGCACATCGGGGTTGTAGCGAAACCGCGTCTCCACTGTGGCGGCCGACATTGACGGCACCACCCCCAGCTTGCTGCGCGCATAATCGGCCAGCCAGCTCATGTGCATGCCACTGACATAACCCTGCACATTCTCGGCTCGCTGAGGCATGGCCCCATCAATCAGCGCAAAGAGCCGGGTGGGCCGACCCGCGAGCACATCGCGACCGAATCCTGGCGGGATTTCAAGGACCAGCGACAACTCTCCACTGGCCATGCGACGATCGGCCTCGGCCTGATCGAGTACAGGCGCGCGCTCCACAAAATAGCGTGATCCGCTCAGACTGTTGGTGTAACTCTGGCTGATGGTTGACTGGTCACGGTCGAGCACCGCATAGGTCAGATCCTCGACATCCATGTTGATGCCATATCCCATGATGAGCATGAGAATCAGACTGCCCACCAGGGCCAGTGTGGCCCGCATGGGATCGCGTTGCAGTTCGAGCGACTCCCTGCGCGAATAGCTCCACAGACGTCTGAAGCTGAATCCAGAGACAGGCTCTTCAGACCTGCCCGGTTGATTCTGGAGTGCAGGGGCTGGTAACTCAGAAGGTTCAGATGAGTCCGAAGGCTCAGGATCAGCGAGCTGGCTGGCACTGCGGATCTGTTCAATAAACGCCTGCTCCAGCGTATCGCATCCGCTCTTGCGAATGATCTCCTGTGGCGTATCGGTCGTGAGCACCTTGCCCGCATGCATGAGCGACATCCGGTCACAGCGCAGGGCCTCATTCATGAAGTGGGTGGAAATGAAGATCGTGACCTTGTCCTGGCGGGCCAGATCGATCATCAGACGCCAGAACTCGTCACGCGCCACGGGGTCAACCCCCGATGTGGGCTCGTCCAGAATCAGCATCTCGGGCTTGTGCACCATGGCCACAGCCAGCGACAGGCGCTGTCTGACACCCAGCGGCAAGGCATCAGGCAGCGAATCGAGCACACTGGTGAGCTCGAAGCGATCGGCCATTTCCTGCACACGGCCGGCAATCTCGTTGCGTGGCACGGCAAACAGACGCGCGTGCAGCACCAGATTCTGCCGCACCGTCAGCTCCCCGTAGAGAGAGAACGCCTGGGACATGTAGCCGACCCGGGCACGGGTCGCAATGTCACGCGGATCCACCTCGTTGCCAAAGAGCCATGCCTGCCCTTCTGTCGGGGCCAGTAAACCCGTGAGCATTTTCATGGTGGTCGACTTGCCGCACCCGTTGGAACCAAGAAACCCGAAAATCTCGCCACGTCGAATCCTGAAACTCACCTTGTCGACTGCGGTGAACGCGCCGAATCTCATGGTCAGGCCTTCGGCCTCGATCGCCACTTCCTCTTCGCCGCTGGTGTCGAGTGGCGTGACGACCACTTCCTGATGACGTGCCCGCTTGGCCTCAGGCAGCAATTCGATGAATGCTTCATCCAGGGTCTCGCGCCGGGTGCGCGCGAGCAGTTCCTGCGGGGTGCCGGTGGCCAGTATGCGACCATCGTCGACAGCCGCCAGCCAGTCAAACCCCGCGGCTTCGTCCATGTAGGCCGTGGCCACCATCACCGTCATGGTGGGATGATCTCGCTTGAGATCGGCAATCAGCTCCCAGAACTGGCTGCGCGCCAGCGGATCGACCCCGGTGGTGGGCTCATCCAGTATCAGCAATTGCGGATCATGAATCAGCGCGCAGCACAGGCCGAGTTTCTGTTTCATCCCTCCCGAAAGCTTGCCAGCCGGACGATCCAGAAAGGCCTGCATGCCGGTGGCCCGGGTCAGCACATCGACCCGTCTGAGAATCTCGGCCTCACTGTGGCCGAACAGTCGCCCGAAGAACTGCAGGTTCTCCAGCACCGAGAGGGTGTGATACAGGTTCTTGCCCAGACCCTGCGGCATGTAGGCAATGTCCGAGCAGATCCGGTCACGGTGACTGGACCGGGACATCGACCCGCCAAACACCTTGACTTCGCCCTTCTGAATCTTGCGCGCACCCGCAACGAGCGACAAAAGTGTCGACTTTCCCACGCCATCCGGGCCGATCAGGCCCATGGTGCAACCCTGCCTGACCTCGAGATCGAGCCCGTCCAGCGCACGGGTCTTTCCGTACTGAAACTCGACGCCACGCACCCGAACGACGACAGGTGCCGGGGTCCCGGTGCTCGACAGATCTCTCATCTCGCGGCTCTCTCACACCACCTGATCACGGCCTGACCTGCAGACTCTCGGGCCAGGTATCGGAGCCATCGAGCGAGACCCAGGTCACGCCCGGCAACCCTGTTTTAAGGACCTGACGATGAGCATCTATGTAATCCGGGTCCACATTCGCCTTGATGCGAAACATCATCTTCTGGCGTTCATCTGCGGTCTCAACGGTTTTAGGGGTGAACTGGGCTGTACTTGAGACATACGTCACCTTCGCGGGCAAGGGGCGATCGGGAAACGCATCGAGCACTATCCTCGCGGGTGCACCGACACGGACCTGACCTGTTTCCATTTCGGGCAGAAAAAACGTCATGTGTGCATCATCCAGATCCACCAGATTCAGGATAGGCGCGCCGGCTCCCACCACCTCGGATTCCCGGGCGATGATGAACTGGATCCTGCCAGATCTCGGTGCATCGATTTCGCTGTCGGCGAGCTCGGCATCCACACGTGCAACCGAGGCCTGTGCGGCTTGCACCATCGACTCGGCCGCAGCCACTTCAGCCTGCACCGCATCGACCGCAGCACGGGCAGCGTTCACCTGCGCGCTGGCTGCATTCACGTTTGCCTGGGCACTGTTCACCCGGGCCTGGTCATCTTCGAGCTCCTGAACCGACGCAGCCCCTTCCTTTGACAGAATCCGCGTGCGTTCCAGTCGTCTGGCAGCCGAGTCCTGATCATTGCGGCGCATGACCTCCATGGCCTGTGCTGCGGCCAGATCGCTCTGACGCACTGCCACCTGCGCATTGGCGCTGGCAACTGCCTGGCGGGCCTGCTGCAAACGGGCCTGGGCCTCGTCTCGCTGGGCGCGCAGTGTCATGACATCCATGCTGACCAGCGGCTGGCCTTCCTGCACATAATCACCTTCAGCAACCAGTACGTTGCCGATTCGGCCCGGCATCTTGGAGGCGATGTCGACTTCAATCGCCTCGATGCGACCATTGCCACTGACAAAGTTGGGTCCATATCCGCCATTGTCAAAGCGGTTGATACCCAGCCAGGTCGCCCCGCCCAGGGCCACAAGCACGACAGCTCCAGCCACCCATTTATTCATCTGTATTCACCTGCTCAGTTTGTTGCTTGCGCGATGTATCTGCGAGGAGCTGATTCTGCGGTGCATCCGCAAGTCGCTCACTGCTCTGACCAGAAACCCGTATCGGATCGGCCCCCAGCGCCGCATACAGCCTGACACCTGCCAGGACTAGTGCGAGCTCCTGGCGAACCAGCTCCTGCTCGACCTGCAACAGGGCGCGCTGGGCGTCGAGCACCTCGAAGTAAGATGATGACCCGCGCTCAAACCGCAAGCGAACCAGGCGCGCGCGCTCGGACTGGGCCTGCACGGCCCTGCGCTGGATCTGCACCCGCTGCTGCAACGCCTCCCGATCGGCCAGGGCGTCCGAGACCTCGCGAAATGCCTGCTCGATGGCCTTTTCATATTCGACGACCGCGATCTCTTTTCTGACTTGCGCGAGATCCAGATTGTTCTGCAGCCGCTGCCCGTCAAATATCGGTAGTGACAGACTCGGCGAGAACAGCCATGCCCGGCTGGCCGAATCAAAAAGACCCGACAGATCGGTGCTCACACCTGCCACAGCACCGTTGAGGGTGACGCTCGGAAAGAACGCTGCGCGCGCAACCCCAATATTCGCGTTGGCGCCTTTGAGTCGATTCTCGGCAGCGACAATGTCAGGTCTGAACAAAAGCAGTTCCGACGGCAGTCCGGCACCGATCTCCGGCAGACTGAGATCAGCCTGAATCGCATCACCGGTCGCCTGCATCGCTGAAAGAACAGAATAATCTGCCGTCAGTACAGCGAGCTGGTTCAGTCTGGACTGGCGTTGCTGCCCGAGCTCGGCCACCATTGCCTGGGCCTGGGTCAGCAAGGTTTCAGCCTCCGCCACCTCGAGTCGGGTACCCGAGCCTACGGCGTGACGTCGCCGGAACATGTCATAGGTACGCTGACGGGTCGAGACCGCTTCCTGGGCAATATCCAGCTGGTCATCAATGGCTGCAATGGCATAGTAAGTCGATGCGACCTGGGCAATCAGTGTTAGCGCAGCGGCCTGCTGTGCTGATTCAGTCACAAGGTAGTTGCGTAACGCCGCTTCATTCAGGTTGCGGATCCTGCCCCAGAAATCCAGCTCCCAGGAGGCAATCCCTGCAACCGAGTACTGCGTGATGGTCTGCGTCGTTCCGAGCGGAGAAACTTCCCCAGGCAATCCGACTCTCGATGCGCCCGCATCGGCACGCAAGCCAGGATACAGACTCGAGCGTTCGATTCCGTAAAGCGCTTGCGCTTCGCGTATACGCAGTGTCATGACCTCCAGTTCACGGTTGTTCTCCAGTGCAGACCGGATCAGCACCTGCAACCTGGGGTCGGTGAAATAGTCTTCCCAACCCAGTCGCACCAATGGTTCGGCGCTTGCAACCGGATACTGACCGGGCACTGGACTATCTGGCTGCTCATAAGGTGGCGCAAACGAACATGCGGAAAGGGAAACGATCACACCCGTCACAATCGTCAGGATGGTTGTATGTCGGGCGCCAGGCCACTTCCGGCCGGATTCGCCCGGACGGTCGACCGACACAGGACGAGACACATCGTCTCCCGGCCGGGAGGCGACACGCGCCCACGCCAGGCCAAGGCCAGCTAGCGGACGTTTCACGAGGGCCATGAAGACTCCATCCCGTTCTTGTGCGAGCCGTTTGTGGTCGGGCAATATCGATTCATCAGCGTGCTTCCTCCTTGAAAAGCAGCAACTCTTTGAGCAGACAGGACAGGTCCTGCTGAACCTGATCACGATCAAACTCCTGCGCGCCAGTCCTCACCAGTTGTGCAACCATCGCATGCACCACTGGAGACAGGGCCAGCCAGGGTTTCTCGACCACCATACTGGGTCGACAGGAGCCGTTGGCAACGCAGCGCTGTAACAGCAGGCCCAGTTCTGCCTGCACGCTGTGCATACTGTTTTCAAGCCAGGAGTCAACGACTTCTGGCACGCGCCAGCCGTCGGCCAGCAGTATCCTGAACACCAGCATCGTCTGTTCGTCGGCGAGCCCCTGCGTCAGCAACGCACTGAGCTCATCAATGAGTTGTGGCATGGGGGGCAGTTCGCTGAAAGCGTCCTGCAAGTTGATCGCAGAGCCGGACAGGTTGTGCCGCAGTAGCGCCTCGAACACCGCTTCCTTGCCCGAGAAATGCGCGTAGAAGCCCCCTTTGGACAGACCCGCTGCGGCGGCAATGTCCTGGACCCGGGTCTGCTGAAACCCACGGCGCGCAAACTCCTGGGCAGCCGCCTGCAGAATTTGCGGGATACGTTCTTCGGGACTCAATCGCTGCCGCCCCCCCGCTGTCGGTGGCGCCACTGCAGATGCATCCGGATTCGCAGGATCAAGTGAGTCGAAAGTACTGTTGGACACGACCGACATGACAAAGCTCTCCCATCAGGTTTGATACCGGGAGGGTCAGCCTGGTGCATGGACACCTCGCCCGATCACCAGGATGGATCAACGCGACTGACAATCCTCCCAAGAAACCGACTGGTCGGTATTTAATGAAGAAGCATACTTCAGCAATCAGTCGGCTACAAGGAGTATCTCTGCATGGGATTGATCTGGAACAAGACAAGTGAATCAGGCAGTCTGCAGTTTCAATTTCAACGAAACCGGAGCAAGACGATCCGCGTTTGGGAAGCGGGCGCGGGGGCTCATTGATCGAGTACTTGAGGAATTGCACTGCTTTAGACGGCACATACGAGCCGGCAGCTTTGTCGTCGTACTGAGCACCCTTCTGTCAACGGTTCAGACCGAGAGCAGCTCTCGCACTGCAGGGTCCCCCATCTGGTCCCGGTCACCACTGGCAACCACTTCACCACGAGACATGACCAGAAAGGCGTCTGCAAGCTCATGCGCAAAATCAAAGTATTGTTCGCACAGGATGATGGCCATCTCTGACTGGTCGCGCAGCATGGCAATCACTCGTGCGATGTCCTTGATGATGGACGGCTGAATACCCTCAGTCGGCTCATCAAATATGATCACGTCCGGACGTGAGACCATGGCACGCGCAATTGCCAGTTGCTGTTGCTGACCACCCGAGAGGTCCCCTCCCCGGCGACTGAGCATGGTTTTTAGAACCGGAAACAGGTCAAAGATCTCGGCTGGAATGTCACGCGCCTGACGGGCGGGCAGCCCCGCCATGCCCATGCGTATGTTCTCCTGGACAGTCAATCTGGAAAAAATTTCCCGCCCCTGTGGCACGTAGGCAATCCCCAGACGTGCCCGCTTGTGTGAGGGCAGCCTGGAAATGTTCTTGTCCTTGAACAGAATCTGCCCCTGGCGAATCGGCTCGACTCCGACCAGACATTTCAGCAAGGTGGTCTTGCCCACCCCGTTGCGCCCGAGAACCGCCAGGCACTGACCGGCCTGGACAGAGAGCGACACCCCACGCAAGGTGTGACTGCCGCCGTAGTCGTGATGAACGTCGATTGCCTGCAACATGATCACCGCCCCAGATACACTTCAATCACTTTCGGATCGTTCTGCACGGCCTGCATGGACCCTTCTGCCAGAACGCTGCCCTCGCAGAGCACAGTCACCTTGCCATCGCCGGCGATCGCGCCCACAAAGTCCATGTCATGCTCGACGACCATCAACGAGTGCTGACCCTTGAGCGCCAGAAACAACTCGGCCGTGCGTTCAGTTTCCGCATCAGTCATGCCCGCCACCGGCTCATCAAGCAGCAGCAAGCGTGGCTCCTGCATCAGCAACATGCCGATCTCGAGCCACTGCTTCTGTCCATGGGATAACAATCCGGCCAACTGGTGCATCTGTGGCTGCAAGCGCAGCAACTCCACTGTCTTTTCAATCCGCTCACGCTCGCTTCCCGTCAGACGGGCAAACAAGGTCGGCCAGACGGACTTGTCGGTTTTAAGGGCAAGTTCAAGGTTCTCGAAAACCGTGTGGTGCTCGAAAACAGTCGGGCGCTGAAACTTCCGACCGATTCCGGCGTGTGCGATGCTGGCCTCGCTCATGCCCGTCAGATCGTAATTCTGCCCAAAGTACACTCGACCGGCGCCCGGACGGGTCTTGCCGGTGATGACATCCATCATGGTGGTTTTGCCCGCACCGTTCGGTCCGATGATGCAGCGCAACTCACCCACACCGATGTCCAGGCTCAGACGGTTCAACGCCCGGAATCCGTCGAACTCCACTGTGACATCCTCCAGATAGAGGATCACGCCATGGCTCAGATCGACCGCTGTGGGCGCCATCCGTCCGTAACCTGGCGTATCGCCAGACCCCAATGCGTACTCACCCGTCTCGACAGGCAGATCGGTTCTCATGCCAGGCGCTCCTGTTTGCGTTGCAGCAGTTTTCTGGCAAGACCCACGATGCCCTGGGGTAGCAACACGGTGACCAGCACGAACAGCAGACCCAGGGCGTATAACCAGTACTCGGGAAAGGCACTGGTGAACCAGGTCTTGAGTGCGTTGACCGTCCCCGCACCGATGATTGGGCCTACCAGTGTGCCACGGCCACCCGTGGCCACCCAGACCACCATTTCAATCGAGTTCTCCGGCGACATTTCGCTCGGATTGATGATGCCGACCTGGGTCACATAGAGCGCGCCGGCCAGACCGCACATCATGGCCGAGACGGTCCACACAAAAAGCTTGAAACCCAGCGGCTCGTATCCCAGGAACCGCATCCGGCTCTCGGCATCCCGGATGGCAGTCAGAACCCGGCCGAGCTTGGACTGGGTGATGGCGCGAGCCAGCAGCAGGCAACCGAGCAATGCCATCAGGCTGACCCAGTACAGGCCTGCCCGGGTCTGGGCCGAGGTGATGTCGAATCCCAGTATGGTCTTGAAGCCAGTAAATCCGTTGTTGCCACCAAAACCGGTCTCGTTCCTGAAGAAAAGCAACATGGCGGCAAACGTCAGCGCCTGGGTGATGATGGAGAAGTACACGCCAGTGATGCGCGAGCGAAACGCAAAGTACCCGAACACGAATGCCAGCAGCCCCGGCGCCACCAGCGCCAGCAGCCAGGCATATGGTGCGTACTCGGTGAAACTCCAGTACCAGGGTATCTCCTTCCAGCTCAGAAACACCATGAACTCGGGGAGCGCCTGCGGGGTCGGGGTCGATGCCCGCATCAGGTACATCCCGTGCGCATAGCCTCCCAGTGCAAAGAACAGTCCATGTCCCAGCGACAGGATGCCTGCGTACCCCCAGACCAGATCCAGCGCGAGCGCCGCCAGCGCAAAACACAGAAACTTCCCTAAGAGGCTGACTGTGTAATCCGGCACGTACAGCGCGTGCGCCTCGGGCAGGATGAGATTGAGCGCAGGGAGCAAGGCCAGGACGGCAGCAACTGTCAGGATCGCGCCATAGGCGCGCGCGCTGAACAGACCAGTGCGTGCCCCGGAAAATGACCCCGAAACTGAAGGGAACTCAGTGCGCACTCTTGCACCCTGCCCCGGATCTGACCCGGTTGATATCGAAATGGATTTGGTCATCACGCGCTCCGGCCTTTGGGTGCGAACAGCCCTTGCGGCCGTTTCTGCACAAACAGAATGATGAACATGAGGATGGCGATCTTGGCGATCACAGTCCCCGTGAAGGGTTCAATGAATTTGTTGAGCGTGCCCAGACCGATCGCGGCCACCACGGTTCCGGCCAGCTGTCCGACACCCCCCAGCACCACCACCATGAATGAGTCGACAATATAGGCACGCCCCAGATCAGGTCCCACATTTCCCAGCTGCGAGAGTGCAACCCCGGCCAGTCCAGCAATACCGGACCCGAGTCCGAACGCCAGCATGTCAATGCGTCCGGTGGGCACCCCGACACACCCGGCCATGGTGCGGTTCTGAGTGATCGCCCGCACAAACAGTCCCAGCCGGGTGTGCTGGAGAATGACCCAGACCAGCATCACCACCAGAAAGGCGAACACCACAATCGCGATCCGGTTGTAACTGAGCACCAGGCTACCCATGACCTGCACTCCGCCTGACATCCAGGACGGGTTGGAGACTTCGACATTCTGTGCGCCAAACAGGGTGCGCACGCCCTGCATCAAGATGAGACTCACGCCCCAGGTCGCCAGCAAGGTTTCCAGCGGACGGCCGTACAGCCAGCGGATGACAGTACGCTCAAGCACCATGCCCACGGATCCAGCGATGACAAAGGCCACTGGCAGGGCTGCAAGGACATACCAGTCCATGGCCTGCGGAAACCAGAGCTTGAAGACGGACTGAACGAGATAAGTGGAGTACGCGCCAATCATCAGCAGTTCGCCATGAGCCATATTGATCACACCCATGAGACCAAAGGTGATCGCCAGTCCGAGCGCGGCCAGCAACAGAACGCTGCCCAGGCTAACCCCGTAAAAAAGGTTACCCACCCAGGACTGCAGTTGCTGCCAGGATCGGATCCGGTCCAGAGCATCCTGAGCCGCTTCGCGTACTTCGACCGACTCAACCGGATTGCCCTGCGCATCGCTTGCAAGCAGACCCGTCAGCACGCTGATGAACTGCCCGGATCCGGACTCACCCAGTTTCTCGATTGCCATGAGACGGGTCGCGAGATCGTCTGACCGCAAGCTGGCGCTGGCTATCGCAATCTCGATTGCGTCCCTGATCTCGGCGCGGGTCTCGCTTTCGAGGGCTTGCTGCAGGATGGGCAGACGCGCCGGGTCCGCTTCACCCTGCAGGCGGCGTGCAGCGGCCAGTCGCCGGGCAGCGCTGCCACCGAGCAACTCCGAACTGGCCAGGGCTGACTGTAAGGCCGAACGCAACCGGTTGTTCATCCGGACTTTACGCAGTTCTGAACCGGGCGCACTGGTCGAGATAACAGGTTGACCAGTCGTCACGTCCAGAAACTGGTCCGGCTCTGTTTCGATCACCATGTCACCCGATGCACTAACGTAAAGAGTCGACTGGGCAAGCGCCTGCAGGACCTCGAGGGCGCGAACCTCTCGTGAGAGTCCAAGCGCCTCGATCGCTCCGAGCCGGGTGGTCGTATCAGAACTGGCCAGATCAGTCGCCAGTCGCGATACCTTGACGGGCCAGTCCTGATCACCGGGGACAGCCTCAGGTGCCTGGGCAGACAACGCCCCGGAAAACAGCCCCGATATCAGAAACAGGATTGTCAGCCATCCTCGTGCCAAGTTCTGCATGTCCATGTGCTCCGATATCGGGTCGATTTCTATCTGGTGTGCATGTGGCGTACATGTGGCGTACATGTGGCGCGCATGTGGCGTGCACTCGCTGTCTGAGAACTTGCGACCAGAGAGACTGGCCGCTCACCCTGAGCTCAGACAGCTATGCCAACTGGGCACACCGCGGATCAGAGTCCCTGTTTGTCCTCGTTACCCGGAATGAATGGGCTCCATGGCTGGGCCCGGACCGGACCATCGGTCTGCCAGACCACTTCGAACTGGCCATCTGGCTGGATTTCCCCAATGTAGACAGGCTTGTGCAGATGATGATTGGTCTCATCCATCTTGATTGTGTATCCGTCGGGCGCTGCAAAGGTCTGACCACCCATGGCCTCAATGACATTGTCGACATTGGTCGTGCCTGCCTGCTCGACAGCCTGCTTCCACATGTTGATGCCGATGTAGGTTGCCTCCATCGGATCGTTTGTCACGGCGGTCTGCCAGTTCGGCAGGTTCTTGTCCTTGGCGTAGGCTTTCCACTTTTCGACGAACGCCTTGTTCTGCGGGTTCTCCAGGGACTCAAAATAGTTCCAGGCGGCAAGGTGGCCTACCAGTGGCTTGGTATCCACGCCTCTGAGTTCCTCTTCACCGACCGAGAATGCGACAACGGGCACGTCGGTGGCCTTCAGGCCTGCATTGCCCAGTTCCTTATAGAAGGGTACGTTGGAGTCACCATTGATAGTCGACACCACAGCTGTCTTGCCACCCTGGGCAAACTTCTTGATGTTGGCAACAATGGTCTGGTAGTCGGAGTGTCCAAACGGTGTGTAGATCTCTTCAATATTCGCATCAGTGATGCCCTGCTTGTTGAGAAACTGACGCAGGATCTTGTTGGTTGTACGGGGGTAGACATAGTCGGTGCCCAGCAGTACAAAGCGCTTGGCCCCACCCCATCCTCGCTCAACAAATACTCGACTGCTGGAATGGCCTGCTGGTTGGGCGCGGCTCCGGTGTAGAACACATTCATCTCGAGCTCTTCTCCTTCGTACTGCACCGGGTAGAAGAGCAACCCGTTAAGCTCCTCGAACACGGGAAGAACCGACTTGCGTGACACCGAGGTCCAGCAACCAAACACGACTGCGACCTGGTCCTTGGTCAACAGCTCGCGTGCCTTCTCGGCAAACAGTGGCCAGTTGGAGGCCGGGTCCACGACCACGGGCTCGAGCATCTTGCCCATCACCCCGCCTTTGGCATTGATCTCATCAATGGTCATAAGAGCTACGTCCTTGAGGGAGGTCTCCGAGATCGCCATCGTCCCGGAAAGCGAGTGCAGGATGCCGACCTTGATGGTGTCAGTCGCGGCAAATGACTGTGGCATCCAGCCGACCGAAGCGAGCAGGCAGGCCGCCGAGAGTTGCTTGAGCATGAGTCTGCGTTTCATGGTTGTACTCCTATTGGATGAGGTGGATCAGACTTGCGGGTATGGCCCTCGCACGACAACCACCAGGGCACACGATTGCAAAGCAATTTCCGTGCCAGAAACGGGTCGGCTTGTGTAAACGGGGAACTTTTTGCCAGCAATCAACATGCACGGTGACGTCTGATGATGTCAAAGTCGCAGATGCAAGGCGCTATGGTGATCCGGCATGAGCAAACGATCCGGGATCGCCTGGATCGATGGGGTACGCTGGCAAGGGCACACCTATCATGAGTCAAGGCATCAAGATGATGCCTGGGCGAGACACGCGCACTGCATAAGCAGTCCAGGTTGGCCCATGAACCAGGTGAAATGCATACCTTCAGCGCTTTGTGCCCCAAACTGACGCATGCACTGGTGCAGCGTGCAGCGCCAGATCGGCCATCACGGATCAGCATCAGGCATTTTTACGCATGGCAGAGCGTGGACATTGCGGCTATTGCATTTCTCGTGGCAACTCTATTCTGGTGGACCTTTTTCCTGATCCAGAAATACCCATGACCCAGAACGACCCTAGCTATCGACAGCTCTTTGGCAACCACGCCGTGATGCGTGACTTGCTACGCCTGCCATGGCTGCGCCAGCTTGGCGTGACGCTTGATCTTGACACCCTTCGCCCAGGCGATTGCACCGATCTCGTCACCACCCGTCTGCGCCAGCGCCGTGTCGATATCCTCTGGCAGGCACGTACCCTGGACGACCAGCCTGCGTGCATCCAGATCCATGTCGAACACCAGTCACAACCTCGACAGGACATGGCGCTGCGCATGATGACTTACCGCGGCCTGCTGTACGAAGACCTGCGCAGCAGGCAAGCCGGGCAAGACACCCAGGCCACCGGCGGTCTGTTACCGGCCATGATTCCGATCGTGCTCTACAGCGGAATCCGACGCTGGAAGGCACCGCACCAGATACGGGACCTGATCTTGCCGGTTAACGACTTGCTCGAACCATTTCAGCCCAGGCTAAAATATATTTTACTTGACACTCAGACTCTGACCCGACAAGTTCTGGAGAGCACGGCAACCCCCGGGGCAATCACCGATGCCGATCTGCAGGACAATCTGGCATGGTTACAGTTCCGGCTTGAGCACAACAAAGGGCGCGACGATGTGATCGACTTGATACACCGTCTGGTGAGCCTGACTCAACCGTCACTCGGGCAACAGCAATCCGGCGAGCTCCACGAATCCGGTTCGCAAGGCAACAGCAGTACGCAAGACGTCTTCGCTAACTGGCTTCATTCTGTCGTGTTGCCCCGCAGTTTGCCAGCCTTGCATCAATGCAAGACTGGGTCACAAGAGAACCTGAACGCTTCGTCCACAATCAGCATTTCCGAGGTCATCAACATGCTTATGAACACACGTAACTGGGAAGAACAATGGCGACAGGAAGGGATCGAGAAGGGGATCGAGAAAGGGATCCGACAAGGCCAGGCAGCGCAACTGGCTGACACGATGTCGTATCGCTTTGGACCTATCCCTGAGGACATTCTGCTGCGCCTCGAGAACGCAAGCCCCGAAGAGCTGTCTCGATGGGCACGAAACCTGCTCGATGCGAAGAATATGGAGCAGGTGTTTACATCTGATAGCAAATAGCGTCATCAGACTAAGCACGACAGGCCGGCGAACTGATTCCCTGGGTTCTGGCTTGATACCCGCGCACTGAACCCCAATAACCACGGAAGGTGTGCGGTTCAGCCATGCAAGCCACCGACAACCTGAACGCTTCGTCCACAATCAGCATTTCCGAGGTCATCAACATGCTTATGAACACACGTAACTGGGAAGAACAATGGCGACAGGAAGGGATCGAGAAAGGGATCGAGAAAGGGATCGAGAAAGGGATCCGACAAGGCCAGGCAGCGCAACTGGCTGACACGATGTCGTATCGCTTTGGGCCTATCCCTGAGGACATTCTGCTGCGCCTCGAGAACGCAAGCCCCGAAGAGCTGTCTCGATGGGCACGAAACCTGCTCGATGCGAAGAATATGGAGCAGGTGTTTACATCTGATAGCAAATAGCGTCATCAGACTAAGCACGACAGGCCGGCGAACTGATTCCCTGGGTTCTGGCTTGATACCCGCGCACTGAACCCCAATAACCACGGAAGGTGTGCGGTTCAGCCATGCAAGCCACCTTTTTTGCTCTGACGGGCATCAATCAAGCTGAACGTCTCGATTGTCTGGTCCTGAATGCGGCTAATCCGCCGCTGGTAGCGCCCGGGGCCAGATCTGATCGTTACTCGTGTCTTAACGCATCAATCGGATCCAGGCGCGCAGCGCGTCTGGCCGGAAAGAACCCGAACACCACGCCAATCAATGCGGAAAAGACAAACGCCGTCACGTTAATCGCGGGGTTAAACAGAAAGGGCATTGACATGAGGTCCGTGACGACCAGGCAAGCAAGAAACGCAAGAATCAACCCCACCAGTCCGCCAATGGCCGACAGCACCACCGCTTCGATCAGGAACTGCAACAGCACCTCGCGCTCAAGCGCCCCGATCGCCAGTCGAATCCCGATTTCACGAGTCCGTTCGGTGACCGATACCAGCATGATGTTCATGATACCGATTCCTCCCACGAGCAGACTGACCGCCGCAACGGCGCCCAGCAACCCGGTCATGGTCTGGATCGTCCCGGACAGCGTCTGCGCAATCTGTTTGGTGTCCATGATGCTGAAATTATCCGGATCACCCGAGGCGAGTTTTCGCCGTTCGCGCATCAGCTGACTGATGGAGCGGATGGTCTGATCGACATCCGCATTGTCTGTCATGGAAAGCAGTACTGTACTGACATTCGTGTTGCCGGCAATTCGGCGCTGCATGGTAGTCAGTGGCAAGAGCACCACATCGTCCTGGTCCATACCCATTGCGCCCTGGCCTTTGGGCGAAAGCAGACCGATGATCTCGCAGTCAAAATTCCGAATCCGGATCCGGTCACCAATCGGATTGATCGCGCCAAACAACTCCTGACGCACTGTCTGCCCGATCACACACACCGATCGACCCGCGTTGAGCTCGTCCTGCGTGAAGACTCGCCCGTCCGCGAGATTCCAGTTACCCGTGATGAAGTACTCGTTATTGGTGCCAACCACGCTGGAGGACCAGTTCTTGCCATCTGACACGAGCGTGATACCGCGACTCACGGATGGGGCAACCGCCTTGAGACTCGGAATCTGCTCTCGCAACGCGTCAACGTCCTGCATCCTGAAACTCGTTGAACCGGCTGCATCGCTCCCGGGTCCGAGTCGCTGGCTCGGACGCATCACGAGCAGGTTACTACCCAGACTGGAAATGCTGTCAGACACCATCTGGGTTGCACCATTGCCCAGGGTCACCATGGTCACGACTGCCCCCACACCGATCACGATACCCAGCACGGTCAGAAACGAACGCAGCAAGTTGCGGCGAATCGCTCTGAACGCGAGTAGAAATGCGTTACCCCACATTAATCGTTCTCCATGCCGGTGGCAGATCCCACCGTGGCCGTCTGAAACACGTCGCTGCGAACCTCGCCATCCACAAATGTCACGATCCGTTGCGCATAAGCTGCCATCTCGGACTCATGAGTCACCATCAGCACGGTGATGCCCTTGTCCTGATTCAGTTGTGACAACAGGCTCATGATCTCCTTGCTGCGAGAGGTATCCAGGTTGCCAGTGGGTTCGTCTGCCAGCAGCACCAGGGGATTTGTCACGATCCCGCGAGCAATCGCCACCCGCTGCTGCTGCCCCCCAGACAGTTCGGCCGGGGTGTTTTTCTCCCAGCCATTCAGACCGACCAGTCGGAGTGCGTCCATGGCCAGCTTCCTTCTGACCGGGGCGGGCTCACCCCGGTACAAGAGGGGCAGTTCCACATTCTCCAGCGCCGAAGTCCGAGCCAGCAGATTGAAACCTTGAAACACAAATCCGAGCGCAGTACGCCTGAGAATGGCGCGCTGATTGCGATCCAGTGTATGCACACCGACACCTTTGAACAGATACTCGCCCGCGGTCGGTGTATCCAGACATCCCAGAATGTTCATGGCGGTCGATTTGCCAGAGCCACTGGGCCCCATGATGGCAACAAACTCACCCGCATGAACGTCCAGATCAATCCCTTTGAGTGCCTTGAACGCCAGCGCACCTTCGCCATAGACTTTGGTGATCCCGCGCAAGCGGATCAGCGGCTCACCTGGTACGCGACTCATACTGTCCGAGTGTGCCGGGCTTTGCACTGCATCTGGTCGGGTCTGCGTCGCATCGCTCACTGAACGGTCTCCTGCGCAACGATGACCAGATCGCCCGGTTTCAGATCGCCTGAAACAATTTCAGTCAATCTGCCGTTGGAAATTCCCGAGACAACATTGACAGCTTTCGGCACACCCGCTTCAAGCACCCAGACCTGGTTGCCCGGTCCGCTCGAACCTGACTGTGGTCTGGCCCGAGGGGGCCGGCGTGGCACCAGCCTGGACACCAGACTTGGAGAGCTGGGCGCTTCCTGCGCCACTGCCTGCGGGGTATAACGCAAGGCCGCATTAGGCACCAGCAAGGCGTTATCTCGCTCTGCGGTCACGACTGTCGCTGTCGCTGTCATGCCCGGACGCAAGGCAAGATCCGAGTTGTCGACTTTCATGATGGTCTTGTAAGTCACCACGTTGTCAGTCGTGGTCGATCCAAGCCCTACCCGCTCGATCTCGGCCGGAAATGTTCTGCCTGCCCAGGCCGAAACCGTAAACGTGGCAGACAAGCCCGGCTTGATCGTCGCGACATCCGCCTCGTCGACGTTGACCTGCAACTCCATCTCCGACAGGTCCTGCGCTATGGTGAACAACACCGGGGCCGACATCGAGGCCACCACCGTATTACCCGGCTCGACCTGACGCACCAGCACCACGCCGTCAACCGGGGAGCGGATCTGCGCCTTGGAGAGGTTGGTTTCATTGGTTTTAAGATCGGCCTGCACCTGCATCACCGCCGCGCGCGCAACACTCTCGTTGGCAGTCGCCCGTTTGAGCGCAGCCTCGGCCACTTCGATTTCTGTGGCAGCCGGCACCTTGCCATTTGACAGTTTGAACACATCCCGCATTCTGGCCAGCGTTGCTTTGGCTTCAGCCACGGTTGCCTCGGCTTGCAGCACCTGCGCCTCGGCTGACGCCAGGGCAGCGCGTGACTTGGTGATCGAATCATTCAGTTTTGAGGTGTCGAGCCGAGCGAGCAACTGACCCTCAACGACCTGATCGTTTTCTTCGACAAAGACCGATTCGATGGTGCCGGAAAGCTCGGAGCCCACCTCCACTGACTGGGTGGGCTGAATCGTTCCTGTCGCCGTCGCCGTCACAACCAGCTCGCCCTGACTGGCCGGCTGGGTGAGATACCGGATCGAAGCAGTATCCCCTGCCCCGAAAAAAATGTAAGCCAGCCAGGCAGCCACCAGCACCACGGCCAGCACCGCCCACTTGCGCCAGCCAGACCGGCGCGACGACTGTCGGGCAATCAGATCCGCCAGGTCATTGCCGGCGTCCGGCTTGATGTCACGCGTAGTACCTGGTGCGGCTGCCCCCGACACTGAAGACTGGTTAACTGATTGTTCTGTTTCCGACGTGTTGCTCATATTGTTCGATTTCTCTGATTCCTGCGATGACGATCCATGTGGGCCAGATCTGGCGGCGGATTCCTACTACTGCCCCTGCGGCTGTTCCGGACTCTTGTCTGGCCCTGTCCCCAGCCCAGCCCCCAACCCTGGTTCCTGCACATCCTGCCAGCCGCCACCGAGCGCCTTGTACAACTGGATCAGAGTGGTCAGTTCGGTGGCACGAGACTGCGCGAGACTCTCCTGCGAGTTGAGCTGTGCGCGATCGGTAATCAGAACCTGCTCAAAATCCACCAGTCCGGCCTGATACAACTGGCGAGACTGGGTTGCCGCACTTGACGATGCCCGCGAGGCTTCAGTCCAGGAACGGGTCCGGTCACGCGATAGTGCATGCGCCAGCAGTGCATTCTCGACTTCCTCGAGCGCCCTCAGAACCACCGATTCGTACTCTGCCAGTGCCTGTTGTTGCGCCTCGGACTGCACATCCACCAGACTCTTGAGACGCCCGCCATCAAACAGGGTGGCTGCCAGTCTGCCAACCACCCGACTGACAAAAGCGTCCATGGTCCCTAGCCCCGTCAGGCTGTACGCGGACCAGCTGAACGAACCACCCAGAGAGAGACTGGGATAACGCTCGGCGATCTGCTCACCGACCCTTGCAGTCTGGGCCGCCAGATTTCTTTCTGCAACCTGGATGTCCGGGCGCTGGGTGATGACGACCGACGGGATCGCGCTAGCCACCTGTTCAGGCAGCCTCGGTAATGGCCGAACGGCTGACAGGCGATCGCTGACCGCGCCAGGCGGCTGTCCTGTGAGAACGGCAAGACGATTCTTCGCACGAGCCAGATTGATCTCCAGATCCGGCAGACTGGCCTGCGTCTGTGCCAGACTGGCTCTTGCCTGTTCGACATCGGTCTGTCTGGCCAGCCCTGCCTGGTTACGCCACTGCGCAATCTGTAGCGTCTGTTTCTGCGAGGCAAGGTTGCGCCGGGCAATCTCGAGTCGTTGCTGAAAGTTACGCACATCCACATAATTCTGCGCTGTCTCTGCGATCACCGACACCTGGATGTTTGCCAGGCTGGCCCGGGCAGCCTCTTCTTCAGCGGCAGCCGCTTCAACAGAACGCCTGGTCCTCCCAAAAATGTCGATCTCCCAACTGGCATCAAACCCCGCATCAAACTGGGTCTGGTCAGGTCGCATCGACGAGGAGGCTCCGTAATTTGTCGGTGTGGCGGCAGTCGACGCGGACAAGGAAGGATAAAAAGCACTCACGGCCACGGCACGACTGGCCCGAGCCTGACGCAAGCGAGCCTGCGCCGCAGCGATGGTCAAATCCGATGCCAACGCCTGGCTAACCAGCCAGTCCAGCTCGGCATCATCGAGTTGCGACCACCACGCCTGCAACTCGGCCGTGGCCTGCTCGGGGGTACGAGCCTGGGTCCCGGACGGATATATGTCGCTTTGCGTCTGCCACTGTGTAAACGCCGGGTCCTGCGGGCGAACATAGTCAGGCCCGACTGAAGGCAGACTGCTACAGCCAGCAACAAGCAGCCCGAGCGATAAACAGGCGAAACGAATAAGTCGATAGTCGTGAATCAGCATGTATGTCCAAAATTCAGTCCACCTTAGGACCGGCTTGGGCCATCCGAGTTCAAAGCAAGCGCCTCAGCCTCAAAGGCGAGCTCTTCACAGCCGGGCTGCAGGGTCAACCCGTTGACTGGTCGCGCCCGCTACGTGGACACCAGGCAGCTACCGTCCCGACAAGCGGACATTGAAGAGATGACTGCCACTGAGGGGGCCGAGATCGCAGACTATACGCAAGACAGCCACATGCAGAACACGGGGTGCGCGCACCTCACACTCGGCCCGCCAGGTCACAAAGGCCCTCATAGTACGCCAACTCCTTAGGACGGCATGGCTGGATTGTTTGTTTGCAATCAACTGAAACAGATTTATTGCCTGCAGGCTGGGTAGCGCCTCTCACACGAACATCGGCTGGCACATTACTGGCAACCATTCAAGCCCGCGATGGACCAGTTTTCGACCGGTCTTGACCTTCCCACAACGGGAAGGTTTAAGCTAGCACCATTGCAACTTCCATTGATCAGCACCTTGCTGACGGAGTCAACCATGACAGACACAGCAACCACGATGGCACCTTCTGGCCCACCCCCATCGACCACACCCAACGGTCTCACACTGTCCCTGTCCGTCGAGGGCATGACCTGCGCCTCGTGCGTCAAGCGAGTCGAGAAAGCCATTTCAAAAGTGGAAGGTGTCGACTCCGTGGCTGTGAACCTGGCTACCGAAAAGGCGACCGTTCACGCTCAGTCTTCGCTTGACTATCAGTCGGTTGTGCATGCAATCCATAAAATGGGGTACACGGTCATTGCCGACACAATCAACCTGGAAGTCGAGGGCATGACCTGCGCATCTTGCGTCTCAAGAGTCGAGCGGGTGCTCAACAAGGTGCCCGGGGTGAGCGAAGCCAGTGTCAACCTGGCGACCGAGCGTGCTTCCATTAAAGGGAGTGCTGATCCTGCTGCACTGATCCGCGCCATCAAGAAAGCCGGCTACCAGGCACGAGTGCTGCAGGACAATCCGGTACCAGACGAGGATGGGTCTGCTACTGACCGCAAAGCACTCGAGTTGCAATCCCTGCAGCATAGCCTGACGATTGCGCTCGTACTGACGCTGCCGGTGTTTGTACTGGAGATGGGTTCGCACATGATCCCGGCATTCCATCACTGGGTCATGAACACTCTCGGCACCCAGACGAGCTGGCTGATCCAGTTTGCGCTGACCACGCTGGTGCTGGTCGGTCCTGGCCGGGTCTTTTACCAGAAGGGCATACCTGCACTGCTTCACCTGGCGCCTGACATGAACTCGCTGGTCGCCATGGGCACACTGGCCGCGTACGGATTTTCAGTGGTGGCGACGTTTTTGCCGGACATCCTGCCGGCAGCGACGGTCAATGTCTATTACGAAGCCGCGGCCGTCATTGTCACGCTGATTCTGCTGGGCAGATTCCTGGAAGCGCGTGCCAAGGGACGAACATCCGAGGCCATCAAGCGCCTGGTCGGACTCCAGGCCAGAACCGCACGCGTCAAACGGGACGGCCAGAGCATTGAACTCCCGATTGACGAAGTTCGTCAGGGTGATCTGGTCGAAGTTCGCCCTGGCGAACGCATCGCCGTGGATGCCGAGGTGACCGAGGGAAGCAGTTATGTCGACGAGTCCATGATCACGGGAGAGCCCATCCCGGTCGAGAAGTCACCTGGCTCAAAAGTAGTCGGCGGCACAGTGAATCAGAAGGGTGCCATGACCCTGCGGGCAAACGCAGTTGGCCAGAACACCGTCCTGGCGCAGATCATCCGCATGGTTGAACAGGCGCAAGCAACCAAACTGCCCATCCAGGCCATGGTCGACAAGGTCACGCTCTGGTTCGTTCCTGCAGTCATGGCTGCGGCATTGCTCACATTCCTGATCTGGATGATGGCAGGCCCATCCCCGGCACTGACCTATGCCATGGTCAACGCAGTGGCTGTGCTGATCATTGCCTGCCCTTGCGCAATGGGTCTTGCGACACCGACCTCCATCATGGTCGGCACCGGACGCGGAGCCGAACTCGGCATCCTGTTTCGCAAGGGTCAGGCGCTGCAACTCTTGCGGGATGCCAAGGTCGTCGCCGTGGACAAGACCGGCACGCTCACCCAGGGAAAACCGGTGCTGACCGATCTTGAAACCGCCCCAGGGTTCGATCGCACCACCATTCTGGCCCAGGTTGCCGCAGTCGAGAACCGTTCCGAGCACCCGATTGCCCGCGCCATCGTACAGGCCGCACAGGACGAGGGCATTCAGATCGCCGATGCGACAGCATTCGAATCACTGACAGGGCTGGGCGTACGTGCGACGGTCACCCTACCTGATGCACCATCGGCTCAGCTCCAGGTCGGCGCGCAGCATTTCATGGACAGTCTGGGGATTGATACGTCTGTTTTTCGGGAAAGCGCGCAACAGATGGCTGAACAAGGCAAGTCACCACTTTATGCAGCGGTCGACGGACATCTCGCGGCCATCATTGCGGTATCCGACCCGATCAAACCCACCACGCCGGGTGCCATCAAGGCCTTGCATGATCTGGGTCTGAAAGTGGCCATGATTACGGGTGACAACGAGCGCACCGCACATGCAATTGCCGCAAGCCTGGGGATCGACGAGGTCGTCGCCCAGGTTCTGCCCGATGGCAAAGTCGAGGCGGTCAAACGGCTGCAAGCCCGATACGGTTGTCTGGCTTTCATTGGTGATGGCATCAACGATGCGCCCGCTCTGGCGCAAGCCGACGTGGGGCTGGCTGTGGGTACCGGCACGGATGTGGCGATGGAGGCAGCCGATGTGGTACTGATGTCGGGCAATCTGCAATCGGTTCCCAATGCCATTGCACTGTCAAAGGCCACGATCGACAACATCCGCCAGAACCTCTTCTGGGCCTTCGCCTACAACACGGCACTGATCCCGATTGCCGCTGGCGTCCTTTATCCGGCCTACGGCATCTTGCTGTCGCCGATTTTTGCGGCAGGTGCCATGGCACTATCAAGCGTGTTTGTGCTGTCAAACGCGCTGCGGCTAAAGCGGTTTCATCCCCCGGCCGGGGAGACAACACCCGCAAAAGGGGTCGGCGCATGAATATCGGGCAAGCGGCCAGTGCCAGTGGAGTAACCGCCAAAATGATTCGTTACTACGAAGAAACCGGCCTGATTCCACCAGCCACGCGGGCCGCACAAGGCTACCGGATTTACAACGACAAGGATGTGCATCGCTTACGCTTTATCCGCAGTGCGCGCACACTGGGGTTCTCGATCCCGGAGATCAGTGCACTGCTCGGCCTTTGGAACGACCAGCACCGTCAGAGCAGCCAGGTCAAGGAGCTTGCGCAGGCGCACCTCGATGACCTCCAGGCGAGAATTGACGGTCTGAAGCGGATGGCCAGAACACTGCAGGACCTGATCAGCAGCTGTGCCGGCGATCATCGTGCTGACTGCCCGATTCTGGACCGGCTGGCCCGTGAAGACGCGTCTGGCCACACCGACGGGTCTCCCGGACGAGGCGAGCGATAGGCGTCTGATATGGTCGCTTTCAAGTTTGCTTGGTATCATCCAGAAGGATATGACTGATAAAGGAGTCCACCATGAGCGGGCTGAGCAGAATACTGATTGCAACCGATCTGTCAGAGTCCTCCCGGATTGCGGTGGTACGAGGGCTGGACCTTGCTCAGACCCATGACCTCGAATGCACGATCGTGCACGTGTTGCCTCGCGATCTGATGTTCGATATCCAGCATCTGATCTCAAAGTGGGACAGCACATTCGAGCGCGACGCGATCGAACGTCAGACTCGGGAACTCAACCGCAGCGTTCAGTCCGTCCTAAAAAACCGGGAAATCAACGCGCACACCCGTTTGCGAACCGGCAAACCGGCTGAAGAGATTGCGCAACAGGCACGAGAAAGCCAGGCCGATCTGCTGGTCGTGAGCTCGCACGGAAAGGGACTGGTCAAGAGACTGCTTGTCGGCAGCACCACGCTTGGCGTCCTGCAAGACGCGCCCTGCCCGGTACTGGTGGTCAGAACCGAACAAGCACGGCCCTACCAAAAAGCTTTGCTGGCGATCGATTTTTCTGAAACCAGTCGCACGGTCGTCCAGCTTGCCAGACGCTACGCTTCGAACGCCCACCTGGTGATGACGCACAGCTTGCGCGCACCGTATGACGAAATGCAGAGACTTGCCCTGCTGGACAAGGCGCAGACCCAGGCATACATTGATTCGGCCAGACACCAGGCCGAAGACCGTTTGCATCAACTGGCCGAATCCGCAGGCATTTCCAGCAAGCAATACACCGTTCAGGTCCTGGACAACCACTCTCCCGAAGCGATGCTCGCAGCGCAACTGTCCCAAGACTGCGATCTGATCGTGACCGGCAAGCACGGGCGCCATGCCACCCGCGACCGGATTCTGGGTAGTTTCACGCAATCCATCCTGACTCATGCCACGTGCGATGTCCTGGTTGCGCAGCCTCGCAACGGTTGATGCCCCAGGCGCAGGCGGAAGATCACCTTGATGGCGCGTGTGCACAAAGTCGCGATTAACGGGAACCTCTACCTGCCGTAGACCGTCAAATCCGGTCCATACTGCGATCAATACCGCAGCTTGATTGAGCATATGCAGGTGCGTGCAGCATTCTCTTGTCACGACTTTATTGCATTATTTAGCGACAATTACTGATAATTAGCGCCAAATAAGACAGTCGAACACCACCAGAACGGACCAGAACGCTACGTGATCACGCCGTACTGCGGATTCGTGCTTTACAGGCTGGCCGGTGCTGCTCCCGGTTGGTTGCTCGCACGTCGAAGGCTTTGCCACGCTGCATGCACTTTCTTGCATGCACTTTCTTGCACGCGCTTCCTTGCCTGTACTTTCTTGTCTGCGCTCTGATTTTCGTTCTTTTGCCTACTATCTGGTCCTCGACATATCCCTCACCCGCAAGGCGAACTGCATGCCACCAAACGAGAAGCTTCAGCCATCATCACCCCAGCGTCGTACGCCTTCAGACCGACAGACAGAAGTCACCTCCAGCCAGGACAGTCGTGCCTGGCACACAGAATCCGCCGAAACAGTCCGTCGTTCGTGGCAGACCGGACCAGAAGGGCTGGATGAGAGCGCGGTCAAGCGTCTGCAGGCAGAGTACGGACCGAACGTTTACAAACTCGAGAACGGCAACACATTCCTGAAGCGGCTGGCAGCCCAGATCAACAACCTTCTGATCTTTGTCCTGCTCGCAGCGGCCCTCGTGACAATGCTGACAGGTCATCAGCTCGATGCCGTAGTGATTCTGGCGGTTGTGGTCCTGAACGTCGTCATCGGGCTTTACCAGGAGGGCAAAGCGGAAAAGTCACTACAGGCGATCCAGAAAATGCTGGCGCCCAAAGCGCAAGTCATGCGCAATGGGCGGCTGATCACACTGGACGCCGAGGCACTGGTTCCCGGGGATCTGCTGGTGGTGGCCTCCGGAGACAACCTGCCGGCCGATGTCCGCTTTGTTGAAACAGTCAATCTGCAAGTGGATGAGTCCGCGCTGACCGGCGAATCTGTGCCAGTAACCAAACAAATCGACCCCGTTGCGGCCGATGCCTCTCTGGGTGACCAGCTTTGCATGGGATTCTCGGGAACACTCGTCACACAGGGCAACGCAAAAGCGATCGTGGTTCGCACGGGCATGCAGACAGAGATGGGGCGCATCGGTCGTATGCTCAAGGAGGTCCAGAGCACCAGGACACCGCTGGTGCAGAGCATGGAGAAGTTCTCGCGCTGGCTGACTGTCTTCATTCTGGGGTTTGCCGCATGCCTGTTTGCCTACGGATACGGGTTCATCGGTATGGCACTACCCGAAGCGTTCATGGCAGTGGTCGGGCTCGCCGTGGCGGCCATCCCGGAGGGGCTTCCAGCCATCCTCACTATCACCATGGCGATCGGTGTGCAAAGCATGGCCAGAAAGCGGGCCATCGTGCGCAGACTACCTGCCGTGGAGACGCTGGGCTCGGTCACCGTTATCTGCTCAGACAAGACAGGCACCCTCACTCGCAACGAAATGACGGTTCAGAGCGTAGTGACAACGGACCAGACACTGGAAGTCAGCGGCACGGGCTACGCGCCGCAAGGGGAAATCAGCGTCGTCCATGGAAACAATGCCGTACATGCTGCGCCTGACCCATCGGCTAGCCCTGACAATCCGGTCTCCCGAGACACATCCTCTGGGGGTCAGCCAGTTCATCCTGACTCCCCAGGCCTCACGCTGATTGGGCTGACAAGCGCCTTGTGCAACGAGGCTGCATTGCAGGAAGAGCCAGATGGCAACTGGACGCTGACAGGCGATCCGACTGAAGGTGCGTTGCTGACGCTGGCAATGAAACTGGGCCTGGATCTGACGCAGATCCGCAAGGAATCACAGCGGATCGCACACATGCCGTTCGAATCCGAGCACCGGTTCATGGCGACAGTCCACCGGGCAAGTGACCTCCCTGGCAGTGGTGGCACACAGTCCGAGGCGGTCATCCTGCTCAAAGGAGCGCCGGACAAGGTTCTGACGCTGTGCACAGATGAGATGGGACAAGACGGAGTCGGTCGGGATCTCGATATGGCCTACTGGAATGAACAGATCGAACAGCAGGCGAGTCAGGGTCGTCGGGTACTCGGATTTGCTTTCAGACCCGATGTCACGGGGGTTGATCAGAAGAACATCCACACACACGCGCGCGATCTGACATTTCTGGGCATTGTTGGCATCATGGACCCACCGCGAGATGAAGCCATTGAGGCGATTGACAAGTGCCATCGTGCCGGGATACGGGTCAAAATGATTACTGGAGACCATGCAGGCACGGCACTGGCGATTGCCCGATCCCTGCACATTGGCAATGGCGAACGAGGCATGACGGGTGCCGAACTCGAGCGTCTTGACGATCAGGCGCTACGCGAAGTGGTGCGTGAGGTGGACGTGTTTGCAAGAGCGAGTCCCGAGCACAAAATCCGGCTAGTCCGGGCACTACAGGCTAACGGTGAAGTCGTGGCCATGACCGGGGATGGCGTGAACGACTCACCGGCACTCAAACAGGCCGACATCGGTATTGCCATGGGTCTTAAAGGCACGGAGGCGGCCAAGCAGGCAGCCGAGATCGTGCTCACCGACGACAACTTTGCCTCGATCGTTAACGCCGTGGAGGAAGGTCGCACAATCTACGACAACCTCAAGAAGTCGATCTCGTTTCTGCTGCCGATCAACGGTGGGGAGTCAATGGCGATCGGCCTGGCAATCCTGCTCGGGGTGGCTTTGCCGATCACGCCCTTGCAACTGCTCTGGATCAACATGGTGAGCTCGATCGGTCTGGCGATGGTACTCGCGTTCGAGCCCGCTGAGCCAGGGATCATGAGTCGGGCCCCGCGCAACCGGCATGACCCTCTCATCTCACGGTTTCTGATCTGGCGAATCCTGTTTGTCTCCACCTTGTTCCTGTGCGGCATCTTCGGTTTGTATAACTTGACACTGGCGCAAGGGGCCGACATCGATACGGCCAGAACGGTTGCAGTCAACGCACTGGTCTGCATGGAAGTCTTCTATCTCTTCAGTGTCCGTTATCTGAAAGCCCCGTCATTCACCTGGATCGGCATCCAGGGAACTCCGCGAGTACTGGGTGCCGTCGGACTGGTGGTTGCGCTTCAGATCATCATGACATATACACCCTTCATGCAGACCTGGTTTGCCACCTCCGCCCTGAGTGTCGGACAGCTGGGCACGATCGTCGCGGCAGGCGTGGCTTTGCTGATCATCCTGGAGCTCGAGAAGCTGGTCACCCGCCGATCCAGAAAGCCAGAGACGCGGCACACCTGATCGCGTGCTCACCGATCCAGTGCGACCTGTTCTGTCGCGCTGGACGGTTGCCCCGTACCAGCGTGATAATCCACGATTCATCGTCGCTCAAACGGACGAACAATCGTCCCCGCAGCACACGCCCCGCCCTGTGGCGCTCCGACTCAATCGATCATTGCAAGCATGGATATCACTCTCACGCTGTTTGCCCTTGTCTACCTCGCAATGGGCGTCGGGCACCTGCCCGGTCTGAAGGTCGACCGAACCGGTGCTGCGTTGCTGGGTGCCATGCTCCTGATTGTCGCCGAACGCATCACGCCCAGAGCAGCATGGGCGGCGATTGATGTTGAAACCATTGGCCTGCTCTTCGGGCTGATGGTTGTGTCAGCCGCATTTGTGGTGGGTGGTTTCTACGACTGGGTCGCCCGGCGAGTCGGGCAGATTCAAGTCGGACCCGCTACGCTACTTGGCATTCTGATTGCAGTCAGCGGCATTTTGTCGGCGCTGCTGACTAACGACGTCGTCGTGGTGGCGATGACACCGGTGTTGTGCTCGATCGCACTGGCCAGACAGCTTAACCCGGTTCCGCTGTTACTAGGCTTTTGTTTTGCGGCGAACGTCGGCTCGACTGCAACCCTGATTGGCAGCCCTCAGAACATGATCGTGGCCCAGGCGCTGGACATCTCCTTTAATCGCTTCTCGGCCATCACGCTCGCCCCCTCCATTCTTGGCTTGCTACTGATCTGGCTCCTGATTGCGATGCTGTATCGAGGCCGGTGGCATTTGTCATCGGTTTGCACACCATCTTGCCCACGACCGACTACGACTGACGAGTCATCATCCACCACCCGCACACCGAGGCCTGTCGTACCACTGAACAGGGTCGAGACCGCCAAGGCCGGCATCGTCACCCTTGCCCTGATCAGTGCCTTCATCTTCACCGACTGGCCTCACATGCTGATCGCACTGGCGGGTGCCAGCGTACTGCTGCTCAACCGGCGCATTGCCTCTTCAGACATGCTCGGGCACGTCGATGGCAATCTCCTGCTGCTGCTGATGGGACTGTTTGTCGTGAACGCAGCGCTGGCTGCAACAGGTCTGCCGGACCAGACCATGCACTGGATCAGTCAAACCGGAATTGATCTGGATGCACCCGTCCCCATGCTGCTGATCTCAGGCTTGCTCAGCAATATCGTGGGCAACAGTCCGGCGGTCATGTTGCTGACACCGTTTCTGACAGGAGCAGATCATTCAGAGACACTGGGAGCGGCCATTGCCCTTGGAACCGGATTCTCGTCGAACGCAATCGTGTTTGGAAGCCTGGCGGGCATCATTGTGGTCGAGCAGGCTCGCGCCCAAGGTGTCACGATCAGCTTCACCGAGTTCATGCGGGCAGGTCTGCCTGTCACGCTGGCCAGCACCGTGCTGGCCGTCGGCTGGATCTATTATCTCGGGGCGTGACATGTCACCACTCAGAACAGGTGCCGCACACCCATGCCGACCACAGAACTTCGTGCAGTCTTGACCATCTGGAAGTTCTCGCCATATGAACCCCATACGTAAAGATTGGTTCGTCTGGACAAGTCGTAGGTATACATGACACTGACCACATTCTGAGTCCCTGACGGGGGAGAATGGGTCGATTCTGTGACCGGTCGCATCGCCTGCCAGGACAGGGCGATGCGGTCTACCTCGCTCAACGGCACGGTGGCACCGAGAAGGTATTGTTCGGTGCGCAACGCCTGATCGAACAGAATCCCGGCTCCGCGTGTTACGGTCACCAGGGGCATTGCATACTGCGTGCCAGGATCAGGGGTCTGCCCATAGAATGCGCCACCAATCGTCTGGCCATAAGCCCCTGCAAGTTTGATGAGCTTCAGATCGTAGGTCGCGCCCAGAATCCAGGCCTTGGGAGACCCTTTGCTGGTATTGCTGACTTGCACTGTGCCCGCCGCATTCTGCACCCTGCCTGCGCCATACGCCTGGTCATAGGTTGCCACCATCGCAAACGGACCTGCGTTGTATCGGATTCCGGCAGTCAATGCACGCTGGTTGTCTGAAGTCGAAAAGTACTGTGTGGCTGGCTAGATACCCGAAAACGGCCCGTTCAGGTAGATGGCAGAAGCACCTGTGTTGAACGAGTATCCGATACTCGCCTGAGCACCTGACACCACAGGCGTTTCATACACGATCAGATTGTTGTAGCGCACGGCATTGGCTGAGCCAAATGACGTTCCCATGGTGGACTGGGAACCGGCCAGCGCCAGTGGGTCAATGACACCCATATAGTTAAACGCGACGTTGGCCCGACGACCCATCTCCAGCTTGCCAGCAACAGGGTCGTCGAACCAGAGGGTGGACTGGCGCCCAAAGCCCAGTCCACCCTGAGACATACTGCCGGTCGTGATGTCGATACCGCCTTCAAGAACGAATCCGACCTTGCTGCTGGCTGCCCTGCCTGTGCGCCACGCGAGACATGATTGTAAAAAAGCCCGACGTCAGCCACCCCGTAAAGGGTGACCGTCCCTTGTGCCACCGCCCATCCAGGGCAGACGAGTATCGCTGCACACAGTCCGGGCGCGACATAGCGCCCCCTTGCACCAGTGACCCAACCGGACCGCCGGCTAACTCCTTTATTATCTCTGCGTTGCATTCAGATCGCCTTCGATTATCTGTTAACGAACCGGGCTCAAAATCAACCTGAAACCGGGTGAGCACAAAGCAGAAACAGGAGCAATCACAAGACTGTTGCATACAACATCTTCGTCAAGCCTGGTGCGCTGAACAAGCCAATGTGCGCCTGGCGCACACAGCAGCCCCTGGCTAGCCAGCGACAACAGCGTGGGTAGTCAGTCCCTATGAGCGTTGTTCGGATTGTTCGCGCTCATGCTGCTGCCTGCCCATGGCAGGCCTGGAGTCCACCTGGTCATCGCACCAGAAAATCATAATATGTGTCTGGATAGGGTTCATCTGCAAGTGTGAAATGCCACCACTCCTTCGGATAAGGCTTAAAGCCATGACGGGTCATCACCTGCTGCAACAACATCCTGTTGGCGCGCTGCTGTGCAGTCAGATCGGAGTATTCAGGCCAGGACTCGACCCCGAAAAAATCAAACCCTGATCCCATATCCAGCTCTGCACCATCATCCGATGAGATCAACGTCAGATCAACCGTACTGCCACGACTATGACCGGATCGCTCTGCGATATAGTCCAGATCGAAGAGATCTGCCTTGTCAACATCCGGGTAGTAACTGGCTTTGTTCTGAGTGTCCGCGACATCCTTGGCCCAGCGCACAAAATGGTTAACCGCCGTTTGTGGTCGATAGGCATCAAACACCTTAAGCCCAAGTCCGAACCGATTCAGGTCCGCCTGGACTTGGGCAAGCGCCCTGGCAGCGGGTTCGGAGATGGCGGCCCGATTAGCGTCATAGCCATCAACAGGAGTACCTAGAAAATTGTTGGCCGTCGCGTACCGGAGATCAACAGACACGCCCGGAACCATTTCATCGACGTATACAAATCCGTCTGGCAGCGCCCAGACCCTGGCTGGCCAGACCAGCAGAACCACCGAACACAACAGGAAAAACCAGCCTGGTCTGATCGAAGACAAGACTGAAGACGACATAACAGACCGACCAGCAATCGTGAGCGACATCGCCCTACTCTCCTTCATTGGAGCGCCTGCATGATGTTGCGAACATCAAAAACAAATTGATCTTAGCGCAGTCACACGTGCAGGCCAACTCCGACGACACATCGACTATTGGTCAGACGGCTTGTTTGTGACTGAGAATGGGTTTCCAGGGAATGCCAGTTAGACCGCGTACTCGAACACCCTCTGCTCAGGAGGATCTGCGAATCAGTGCGCCAAGCAAATGGAGATAAGATCGGCCGCACCTGAAACACTGGTAACGACGACTTGACCAGAGAAGATACTTTTCCCGGCGCGTTCGCTCTACACGGGCCAACGGGTCACCGGGATCTTTGCATGCTGGGCAGTAAAGACGTTTATAGGGCATTAAAACCAGGTTGATCACAGATACTGACGTGCATACACACTCAAGCAAAAATCAGCGAGCCGGGATCCTCGATGTAGAGAATGTGCTCATTCCCCGCTGACCATATCCCTTGCGTTCAACTTTCACACAGAAAGACCGCAACAGTACACCAGCCTGGCCGATCTTTACAAGATGCCCGTCCTGACAAAATGCTTCTATAAAATAGCGACCTGTGGTGCAACGGACGGACCCGACCCGATATCATTCGCACGCTGCATTGCCAGGAGTCGCAGTCATCTAGAGACAGCACAGAAATCCCGCGTCAGATCAAGCATCCGGCAGGTAAGGCCTGAATCAGCCTGATGACAGGGGCCATCAGTCAAACGCCGTTCATACGCATTGATATTGAGACCGAGACGAATCGTGAGCCAACATGAGCCAGCATGGGCCAACATGAGTCAATGAACCGACAGTCACTCGCGAAAGATCCACTTGATGCTGTCCCGACCTGACCTGACCTTCTGCACCCGCGCAGACATCGTGTGGCAAAGCGAGGCGACCCGAAATTGAAGTGCGCGGACAAAGCCTTCAAATGACCAGACAAACCAGGGCCAGGAGAAGGTATCAGGAGAAGGCATCAGGAGAAAAAAGCTCCTGTCCTGGCAAATGTGTGCGTCGCCTCACGCGCAGGCGACGCGGACAGGTCTCAATGACAAGGACCCATCACCCTGGGGCGGATGACCGTCGCTCAGGGCTTGACGGCGATCTTGAGCACACCGTCACGCTGATTCGCAAACAGATCGTACGCCGCGACGATGTCATCGAGCTTGTACTCATGGGTGACCAGCAATCCCAGATCGACACGACCAGAGTCAATGACTTCCATCAGTCTGCGCATACGCTCTTTGCCACCTGGGCAGAGCGCAGTGAGAATCTTGTGATCACCCAGTCCAGCTGCAAACGCATCAACAGGAATCGTCAGATCCTCGGAATACACCCCCAGACTTGAAAGCGTGCCACCGGGCTTGAGCACACGCAGCGCCGATTCAAATGTCTGCTGGAGCCCGAGCGCTTCAATGGACGAATCAGCACCCTTGCCGCGGGTCAGCTTCATCACTTCCTCGACCACATCGCAGTTCTTGAAATTCAATGTGACATCTGCCCCCATCTGCCTGGCAATTCCGAGACGATGCTCATTGCCATCGACAGCAATAATGGTGGTCGCACCGAGCAGGCGGGCACCCGCCGTTGCGCACAGGCCAATCGGTCCTTGTGCAAAGATGACAACCGTATCACCGATCTTGATGTGAGCGTTTTCTGCACCTTTGAACCCGGTTGACATGATGTCAGGGCACATCAGTACCTGCTCGTCAGTCAACCCGTCTGGTACGGGTGCAAGATTGGCCTGCGCATCCGGCACCAGCACATACTCGGCCTGGGTGCCGTCAATCTTGTTACCAAAACGCCAGCCAGCGGTCGCATGGTAGCCGTGGCATCCGCATGCGTTTTTAGGGTTGAGATAACTACCGTCCTGAGAAGGTACGCCATCCTGAGCCGCATAGGAATGGAAGTTCGGGCAGATGGCGCCAGCGATCACTCGTTGTCCTTCCTGGTAACCGTGCACGGCGCTGCCAAGCTTCTCGATCACCCCAACAGGCTCGTGCCCCACCGTCAGCCCTTTCTCAACGGCATACTCGCCCTTGAGAATGTGAATATCCGTACCGCAAATCGTCGTAGTCGTGATCCGAACCAGTGCGTCGTTGGGCCCGACATCCGGAATCTTCTTGTCGACCACTTCAATCCGACCGGGCTCAACAAATACCGCAGCTCTCATCATTGCACTCATGGATATCTCCTTACGTTTAAGCACACTCTCTCGCGAGAGGCCAGCCGATCAGGACGCCACCGGCTCCCCGACCAGAATCTGACACAGACCTGCCGAATTTGAGACACTGATGCAAGCCTTGACGGGTCTCACCGGGCTGGTCGCCCCTCATCCGTTCCATTATGAAGGCGACCGCCCATGCTGACCACCATCAACTACACAAGCGATGATCCATATCAAACCTGCAAACGCTTCATCGTCCTGTTCCTCCCATTGACACAACCGCTACCGAGTCCAGCCAGTCTCATGCGAACGCAACTCGGCATGCCCGGATGAAAAGTGCAAACCATGTGCAGGTCGTCTGACCCGGGTGGCCGTGCCTCGCCGAATCAATACTCCAGCATTCGCGGCAGTTCCTTGGCCTGCGCCACCCACTTGGCCACTTCAGATTCACTGGGTGACCGACGCACGAGTTTTTTCTGATCATTGACTTCAGTCATAGCTTTGGCGAGGTTGTCAGGACGCCGCTGGGCAAGCTCGGGCACTGTATCCACTCCGGCCGCCTCAAGCAACTCGGCATACTCGGACCCGACTCCGCTGATTCGATACAGATCGACCATGTTGGCAAACTTCAAAATCTGCTGGGTCGTCAGGTCCGCCTTTTCTGCGAGTTCTTTTCGCTGGGCGGGGGTACGACAGGCCGCGAGCAGCGCATCCGTATCGGCCACACCCGCCTGGCGCAGCTTCTCTCCGATGACAGGACCAATTCCCTCGACATTCTCGATCTTGTAGTTCGCCATCACACATCTCCCTTGACTGTTGCGAAATGCACCGACCCTCCGCCCGCACCCGTACTGACCGTTCGCAAAGAAAAGCTGTTGCAGGTTTCTTTAACAGTTCGGGACGAATAACCGAGGTTCAGTGACTCTTAAATTGCTCCAGCAAATGTAGTCGCAAGAACACCAGGCGTCTACCACGGATCTTCTTGCGGGTGTGTTGAGAACCAGAAAATGGCATCCAAAGCCATGCAGATCAGCAAGCAGCCACTACAGCTTTCGCTCCTGACCAAACGGGTCAGTCTGATCTGTTGATGATCCTCTGGGTGGATAGTCAAGCGTCGAGCGCAGTTGTGCCTTATCTGGCCAGGGGTGATCTGGAAACGGTAGCCTGCCTTCCTCGCGCCACTGGGCAACAGTATTGACAGAGGCTTCGGACTGCGCCGGGTCAGGCATCCTGTCAGTTGTGTTGTAGTGAACGACCGCCGGAAACGCGAACTTGGTACCTGCCTGAGTCACGATATCCATGACACGCAGATAAATATCTTCCCGAATGGCGACAAACTCTGCCCGGTCAGTCGTCATGAGATAGGCGAAGATCTCCAGATCAAGCGAATGTTCGCCGAACCCGATCAAACGCACCCTCAACGGATCAGAGGCAACCTTCGGATGAGCCAGCAGCATTTCCCGAAGTTGCACCAGAACATAACGCAACTGATCCGGTGCCGTTTCATAGCGCAGACGTAGTGTCGAATTGAGAAACATCTGATCACGCTTGGCATAGTTTTCGATCTGCATATTCGAGAACTCGCTGTTAGGAATCGTCACGAGCGTGCGATCCAGCGTACGGATTCGAGTCGAGCGCATACCGATGAACTCGACGGTTCCCATCTGCTCGCCAAACCGGCAGAAATCCCCAATCGCTATCGGCTTGTCAAAGTACAGTGTGATGCCGGAAATAAAATTCTGTAGCGTAGACTGTGCGGCCAGTGCCACCGCGATGCCACCAATGCCCAGGCCTGCCAGCACGCTTTGGTAAGGCACTTGCAGAACATCGGCCAGCATCAGGATTGCCGTCAGGACAATAGCCACCCGGATAATTCCAGAAACCAGCGATACCAGGGTGATGTTGTGACCCATTAGCGCTTTCTTTCGCCTGACGTGGTCAGCCATCAGTTTGACCACGAGCAAAAGCATCGCCGTCACTGAAAGAATAATGGTCGACCAGCTGATGGTAGCAATCAGTACCTGCACCACATCCGGAAAGCTCAAGGCGTAATCGGCCAGACGCAGCCCAAGCCCCACAGATAGCAGCGTGAACGACCAGCGCAAGAGCCACTCCAGGAACGCTGGACTCTCAAACTCATGCGATGCATATCGCAGCGCCAGAAGCACGATCAATCGACTCAGTAACCGACCAAGAATATAGGCCAGCACGAAGGTGACCAACAATCCGATCCATTGCCAGGTCTCCATCGGACCTGTCTGCCTTACCAATCCTGTATTCAGGCTTCGGACATAGTCCCGGATCTTAAAGTACAGGCTGACTGGTTGTGACGGCTGATAAAGCGCTTGCGGCGACGGAAGGTTATCCAGTGCAGCATAGACACTCCGGATACTGGCCAGTGTCTCCTGGCCAAACAGCCATTCAACCTGCCCTGCTTCGTTCAGAACCGGCTCAATGGCAATGACCCCGAGCGGATGCTCAAAATAAACGTACGGGCTGGTGGCTGCAGGGTCATCAGGCACTTCCTGCCAGATAACCGGTCCGAGACGCTCGATCACTCTGTTGATATACCGGGCAAGCCGTGGAGCCTCGTATTCGCGAGCCAGGGCCGACAACCCTTGAAGATTCAGCGTGCGAACCGCGCGCTCCAGTGAAGCACCATCGGTCTTGTCAAATGACTCGACCAGTGTTCTAAGCGTATCCCGTGGCGATCTCAATTCTGACACCACACCAGGCCTCAGCGCAGGACGGGCGGCCTTGAGGGCTTCGAGTGTCTCGCGCAACAGATCAGGTGATGGAGGATCGATGTGCCATTCGTCACCAGTTCTTGTAAATTCCAGCAAGAGACTGACGTCAGATCCCGCCTGATACAGGCGTACGGAAGCCGTTCTGTCGGTTGCAGAGTGTTTAATGTCGAAAGACCGAAATGTGAGTCGGTCAAGTACTTCAAACAACAAACGCGTGTAATCGAGCTCGCTGATTCGCGTCTCGAACGGACGACTGAAGTCAATGAAGTGTGACGCTTCACTTTGCAGTTCCATCCGGCCAGGCCCGACTGCGTTCATGATGGACAGAAAGTGAAACAGGACGGAGGCAGGACTGCTGTAGTCGAATGCGTCCCCTTGATACGCATTGTCATCCTCAACGCGAATCGCGGTCAGCCACTCATTATTACCAAAACGGGCGGTGAATGTGCGTCCATCACTCGACATGATTGCGAGAAACGGGCCAGACCGGCCACCCTCTTTCCAGGTGCCAGTGAGCTGCAATCCGGATACAACCCCGTCAATTTCGCCCCCGTACAAGTCATAGCCACCCGTCACCTGCTGGCCGGTCTGCTCCAAAGTGATCCTGGCACCACGATGGCGCCAGATGCTGTCCCACTGGCCTGTCCAGTTGAACTCGGACGCAACGGTCGTGCTGCAAACAAGAAACAGCAGCAACAAACCAGAAAAACGTAAAAAACTCTTATTTATCAAACCACTCACCCACTCGAAACACGACAAACTTCGCTAGACGGGACTGGCTCGTGACAGCGACCTCGTACCCTTTCCCGGCCCTATCCGCCACAGCAACCAGAACGCGATCATGAGATTGACCGCGTTCCAGGCCAGACCGTTGACCATCGCTGCCTCATAAGAGCCGGTCAAGTCGAATATCTTTCCTGACATCCAGCCGCCCAGTGCCATCCCCAGCATGGTGGCCATCATGACCGCACCAACCCGGCGACCCGTCTCCTGCACAGGAAAGTGTTCCCGCACAATGATCGCGTATGAAGGCACGATACCTCCCTGGAACAACCCGAAAACGGCCGAGATGACATAGAGGGACACCAGACCATCAAAGGGTAGAAACATGATCAGCGCAATGCCTTGCAGCGCCGAGCCCAGAATCAGCGTACGGACCCCGCCGATGCGGTCGCAGATGTAGCCCGATGCAAGCCGGCTGATGACACCACAGGCAAGCATCAACGACAACATTTCTGCGCCACGGGCCGGACCGTACCCGAGATCAACGCAATAGGCCACAATGTGCACCTGGGGCATCGACATTGCCACACAGCAAGCCACTCCCGCGACGATCAGCAACGCCTGGGCCCGACCAGTGGACAGACCAAACGGCCGCTTTCTGGCCAGAGTTTCCCGACTGGCAGTACCGGACATATCAATCTGCGCAACCGGCGGCCTGCGCTTGAGAAACAGCGCCAGCACAGCCATACTGACACCGGAAATGATGCCCATCCAGATATAGGTCTCGCGCCAGCCAATTGACGTCACGCCCCACTGGGCGAGCTTGGGCCAGACAGCACCCGCAAGGTAATTGCCACTGGCCACCACCGCCACCGCCATGCCGCGATACCGGTTCCACCACATCGACGTATCAGCCACCAGTGGTGCAAACGTCGCAGAGCTCCCCAGAAATCCCAGGAATATGCCGTGTGCCAGTGCAAACGTCAGCAGACTTTCACTCAGCCCCGCCCACACAAACCCAGTCAGCATCCCGACAGAACCAACCAGTAGAGAACTACGCACGCCCCAGCGGTCCACGAGCTTGCCCATATAGATCCCGCCCACACCGAACCCGATCATCAGCAACGTGTATGGAAGCGACGCATCCGAGCGCGAAACCCCGAACTCGGCCTGCACAGATGGCAGCACCACGGCCACAACAAACATGCAACTGCCGCCCATGATCATGGCACCAAGGGCCACCATCAAACGCCAGAATGCATAACGGGAATCGATCAAATCAACCGGAGTAGGCGCAGATTGCGCACTGGCGCGTTCAGTCATGGCGTCGAGGTACTGGCAAAAGCGTCAGGGAAGGTGGTGCCTGAGTCAGGAAGTCAACACGATCCAGTCCTGGTTCAGATACTCTTGATTTGCACATTCTATCGACCTGCGAGCCCTTGTATAGCATTGACATGTTTCCGGACCTAAAGATCGAGGCTGTCTGGCGCCCTCTATCATCACGCTTGCACTATCGAGTTCGCCGGAACCTAAAATGAACCATCACCCATGTTCCGGAGGCAATCATGCCAATCAAAAGCCGTGTCAGGACCATTGAGCACTATCCCCGACCCGGAATCATGTTTCGGGACATCACCACCTTGCTCAAGGATCCGGTCGGATTCCAGCTCCTGATCCGTGAGTTCGTGGGACGCTATCGCTACATGCAGATCGACAAGGTGGTTGGCATCGAATCCAGAGGCTTCATTCTGGGCGCGCCGGTTGCCTACGAAATCGGTGCAGGCTTTGTTCCCATCCGAAAGCCTGGCAAACTGCCCGCACAGACAGTGGGCCAGGACTATGAACTCGAATATGGTACCGATCGGGTCGAGATTCATACCGATGCGATATTGCCGGGTGACCGAGTCCTGCTGATCGACGATCTCGTTGCAACGGGTGGAACCGCACTGGCCTCGGTTGCCTTGCTGCAAACGCTGCAGGCGCAGGTTGTGGAGTGCGCCTTCGCAATTGACCTTCCAGATCTCGGCGGCATGGCCAGGCTCCAGGCGCTTGGCCTTGAAACGTTCACTATCACTGCGTTCGAAGGTCACTGATGTCACATTATCCAGAACCAATCAGTCTGGCGTGCCACGCTTGCAGACTGCACGCAGCACACTGGCCAGCGCCGAGCCCGGCTTTACTGCAAGGCATGGCATGAGTGCGCGTGCGTCCAACGTCGAACTCGCACTGCAGGCCAGACCGGGAACGCTTCTGTGGCGTTTATCCTTGCCCAACGTGCTTTCCAACCTGCTTATCACGCTCGTTACCATTGCGGATGCCTGGTTTGTAGGACGACTTGGTGGTGCGGCCCTGGCCAGTCTGGCGCTGGTGTTTCCGTTTCAGAGCCTGATGCAGATGTTTGGCAATGGCGCGGTCGGCGGTGGGATCGCATCGGCCATCTCGCGCTCGCTTGGCGCTGGCGACGCCCCACGTGCAAGCGTGCTGGCCTGGCATGCCTTGCTGATCGCCGGCACGCTGTCACTGGTCTTTATGCTGGTGTTCGTCCTCTTTGCCAGACCCATCTTCATGCTGATGGGGGCCACCGGTCCCTCACTTGACGGGGCAGTCACCTATGCCGCCATCGCCTTTGGTGCGTCAACTGCATCCTGGCTATTCTTTTCCATGTTCGCGATCTGTCGTGGCTGCGCCGACATGCGTACACCTGCCCGCGTCCTGCTGGTATCCACCGTCGCCCAGGCCATTCTGTCCGGATGTCTGACGTTAGGCATCGCGGGAACAAGCTTTGATGGCATCGGCGTACTGGGACCAGCGGTTGCCATCGTGCTGTGCCAGGGGCTGGCCGGGCTGGCACTGCTGTTGCATGCCCGAGGCGGGCATCTGCCCATCCGGATCGCACCACATCGCTTTGACTGGAGCGCGATTCGGGCCATCATGCGAGTGGGCGGACTTGGCATGATCAACAGTCTGACCATTGTCATGTCCATCGTGGTCGTGACTGGATTGATCGGTCAGTTCGGTGATCAAGCCCTGGGCGGGTATGGTCTGGGAAGCCGGCTTGAACTCATGCTGGTCCCCATTGCGTTTGGTATCGGCGGAGCACTCACCACGGCGGTGGGCATCAACATCGGTGCTGGCCAGCACCCGAGAGCCCGGCATCTGGCGCGTTTTGGATCACTCGTGGCGCTTGCGATCATTGCCCCGATCGGGATTGTGCTGGCGATCTGGCCGCAACTATGGCTTGGTGCGTTCACCCAGGATCCATCTGTGTCTGAATACGGGGCATCCTATCTGCGCATCGTTGGTCCGCTGTTTGGTGTGTTTGTAGCTGGACAGGTGCTCTACTTCGCTTCACAGGGAACCGGTTTCATGCGAATCCCTGTTGCGATCGGTGTGCTGAGGTTTCTGATCGTCACAAGTCTTGGCAGCCTGAGCCTTGCCGCAGGATTTGGGTTGACGGGCATCTTCACAGCGGTCAGTCTGGGCATGCTCACCATTGGTGTGGGAATGTGGGCATCGACCTGTGGACCCGCCTGGCGCAAGCCGTGAACAGAGACTCACTCCATACCGTCACGCACCCTCACATGCCCGCACTTGCCAGAACGTGCCGGCGCAGAAAAACACCGCGAGAGTTGTACGTCGCAGGGGTAAATATGCCACCGGAAACTTGTCGCAGTCTCCGCTCTCTTTTACTCTTAGCTCTGCACGTTCCATAAACAGGAAATAGCATGACCAAGAACGAACGTATCCTCAAGAGTCTCGCCAAGACCCTCGAAAGGCTGTTGAAACTGCAAAGCCGTACCGACAAGATCGGACTTGGACGGGAGGCTGCGTTGGTGCTACCCAATGTCGCAGAACACGTACGAGCGCTGAGCCCTCATGTCGAGAAGCTTTTAGAGGAGATCATTCAAGGCTCCCGCGAACCGGCATTTCGCTGGCTCAACGAGATGCTGGGATATCAGCTCGGTAAAAACGCCACACCAGAAGCGATGCGCGGCCTGATCCTGGAAGTCACCCAGACAGTCAATGCCTGGCGTGGTAATGACACCGACAAGCTGGTGAAGATTGAAGGAAAACTGCTAGACATCACACTACTTGCTTCGATTGGTCAGCCCATGATGGAATTGCTCATTGAGGATCCCAGGTACAGCATCGATGGCGAACCGGTTCAGGCAGATGACCTGCACTTCACGATGCAGGCGTTCGCGCCCCGGGACATCGCGTGGCCACCCGGGGACGACCAGTCCCAATCAGATCAGGTCGCCGAGCAGACCGCCGTGCAACCTGACAGCGAACCATCAACGTTCGCGCGACTCTCCGAACAACATCTGGATCAGCAAGCGCCCTCACTGCAAGGGCATACCCGTGTCGCACACGTTGCCAGTGTCGAACTCTGCCTTGGAGACCCACGCCTTCCCTACCTGCCCGAGCGCTACTTCAGCCTGGTTGAAGAGGACAGGCGCAGTGGAGATGGACTACTCAAGGCAGACTGAGTCTGAAACGGGTTGACATGCAACCCAGCCTGACTCACTCAGGCTGAAACATTTTTCTGAGCAAGGTGTAGCGACGCTGTGTGTACATGATATCTGGCCACAAGGCATGCGCTCTGGCCTGAGCGAGTTGTTCCGGATCCAGATCGACCGACTGATACTGATCCGGAGCCTGGTAGCGGAACTGGCGATATTTTTTACCAGGCTCAAGAACCGTGAGCATGTCTTTATACAGATAACCGAAATTGTCTCCGTACTGCATCATCGCGCGATCGACAGTGCCCGAGCGCATCATGTCCTGACCAATCATCGGGTGATCGATCGTTGCGCCGGCCAGCGACAACATGGTCACCGGCAGATCGATCTGGCTGGCGATCCGACTGTCCTGACGAGGCTTGACCGTACCGCCCAGAATCAGCGCAGGAATATGAAAATGCCGTAGCGGAATCGAATCTGCACCTGCCACCCTGGCATCGTGATCGGCCACGATCAGGAAAACTGTGTTGTCCCAGTAGTCGGACTGTCTGGCTTTGTTGAAGAACTGGCCAATCGCCCAGTCTGCGTACCGCACTGAATTGCTCGCACTCGCAGGATTGCCTTCGGGCGTGATGCGCCCGGCAGGATACTCCCATGGCGTGTGGTTGGTCACCGAGAACGCCAGGCAAAGGGTCGGTTCATCCTTTGCTTCAGAAAGGATGTCATGCACCTTGGCAAACATGTCCTCGTCACTGGCGCCCCACGTACCGACAAATGCCGGATCCACAAAATCCTCGCGTTCGTGCAGTACATCGAACCCGTTGCCCATGAAGAATCCCTTCATGTTGTCAAAATGGGCCTCGCCTCCGTACACAAAGTGAGATCGGTAGTTAAGTGGCTTGAGACCTTGTGCGAGCGTGAAGAAGTTCTGCTGCGCTCCTGACAGCCTGAGCACCGCGTCCGACACCGCCGGCGGAAAACCACTAACGACCGCCTCCAGTCCCCTGACCGATCGAGTGCCTGTCGCGTAGGCGCGCTTGAAATTCCAGCCTTGTTCGGCCAGTTTGTCGAGCTCCGGCGTCAGATTCTGCCCGCCCAGATTTCCCACGAACTGGGCGCCCAGACTTTCTTCGACAATGAGCACAATATTGAGCGGCCTGGCGTGCGGCACTGCGGCAGTCTGGCGATGCAGACTCGGCAATTCAGGCACTCCACAATCAGGGGCCCCGTCTGCGAGGCCTGCCGACTTCAAGACCCTGGTGTGCACTTCCTGCTCTGGCAAGGCACCGTAGAGCTCAGCGGTGGATCGCTCGTTCTTGATGCAGTAGATCGCGTACGTCACGCTGTAGAACGAGTTCAGCGCCAGGCTGTTTAGAAGACTATCGCCACAGAATGCAACAGTCGAGGGATTCAGAGGCCGATGCCTGAGCGTTCCCCGGATGGCCAGAAACGAAACAGCCCCACCGAGCAACCCCAGCACGAATGCAACCGGCCACCAGAACACGGTTGCATCAGGAACGGGTCCGCGAAACAGGCTCCAGCCGGTCCACCACAACAACCCAAGTAGTAACAAGGCAAGAGCAACCGGAAGCTTGTAGCCCTTCCAGAGCATCCCGGATACTTCCCTGGGGTGTTTAAGATAATCGACGTACAAACGGTTCGGTCTGACGTCATATTCGAGGACAAACTGCGGAGTCGACATTTCTGGCAGCAACAGCAGAAACCAGAAGACACCCAGCCAGATCCCGGTCAGCGTCTGAGCCCACACCAGATGATTTAACCAGGGCGCAAGCAGCAAGGGAACCACCACAGCAAAGCCGATCGTCGTGGTATCCACCCGCAAGCCACCAAACAGTATCCTGCCCAGACCGTTGACGGCACGGACCCGGTCACGCTGCCACGCACAATGCGCCAGACGAGAAATCGTCAGAGACACATACGCACACACACAATAAAGCAGAATTTGCTGGTACATCCAATCCTTCAAGAGATCCTTGTCAGCCTGCCGGGCCGGGCCGTGCATTGCATGCACAGCATGTACACCATGCACATCCTGACGCACCCGCTGGGCACGCCATACTTCAACGAAAGGCGACTCAGTCCCTATCCACTAACTTTCATCACAGCCACCAGAACAACCGGAACTCGATCGCAAACCAGTCAGACCCCATCAGACCAGATCCAGCCAGGCCCCATCAATCCCGATGCAAGTTACATGCGCTGAGAATCAAAGAACCCGGATATCCCAACCCTACCTGACCTTGCTGCCCTGTTACACAATAACGATCAGTTCGATACAGCACGATCGTGGAATCTACGGACAACCAAGGTCATCGGCTGCATCATCAGAGCCGGGCCGCAGAACCTCAGCCTTTGCGGAAAAACCCGAGACATCTGGGGCAGTGTGCAAAAAACAGGGGAGACCCCAGATGGCAGATGTCCGATCGCAACAGTGCCGTCACCAAGGGCGTGAAGATCACATGTTCAAACGCGGGGCGATCACAGTCGCCACTACCGAAGACTCACTATCTTGTCATACCGGAACGAGAATCAAGGTACGAAGCGGGTTCTGCTGCCAGGTTCTGCTGCAACCCCTGGCAACCCTGCGCCATCTCATCAAAAAGACTCATCAAAAAGATGCAAGTAACCTCAACCGTAACACGCCCGTAAACATGACATGGCCATACACTGACGCGAGCGCATGGGTTCCCGGCGACTGGTCTCGTGCGAGAGGCCCCGTTCAGACTTGAGGCTGGGCAGCGAGATTGCCGACAAGATCCGGTGTCTTGGCCGGAGTCTCGCCATCAAACAGGACCACCCGATTGCGTCCTTGTCGTTTGGCTTGATAGAGTGCCTTGTCTGCCTGGAGCAGGAGATCCTCAACCGTTTGGGTCGACGGCGTCGACCCCGAAGATGCCACACCGATGCAGACGGTGACACCCCTCATATCCGGGCTGTTCTGTACGGCTTGCCTGAGCTGCTGGGCCAGATCAACCGCCTGCCGGTCTGTCACCCCATCAAGAATCGCCACAAACTCCTCACCACCATACCGGCCAAACAGGGCACGACCAGCCAGCACCTTCTGCACCGTTGCACAGAACTCGACCAGAATCCGGTCACCCTCCTGATGGCCATAGCTGTCGTTAATGTTCTTGAAATGATCCAGATCCAGTATCAGGACAGAAACAGGACGTTCAGCGCGCCTGGCGGAATTGAAACCGCTAGCTGCCTCCTGAAAAAACGCCGCCCGGTTCAACACCCCGGTCATGACGTCATGCCGGGCAAGGTAGTGAAGTTGCGACTGTAACTGGTCGCTCACCAGCGCCATGAACCCGAGTGTGCTGAGCAACCACGCCAGGCTAAAGGAAGATAGATAGGTGATATGCAGAACCGTCACGTCAAACAGGCTGTCAACCGAGTTGGGCGTGACCAGTTCGCTTGCGAGCCGAATCAGGGACACGATGCCCGCTACGACAAAGGCAGTCACCATCAGCCAGTCCCCAAAACTGTCTCGGCCAAAACGGTAAACAAATCGGGCCAGCACACCGAACAGCACTGAAAGCGCACAGGTCATGACAATGATCCGGGCGTGAAACGAATCATGTATCTTGAACCAGGCGATCAGCACGGCCATCAGCGCAAGAACCCCCCAGAACGTCCGGGCACTGAGCACAGGCCGGTCGTAGAACTGCTGCAGCCCTCTGAGAAACAGCAGCAACCCGGCAATCAGAAAACAATTGGCAAGAACCGACAACAGAAGGGTCGAGTGATCCTCCTTCAGTGCGTGCATCAACCCGGCCAGCACATAAAGAATCGAAGCCAGCACCCAGTTGTTGAGACCTTTGACGGTGTTCGGAAAGAACAGCCGGATCACAACCAGAAATGCGGCGCTCAATAGCGACATCAGCCCCAGCATCACGGTCACGGTTAATGGATCAAGTCTCAGCATGGTGAAAGATCCCGATACACGGCTGTTGTTGTCATGGTTATCCGTCGAGCCCTGGAAAGAGGGTGAGCTCTTCACACTCCTTCATACGCCTTCAAACCTCGTTCTCTCTGATCTTTTCTCGATCCAATAGTAGCGAAAAGACCCTCTGTTGCCCACTATGGAACACTCGGGTGCTGAACAGTCGGACGCAGCCAGCAGATGTCTGGTGGGGAAATAGAGGGTGATCACAAGAAAACCAGAACAAAAGCAGCAATATCTTTGGCGACAATTGCCATAGCAGCCTGACCAGAGCAGAACACACCTGACAACAACACTGGGCCCATCGAGAACAGGGGTACATGCCAGAAGCAAGCCGAAGTGTGAGGTGGATTGGATTGGAGGGAGGGAGAGAGGGAGGGAGGAATAAAAGAATGTACCTCCCTCGTTTACTTACACTGCTGCAGCAGCGGCTATCGCTAGTCGACTTGACTGCCGCTTCTCATGCAAGCAAGAACGGGTATTGCCCGACATAATGCGCGAATCAGTCACGACGATCACGGGTCCTGCTGTTGATGATTTCCCCGGTTCTCGGATCGAGATACAGCTTGACCTTCCTGCCCTGATCGTCCCTGACTTCGGCTTCGTAGCCTCCTCGCTCACGCTCAACTTCACGAATGTCGGTATAACCGGCAGCCTCGATCCTGTCGATAATCCGGTTCATGCTGAGCCACTGAGGTGTTCCGTCGGCCTGGGCAACCGTGACCGTCCTGGCACGTTGAAACTCGCCTGAAACCGCGTTCTGGGCCTGGGCTGGCAGAAATGCTGCTCCCAGCACTGCACCGGTCATAGCCACTGCGGAGAGGGACTTGATCATGCTTTTAGCGTTTAACTTTCTCATTTTGAAACTCCTTGATTCGAGATTGACACTCATGGTCTGCTGAGTGCATGGTTCGCATTGTGCAAGTTCCCGGATGAACGCAATGTGAAAGGGTCGTTCATCTTCCGTTCATGTTGAATCGACTAAAAACCTTGCCTACCTGAATGGAGATCAGAGCATGTCCAGTACCATGCCCCGCACGCGAACACCGGTCAGCAGCACCCCAGATATCATGCCCAGACGCAGGCTGCTGCTCGCGATGGCCGCATTGGTACTTCTGGTGCTTCTCACCATGCCCGTTTCTGGGCATGCAGATAAAAGTGACCGCGATCGTGCCAGACAGGCACTGCTCGACGGCAAAGTGCTGTCCTTACGGGATGTGCTCGAGAAAGTCACGCAAGAGTTTCCGGGAGAGCCGATCGAAATCGAGTTCGATGAAGACGACGGCGTGTACGTATACGAAATCAAGCTCCTGCAGCAATCAGGCAGTGTGCTTAAACTGGAGGTCGATGCGAGCAGCGGTGACATTACCAGCATCAAAGGGCGCGATATCCGTCGCCAGAACAGAACGGGTGTGAGAGACTGATGCGTGTACTGGTGACAGAAGATGATCCTCACCTGGCATCTCAACTGCAACGCGCACTGGAAGATGCCGGGCATGTGGTCGATGTTGCCTGCGACGGGGCACAAGCCCACTTCATGGGAGATGTCGAAACCTATGACATCGCCATCCTGGATCTCGGATTACCCGTCATGGACGGTTTGACTGTCCTGCACAAGTGGCGCGAATCGGGTCATGACATGCCTGTGCTGATCCTGACAGCACGAGGAAACTGGGATGAGAAAGTAACGGGAATGGATGCTGGTGCAGACGACTATCTGACCAAGCCGTTTCACATGCAGGAATTGCTCGCGAGAGTTCGGGCGCTTGTCAGGCGTAACAGCCAGCACAGCACAGCGCAATGGACCTGCGGCGAGATCATACTCGACACCCGGTCCACTCGCGTTCTGGTCTCAGGCCAGTCGCTTGGTCTGACTTCTCACGAGTATCGTGTGCTGGCTGTGCTGATGCGACGGGCGGGCGAGGTCGTTTCCCGAACCGAGCTGGCCGAGCACGTGTATCCGCAGGATCTCGATCGAGACTCCAACACCATTGATGTATTTGTCGGGCGTCTGAGAAAGAAGCTGCCCCCCAATAGCATTGAGACCATCCGTGGACTGGGCTACAGACTGGTGCCCGGGCCCAGTCATGCAACCACGCAATCCAGGATGAGTTAATGCGGACCCAGCAGGAGCGATCTGCCAGCAAAGCCGAATCCAAAGGGAATCCCGTAACCCTGGAACGCCCTCGACCTCTCATCTGGCGCTCACTCAAGGCAAGGCTTCTGGCTGGCATCAGCATATGGATCGTGGTGACGGTTCTGGCTGCGGGCTGGACGCTGACGGACCTGTTTCGCCGACACATCACCGAGCAACTTGGGTCGCAACTGACACTACACCTGAACCAGCTTGCCGCGGCACTGGCCGTCAACCTGCAAGGAGATGTCAGCCTGCAGTTTGAACCCACCGATCCTCGCCTGATGCGCCCGCTTTCGGGTCTTTACTGGCAGGTCGACCGGATTGCACCCGGACAGCCGGCTGTACCCGGTGTTCTGCGGTCTCGTTCGCTCTGGGATGAGGTTCTCCTGGTACCATCCGATCTGCGTGCACAAAGCGCGATCGTGTCGATGACCAATGGAGCCAGTCTGCATGCATTGACCGGACCTGATGGCTCCCCTTTACTGGCACTCATCCAGGTGATCACCCCCCCTGAGGGACATGATCGGTTCAGGCTCATGATCGCAACCGATCAATCGGCAGCCGATGAGCCGATCTCCAGTTTCACGCAAATGCTGTCGATCGCGCTTGGCTTACTCGCGCTAGGGATGACGCTGGCATCGGCCATGATGCTCACGTCAGGACTTCGGCCACTGAAGGAAATCCGTACAGCACTGGGTCGTGTCCGGTCTGGTGAAACCACAAAACTAGAGGGGCAGCATCCGGTTGAGCTCCAACCACTGATTGACGAGTTCAACCTGGTGCTCAGTGCAAACAACAAGATAGTCGAGAGGTCCCGCGCCATGGCTGGCAATCTGGCCCATGCGCTCAAGACCCCGCTCTCGGTCATGGCAAACGGCGCACGAGAAAACCCGTCTCCATTCGGGGACCTGGTACAAGAGCAGGTGGCCTTGGCCAACCGCCAGGTCGACCACCACCTCGCCAGAGCCAGAGCGGCGGCAGCCTCGACTGCCCCTGGCGCACAGGCAACCGTCAAGCCTGTGATCGAATCACTGATCAGGGTGCTGCAGAAACTGTATCGCGACAAACCGGTGGTCATCCATTTCGACATGGAACAGAACACGAAACCGGTTTTTAGGGGGGATCGACACGACTTGCAGGAGATCGTCGGCAACCTCCTTGAAAACGCCTGCAAATGGACCGACAGAAATGTCTGGGTTCAGGTGGAGACCACGAACACAACTCGAAAAAACGACCGAGCAGCCCTCAATCCCACATTGACAATACATGTAAGCGATGATGGACCGGGACTGGAACCCTCACAACTTGTGACCATCTTCAATCGCGGGGTCCGAATGGACGAGCAAGTCCCGGGCTCAGGACTCGGTCTGGACATCGTTCGTGACCTGACAGACAGCTATGGCGGACAGGTTGACGCTTCACCGTCCCCGCAGGGAGGGTTGTGCGTATCGGTCACACTGCCGTGCGCGCTGTCAAACGCGACTGTGACAGGACCGCACCGGGACTGATCCGGTTGATCTTGTCCGGTTGAACATATCCGGACCCTTGTCGTGCGCCGGCTTTGGATTCTCTCTGCCACAAGTCGACGGCGGGGGGTACCGGCATACTGCCTAATTAGGTTACCCTGAAAAGGATCGCGCAGTGGCCAACACGGCTACTTCAATGGACAGGCTATCCTGTCAGTCCAGGCGGGGTTTGGATTCGAAGGAGGTCTGATGACCGAGAAGAACCCGAACAAAGGCTATGTAGCAGTTCTGGGATGGAGTTTGCGGTGTATTGACGCACTTGAGCGGTTTGACCGGCGCTATGTCATTGTTGCACCGGTCTGGGCCCAGGAATACGCCGAACAACACAATATCCCTTTCGTATCGTGGGATTTCGAGCGGCTGAACGATCGCTCGTATGAACTGGCCATCACGCTCAAAGAGATGGGTGTCGATGTGGCCATTCCTCTTTACGAGGAAACCGTAGAGTGGGCCGGGGCCGTCAACTCGGTACTGCTGAACAATCCGAGACTGCTCGGACAATCCATGCTGTTTCGTGACAAGTCACTCATGAAGCGCCGCGCGCAACTCGGCGGCATTCGTGTCGGCATATTTGAAGAGGCGATGGATCATTCTGATGTCATCCGGTTTTTGAAGCGGGTCAACCAGACGCTGCTCAAGCTTGATGGCGATCCGAACGATCCCATTCACTTCAAGGCGTTCGACAAGGCAGGTTGCCTGGGGCATCGCGTCATCCGCACGGCTGACGACGTGGCCAGTATATCGGTAGACGAGTTTCCTGCCCTCATGGAGAGTCACCTCAGCGGCTGGGAGTTTGCGGTTGAAGCATGGATCAAGGATCGCAAGATTCAGTTTCTGAACATTTCCGAGTATGTAACGCTCGGTTACTCGGTGTTTGTTCCTGCGACACCGGAACTGGAAAAGTGGCGCGGGCGAATCACACAGGAAATCGAGAAACTGATTGATGTATTTGACATCGACTTCGGGTTCATTCATCCGGAGTACTTTGTCACGAGTGATGGCACCATGTATTTCGGTGAAGTCGCCTATCGACCACCGGGATTCAATGTGTTCGAACTGCTCGAACGTGCTTACGGCTTTAACGCCTACCAGGGTCTGGTCCTGGCATTTGACCCAAAAACCACCCAGGAAGAGCTTGATGCGTTCTTTCCGACACCGGTCAAGGACGCAAAGGGTCATGCGGGCTGCTTTGGGGTCTATCCGCGCAGGCGGGTTGTGAGCGAGCTCGCATTGCCGGATGAAACCGTCGACGACCCTTATTTCGAGTTTCATGAACTGGTCCCGCCACTTGAACAGAAAGTGACCAAACGGGCCGCGTTTGGAACACACTGGGGTCTGGTCTACTTTTTTGGTGACGACCCGCACCGTCTGCGAGACCTGCTCAAGCACCAGGAAGATCTCGATTTCTATGTCTGAGAACCTGTCGTCAGTCCAGGTCCGACAGTCTCGTTTCAACCTCAGTGACCGCCATGACGTCGATGATGACCACGCAATCCGCCCAGCCCGTTGAACTTTATCTCGACAAGTTTGACTACCTGATCGAACAACTCGAATCTGCATCCGAGATCGGGAAGCTCACCTACCAGAACCGTATTCTGGATGCGTCGGCACGCCTGCTCATGCATGAGAACGGACTGCAGGCGCTATCCGATCGAATCCAGAGAATGGAACGGGCCGGGATTTTTACGGGAACTGACTGGAATGCACCGGCCAGCCTGATGCCTGGTCTGGTTGGCAACACACTGGAATGCAACGTGACCGCCACTGTCACACTGGAGTGCCTGAGCCTGCTGCGATTTCTGGCAGCAGCCACACAGGAGCACCGGATTCGGGGTTTGCCTGCCCAGAAGGCCAGACACTTTCTGACGCAGGTACTGGCCTTGAATCTGGACCGGGTCCTCGGTGCGGCGAGCGAGGCATCACGTGTCAAGGAGAACAAACTGTCACGGGCGGTTGACCGGCTCCTCAGACACATCATGGAGACGGTGGGCGCACAGGGCATTCTTGACCGACTGGTCGAAGAGGTCTGGCGAATCCTGTCGCAACGCCCACTTCAGGTCAACCCGGTCAAATCGATGATCGTGCAGATCTCGGTTGCTCTGAACGAAGACAGGAACGGCCTGAGCGATGCAAGGATCCAGGGCGCAGATCGATTGATCAGCGCCCTGTTTGGTCCCACACAGCTTTGCCGGGATGACCCGGGCATCCAGCTTTACCGACAACGGCTATCAGGGGCAGACCGGGGCACACTTCAGGCTGAAGCACTGGGCATGGCACGCGCCATGCACGACACGGGTCTGGTGTCAGATTATCAGGTGGAGTTCACTCACTTCGTGCTCGACTCGGAAGACTCGGACCTGCTGACGCATTCAATGGGCTTGTCCAGCACAGGACTGGATGCTTTGCGTTCCTACCAGCCACTGGTCCTGAGCCTCATCCGTGAGTCAGTGCATCTGGGCACAGGCCAGGCACTGCTTGGCATGTCCCAGATTCTGGAAAGAGGCATTCTTTACTCCCCGCCCATCGCACCATCGCTGTGGCGGTTACTGGCAACCAAGCCGAGTGAGATGTCTGTCGCGTTGCTGCAACGCGCTTTCGGACCTGACATCGATGCCAGGCGCACACTGGTCGCAGGGCTCTTGCAAATGCTGGGGCAACCGCTCGGGGTCGGGCAAGGAAACAATCCGACATGCCAGTCAGCTCGCGCACTGTCGATGTGGGCGCTCAATGATCCCGACTATCTGCTTTGGTTGATTGCACAAGTCAGTAACAATGACCGGATCGTCATGCACTTTGAGGGCGGCAAACTCGACTCGGGTGAATTGCCGGCCGGACTCGCCTTCAACATTCCGCTCGATGCGGATGCGGTTTCGATCCTGCTGGTCCCCCATCTCGACCGGATCTACGCCGAGATGGGTCGTCGGGTGGCTGATCGTGGCGAGGATCCCCACAAATGGATCAACCCCGAGCTGCACGGCTGGTGGGTCGGGCGGATGTTCTTTATTGCAGTGGACGTCGCCACTGGTCTGTTACACGACTACCCAAGATTTGTAGCGGACTTCTACCAAGCCTATCACCCCCTGTACAACGGCAACGAACCCATCATCCATCCTCAACCGGCTGGTGTCGCGGTGACCGACAGCTCAGGCGCGTTTGTCGGCTGGCACGCCATCACGCTGATCCGGGTGGCACTGGATCAAAGCGGTTGCATGCGGGTCTACTTTTTTAATCCGAACAACGACAGCGGTCAGGACTGGGGGCATGGCGTTGTGGTCTCAACCCAGGGACATGGAGAACTGCCAGGGGAAAGCTCACTACCCTTCGAAGACTTCACATCCAGACTTTACATCTTCCATGATGACGGATTGAAAGGCTCACAGGAGCCCCATATCGATCCTGCCATCATTGAGAAGGTGCAACAGAAAGCCGTCGGCAGCTGGGCGGCCCAGCGAATTGCCCTGACCGCCGGCACGTAGACAGCAGGCGAGCGGATTCAAGGCAGACTGCCAGTACTTATCCGCCCCGATACTCGTACCCGTCGTCTTCCTGGGCGCGTTTGATGAGCAATGCCTTGAGCGCGTCGATTTTTTCTGGGGACCAGTTGTCGATGGCGGCCACCTCAAGCCATGCGTCCAGGTAATGCTCGGGTGCATAGACATGTCCATATCCCATCGGGACCGTGTCGGCCAGAGGCATGTCGATAAGTACCTGGAGCATGCTGACGACCGGATACCACTCAAGCGACGCCGAGACATCGGGTCCTCTTGGTGCTTTCATCCAGTCCGCCTCCTGATAGAAGAGGCTTTTCTCGAAGAAAGTGATGGCGTCACTGGCATACTGAAGAAAGACAAACCGAACATCACCCCACGAGCCGTTTTCTTGATCGAACGTACCGTTCTGGTTCATAAACCGGACGAATCGCCCGTTTCCGACAACAGGCAACCACTCCGGGGTGCCCGGTTCTCTGCCATTGGTCAGCGAACGCCACATTTCGCTTGGAAACGGTGGACCGCTCCAGAGAGCGCCATGAATGGGATCACCGAGAATATCAAAGAGCGTCAGTGCCCTCTGGGAGTTGAAAGCACCAAGGCTGAGCCCATGCAGATACAACTTGGGCCGCTGATCAGGCGCGAGCTGCTTCCAGTATCCATAGACAGTCCGAAACAGTGCCTGCGCCGACTCCAGACCGCTTTCGGGTTGAAAGACCAGTGCCATGGGACTATTCAGGTAGGAGTACTGCAATGCGACACTTGCCACATCGCCATTGAGCAGATACTCCAGTCCGTCCATCGCTGAAGGATCGACCCAGCCGGTGCCCGTTGGAGTAATGATGACCAGCGCTGAACGGTCAAACGCATTCGTGCGAATCAGCTCTTGCAGCAACAATTGCGCTCGTTCCTGCGGAGTGTCGGCGACTTGCAGACCGGCATAAAGCCGGATCGGCTCGAGTGCCTCAGTTTGATTGAACTCGGCAATCTCGGCAGCTGTGGGTCCGGATGCGACAAACTCACGCCCGGCACGTCCGAGTTCGCGCCAGTCGAGCCTGGATTCCTTGCTTCCCGAGCGCTCTGCTATGAGGGGCTGGGGTCGGTCCGGCTCCAGCAGTGCGTCATACTGCTGGAACGATCGGTCCAGCAGACGGAATGTGTACTCGACCAGCACGCCATTGGTCAGCGTGATCGTCAGAAAACCTGCCAGAGCAACCCCGGCGACGACCGAGATTCTTCGAGGGAAGCGGTTATAGAACTTGCGAGCCAGTGTCTTGCCAAACCCGATCACAGCACGCGCCAGGAAAAGCAGGATCCCGAATGTCACAATTGCGATGAGACAGACGCTGAAGGGATACCCGCTCTCCACAGGATCCATTCCCACCACACTGCGAACCGAGTTCTGCCAGGATTTGGTGTGATACAAGGCCGTTGCCATCAGCACCAGACAGGCGATCCCGGCAACAGGATTAACGATCCTTAAAACCGGGCCTGGCAACCTGGGCAACTCCAGATAACGCCAGAGACCGCGCAAAAGCACGCCGATACCATATCCGGAGATAAAACCGATTCCGGAAAGTACACCCTGCACCACGTAGTTTCGTGGAATCAGGCTTGGCGTGAGGGATGCCGCAAAAAACAGCGCCCCAACGATCAATCCAAAACCACAGACCGGCCTGACAAAATAACTGACTAGTTTCCGCATTATTCCTCTACAACTTCTTCCGGTTGGTCGCCCTTACAGAAAACATAAGCTGCCATCGCCCGTCATTTTCTGAGTCATGTCGTTTGCGGGCACCTGCAAAGCTTAATCAATCAAGGCGCTTGCTGTCACGGTCGTGACACGACAACAGGAAACATTAATCACAGGAAAAACTCCATGGGCGACGCATCGATCTGATAAAGCACCCTCAACTTCACTTAATTTGCAAGTGATTGTATCTGAATCAAATCTCCTGACAACTCAAAGAGGCATCGTCTGACAAAGTGCTTCATGCTCGATGCACCTTACAAGGGAGATCAGCCAGTTCGCCTCATACCCCACCCAACTGGAGCGAGGGTTAACAGCGCACCGGCTAAGCAAGGATCTACATTTCGCTTTGAGTCATACCTACAGGAACATCAAAATCATGAACCCGGGCCGAATTTGATAGAGGCTTCCATCAACGTGGACATTTCTTCAACTACCTGAGGAATATCTTTACCGCCGGTCAGCATACGTATACGACGATTTGCGGTGATGGGGTCGATGGTATTGTTGCCAAAGTCGGCCAGCACTTTACGAACATCTTCCCAATGCGCGCGAGAAACCTTGAAATTGTCGACACTGCCAGCACTTGGCTTGATGCGATCCAGCATGGGCGCTACTTTGGTGTCAAAGTCTTTGGCAGCACCGCGGCTGACTTCCTGCAATCGCTCGAAATAGCTCAGGTTTTCTGCCTCCTCCAGCATGTGCCAGCTTTTGTAGCGAGTCACATCAGACGCCTGTTGCCCCCAGGCCTTGCTGACGCTGGACTTGTCTGCGCCCAGCCATGTCTTGTCACGGTAGCTCTCGACATGCTTGCTGGTCGTGACACTTTCCCAGGCCTGTTTGGCACTTTTGCCAGTGACCTTTGCGTAGGCCTCACTCCAGGCCTCCTGGGCATCGTTTTGCCAGGTGTAGAGCATGGCAGGTTTGCCATTCTGGGTCAGAGACTTCATCGCCGCTTCGTCCAGACCAATGTCGTAGTCCATACCAACTGACCCGGCACTGGCCGCATTACGCATTTCTTTCAGGTTCTGCTGATTCCAGCCCTTCGAACTCATGTTCTCTTGAAACTGGCGTTGAACCTGACTATGCACGTCCTCCATATTCAGCACATACAAATGCTGGGTTTCGGCGTCACCCTTGTACTTCAGGTAATTCTTCGCATTCGGATTTCCGTTGATGGCGGTCACTTTGTCGCGAATCTGGCTCTGCAGTTCGAGTATCTCGTCGACGGGACGCCCGGCACTACCGGCATCCGCCAGTCTCTTGTGGGCATCACGCAGATCCTGGACCAGATCCTCACCCTGTTTACGGGAACGGTTAAACTGCTCAAGCACTTCGCGCTCAAAAACGGAGGGCTGTGCAGAACCCGGACCGGCATCGGTGGCGACGGCTTTAGAAGCGGGAGCGCCATCGACACCAACTTTAGAAGCAGGAGCACCATCGACATCTAAACGTCGCGCTTTGGCACGGGCCAGAATCTTGCCTGCCCCATACTGAAGTGCCGCTCCTTTAAGAAAGGCGTAACCGCCACGTTGCGCCGCTTCTTCCAGCCCTCCCTCGCGGTAACCCCGCAATGCCTCGACCGCCCCATCGGCCAGCGGGCCGAAGCTGCTCACCGTTCGCAAAGACGCTTCAGTTGGACCACCTTCAATGTAGCCTGTAACAGCCTGATAGGCGCTGTCAATCGCCTGACCGCCGAAGAGCGAGGTCACCACCATGCCCGTATCTGCAGCGCTTTTAATGTTTTGTGCTGCATCAAGACCCAGGTTGGCCAGTGCCGCGGCCTCTTCGTCTCTGGCTTGCTGGCCTTGATAATAACCTTGCACTTTATTGCCAAGCGCATCGGCAATTTTCTGGACAACTGCCTCATCCATCTTTGTGCGTACTTCAGGCGTCAACTGACGCTCGACAAATTCGCGGGCGCTCTGACCTTCTGAACCTGGCAGCATGGCGGCAAGCCGCAGCAACGATTCGGTATTGCGCTGGAATTGTTCCATGCGCCGCTGGGTATCACGGATGTTGGTGATCAGGCCGTCATGCGCATAATCATCGAAGGGTGAGCGGGTGCGCACCAGGCGACCGGTCTCGATCGAGGCGATCAAGTCTTTTTCACTTTGGATATCGGAAAGCTCGCCGATGATACGAAACTCAAGCGCAGCACGGCGTTGAGGATCTGTTTCCCTGGCCAGTTCAGCCCTGTCCTTGGCCAGATTAGCTTCAACAAAACGAACGTTCTGTTGATGGAACTCGATGCGCTCGCGCAAGGCCTCTTGCTCAGCCTTGAGATCTTCGTCAACCTTTCTGGTATTTGCCGCAGTCGCTGGGGGTACCGGGCTGGCAGCGGTCTTGCTGACTTTTGCGGGACCTGCAAAGCTTGCCACAATCGAAGACAAACGTTTGCGGTCTTCGGCCAGTGTGGAGTCTTCGGAAAAAGGGCGTTCTTCCAGCCACTTTCTGGCTGCCACCACGAAAGCGGGCGTGAGTTCATGATGCCGACGCAAGTCTTCAAGCTGGGACCGGACCAGGGCTTCGCTGACCGTATTTCCCAGTATGCTCGATGCGAGCATGGCACCGAAATCGATGCCTCGATTGTCACCAGAACCTTGGGCGGCCTCCTCTTGCTTTCGCTTCGCCGAGGCCGCCAAGGTTTCTTGTGCCGCTTTCTGGGCACGTTCCATACTGGCGCCATCAGGGTACTGAACGATTCCGTCCGGGGATAACACGCTGGCCTTGATGGTGGTAGACCATGTGTAGGTCTCGCCGTCCTCTTCATCGACCTCAGAGATCTCGAAACTTTTATTAATCCGGCCATTCTTCATATGGGGATAAAGCGCAGGCAGGGGTGTGCCTTCGTCTTCGTGCATTTCAAGCACGTCGATATACGGGTCAGTTTTCTCGTCGTATTCACCTGCATCAAGCATCAGCGCACGGTAACGCTTGTCAGCGGGCGGACCGACTGAATACACCACAAAGACCAAGGGGGAGTCGGTGATGCCATCAATAAAAATGCCTTCCTCGTCAACCATGACCCCATACCAGATCCCTTCATGCCCGTCTGTTGGCTTTAACAGATCCAGCAGGGTATCGGTAGACTTGCGATGGTGGCTGGCGGTCGCATCTTGTTCAACCAGTGGATCAGGCGCTTCTCCCAAATCCTGCATGGCCTGGGCGATGACACGGGCGCGAGCCTCAAGTGCAACCAGGTAATCTTTAAGCAGTATGGCCTGAGCCAGTTCAGCTTCAGCATAGGCCACGTTGTCGTACTCTGCGGCGGCCGCTGCCTGTGCCCAGGTTTGGTCAAACCCGGAGGCCGTCACTGCGATGGCTTCGCGCACATTCAGCAATTCTGTCAGCAAGGGCGTGGCTTTACGGAAATACTGCAAGATGTTGTCGGCAGGAAAGGCGTAATAGCCTGCCCAGCGCTGCTCGACACGCGCTGCGTCTGCCGATGACAATGGCCCCATCAATGCCAGCGTCGCCTCTTTGGCCGTGCTGATCATGCCAGCGTACTGTGCGCTGCCCAGTTCGACCATCGGCAAGGCGGACGGTAAAGAGAACGGGGGCAAATGGGCGATGTGTGACGAAGGCTGGCCTAAAGAAACGGAAAGCGAAACTGGCGCTCGCTCAGACTTGCCAGAGCTCACCGACTGGGGTGCCTGGCCAGAGGCTACTGACTGGGCTGACGCTTCAGAGGACGCCAGGATCTTCTGCTGCACCAGGGGGTCTTGCGTTTGATACGCCAGAGCCAGGACCTCGTCATTGATTTGTCCGGCTTGATACGCTTCCTTGAGATCCTCCCAGCGGTTTTGCTGCGACCACACTGCTTTTTTATCGCGCTCGAACTTTGCCCTCTCATCAGCCGATCGACGGCTAATCACATTCTTGCCAGGGTCGACATATTCATCACGGCCAAGGACCAGCACATTTCCTTCCTCATCCATGACTTGCTGGAGCGTCAGATAGGATCTGAAAGCAATGCCTGTTGCCTCCCGCTTCATCTTGTACAGCACGTCTTCCTGACGCTCATCCACAACAGGCTTGATATGATTTTCCCAAACTTCGTTACCTGCCCACAGCCCGACGATTGAAGCACCTGGCACGAATGAACCTGCCCTTGCCCCCGCCCCCTCGGCCGATTGTTCAACTCCTCCTTGCCACAGGGTACCTGTTGCCCCTTTGATGCTACTTTCTACCAAGACACGACGACTGTCAGCGGTCACTGAAACGACGTCAAGGTGCTTGAGCAACGGGCCTGATTTGGAGAGAAACTCGGCGGTCTTTTTCGTATTGCCCAGCTTTCTCTCTGCGATGCCGGTTTTTGAATCATACTTTTGAGCCACCTTTTCCAAAGCACCGACCGCGACCTGTGCGGCATGACTCCCTGACTTCTTTTGTTCCAGACTTTTAAGCAACTGCACCACTTTCGGATCTTTCGTTTTTTGCTTTTTGAGTGCTGAAATCAGATTTTCGAGGTTGACGGCGCTTTTTATGGCTTGTACTCGAAGCTCGTTGATGGCGGAATCAAAAGGTCCATACAACGAAAAATCGCCGATTTGCAGTACCCCGGCATCAAGGGTGCCAAGGCTCAGGCCCAGACTGCCATGACCTGATTGTGCCGATACCCAGACTGGCTTTTGACCCTCAATTTGTTTCTGGGTTGACGGGATCGTAAGGAAACTGGCGGGCGGCGGCATGATGACTTTTGTCTGAGCCCAGACAGGTCCGGCGATGCCCAGTGACAGCCCGAGTGCGGTCAGTAAACGAGTGTTCATTGGGCGTCCTTGTTGATAAAGCCGGAAAAGCTGTAAAAACCAAAATCAATGATCTCAGCAGCGGTTTCGTCACCACGCAGGGTCAGCGCTGCGTAAATATCAGGATTCGTCCACGATGCGAAAAGCGACACAACAGTATTGCCGGATTCTATGTAAGCCACTGGCTCCAGGGTTGGCCACAGGGCCGGGTCAACCGCTTTTAACAGCCTGACCGGGATCTCGGGCGGCAGTATTTTGTCCAGGGTGCCACGTTGGCCAGCCACAATAATCTCATTCCAGGCAAAACGGGTTGACCGTGCCCTGATGTGATCATCAAACAATGGGAGCACGTTTGCCTGGTGCTCCATCCATTGCAATGCAGCGCCAGCAACTATGGCCCGACTACCGTCTTGACTCAGATCGGCAAGCGGGCTTTCAGCTTTACCTGCCGTCAAACTGACCACAACCTTCGAGGTGGCCGCATTAAGCACACCCACCGCGTCAGGCGCATAGCGTTGCGTATTCATCCAGGCCAGACCTGTCGGAAACGGAGCCTTGGCGCCACGCGCGGCACTCCCCATCACCATGTCTGCAGTCACAATCTGCATGCGGTTATTTTCGGGGCTACGTGCCCACCCCGTCAGCAGGACAATGTCGGCCCAGGGGTGTTGAAAGGCAACGGTTTCAACCTTGTCGCCACTGGCAACAAAGTTGATCAAACTATGACGAAAGAAAACCGACCAGTCATCGGAACCCGCATCGTCCTGCCATAACATTGAGCCCAGCTTTGCAAACGCCAGATTGGCTTCAGGAGTCGATGCGCTGCCAAGGGCGATCAAAAAATTTTTAGACGCCAGCGACCTGAACGATTCGGCTTCAGACCACAGTTCGGTAAATAGTTTGACGTCCTGGGCTTGCGTGATACGCGGAATGAAGCACAGCCACAACGCAAGCACAAAAAAAAGGGGCCGAAAAAAAACGGCGAAAGATCTCATGGCAAGTATCCAGTTATGGTGCGTCAACAAGATTGTTACATCACCCGTAACAGCTAAATCCGTCAATTCTTCATTGAAAGCCAGCACTGGTGCGATTCTCGGGGCAACCGGCAAGAATGGCTGTCACTACCACTAATGCGTACATGAACAGGCTGCCGGAGAGAACGAGGGGGCATCGGGCCTGCCGCGACTGCCTGCCTCAGAACTCAAACTGGCAGTGCCTGGCATGGCACCGCAGGCAATCGGATCAGTCTCCACCCTGCCCTGAAAGAGGCCAGGGTCAACGTGGCCATGAACCGTCTCGACACGTTCCGGGATCAACTGTTCCCGGAGTCAGCGAACCATAATCACGAATTTTCTAATCGAAAACGTAGTCGTATCTCCCATCGACCTCGAAGTGCAGGAGCAATCCAATGGAATCGAGTGCCCGGTGCCAGAACTGAACACAGAGTCGGTGAAGCAACGACCGCAGACGCTCGCACAAATGGCAACCACACCCAGAAGACAGACTACGCGAGACTGACCCTGTCGGCGTTGATCCAGATCAAACGCCCCGGTGAGCACACGCGGGCTACGCTCCCAACGGCGAGACTGTAGAAACCAACCCCCATATCACTCTGGCAGCAGACATAGGTCTGCGCGCAGTTGGCCTTCTGATTGACGAGCGCATAGCGATGCACGAACTGGCGACGATCCGCCAGCGTCTTCGCGGCCGCAGTCATACCCGCGTCGAGCTGGAACTCGCTGACGTTCTTGTGGCAGGCGCGTGCGGCATCTTGCAGAAGTTGCTTGACTGGTGTGCTTGCACGCACGTCAATGCGTTCGGTCCTGGATAAATTCTGTGTGTTCATGATGTGCACTCCAGACGGTTCTTGAACGTCTCCACTCTTGACGTCCGGACAATATCCTGACAAGCCACCACTGTCGTTCGCGATACCGGGACTCCCCACCTGGACTGCGATGTATCTTTTGGCGTAGAACTGATAGCGACAGCCCCGACGCACCTACATTTCTCACTGTCAGTGGCATTTGATGTCTGACGAACACGACCATGCCTCGCTCTGTGCTTGCATCAGAGAATTCGCAGTTTGCACGCAACGCTGCAAGCCCAGCACAATCAGGGGTAATCTACCGTAAGCCTGAAAAGTTAAGAGTATTTACATGACAGTAGGTTAGCGTAATTGTGCGAAGATGGCCTGAACGGGTGCGCGTACCGCTACCGTACCGATTTCACCTGCTTTACAGCACAGCCAACCGCCGTTGCCTGGTGGCCACTTGAGTAGACAAGGGTTCCTTTATGAGCGATTTAAGAAGCAAGGCAGGCAGGCCTCGACGGCTGCCCTCCTTGGGGCCGGATCTGTCCGCGCTCTCAGCTTCGGTAGAAATCTCGCTCTGCTGAAAATATATTGCACCTGGAGGGATAGTTTCACAACGAGAGGAGTCTTCAAAACCCGCACCTTCACCCGCTCGATAAAAAAGGTCCGGCTAACCGACGCAGGCTTGTATGCCGCAGTCGAGGAGATGAGTCAAGGGCTTGTCGATGCTGACCTGGGTGGCAATGTTGTGAAGAAGCGCGTCGCGCTGCCTGGCCAGGGCAAGCGGGGCGGGGCCAGAACCATCGTCGCTACGAGAATGGCAGAGCGATGGTCTTCCTCTTCGAGGAGGTGACAAAGGAGCTGCCTGGTTTTGATGATCGGCAACTGACCATTGCGCTGGCTGCCGGTGAAATTGTGGAGATATGTGATGGCGACGACAAAGCGTAACAGCCGAATTCTGGACGAAATGCACGAGACAGCACGTGGGCTTCATGGCGCCGGTCTGATCAGCAAGCGTCGTACGGGCGAGTTTGTGGCGCTGTGCAATCTCGATGTGCACGAAATTCCGCCACAGCAGATCAAGGCGCTGCGTGAGCGGGCACACGTCAGTCAGGCAGTTTTTGCCGCTGTGCTGAACACCAGCCTTTCCACGGTGCAAAAGTGGGAAGCCGGTGACAAGAAGCCGGGCGGGCCGTCGCTCAAGTTGTTGAACCTGATCGAGCGCAAGGGGCTTGAGGCGGTCATTTAATGGCGGAGCCTGACTGCGGTCCGTAGACACCCGCAAGTGCAACTGAAGTAGCACACAGCATTTGTGCTACTCACTTTTCGGAAACCCGCATGAATGGTGGGCGGTACAAGGTTCGAACTTGTGACCCCTGCCGTGTGAAGTTAGCGTGCACTGAGAGTGAGACTCGGGCCTCACGCAAAGTAGCCTCAGGCTTCCTTCGTATTCAACTCAAGGCCAGGCTTCACTGTGGCAGTTTTCATGAATGGTGAGCCAATCCAGAAGACGTTCGAAAGTTGAATCCCCGACGGGATTCGATGGCGTACGCTCCTCAGCGCAACGAAGGAGAGGTAAACTTAAGCATATCTATTGACGTTAAACGTTAGCCGTTATATCCTTTTCTCATGACGATACGCTCATTTCAGTGCGCTGATACACAGGCGCTCTATGAAGGCAGGCACCCTAGGCGATTTTGCCAGTTCCAAGCAGTTGCTCAGCGCAAATTGCAAATGCTTGACGATGCAGTTGATCTTCGCGACTTGCGGTCACCTCCGGGCAACAGGTTGGAACAACTCAAGGGAGATCGCACCGGACAACACAGCATCCGGCTCAATGACCAGTGGCGGATTTGTTTCATTTGGGGCGAATCCGGTCCGGAATGTGTCGAAATTGTCGACTATCACTGAAAGGCAGACATACATGACCAAGAACAAAATACGTCCAGTTCACCCAGGCGAAATTCTGCGAGAGGAGTATCTTGCGCCCCTGGGCATGTCAGCTCATGCATTAGCCATGGCGTTGCACGTACCTGCTCCGCGAATTAACGATATCGTTCGCGAACGCAGGTCCGTAACGCCAGATACCGCACTAAGGCTTGCGCGATTTTTCGACACTACGGCAGAGTTTTGGCTTAACCTGCAAAGCTCTTATGACCTAAAGCGGGCTGAACATGAAAACGGCCAACTGATTTGGCAAGAAATCCGGCCATTTGCGCATGCTGCCTAGGAAATCCACGGGTTTAATCTGACAGTTCAAACGCGCCAACGCTGTCGTCACTATCAATGTCTTGCTGTACGTGAAATATTTCCAGCAACTTTTAGACCCAGGAGTGTGGGGCTGGAATGGTGTCATCAACAGGGTTTGATGAATGACGCATCCCCCCGATAACGGTGAAGAGCCAGCCTTTATTATAAATATTTGATTTTATTGGTGGGCGGTACAAGGTTCGAACTTGTGACCCCTGCCGTGTGAAGGCAAATGAATGGCAAAATGCTACCTATGAGACCGCATGAATGCTTGCTTTGATCGCCAGTAAAAGCCAGTTCTCGGCAACGAATTACACCAGAATTACACCAGCCCGCCACTGTGCGGGCTTTTTTATTGTTGGTCACCTGCTTCGGATCATCAGAAAGCTTGGCCGGGACGGATGAGTTGACCAAGGGGAGCTATTGCGCGCTCGAACTGCTGTTCTCAGTTACGATTAGATGGAATCAGGTATCGTTTCGCGTAGTGCCTTGCGGCTCGATTTTTGATATTGACACGTTGATGATGGACGGTAGCGAAGAATGATTCAGGTAGACGAGGCAGAGAACCGACCCGTACCAGTCGAAGATGAGACGAGCGAGGAAGCGGTTGAATATAAATTTGACCTCACCTTCTACGGAGCTGACTATCCAGTCGACGGCTTGGTTAAGCGCCTTAATCAGAAAGACATCATCATCCCCTCTTTTGATCCGACCAATGAGCTGGCGTTTGAAGTAGAGGCATTTCAGCGAAAGTTTATTTGGAGCAAAGTTCAATGCGATCGCTTCGTCGAATCATTGTTGCTAGGACTGCCGGTGCCAGGAATTTTTCTTGTACAGCAGTCTGACAAACGCTTGCTGGTGCTAGATGGTCAGCAGCGCCTGCTTACGATGAAAGCCTTCTACGATGGACTCCTGAATAGGAAGGAGTTTGCACTTAAGCATGTGCAGACACAGTTTCAAGAAAAGACCTACAAGACTCTTGACGACGATGAGAGACGTACGCTTGACGATGCGATCATTCACGCAACTGTTATCAAGAAGACCTCAGAAGACCAGGATCTATCCAGTATCTATACGCTATTCGAGCGACTTAACTCTGGCGGCACAACGCTTTCACCACATGAAATCCGTGTCGCGCTAGCGCCAGGAAAGCTGATGCGTCTGATTAGGAACCTAAACGAAACGCCAGCATGGCGCACGGCATTTGGCACGCCGTCTAAGAATTTGAAGGATCACGAGCTAATCCTTCGTTTTATCGCTCTAATGTTTTCGCGAAACGAGTACACCAGCCCGATGAAGGATTTTCTTACTAACTATGCCCAGCAAAATCAGAATCTTGAGCATGACTCTTCCGAATCGATTGAAAAGGCATTCACCGGCGCCATAGTGGCTGTTTCTAATGCCGTTAGCAGTAAGCCGTTCCGCATTTCCACTGCCTTGAACGCTGCGATCTTTGATTCAGTGATGGTAGGACTTGCCAAGAGGCAACTGACTGGAGCATCCGTGGATTCGGAGAAAGTGGCAAAGGCTTATGAAGCATTGCTTCGGGACAAAAATTATCAAGACGCTGTAGGAAAAGCCACCGCTAGGGAAGACCAGGTCAATACTAGATTGAGGCTGGCCATTGAAGCGTTCAAGGACGTCTAACTAATGCAGCGGCATGCATCGCTCAAGGATGCGTTAGATGCAACCTTTGCGCGCGCGTCGAGAATCGATACAGGAGAGAACGAGCTGCGCGCCGACTTTGCAAGGCATCTCTGTGTTCTCGTATCGGGCTTCATCGACCAGACGATCAAGAACTACACGATTGAGTATGTACGCAAGCGTTCAAGTGTGACTGTGACGAATCATGTTTCCAAAGCTGTTACCAACCTCACCAACCTAAAGGCGGAAAAGCTGATCTCGCACTTGCTATCGTTTGACCCTAACTGGAAGCCGAAACTTGAAGTATTGATTGCCGACGAAAGAAAGGCCGCAGTGGATAGTGTCATTACCTTGCGACATGGGATTGCTCACGGAAAGCCAGGCGATGTCACGATTGCGCGCATCAGCAACTATTACGCTGAGGTTGGTAAGGTCATGAGTGGAATTCGAGTACTAATGCAGATCGACGACTAGTCAACAGCATACCAAGGTACTGGACGTTTCGCTAACCCCGTCAGCCCGGGTACTTGAAACGCTCAAAGAGACGCACAGCACATTTCACGCCTTTGGACTGGAGACCTCGCAAGAGCACACACTGCACTTCAAACGAGCAGGCCTGACCGCATCCGAGCACGAACAAGCCAGACAGATGAGACTGGATTCAATGCAGGCGCAGGCCGAACTGAAAGCGGACCGGTTCATTTCGTTTGATGAGTACGTGCGTCAGTTTCATGCTGCGCTCAAGGCACCTTTCTGAAGCACCCTGAGCCCTGTCGTTCTCTGTGACATTGCCCGCGCTGTGGAATTGATGCGAGTTGAAGAGCAGCGAGACGCAGGTCCGTGCCGATCACGCGCAGACCTGCCGGCTCTTGTGTGAAGTTTTTACGTGGAATTGAGCGGCGAAACCTCGCGAGGCCTTTCTGTTTTTTTGGAAGGGCAGATCCAGAACTCGACAACTTCGACGCTCAAAATATATTTGATGACGCGAAACGTAAATTAGGAGTACAAATCTGGAGAAAGGAGGTCTGGTGAAACGAGATCGGGAGCGAGCCTCGACGCAGATGGGAGTCGCTCCTCTTTCCGGTCTTTCAGGGCTTCCCGATTGACTAGGTGCCGCGTCTCTTCAGGCAGAGATACATTCCGAGATGCTTCGAAAGCTTGTCACACAAACGTCATGTGTGACTCGCAAGCACTTGATTTTATGGCGCGCCCGACAGGAATCGAATCTGTTTTAAGGGGAATTAGGTGGAATTTGTGTGCTTTTTCACTGGAGAAGGGCGCTTTTAATTCCACCTATTTCCTCTGGTGTGTCACGATTTTTGTCACGATGCATTGTTAGCGTCTACCATCGAACTCAAGCACAACCCTTAACGGCAATCAGAATAAAACTGGAGGCGCCAAGTGTGGAATTGGATTGATGCGTGGAATTGGACTGTTGATCTCGTATCGTCCGCCCTCCCAGGAGTGATAGTTGGATCCGCAGTTGCCGGCATTGCCGCTAGGTCCACGAGCAAATATCTGGACAAGAAAGCGGAAAATGTTGCCACGAAGCAAGACATCAAGGAGATTACTCAAAAGATAGAAGAAGCGAAACAACCATTTTTCGAGCTTCAAGAGCAGGTAAAGGGATTTCACCAACTTCGTTTTGCTGCAATTGACCGCCGGCTACAAGCGCATCAAGATGCTTTCGTATTCTGGGTAAAACTTCTCAATAATGTTCACAGCGAAAAACAGAAGAAAATGCAGGTCATTGGTGAATGCCAAGAGTTTTGGCAACGAAACTGCCTTTACTTGGAGCCAACAGTAAGAGACGCATTCACTGAAGTTCAATTCGCCGTACAGACGCATGACTTTCACATGGGTCAGCTTGGCGAAGAAAAGACCAGCGCGAACTGGGACAAGATCATGGATTTCCCGACCGTGCTGTTCAACGCGATAAAGCTCACGCCCATTTCGCAAGAAAATCTAGAAAAAGTTCGACAGCACGCAGCAGAGACGAATAAAGCCAACTCAGCGCCATAAACTCCCCAGTCACCTATGGTGAGCGCAGTCCATCATAGCTTGCCTCACACGTCAGTCCCGCGATCCTGGCACTGTTTGTATATTAAGCTGGCTGTCCAGCTGCTTCGGCTCTGCGTGAACACAGCACAAATTCAATCTGACTGAGGTATGACATTCCTCTGAGCAGGAATGTCTGATATCCATGCCTGCTTAATTTGTCCGCCAACAGCCTTAGTCTGAACGTGAAGAAAAATTGGAGTGTGGTACTCCGCGGCAGACCAAAATTGCTTCAACTGCTCCTTCGTGAAGGGACCTTCTTCTGTCATGTCCAGAAGAGCCGGGATCTCTCCAGCAGAACTGGTAAGAGTGAACTTGGCGATATCACTTCCTTCCACTCGCCTAAAGCCCATGATCTTAAACTCTTGCTTGAGCACCAAATTATCTGATGACTCCCTCGCTGACCGAGCATTGATCTCCAGTATCTCAGGTCGACTAAAAACCGTGTTTCCAATGGATGCTTCAGTGGCATCTGGGACACTTTTCACCACCTGCTTAGCACCATTTGCTGCGGCCTCGCCAAACCTAGAGGAAACAGGTGAAGCGCCGACTAGAGCTTCGATTTGTTTTGTGCGCTCTCTTTCTTTCTCAACGTCAGCAGCGAGTCGCGCCTTTTCGCTTTCGGACGATGAAGTAGTTTGCGCCTTGCTCGCTTTGTGCTCTAAATAAGCGCCGCCAATACTGGTGACCGTGTAGCCAGTGGCCAATACTATAGCCACCGAAATAATGGCTTTTAGTTTCTTGGTATCGTCCATATTTGACAATCCCTTTGCCAATTCGCTCAAGAACCCGGAAGTTTGCGCGTCTAAATTTGAACAGCCATTAGAAACACTGAAAATGAGGTTGAAGCGATCATAGTCAGCCTTTGTTAACCTCCGGAGATCCTCGGTTCCATACAATGCAAATGCCGTTGCTCGGTATATTTCTTCCTGAAATCCCCAAATGCCTCTCGCAAAAGCGCCTGGAACCGTTGCTCGGTAGTTTTCCCCATCAACTTCGATCGTCAGGCTTCCAATATCGCCTGAGAAAATGATTTCATCAGGGAAAACCATGGACTTACCATTCTGGAGCGCGATGGCTAACTCAATGGCTACGTCCAGTGAAGTAATTTCGAGAACGGCCTTGCCATCTCTTTCCTGGATTTCGATCGTCACTATTAGTCTCCGCCACAATTCACTGAGCGCTGCTCTTGAATTAACAACTATACCTAAGCAATGTCTCTGTAGCGACTTTTAAGACTCGGAGTCAGCAATCCGAAAGACTTTTTTGGCCTTCTCTACTTCGCCCACACTCTCACCACCGCCCTATGCCTAGCGGCGCAGATCCCGTATCTAACCAGCACCTCATCCTGCATCCAGACCTGCCAGGCGTCATAGTCTCCAGCTGGCGGATCCGGGATATCCGGACACGGCTCAGCGAGACTGCGATCCAGTGGCGGCAGTGTTCGTGGCACGAACTGCATCGGTGAGGTTGCGCAGCCTGACAAGATCAGGACTGCAACCAGCAGGTAAGGGAGTCGCATCTTTGAGTGCTCGGGAGAGTTGGCCAACTTGCCGGGTGAGTGTCGGAGCCACCTCTGCGGCTTGAGAGGCAGCTGTGGCTATTCGGGTGATATCGGACTGCAGGCTGTCAATCGCCTGCTTTGCCAGGTCGGATTGCAGATCGGACTGTTCGCGCCGGATATCAGCAATCCTCGCCTCATACCGCCATCCCTGCGCAGTCCACGCTGCACCGGCTGCAGTCGCTGCGGTGAGTGCCAGTGCGATGACACCGGCTTTGATGGAAACCATGCAAGTTTTCCTTTTTGCATAAGCAAATGTTAGTTTTCATGTGCCAGAGCATCACATTTCACAGTTTCCTCAGGCCCGTCACATAACCCGCCTTACGCGACCAGCTCATCACCTGCCGGCGCATCCTTGGATCGATGCCCAGATGGACCCACTCGGTCGAGCCTTGCTCGTAGATCAGCTGGTCGAACTGGATGTTGCTGTCGCGGATGGCTTCGCAGATCTCGATGACCGGCCCGAATCGTGGGCAGGTGAAGTCTGCTGCAAGCCCTTGGCTGTGACTGCTGGTGTCACTTCCTCCGACCAGCCGGTTGAGATCTGGCGATCGGTATCCACTTGATACGATGATCGGGTTGTTGCCAAGCAAGGCTCTCACGTGCTCGAGTGTTTCTGCCAGGTGATGAAGGTTCGCCAGATGCCTGACACCCGGTGAGTTGTCGATCCCGTTGGCATTGGCTGTAGCCGACCGGGTAAGTTCAGCCAGGGTGAAGTGTTTGCTTAATCGCATGGGCTCCTCTGGCTGTGACGTAGGTTGATCCGTTGCTGGCTTTTGTGGCGCAAGCTTCTCAGGGTTGAGCAGGTCCTTTATCCAGTCGCAGATCATCGGCACCACCTTCGGTTGCCCAGCAGGCACGAGACGTTTCCGCGAGCGTGGTGTACGCAAACAGCCACCACACATGCCAGTGCGGCATCGGCCAGGGTAGCCAGGGCATGATTCAGGCCGATCTCGACCACCTGGCCACCAAGGGCGCAAATGAGCAGCCAGGCAGACCCGGAAACCCATTTCTTGTATCGGGCGTCCCCGCGCTGATACGTCATCAACCACGCCAGCGAATAGACGTTTGCAGCGATCACAACTCCTGCAGTCAACGCGTCCATGTCAGCCTCCCTTGCGCCAGACCGAAACCAGTGCATCCCATACGGCCCGCACACTCATCGTGCGTATGCGATCGATCGCGGTGATCGTCACCTGCACCACGACAGCGGACACGGCAAAAGCGATGAGCAAGGGGCTCTTGAGAAACGACTGCATCGCAGCCACATCCGGTACCGCCGCATATCCGACAACCAGCGAGATGAGCGCGTAGATCAATCTCGGTATCCAGCTGGTGTCGCGCGCAGTGACCGCAAAGGTCGTGGCTCCTGCGAATGCGCCGAACACCGCCTCGGGATCCAGGCCGCTCAACCAGGCAGCGACTCCCACGGTTGTAGCCACCGCACCTGCAGTCGCCATGCTTGTCGTTGGTTCAGGCATATTTCTCCTGCCCATAAAAAAAGAAAAAGCCCCGTTCCGGGGGCGTAAAAAAACCCGCCGTAGCGGGGTTCAGATCTGCGCATCACGCGCCAGTCATGCTGGGTAATAGAGGAATGCGCACAAGACGATTGCACCAATCGCGCCGCCAACCATCGTGGCGTACAAGTCATGCTTGTCGTCCACTCCGCGCTCGAGCCAGTTATCCCACACCGCCTCTTTGAGCGCGCCGATAAGGATGGCTGCAGTCAGGCCGGTGAGCGCCGCTGATACCGTGTCTAGGTCACGCGAGAACGCAAGGCCGACGATAAGCGCGATCAGTAGGCCGGCGATGAGGTGTTTTGCAAGATCGTGTCTCATGACGTCACCAGCGCGACATTATCAACATCGTTTGTTGCTGTTATTTGGTAGTACTTAAGTGCATAACGATTGCCAATCGAATTAAGTATTGTCGAACCAACCGGACCCTCCGCAAGTCGGCCTGTGGCGGTCGTGTTATCCGCGAGCAAGTATATAGGTGGCCCAGAATAAGATGTTTCAACAGTGAGCACTGCTCCAATTTCAGTGAAATTTTTTGTAATCATGATCCGTGCGTTCGTTGTGCCTTGCACCGAAACAAGACGCTGGATGGTTCCAGAAGGCGATGACCTCGGCCCCATGGACCTGTTGCCCTCTACGAGGACACGCTCAGTCTCCGGGTAAAGACGCAATCTGATTGTGTAATTTATCGGCCTGATGAACTTGTTGTTTGTAACGATCGTTTTGGGCGCGCAATAAACATCCCATAGTCCGTTTTGATCTACGTTCCCGTCCAGTATCAGCGTGTCAAAAAAGTAACCGGCAATAGCAAGACTGCCCATATTTGCAAAATAGCAATCTTTGATGATCAGTTTTCGCTCTTGCCCGACGGATAGCACACCGGGAGGCTGGGGTCCGCCTGAACGATAAAGTCCGGTAGTGAGTGCTGACCCGTCCTTATTCTCGAAACGACAGTTGAGCAAACTGAACTCTGCGCAATCTCCGTAGTTGATGTTCTGCCCTATGTCTCGGAAAGTGCAGTTGAAAAGCGTGATGTAGACTCCGCCGGATAACTGTGCCCCTATGCCGCCAACAATCGTGCTGTTCTGATAGCGCACGTTCCACGGCCCGGGGTGAGTCGAAAAACCCCACGCGTTTCTGCCAATATGCAGATTGTCATAAATGACGTGCATCTGTCCGCGGGACGCATCAACTGCGTGCCAACCTCTGCCTGCCTGCACGTTGGTAATCAGGCTGTGGTAGTTGCGAGCGACGATAATTCCGTAGCCGAAAGAAAGATTGTCAGGTGCGTTTGGGTTTGCTGTGTACCCTTGATTTTTGTCGATATAACCAAAGTCATGCACCTTGATATTTGATGACACCGTATACCCGCAATACTGCAAATACATCTGGTTCCGTGTGTGCCCAGAGAAGGATAAATTGGCTGTTACTGCCCGGCTGTGCCGTGCCACGAGCAGTGTGGTTCTAAGTCCGTTTGGATCAATCGCCACGAAACTGCCGTTGCAAATAATGATTTCTTTCTGAAGTTTGTAGAAGTTGACTGATATCCCACCTGCCTTGCCTTCATCAATGATCTGCTGTTCGTTGATGTCGCAAATAACGGCTCCCTCGATGTACACATCATTGCCATCTACTTCATTGACAATGTAGTAATGCATGACAGGGATCGTGCCATCGTAAGTTGCTGCGCTTTCGATGTAGCACATGTCGCCCGGCGCTACGCCAGCCGTAGACGCAAGCGTTAGCTTTGCGTCGCCCCTGGCCGGATAAGATGAGAACGTCGTTGTCAGGTGATAGGCACTATCTCCGCCAAAGCTGATGGCACCATCATCACAGATGACCTCTGCTCCACCAAGATCGACTAGCATTGGCGGATGGTTTGTCCGGTTAATGCCAATGCCACGGGTGATCCGATAACGTCCGCCATCGCCCCTGAACGGTCTGCCAGTCTGACTTGCTTGATTTAACGCGGCTTCAAACGCATCAGAGTCGTCTGCAATACCGTCGCCAACTGCACCGAATCCAAAAGGCGAGACGAAAACGCCGTAATTAGCAACGCCAAGAGCCATCTCCTGCCTCAGCACCGCATCGCCTACGCTAACCAGTGTGCCACCTTCCGGCAATCCAGCACCAGTGGTCGTGTAAGGAAGTGGCGTGGATCCAGTCAACCGCCAGAACTCTCCAGCCGAGTCGCGGATGATCTGGTTGTATTCGGTGATCGTGATTCCAGCTGCGTAGTCCTCGATTGCGCCGCCAGCGCCTGTGCCGTTATATCCAGAAGCGGCAATGAAAGCATTAAATCGTAACTGACGATCAATCTGAGCAACATCGAACTGACTCTCGCGAAAGGATTGCTCGCTTGAGAATGCCATTGCCCGCGCGGATTGAGCAGCATTGAATTCGGATTCCTGCCCGGCCATCGTCTTTCTCGTAACGCCAAATCTGTCCGTCCACGTCGATCCAGACTTGTTGACGGCCTCATCAAGATTCTTGCTGTTGTCCTCACGATCGCGTGGATCTCCAGACCCGATCGGATTGCCGGTGTTGTTTCTGCTCATATCTGTCGCCCATAAAAAAACCGCCTCGGGGGCGGTTCGTGTGGAATGGTGGTTATTTCGTTGGCGGTATTACGCGGGTGCGTTGTTATCGTCTGCGTAGACTCTTTCGTCGTAGTTCATTGCGGTCACACTGACCCGCCCATCGCCTGGCACGATGTTGGTCACCAATGCAGGGAAGGCCCATCTCTCGGTGGTACCGAAATACACGTGTGGCGGCTCCAGAGAGAGGCTGATCACGGGCCACGGGAGCGGGATACTGGCAATCACGCTGTAGTCATCCGGTCCAGGAGTCGCGGCGAATGGTCCGGCAACCGTCCCGTCCGGCCTTCGATACGCGACCACATGCGACTCACCGTCTGCCCACACCAGCGGCTCGGATACCCTCAGCAGTGCATCGTCCCCGCTTGCTGTGATCGAGTGCAGGATGGCTGACTGACCGTAGCCCGGGATGTCGTCAACCAGCGGGACGTAGGATAGGTATCCAGAGTTGAGCGCATCCAGCTCGGTCTCGATCTGGTACGTCCATCGCCGGTACCGCATCTCGCGCCGGATCCGCATGCCGATGCGCCAGGCTCTCGTTCTGTCCGTGACCCCATCGAGCTTGACCTTCATCAGCTTGATTCCGGCGTCCCCGGGCAACAGGCACTGGATGACTTCCTTGGTAAACGTCTGGCCATCGATGTACTCGACCTCGACGCCGTCGTGATCATCCACGCGACGTGTGCGGAAGTTGCGTTTCAGAGGTCCGGTGATGTTCTGCAGGCTGTAGCCTTGCTCAAATGACGTCCGGACGTCATCCCTGACCGGCTTGATCAGGCCATCATCGATCGTCAGTTCAGCCATGCCAGCACCGAAGGCCGTGTCAATCGCGCCTTTGACCGTCGTCTCTTCGAAGATATGGTCCAGCGTCTCGCCTCGCGCCACCCAGATATCGTGCAGCCGCTCGATCTCGTCCATGTCGAGATTCGCGTCGGTGTAGCCGATGGTGGTGGCGATGTAGCGGGCAAAGGCGGAAATGTCCCTCGTGGCTACCGGTGCAGACCAGGTACCACCGGCCTGTAGTGTGGGCAGCTTGCGGGTGGCAATCACGTTGATCTGGTTCTCGGACTGCGCGCCGATCCGGTTTCCAGACCTGACGTACACAGCCATCGTGGTCCAGGCCGGATAGGTGGTTCGAGTCGGAAGTCGGGACCGCAAGCCATAGAAGGAAACCTTGTCCTGGATCTGGGTGGATGTGGTGGTCGGACTGATCCGGCGAACCCGAATCTCAGGACGCATGGATAGAATGCTGCGTTGGACGGTAAAGCCGATCTGATCCAGTGTGGCCTGCGTGTAGGCGTAGGTCAGCGAAGTCCACGCGCCACCGATGTCTTTGTCACGGTACTGGACCTCGATGTTGGCCGTTCTGGATGCCAGATCACCGCTGGTCAGAACCTCCGCAAGACCGTTCGGGAAAAAGAAATCGAACTCGATAAAGTCGGTCACTTCATTGGCTGGCGTGATACTGAATATCGACGTCCACGCACCATAGGCCGCACCGCCCGCATAGGTGATGCTCGCGGCTGACTCAAACGCGGGAAACGAGTAACCAGAAAGCGTTACGAACTCCTCCGACGCACCGCCGAGCGTCACGTTGATCGCCCGCTTGAAGGTCATCGTGTACGAGCCATCGGCCACGACAACCGGCACCGATGGCGAGCCGATCGGATCCTCATCGGTTGGCGGCACTTCAATCGTCCAGAGTTCGATGTAGCCGTTACCGGATCCATCCAGGCTGGCGTTGTAGACGACATAATCGCCATCGAGCCCTGCGCCTGAAACGTGAACGATAGTGGTGTCGGGCAATGGCAGGATGTGGCCGAAGTTGCCCGAGAACCTTGTTACAGCGCTGACTTCTTCGGCTGCATACGTCTCTGGCCTGTTGACTTCAATCCTCACTAACGTACCCGGCCCCCAGCCTGGCGGGAAAGTCTGGCTGTATCCGGAAGGTATGGCGATCGTCACCCCCGAGAACTGATAACTGGGTGCAGGACTGTGCGAAGTGGTCTGCATATCAACGCCAAGCTCAATTCCAGCTTGCCCGGTCGAGGTTCCTCCCACTTCCGAGACGGTGTGCCAGTGCTGGGCTGCAGTCAGGAACGAGAGATCCGCACCAGGTGGATAAATGCCGTAGCTGCCATCCACGCCGAGTCCTGAGAATGGCGTGTCGCCGATCTTGACATCGTTGGCGTCAATCTCGTACTCACCCGGACCGATGCAAGCCAGAAACTCAATCCACTGCTCGCGCGGGCCGTTCAGGAAATGTCTGCGGGGTGGCGTGAGGTAGTCCGGGTAGCGCTTGAACCGTCCGGCAAGCTCCGGTACCACCTCACCCAGACGTGCCTGGTTGGCACTGGCCGAAGCCACATCAAGCCGGGTGCCTTGCTGCGCATTCCCGCGGTTGATTCCGCCGATGCCGGGCCGCAAGAAAAGACTGGCCGCACTCAATGCGACCGCAGCGACAACCGCCCAGGTGATCGGGTCGCCCTGTGCGGCCTGGATCCAGATGCGAACATCATCGTCCGCCTTCAGAATGAAGGTAGAGCGCTCGTCACGGGTCAGTTCCCTTCCATTGACTTCAACGTGCGTGTGCAAGCGCTGGGGCTGGTCCGGATCCTGCCGTTGGCTGCGAATGAAATCAACGAGCGTGCCTTCCCATTCATGGATCTCCAGCGGCTCGCCTGGAATCTCCTTGGCGTGCGGGTAGATCTTAATCGTCATAGTAGACAACCTTCGTAAAACGTCTCTCGAACTTCGGGATCCCGGTCAACGTAGGACCGACCTTTCGTCGGGTCTCCAGCACCCACAACCGACCGTCTGACTGAACGACCAGCCCGATGTGAACGCAGCACTGCCCACGCCACCCTGTTGCAATGGCGCCAGGCCTGAGCGACACCTCATGAAACCCGGTGCCTCGAACGGCCTTGCAGGCATCAGTCAATGCGGGCTTGTCATCGGGATCGATGTCGTCATAGCTGGGCAGCAGCGGTTTGCCAAAGAGGGTGTGTCGGGCACTGCGTGTCAGCCCCCAGCAATTGAAGGCATGCGGCCCCCTGCCGTCATCGGCATAGGTCGTCTGCAGGTAATGATTCACAGGTACTTCAGCCCGGGTGCAGACTCAGTCGTATACCGCTCTCGCGGCCACGCCGAATTCAGCAGGTCGTAGAACGATGCCTCGAACTTGGCTTCCATGCCTTCGATCACACCACCGACGACCACCATCACCAGCGGCGCTCTGGCCGGTGCCGTCTTGTCGCTCGCCAGATACTCGAGATAGACAATCTCCACCAGCCCGTCGTCTTCAAGCGCAGCCTCTATGTACGCCTGCTCGCTCCCGTCCAGTCCCGCCACTGCGAACGCAAGGTTCTGCTGGCCAGACGTGTCCCGTTTTGGTAGAGACACGGCAATCGGTGCGGCGCGAAACAAGTAGTCGTCGCCATCGACACCGAGCATGTGATCCTCAAAGCCACCGCACACGCGGATCGGATCTTTACCAGGTACTCGGATTTCAAGCGCAGGAATGATCACCTCGGCTGCAGGAGCGGAGGCGTAGACGGTTGCAAGGATGGTCATAGACACCAACAAAAAACCACCCGAAGGTGGTGTACAAAGGGAAACTATGGGTGACTTCTGAATAATGAAACGGAGACTCACATGGCAAATCTGCCAGCCTTTTGCGACAACTGCGGAACTGTTTTCAACTCCGGAATCGCCGGATCCGGCAGCTCCATGATCACGATCTCAAATTGCAAGGCTGGCCCATGCCCAGTCTGTGGGTCAATGGGCACCGTGCCGGACGGCGCCTTCAATCTGCAGGAGCACCTGGTCACGGTCTTGTCTGGCCCGGCTTCGACCCATGAACGATTCATGCGATTGAAAGCGGTGCTCGAGCAAGCCAAGGCCGCAAACAAGTCCGCCGAAGAAACCATCAAATCAGTTGAGGCAGTGGATCCGACCATTGGAAAGTTGGCCAGATTCTTCACAGTGGATCGGGTGCTTAACGGTTTAGCTGTGCTGGTCGCGATCGTTGACCTCGCTGTCAGGCTTCAATCCCCTGCTCCTTTGAGCAGAGAGGACGCCAGGATACTGATTCAAGAGGCGATCCAGGCAACTCGAGTACACGAGGCTCCGGATAAAGAAGTAAAGCAAAATGAAGGCGGCAGCTCTGATCGGGTCGACGAAATAGTTGATGGTGACCATGATCCCAAGCAGGACCCTGAAAACGATCGAGGCTTTATATCCACATAGGATGGCCAAGGTTTTGGTGCAAAAGCTTTTCATGTGACCTTCCTTATTTCGGCCAGTACAGATTCATCGTGCGGTCAAACATGTCCGCGTAGATCAGCTCATCGGGGTAGTTGATGTCTTCTGCAGGGAGTGTTGGACGTTCGTAGATTTCGAGTTCAGCGGAGACGCGCCACATGCTCGCAGCAACAAGAGTGGGGCCTTTGTACATAGTCGTGAATCGACAGACGTACGGCTTGATCCCCATCGGCGTCTGCAACGGACAGTTAAACCACTCTGCACCGTCCATCAAAGACTCTTTGAACCACAGCTCAAACAGCAGGCAGTGCGCGTTCTTGTCGAAGAACCACGTTAACGAAACGATGCTTGGTATAGACGTGAACTTGCGCCGCTGCCGGGCTCGTCCTGATTGAAGTTCAGTCCGCTGTAAAGGGCTGACATGGTTGATGTCGTAGCCCTCACGCAGAGGCAGGGTGAGACCAGCCGGGTAGTTGATGGACGTAGCGATCATGTGCCATGCCTCTTCCAGCCGAGGTGTTGAATACCGGTTTTTGCCACTCTCCCGCCCCCCATGATGTCCGCCACCATGACGTCTAGGATGTACTCCCTGTCGCCTGTCTGGCGCTGGGAGACTTGGCCGGCACGACTTGCATCTTCGATCAGGTTGACGCTCAGATTCAGACCAGACGCCCCAGCCCCATCCCCTCTCGATGCAGATCGCCCAGACTCGATGCGCTCAAGCATCCCATCCAAACGTGCGCTTGTCTTGGCTGTCGTTACGCGCTCACCTTTCTCAAGAAGCCACGTTCCAGTTTTCGGAACTGAATCAATTCCATCGTGAGCCATGCCAGTCGCACCAGCCTGCGCTGCAGCAGCAACTGCCAGCGCAAGAGGGCCGGTTGTGCCCAACGCAGTAGCCATGGCCAACGGTGCCTCTGCTGGCCCAACAATTGGAATTGCAGCCGTTGCTGCGTATGCGTTTAGCCCCGCTTGCAGCGACATTGCGGCAGCATTTGCACCCATCGCAGCCGCGCCTGATTGCTGAGTGCTCTTGCCGACGATCATCTGCACCGCCTGGTAGGCAAGCCACTGAGCGGCCATCTGGCCCAGCGCATTGACCACCGACCGAGCCATGCCCTCTGCCATATTGCCAACTGCATCACCCAGGCTTTGTGAATCAAAGACCATTGCCTCGAACGCATCACCAAACTGCTGAGAGAATCGTTGAAGAACATCAGCTGACATTTCGTCAAATGACGTCAGCGCTTCTTCGGCTCCGGCTAGATACCGCTCCCAGAAACTACCGCTTGATTCGAGCAAAGCCTGATTTGTCTCATCATCAAGCCGACGAAGGTACTCAGCCTTTTGTTGCTCAGTCGATACGGTGTTGCCAAGGATAATTTCTCGACGCCTGTTATACGAATCGAGGATTGCTTCTTCTTCCGTGCGCAAGGACTCAAAGATCCGCTCAGCCTCACGATTCTGCGCTTGGGTCGACTGGACAGACTGGCGATCCGTCATGGCACTGGTTTGTGCCTGGGCAAGCTCTCTCCAGAGGGCACTACCTTCCTTGATGCCCTTGTTCTCCATCTCGCGCAGAAAAATTGCTCTTTCCCGCTCTGCTGCGGTCATGCTCAGAAGCGTGGTCTCAAACTCGTAGTTACGCAACTGCTCCCGCATCTCTTCAGCGGCACTTTTGGTTGCAACACCAAGGCGTCTGGTTCCAGAGGATGCGCGATCAAGGCCAGAATGAATGGCATGAATCTGCTTGTTCAGGGCATCCAGAAGGTCAACCCGCTGTTCTTCAGACAGGTTCACTGTCTTCAGCAATGCGAGATAAGTCGCCACGACATCGTTGATCTGAGCCTGTGCGCGCTCAAAGTCAGACATCGCATTAATCTCGGCGTCCCTACCCTGATTCAGGAAGTCCTGGATCTCGCGAAGCTTTTGCTTCTCCTCAAATTCCTTTTTTAGTTGGCTGGCTCTCGATACATCTGCCAGTTGCAGATCATTGACCAACTTGATCTCTTTCTGTTTCTCGTCCAGCAAATACTGCAGATTGCGCAGTTCAACTTGATACGCCCCTACGGCCGTCTGTGAGTTGCGCTGCTTAAGCACCGCAATTTCTTCTTCCAGATCTTTTGCTTCTTCGTAGAGTTTTTCCAGTTGTTGCGTGATTGTTGGGTCAACAAGGCCTTGCAGGTACACACCAAAGGCTTCCCACGCACTGATCGTCCCGTCCTTCACATCAGCCCAGGCGCGCGCCAGCCAACTCGTCTGTTCGGTGATTCGCGGGGCGCGCTCCATGATGGCTTCGTAATACTGCTCCGATGCCAGCGAGACCGCCTCCTGCGCCCTGCCTTGATCGAGGAGTGCCTGAACCTGCGCATAGGCATTGGCCGTCAAGAAGTTGTATTGCTTGTCCAGATCCTCAATGGCCTTTGCGGGATCGCCTGCCATGTCAGCGAACTTCTTGATGGTTTCATCTACAGCCGTTCCTGTTGCGCGTTCCCACTCAATCGCCGCCAATGTTGCACGCTGGTAAGACAAACCGAGTGACTGGTTCGAGGAAATGATGCCAGCGATCGCGGAGATTGCCTTACCCTGGGTGCCGGACACTTCCGCCACACTCGCCGCCATGGCCGATAGCTCAGCAGCGGTCAATCCAGCCTGATACCCAGTCACATCCAGTGCGTCATTTAACTCCTTGGTACGCTCGACTGCTGAACTGTATGCAGAGTAAACACCGTACCCAGCCGCAGCCATAAGTCCTAGTCCGACTGTGACCGGATTGATGATGGACAGCATGCCACGCATAGCTGCACCCATACCACCAAAAGAATCTCGAATCTGTCCTCCCTGCTGGATTGCGATCATATAGATCGGCATTCCCGAGGCGAGCGAAGTCACGATATCCGTGATCTGCATCGGCAACTGACGCATGGCCATGGAGTACTGACCTGCACTGATACCGGCGCGTCCCATACTCATAGATGCCTGGTCGAGTCGCTGGATCAACGGTGCTGCCCGGTCGGCAACGCCCAGTTCAGCTGCACGCATCATGCGAAGCTCGGCTGTCGTCTTGCCAATGGCATCGACCTGACGCTGAAGATCTTGAATGAATCGATCTGCAGCGATAGAAGCTGCTCGTGAGGACGTGCCAACGCCTCCTAGCGTCTCGGAGTAGGTCCGCATCCCGGTCGAAGCGGCCCCAGCCGCGCCACCGGCTCGATTGAGCTCGGCTTCCGTCGTCTGTGCGAAGTGCTTTGTCGCAGCAGTCGACCTGGCGAGCGTTGCACGCAATCCTGCGTCATCGCCCTCCAGGATCACACCGATCTTCTTTGATGCCATGTCAGATTCTCAACTTGATTGGGCCGACTGATTACCCATAAACACCTTCAAGGCAGCTCTCTCCATGACTCGAATGTCTTGGTATAGGGCTGTCCTATTTCGCTTTCTTATGCCTTGCAACTGCATCTCTGCAGCGATCTCCGTTGACCGTAGGCCAATGCGCATGACCTGCCCACCAATTGGATCAATCGCCGTTTCCCAGCTGGAGCTCAACCCCATGAAAATCTTGAGCGCCTCTTCAATGTCGGGCGGATATTGAAAGACATCATCATCTTCGACGGTTGCATTTGGCTTGGATGCCGCTTCGATCACCGACTCTGGCGCCCCGGCGGCTCTGAGCTGGTCGATGATGGTCTGGTCGACCTCAAAAGCCCCGCTGGCCTTTTCTCCTGCCCACCACCGGGCCGCCTCGATCAGTTTTTTTCGCGAATACCCTGATGTGCATCGAAGTACCCGCCAAAGAGCGGGATCGCCAGCTCCGGATAGTCATCGAGCATGGTCTTCAGACGCTCTGCCGAATAGGGCAGATCCGCACCATCGGCTGATTTCACATCCTTCCAGCCAACGAGCTTGTCACTGATGAAGGCGAAATCGGTGTCATACGACCATTCGGGAGGTGTCGACCCGTCTGGGCGCTTCAGGGGCTCGCCAACTCTGGCCTGATAGTTCTTGTTGGCCAGCGCCAGGCGAAGGTCATCCACTGTTTTGATGGAGTCTCTGACGTAAATCCCGATGAACTCAATCTGAGACTTTTCGCCATTCTCGTCATAGACAGTGGCCTTGATGGGATACGTCGCAACAGCACGGCGAGCGGGTACAAATGACATGTCGGGTTCCTTTTACTTGACTGTGATTTCGATCTCGTCGTTACCGTCCTTGGGCTGAAGATTCAGTCCAAGATTGAGCATGGCGATACCGTCCTGTTCGGAGTAGGTTGGATTGGTGATCTGTGCGGCTGCGATCGAGATCTCAATGATGTTGCCGGCCGTCTGCCCGTGGGTCAGCACAATGGCCTGATCCGTGGCATTGCTCACCAGAGTGGGCCAGTTCAGCTGCGCAATCGTTGGCAGCTCAATGACCATGTTGCCAGTTGGGCTGCGGTCGGAGATAACAGCACCCTCGCAGCCGATCAGCGTGCGCCAGACCAGCTGGTTGGCCATATCAACCGTGAGCGACTGCAGGCAACCGGTGTACGCCCCAATGCTCCAGGTAGGCGTATTGGACTTGTTGACACCGATCACCTTGATGAACTTGTCGTAGTCAACCCCGGACGGCATCGCAGCATCCGTGATCGGCTCCATCGTGCCGATGAATCGATACCGCATGAACGGAATGCCCTTTGAGGTGACGTCAAAATTCACAGTCCCTCTGGCATCGATCATCTTGTGCAAGATGCCATCCATGAAGTAGTGCAGCGTTACCATCTCGTGCGAGTCAGTGATCGGGTTATAGACCACATCTGTGCCCGCTGTAATGGTTTCGGCAAACGCACAACCTCGCATGAGCACCCCCCATGCCGGCGCATCCCCTGCTGTACCTGCGCCCGCCAACTCCACCTCGAACTCGATCTGCTGGTGTTTGGATACCGGGATCTGGCCGGGATTACCCAGGTAGGGTCGAATGAGATCACGCTCGGCATATTCAACAACGAGAGGCGTGACCGTCACGTTTCGCATCAGGATCGCATCAGTACCCGCAGCGGGTGACGCACCGGTTCCGGCTGTTGGCTGGATCTTCGCCAGCAACAGCCCTTTTCGGAACTTCTTGGCCATGATTGGCTCCTCAATAATTAATCAGTCTTGGTTCGTTCAAGCAGCAGGATCTCGCCAGTCTCACGGTCTGCCATGTAGGAGCCACCGGCGGCCGGCCTGACCCGTTTGCGCGTGGTCGGTGGGTCCTGGACGGCATCCGCCCCCTCGAATGAGTCGACGGGTTTGGTCGATTCGGCACCGCTCGTGTCTTTGTCTTTCATCTCATCGTCCCTACAAAGCATCCTCTTTGGTTTGATACGTGAGCGCCCAGCGACGGGTTATCGCGACTCTGGTTAAATCGCCTTGCACGTATCTGGGCTCGTCGGTCGACAGCTCCTTGGTAATCACAAGATCCTCGTACGTAAAGTTCGCGAAGACCGGCTGCAAGATAAGGAAAATCTTGTCCGCCTCGTCCTCAGCCTCATCACCTGCGCAATGAACCGTCACATAGATCTGCCGGATGCGGGTCACCAGTGGCCATGGCGAGTCGTCTGAGACGGTCTCGGCACCACGATGAATCACAACTGCCGGATAATCGTTTCGGGTGATCGCACGGATCGGAGACCTTTCGAGCCTGGCCGGGAAGTCCTCGATCGCCTCGATTGCCTGATACAGCGCGTCAATCATCTGACTGAGTTGCGTCATGTGACCTCCTCGAGCTGGGCCACCGCGTAATACCCGTCCCCTTGTCGAGTCGGCGGCTGGTGGACCTTGAAGACCTGACTGCCGATCTTCAGCTGATCATCGATCTTGAGCCCAGGACAATCGGCATACGTGTATTCGATCGAGTAATCCGTGGTGTGGATCTGGTCCTCGAGCATGATTTCCTGAGGGCGTTCGAACCGGGCCATGAATGGCTCGAAATGCGTGAAACCGTGTGGCTCGACCTTCTGCCGAAGGCCGAGTCGGTCAAACGCCCGGTCAAAGACGCTGTTATCCCACATATCAGGTCTTCTTGAGCTTGATCACAGCACGAGGACGGGTGCAGATAGAGAGCGGGTTGGATTGCGCCTCGAGCGCCACGCCCTTGTTGAACTTCATGAGCTCCTGAGCTGCGTAGTACGGAACGCCAAGGGTATTGACCGTTTCCATATAGTCGGCTGGGGAGAACGTTGTCTGAAAAATGCCCTCTGACGTGATCGGGATCAGATAAGCATCATCGTCATCAATGAACTTCACGCTACCGACCTTGCCGTAGTACTCCTTCCAGACAGCATCCTGGAAAGTGAACCCTTTGCGAAGATCATCGCGCAGAAACTGTCCGTCTTGCCAGCGATCGAACGCAGCCTTCACGCTCTTGTGTCCAACGAATGCGTCGTAGAAACCTCGTCCGCACAAGCCAATCCAGCCCGTGATCATGGCTGTGCCAGCCAGGCTGTCTTCAGCCTTGCGCATGGCATCGCGGATCTTCTGGGCAACGTCAGTGGCTTCTGTACCAAGCGCCATTGCCTGGCTCTGTTGCGACAAACCAAACTTCGAAAAGAGATCGATCAGCACCTTCTGACCGTTCGCATCGACAATTTTTCCCGTCACCGCGCCAAGGCGATGAAACGCGATCGTCGCGTCGATCTTGAGGCGCATTTTCTGAAGGCGCTTGTTGACGATCGCCGCAACCGTCTGAACCTCGTTCTCGCTGCCAAATGCGCGGACGTTCTGAACCTCATCGGCATTGACACTGCCAGTCACAGGCAGATGCAGCGCGTTGAACGGGATGAGTGTTCGCTTGTCACCCACAACCACCTGGCCAGGAGCACCGCGCGGTTGATCCGGAACCAGGAAGAGCTCACCGTTCTCCATCTCGATGGAAATCGTGGTCGTCGTCACGCCTTCCTCAGTGAAGAGTGGATCGAGCAAGTTGGGCACGTGCGTGCCTTCAGGCATCGTATTGATGGCCTTGGTCAGAGACTGGACGCCGAAGGCGTCGTCATTGAAGATGTCTAGTGATGGCATTTGTATGGCTCCAGTAAAAATAAGCCGCACAAATGGCGGCGATCAAAAAAAGAAGCCCGGCTTGTGGCCGGGTCAGTGAAATTGAAGTGAAGGTTGGATTTCTGACTCGAGTAATTCGCGTCGCCGCTTGAAATCCGGAATCGCACGTTTGCGCTCAAGCATCAACTGGGATCCGAACGATGCCTTGACCTGAGTCTCGACTTCCTCGGCGACCAAGGCCTGCAACTGCTGGTACAGGTTCTGGGTGCGCTGATTCAGAGCGTCGCGCATTCGATAGAACTCGTGAATGAGGCGAACTTTGAAAGCAACGACCTCATCGCTGTTTCGCATAAGTGAAATCAGCAGTGCTGCCTGCCGTTCGTTCAACATGGCAATCTCGGCCTTTTGCCCGCCTCTGCCGTCGAGCCTCATCACTCGCGTTTCAAACGCAAGTGGCCCAAAGTGCTCGATTGATGTCGCGTGCTTTCTTATCAACTCAAGCACGTTCTTGTGCTTTGCTTTCATCCCGCGTGCGATAACAAGGCTAGACGCGAGCGGCTCACCGCTGACGACAGAAACCAATGGCTCAAATTTATTCATCTTCGATCCTGGAAAAGAAAAGGGCCGCCCCATCTTTGGAGCAGCCCCGGACTTTTCAAAGCTCATCCACCTTTGCAGGCTCGGTACCTACCGATTTAAGGTTGCCCAGAAAACAAAAACCGCCCCAAGGCGGCAATGGCTGTGATGGATGTGTGGCCTTAGTCTCGAACGATGATGCCAAGCGATGCCAGATCCGCGCGACCTGCGTCATCCAGACCAATCAGTCTGGCCGAAGCCACCTCAGCATCCCGAACAATGATCGTCGCCTCCACATCCGCTTCGGTTGCATCAGCGTGGTTGTACAGGACACCAGAAACGGTTCTACGACCATCGTTTGCACCATCGTCGTCATAGGGCACCCACTCACCCAGTCCGGCGTTGACTGCAATGGTCCACTTATCACCTGTTCCGAAATCGTTTGCGCCGTCTGCGATTGTGAAGCTCAAACCTCCCCCAGAAAACGCAACACCCACTTCTCCGGTACCGACCAGAGCACCGTTTGGGTCTGTCACTGAGAAAGTTCCACCGTCAGCATCCTCTGCGGTAATCTCGACCAGATAGGTTCCTGTAATAGCCTGGTTCGTGACAGTTACTGCCCCGAACACACCGTTGCCAGCGTTGCCACCATTTGCGGTCACGGTGCCGGCGTTGGCCGAAGTGAGTTTGGAGAGCAGCGTGCCGGGCTGGAGCTTGCCAGCCGTGGCGTTGATCACGCCAACTTCGCGCGAGCGATTACCGTTGGCCTCGGAGAGCAAAAACTCTCCGGTGTGGTTGGTTTCATACTTTGCATTCATGGATGACTCCCTTTAGTGCCGATGTTTTGAGTGTTTTGCCGCACGTGCGGCATAGATTGCTGAGACAGAAGGCCCAGCCGACTGCGGCCTCTCGTCCTGGGGACGCTGCAGATTGCTGATGTTGTCGGCTGACTGACTGGTGAGCGTGTCAAACAAACGCGCCCGGACCTGCTCAACCGTCAGCCCGGCTCGAACAAAGTCCACAGACTTCTCCTGAAGCTTGACGGTCACGCACATCGCATGAATGTCAGCACAGTCCTGAATTCGACGACTCACTGACGCCATGTCGGTAAAGTCCTCGCAAGTCAAGATTGGCTCAGCCAGGTGCTCGATGCCTTTTTCCCTGCAAGCAGCGAACACGACTTTCGAGAAAGCCGCCACGTTCAATGGCTCCGCAGGTTGTGTTGATGGATCCTCGGAAGTTGGCTCGGCTGGCGTATCGTCGGCTGCGGGTGGGTCAGCGGGCGCCGGATCAGCCTCTGGCGCTTTCGACGCGTCGGCTTCATCCAGGCTGTCAATGAACGCCCTGGGTGCGTCCTTGAACTTGGCCAACATGCCAACTACTGTGGCACTCGCTGCAAGTTTGACCGGTTCCTCGAGCGCATCACAGAATCCCATCGCGTGCGCTTCGAGTGCCGTCATCCAGGTTGTCTCATCCATCATCTGGATGATTTCCTCAGAATCTTTGCCGGTTTTGGCAACGTAGGCAGCAACGATTCCGTCGCGCAGCTTGTCCATCAGATCGGCCGTCTTGCGCAGATCCTCGGCTTCACCGGCGGCGAAGGTCCAGACGTTGTGAATCATGATCATGGCGTTCTCAGGCATGACCACGTTGTCGCCTGCCATCAGGATCAGGGAGGCCGCAGAAGCTGCCACGCCATCCACCCGGGTTTCGACCGGGAGCGCATTTCGCTTGAGTGCGTTGTAGATCGCAAATGCATCAAACACGTCACCACCGGGTGAATTGATCGAAACAAGGATCGACTCTGCGCCCTTCGACACTTCATCAAGCTCAGAGACGAACTCCTTCGCTGTGGTACCCCAGAATCCAATTTCGTCATAGATCCGGATCTCCGCGACAGATTTCCCGTTTTGGGTGCTGGCCTGCATCGAGTACCAGCGCTTTGGTTTTGCCATGTGTGGCTCCTATTGCTCGATCGTTTGGTCGCTTGGACTATCGACCGGGTTATCGATGGGTTGTTTGCTACCAGTCTTGGGGTGTCGACCGTCGCTATCAAACACCAGCCCCAGAGCGTCAGCCTGCTCGGTGTCGTGAGCGATCTGGGCCATTACGTCCTCAGGATCATTGCCCTTGGCCAGAATGACTTCAGAGCGGCTCGTGAGCCCGGAGCGGATTTCATCGGTCTTCGCCTTCACGTCCTGAACCGGATTGAAGTACGGCCATCCTTCAGGCACCCACAGCACTCGTTGCCAGTGTCGGCGGTTATTTACGTAGTCCGACGGTGATATCTCTCCTGCCAGCACCAGCATTTCCACCCAGGCGTTCCAGACAGGTCTACACCATTGATGAATGAAGCATGTCCACTGAAACTGCTCGATCAACCGGTGGAACTCGTTGACCAGGACACGCAATGTCCTGTCGCTGATTCCACGCAAATCTCCAGTCGCAATCTCGTACGGAATCCCGACCGATGCGAATGCCGCCATCAGTTGCTGGCGCATGAACTCGTCGTAATTCTCTGGCGCCCCCGGTGGGCTGGCGAATCGGACATCCTGCCCTTCATTGAGCTCGTGCATCGACCCTGGTTCAAGCGACGCGATGGGTGTGTCATCGTCGTCATACTCTGGGACGTCGTCAGTGAGCGGGTTATCTCCACCCTCCGTGGGTGATGGCTTGATGATGAATCCCGCAAAGAGGTTCGAGACCTCCTGGCGAAACGCGACCGCATCATCAAAGTTGTCGAGCGTCTTGAGCCTCAGAAGCACAGTCGCCAGCTCTGGCACCCCGCGCACCTGACCAGGCCGAAGCACGGGATAGGCATGAATCACCTGATCCGCCGGTACCGGGCGCTTCTGTCTGTAGGTGGATCCACCCGGCTCATCCGGATGGCGGCTCCAAAGGTGGTAGAGCACCCGTCGGCCAATGCGGTCAAACTCCACGCCGTTGACCACTTCACCCGTTGCGGTCGAATACGTGTCTTCAACCGGAAGGTGATCGCCCTCAAGCGCCTGCAGCTGCAGTGGCACGGTCAGCCCGTCTTGCGGACGTCTTGGACGCAACCTCAGAAGCGTCTCGCCATCATTGAACATACTGCGCACAGCCAGGGCCTGAAGTCCATAGAAATCCAGTCTGCCATCCGCATCGGCTTCCGGCACCCAGTCAGCCCACATCTGCTTGAGCATCTCGCGCACAGCCTTGTCCGGATGGCGCGAGTAAGGCTGGATCCCGGTGCCGATAACGTTCGACACCCACCGGTTTCCTGCAGTCTTGGCCCATGGGTCGTTCCTGACGGCATCGCGCGAGCGACGTCTGAGCGTCGGCAGCGAGGCGGTAGCTGCCGAGTTCGGCCCCGCTGATGAGGGGTTCCAGTTCTTGGCACGGCTTCCCGTGGCAGCGCCCCCCTCATAGGCGGATCCAGCATTCTGGATTCGGGTTGGCAACACAAAGCCACGTGCGCGCAAGGTTGGCAGTTTCATCTCAGCCCCTTTCCTGCGTTACGGACTCTCACGATTTTCTTGGGACGCCGACCTGCGGCGCGATTCAATTCGAGTTTGATGCGATCGCGCGCACGCTCGAGCTCATCCATCGACCGGAACCGGATGCGCTTGTCACCGTACTGGACCTCGAGCTCCGACCCTGCGATGGCTTTCTCAATCGCATCGAGATCTTTCTGTGTGTAAGCCACGCTGTTACCTTCTTGCTCTTAAGTACGTTGATCTGGCCACTCTGGCTCGTGGGCGAGGTGCGACAGGCACATCAGGCGTCGCTGCCTTCGCGGGCTGTTTTGGTGTGACCACCTGATCGCGCCTGGCCTTCGGTTGCGGACCAGGTGCCGGGTCAGGTGGCTTGGTATCGTCGGGCTCAATCGCCTCAAGCTTCCTGGCCAAGGCTTCCCACCATGCATCGGTCTTTCTGGCCAGATTCAGGTGCGCTTCAATCCATAATGCGTAGACAGCACAATCCAGTGCCTCAACGCGCTTTCTTCTGGCGGTCCACAGTGTCTTGGTGCCGGCCGCTGTTCGACGCGACTCCCGGACCTCGCCCGAGAATTGTCTGAACCATTCGTCCGACAGGTCGTTGGACAAATGCACCCGTCCGGGTCCGTCCGTTTCGATCTGCAATCGGCTGTGCAACAGATCCTTCGCGAGATTCGTTCCAACGTGCCACAGCACCACTCCTTGTTTAACTCGCTTGCCTCGCCAGTCAATGTCCACCAGGCCTGCACCGTCCTTGATGGCTTTCTCACCGAATGGACGCCCCCGTACTGCGAACACCCTTCTTCGCCTGTTCTTTCGTGCGAACTCATAAACCGCGTTCGCGTGGTGACCACCACTGTCGATTGCTGATGCGTAAATCGACATCTGCTGTCCACACTCATGCTGAAACCGGGACTCAAACAGATACTTCGCCAGCGAATCCCATACCTCGTCCTCAGCGGGATTGCCGAAGATGATGTGATGGTCCACTGTCCAGAGCTCACCGCCCTTGCCGATTCCCCACACACCCACTTCTAGACGGTTGTCCTGGGTGTCACATCCGGCGAGCAGCAGCAGGCATCGTCGTGGCACCAGGTTGTCGTCTTTTCCTGGCAAGGCAAAGGACTCAATCTCCGCCCGGTTCTTCAGGTCATCGAGTTCGATCTTGTCGACCTCGCCTTCCCAAGTGCGACCTAGCGTCGTATTCCAGAACGTACGCAGCTCCTGATCGTCACCGATCTGTGCCTTGGCGTACGCTTCGAGAAACTCCTTGACGATCTGCTGCCAGGACACCATCGGGCTGTAGGCCGTCCAGACATGGAAGGCAATGCGCCGATGTGGTCCAACGATGTGCCCATGACGGTTGCGAAACGTGCCACAACTGTCGATCGTGGAGCCGTCGCTTGCGTACCAGAAACCATCTTCCGCTGCGGCCAGGTATTCGGCCTGCGTCTGCAGCGTCCCGCAGTGCGGGCAAAGGTGTCTTACTGTTTCCGGGTCTCGGTCAATCCACTTGAAGCCGTGCGGCTCATCCTTGCCGCCCCACGTGATCGGGTGGTGCTCAGAGCAGTGCGGGCAGCGGATGTGAAACTCGTACAGCGCGTCAGCGCCCTCCGTGCGCTTTTCCATCAGACACTTCCCTTTGATCTTGGGCGTTGAACCGATGACCAGTTTGGGGAAGGTCGCACCCTCCAGACGCTTGGCAGCAAGCTTGCCCGGATCGCCCTCACCATCGATGTTGGAATCGAAGGACGAGAATTCATCCAGGTAGCCAACACTGACCGAAAGCCTTCGGTAGTTGTCCGCAGACTTGCCACCGCGCAGGTGCAACATGCTGCCGATGAATTTCTTGACCAGCAGCGTGTTGTCTTTATGCCGGGACAGTCTCGAAGGGAAAATGCCGTGCATCACATCTACGTCGCGCAACATCGGTTCAAGCTCTGTCTTTACGAACTCGTCTCTGGCCGAGTCAGTCGGTTGCCAGAGCACCTGGTTGCGTTTCTTGTGCTGCGCAAAATACGCGATCGAGGCGAGGATGATCTTCGTGTAGCCGACCCGGGCCGACTTCATCACGTCCACCTCGAAGATATCGTCATTGCCGATGCTGGCGATGATGGCTCTTTGAAACGGCCAGGCATCCCAACGTTGCTCGATGTACGAGGACTCTGCAGAAAGATAAAAGTGCTTCTGCGTCCAGTTGACCATCGGGGTCGGTTCGGCCACTGCGAAAGCGGCGAGTCCGCGGCGAAGCGCTCTTGCGATCGCGGCACGGTTGTCGCGCACTTCCATCAATCTACCTCTTCTGAGTCATCCTCCTCAATGTCCTCGAGTGAGAGTCCGGCGACGGCATTTCTTGCCTTCGCAATCTCGGTCTGGATCTGCTCGAGATCCGAACTGGTCAGATGCGGCAAACGTCGCTTGAGTGTTTGAGGCACAGCATCCAGGATGGCGCCAACCTTTCCTCCAGCCCGAACCAGCACACTTTCAATCGTGGCAACCGGTGCGAGCTCTGCCCGGGTGACCGCAAGCTCAAGCTCGAGCTTGTCTGCCTGGGCAGCGGCCAGTCTGGCGCGCTCTTCTGTCAGGTCCAGGTCACTGGTTCCGAGACGCCCTGCTGCGGTTCCCCGCAGGTTCCCGCAGTACGACAGCAGCCAGTTACCGATGTTGTCGTTGGCAACCAGAACTCCCCTGGCAATCAGTCCGCTGACCGCAGGCTGGGTAATCCCAACCAGCTGCGCGAACTTGGCCTGAGTCCCTTTGGCATCCAGATCAACAATCATCGTGCACTCGCCAGCGCCGCATCCAGTGCAGACGCAAAGTTGTCCTCGAACCGTTCCCCGAACACTTCCTGTGCCGTCTCGTAAAACGGCAATCTCTGGGTGTATTGCGGTGCATCGACAGACAGGAGCACCGGACTCACATCCACGCCGTGCGTTCCCTTCTTCTGCCAGATCCCGGCAGGTAGCGCCTGCTCGCGATTACCCGACATCGAACCCTTGCCGCGACTGATGAAATACACCACACCGTTGATTTTCTTATAGCCCTTCTTCTTGCCGCCCGATATCTTGGCCAGTCTGGCGATGCTCTTCTCGGTAGCGTTGGCGCGATAGCCTTGCTCCCCAAACGCCTGGAAGTAGGACAGCAGCTGGATAACTTGCCCGCGCGAGTGGTTTCCGTAGGCGTCCAGCCTAGCGGCACCACCTAGCACAAGGTAACCCTTGAGAACACCCACGCCTTCGAATGCTCGCTCGGAGCGCTTTTGTGATCGCCCTCCTCCATACACCTGAGGGCTGAGGTATTTATCAGCAGATGTGCCTTTGCCTGCTGCGTCTCGAAACGTGACATGCGCCTTCAAGTCGCTTTTGCGTGCGTAGTCGATCCGCAAAGACCTGAGGGTGTACGGCGTGGGCCGGTCAAACACCCTGGGCATCTGGTCAATGATCGAGCGCTTGATCTCGTCGGCTGTCCGGTTCAGCGCCACTGATGTGGCGTATGGCACCTGACGCTCAAACTTGGTGATCTCTGACGGAATTTTCTGAAGGTCCGACCTCACTCGAATGCGCATGTCGCAGCCTCCCCCGCCGTGGCGAATATTATTATTACCCCCTAGAGAAATCTCGTGACTAGCGAGCGTTTGGGGTTCGAACCCCCCTTATTTCAATAGAAATACAAGGGGCCCCCGACCTGTGGACAACATGTGGATAACTTATCCACAGGCAACCAGACCTCGACAAGGCCGGCGGTCAGGGTTGAAAACAGCGATCCCTGATGATCTCAACCTCCACCATGCGCTGAACGCCCGTGCTGGTGTCGCGAGTCGTGAACCATGCTCTGTATGACACGCCATCCTGCCCCAGGCAGACGCCTGCCTCACTCGCCACTCGGTCTGCGATGATCCGAAGAGCTTCACGCTCTTCGACCGTTGCAGTGTGCACATCGCGGTTCTGTGTGACGGTCCTGACCTTCATGACATCATCTCGGCAATGTAGACCAGGGGTCATAGCCAGCGATGCCAACGAACGCGGCCTTCAGGGCCGAGACCTTTGCAGGGAGCGCGTCGCGAAGCGCAACGATATGCATCTCAGGTGGAAGTGGAATCGTGAGCGCATGCGCCAGACTATCGATGTCATCAATGATGCGACCAAGGTCCTCATGTCTCTCATTCATGTGATCCACCAAAGCAAAAACCCCGCACTGTGGCGGGGTTCGTTTTCTCAAGACGCAAGCTCTCTGCCGATATTGTCGCGGTTTGCGTTGCGGTTTGCCAGAACTTAATGTTGCGGTTTCCACCAGTACTCAGCATCGCCTCCATTGCAAACCTGACTGCGTGTGCTGCACACCTGCCCATTCTCCTCAAGAGACAGGACCACTCGTCTGACCCCCTCTCGAATAGACTGTCTCTGCCTTGGTGTGGCCCAGGGCGCCGCATGGTTCACGATCTGCCTGATCTTGAACCTCCTGCCTGGGTAAGCTGCCATCAAGTCGATCACCTCACGCGCATACTTCACAGTCGAATGCCTCCCTGACCGACTCCTTGAATGTTTCAACGTGCTCGCGGTATTGCTCCCGGCTGATGCCAAGATGCAGTCGCGCCTTCATCCGGCGATTGTTGTCGATGCAGACCCAGACCTTGCGCAAATCACCATCAGATCCGATCTCCTTCTGCTGTTCCCATATGTCGTACATCGATCGCTGGGTGTACTCAAACCGGATTACCTGTCGGGTCAGCAACTCCAGTCTGTCAAACACTTCCTGAACACGCTTGGCACGTTGGTGACAAATGATTCGCCTTGGCAATCGGTCCTCGTCATCCAGCGTAGCTGGAGGAATGTAGCGCCCCTCAGCTGAGTAGCAGCGTCCTGGTGACTGAGGAGCTGGATCCTCACCATCCCAGCACCAGGCGATCCAGTTTTCAATCTCGCTTGCGACCATGTCCATCACAGACCTCCTGTTGCGTCTCGGTGTCGAACAAATCCTGCAGCCCCTCTCTGCTGGCCTTCTGTCGTGCCTCTGATTGAGTCTGGCGCTGCTCCATCTCCTCTATGCGGGCGTAGGCTTCGAATGGATCGCGCATCATCCAGCGGGGAATCTCTCTCATCCAATCTCCACGATCATGAATCCTTCACCCTTCGTGTCAACAGCATCATCAATGGTGATGGGCCGGAATAACTTGTCATCGACGCCCACTGCCTTGGCAATGCCGTCCAACTGTGGCTTGATGCACGCCAGCAAGTTATCCAGGTCACGCGCCCTTCTGTCTGGTGCCACGAAGGTCACCCTCACGTGTACCCGCTCACTAATCTCCAAAGGCCGGCCATTCATTGCTGCGAGTGCTGAAAAGTACCCCTCCCGCTTCGCCTTTACCTTCAGAGCTTGAGTCGTTCCCCAGTGCCGTCCGTTCTTTCGGTTTGGCATGAGCCGGGAGTCTGGCCAGGGCAAAATGATGGTGATTCTGTTTATCTCTTCGTGATCCATGCGATACGCTTTCTCTCTGTTTCCATATCAACCGCGACATGTTTGGAGCAGATCCTGGGGTAGTCGGCACTCTTGCTACGGGCGGGGATATCATGGATGCAGTGCCCAAACCCGTAACGCGCAATCTTCCCTGCTCTGCGCAGGCTGAAGCTCTCACATTTCACGCATTGCACCGTCATGCTGCGATCCGTGACTGGACCGGAGGCAGAAGCTCCTGACCGATTGCCGATGCAGAGATGAACTCGAGCAATCTGTCGTCGGTACCGCCAGCAAGAACGGCGAGTGCTTTGGCTGAATTCCCGATCAACACAGGCTCCTCAACAGGCTGACCGTTGAGCAGGTTCTGCGCTTCGGACTCGCCAACGAGCTTCGGTGGGTATGGGGGTGACTCGCTGCGGATCCGGTAGCCTCGGTACCGGTTCTCGAACTCCTTGGCAATGAATGGCCACTCGGACTCCGTTTTCCTGGCCAGCATCAACCAACCACCCATGTCGTGAATAACCCGGTGCGTGAGCGCGTCATCAAAGACAACACTGCGGTAGGTTCCAACCAGGCGCACGGCGCGATCAACCTTCGACCAGGCGACCAATGCTGAGTCCTGTGTCGATCCGCCCAGCATGCGCACGATATCGGCCGGTTTGGGCGAAAACTGTCCGGAATCCGGGTTCACGCAATGCCTGGAGAAAGCCTCACGCACCGCAGGGAAGTCGAATGGTCTAAGCGCATTCCACCAGATCTCGCCAGAGAACTCCGACAGATCCCGGTTGTAGAACGCATGTACATCAGCAAGCAGAACGAAAAAGTCCTGACGGTCTCGGTCGATCATCACGCAGCCCTCGCAGCCAGTTTCATGGCAACCTCGCGGTTGCGCTGTTCAAGCGCCTGCTGCTTGTTCACAGGCTCATGGCGTCGCTGTCCGGCTGCATGCTGGCAAGCGGCAGTCAGGTAGCTGGCAGGGTCTGCAGGTTGCTCAAGCAAGGCTGCAGACAAGGCAGCTTTGGTTGCGTCCTCACCGTACTTTTTGACGAGCGCCCCCACGAAAGCACCGCACTGGGCCTTCTTCATGCCTGCGGCTTCCAGCATGGACTTGCTTGCAGCCCAGAGCTGTTCCTTGGTCATTTCGTCCGGTGCGCAATCTGGCGGCTCGCCGCCCGTACCGATAGGTACGGAATATTCTTTCTCTTTATCTTCCTCTACCTCTAGGGGCGTGACAGATGCGTGACTCTTGCGTGACGTCACGGTGTATGTCACAGATGCGTCACGCGTGACATGTGCGTGACTTTCGCGTGACATGTCTCTGTCTTTTGGTTCTGCAGCCTCTTTCTGACGCTGACGCCGCTTTCTTTCTGCTGCGGTGGGATCGGCATCTGATCGGGCCTGGCGCTTTTCCCACGCAAGTGGCTGGAGGGTTTCGGCATCGATGAGCCCGACCTCGGAGATCCGGCGCATGGCTTCCTCAAACGCCCGCATCTCCAGGCCAAGCTTCACTGCAACCTTTCGCCGGGTGAGATTGTCAGTGGGCGTATCGACGTCCGGAATGACGCCTTGGCTCTTGCAGCACAAAAGCGCTACGAAGTGCCACCGATCCTCGAATGCGAGCAAGCGAAGCTTCTCGTCATCAACCCCTTCGTTCCACATGCGAAACCATGGCATGCTCTTGGTAGATCTTGTCGTCATGATGGATGTCCCTTTCAAGTTACTGTTCAGTCGACGCAAGCAGGAGATCCTCGACTTCGAGGATCGTCATTCCAAGCTCTTGTGCAATATGTCTTTCCAGCGTTGCGCCTCTGGAGTCATGCCATCCAGGCAGAAGTGCGACCGTGTCGCAGTCCATCAAGGCGCGAATATCATTTCGCATGCAGTCAGCCCACTCGGATGAGTGACCGTCATTGACCTCTACTGGGTTGACCACGTCATGTCCTGCAGCGCGCAGCTGCTCTGCGGCGCGGTTGAAGGCTGGAAAATTCAGATCCGGCATGCCCGTCATCGGGCCGGAGATGTAGATCTTCACGTGCTCATCCTCTCAAGGTACGGGGTGACCAGCGCCTGGTAGTCCGCTTCTGCCGCATCTGGCCACTGGTCACGCTTGATTAGCAGATCACGGGTCTCTCGGATCCAACGCAACTGAACCCGTCTGGAATGCGCTTTGGTCATCGCCCCCGACTGGTCGAGCATGTGGTGACATCCTTTGTTGTTGTAGTCAGCTTTACACAGCGGCACTAACAGGGCGTCCGAAGACTTCAACCCCATCCCCTTGCCCAGTGCAGACAGATTCAGGTGTGCTGCCTGGGACAGCCCGTGGATACCGCAATTGATGCAAGGCAGCATTGCAATGCGACGACGCTGCTGCTCTGATCGATAAACTGATTCCTTGCCACGCAAGTGCGTGGGGGCGGTACCGACAATCAGGGCCACACGTTGCGCCAGACCTGGCCCCTTCTTCTCTCGCCGAAACGAGCCGTTCATTGGCGATCGCCTCATCAGTCCGCTCATCCCACCATCCCTCTCAGGCGTTGCTGGATCTCCAGCACCTCAGTCATGAAATCCTGACCAACCAACTCGATGCTTTTCATCTCCTCATCGGTCAGACCACCATCTGCGAGGGCCGTGTGAATCTCTTGTGCAAAGCGGCCCTGAGCCATCATGAGACTCGCCATGTGCTCGAGCACTGTCATGTCGGTCTCAATGACACATGACTCCGGTGCCTTGACCAGGAGGAACCCGTGCTTGTGCGCCAGAGCCTGAAGGATCCGGTAATCACCGGTCAGGCCCATGACCTTGTCCACATCGGCCAACAATGGCTTGTTGCAGTCCTTCTTTGGATCTGCCTTGTTTCGAAGGATGGCCGAGCTCATTCCCATCCTTGGCGCCAAGGACTCTGCGCCCCCAGGATGGTCGTGGACGGTGTGGTAGAAGGCGTCAGCAGGACTCATTCGCTACCCCTGAAATCAGATGATGTTTTGTGGGCCGATACGGCCTACAGTGAAAGCATTGGGTTTGGGGTCAACCCCAATAAGGGAGGCCAATCCAGATCGGTTAGGCTCAGAGATTCCACTCACTAAACTTTTCCGAAAAGGATTGACCGTGAAAAATGAAATGACAATGACCAGCATTACTGTCCAGCCAGATGGCCCGCTCTGTGTTCGTCTGGAGAGACATATCAAGGACGGTGATGTCTGGCATACGTTGTCCGCAACTGTGTTGATTGATTGTTCCAATGAAGCCGCCATGGATCTCACTTTGGGCGAGATACAGGACATCGCCCGGACGCGTCTGTCAGAGTGCGAATAGCTTGACCAAGGCGACCGTTGTTGCGCAAATCCTTCAAGACCACGTCAATAACGGCGCGGTCACCTGTCCTCTGCTTGTGAAGATCGAGCGCTGGACGGATGAGCCACAAGACAAACCGGGCATACAGGTCACGCATGGTTGAGCTCCAAATCGGTACCAGTCGGCGTGGCAACCAACCTATGAAGAGGTAAAGGATGGATATCGGATCGACATTCGCAGCACTGGACTTCGCGCGACTCGGCATATCCGCGGCCATCAAGGCCCGTGATGATCTGAAGATCGCCGCAGCGACCCAGGAACTGAATGACACAATCGTCAAGGCGCAAATTGCGTCCCTTGAGTTGCTCCAGAAACAAACGGCGATATCCAACGCGCATCGCGATGCTGAAGACAGAGCACATCAGCTTCACCATGAACTTGTTGAACTGAAACGCCGCGCGTCCGAACGGGAGCGATATGAACTGAAGAAACTGCACGAAAACACTTTCGTGCTCTCGGTGCGGGAAGACTGCCGCGGATCCGAACCACCGCACTATGTGTGCCAGCCCTGCATGGACAACTTGGGTAAGAAAGGCATACTGCAAGGCAATTCGAGGCTCGTCACTTGCCCGGAATGCAAGCAGAAGTACTCCCTCGCGCCCACACCTTCGGCACCCCCAGTGAATGGTGCTTCGAACTCTGCGTACCTTTCGAACAGGAAACGGTGAGCTAAGCATGGGAGGGTTCCTTGAGTTCGGGCTTGGCGAAGACCTCCGGGTGTTCGCGCCATGTTTTCTCCCACCCAGATGGGTCCTTTCTCGCAAGCGCTGCGATCACCCGATCAGCGATGCGATCGGGCAGAATT